>JAHRYV010000019.1 GCA_020621965.1 Curvibacter sp. | reverse complement strand
CGACTGGTGCACGTTGCGGCTCTCGCCCGGGTGGGCCAGGCGCACGGTGCCGCGTTTCATGGAAACTTCCACGCTGCGCACGATGAGTTCGGCGCCCAGCTCGGCCGCGCGCTGGTCGCGGAAATCGGTCACTTCCGGGAAGTTGTGGCCGGTGTCGATCATCAGCAGCGGGTAGGGCAGGCGGCCGGCGCCGAAGGCCTTCTCGGCGCACTTGAGCATCACCAGCGAATCCTTGCCGCCCGAGAACAGCAGGGTCGGGCGCTCGAAGGTGGCCGCCACCTCGCGCAGGATGAAGATGGTCTCTTCCTCCAGCGCGTCGAGGTGAGCGTTGCTCAGGTGATGCCCGGTGGGCGACAGCAGCTCGTGTTCCGTGCGTGCATTCATGCGTGTTTTCCCTGTGTCGGTGTTTCGTGTTTGACGTGCAAGCCGCACTCCTTGAGGTCTTCACTTTGGCTGCGGCCGGGCTCTGGCGAGCCCTTGACTTCAGCTGCGCTGAAGTCAGCCTGCGCCGAAACGAAAACGCCATGCGTGTCGCTTTGCGACACGGCCACTTCGTGGCTGGAATGCGGTTTGACATGCAAACCGCATTCCTTGGCGCTTTCGTTTTCCCACCACCAGCGTCCGGCGCGGAAGTCCTCACCGAGCGAGATGGCGCGGGTGCACGGTTCGCAGCCGATGCTGGGGTAGAACTGGTCGTGCAGCGGGTTGTAGGCCACCCCATGCGTGCGGATGTAGTGCCAGACGTCGCCCCAGCTCCAGTCGGCCAGGGGGTTGAACTTGACGCGGCGCGCATCGCTGGTGTCGACAAAGGGCACCTCGGCGCGGGTGCCGGATTGTTCGCGGCGCAGCCCGGTGACCCAGGCGCGCTTGTCGGCCAGGGCGCGCTCCAGCGGCTCCATCTTGCGGATCTGGCAGCAGGCCTTGCGCAGCTCGATGCTGCGGTACATCGCGTCCTGGCCCTCGCGGCGCACGAACTGCACCACGGCATCCGTCTGCGGCCGGAACACCTCCACCGGTGCTTGCGAGCTTTCCTTCAGCTGGTGCAGCAGGTCCAGCGTCTCGGTATGCAGGCGGCCGGTGTCCAGCACGAAGATGCCGATCTGGAGCCGCCGCGCATTGATGAGGTGGGCCAGCACCATGTCCTCGGCGCCCAGGCTGCAGGCCAGGCTGACCTGGGCCGGGCCGCCGGCTTGCACGGCGGCGTAGTCGCTCGCCGCCTGGCGCAGCAGGGTCTGGGTGTGGGCCAGCTTGGCCTCGAAATCGGCGCTGGGGCGCGCGTGCAGCTCCGTGGCCCTCATCGCGACACCTGCACGAAGTGCGGCTGCGGCTGGACGGCGTCGCCCTGGTAGTGCTTGCGAAAACGCGCCAGCTGGCGCTCGGCCACGGCCAGGTCCTGGTCGACCCGCAGCACGGCGTGCGTGAAGCCATTGCGCGCCAGCAGGGGCAACTGGTCGGCCAGCACGTCGCCGGTGGCACGGATCTCGCCGGCAAAACCCAGGCGGCGGCGCAGCAGGTGCGCCTGGCTGTGGGCGCGGCCGTCGGTGAAGCTGGGGAAGTGCAGGTCGATGCGGTCGACGCCGGCCAGCGACAGTGCACGCGGATCGGCGTCGTTGGCCAGTTCCAGCACCTGCAGGCCCTCGGGCCGGGAGATGTGTTGATGGGTGGTCAGCAGTTTCATCTCGACTCCTTTCAGGCCGTGGCGGCCTCGGGGGTTTCCAGCACCTGGCGCGCCAGGTTGGCGGCTTCCTTGAAGGGCTCCAGGCCGACGCGGCGCACCGTCTCGATGAAGGGTTCGGTGCCCAGCCGCTGGGCGCGGTAGACCTCCAGCACGGCCTCGATGACGTCCGGCACTTCGGGGGCCGAAAAGGAGGGGCCGATCACCTTGCCCGGCACCGGCTCGCCCGACAGGCGGGTGCCGTCCGAGCCGCCCAGCGTCACCTGGTACCACTCCTTGCCATCCTTGTCGACGCCCAGGATGCCGATGTGGCCGCTGTGATGGTGGCCGCAGGAGTTGATGCAGCCGCTGATGTGCAGGTCGATCTCGCCCAGGTCGTGCAGCTCGTCCAGGTCCTGGTAGCGCGCCGTGATGGCCTCGGCCAGCGGGATGGAACGGGCATTGGCCAGGTCGCAGAAGTCGCCGCCGGGGCAGGCGATCATGTCGCTGAGCAGGCCGATGTTCGGCTTGGCCAGGCCGAGGTGGCGTGCCTCGCGCCAGAGTTCGGCCAGCTGGTCGCAGCGCACCCAGGGCAGCAGCAGGTTCTGCTCGTGTGTCACGCGCAGCTCGCCGGCGCTGTAGCGGTCGGCCAGATCGGCCACGGCGTCCAGCTGGGCGGCGGTGGCGTCGCCCGGGGCCTGGCCCAGGCGCTTGAACGAGAGCGTCACGGCGCGCAGGTCCGGGTCCTGGTGCGGCCGCACGTTGCGGTGCAGCCAGCGGCCGAACTCGACGTCGTCCTCGGCCGCGGCCTTGAGGATCTGGGCGATCTTGGCGTCGGCCGTCTTGCGGTCGCAACGCAGGCTGGGCGGCACGAAGGAGGCGCTGACGCGTTCGTACTCGGAGGCCGTGATGGTGTGCGGGGCGCCGTCGATCTGCACGATCTGGCGGTATTCCTCCTCCACCTCGTCGACGAAGCGCTGGCCTTCGGCCTTGACCAGGATCTTGATGCGGGCCTTGTACTTGTTGTCGCGCCGGCCCCAGCGGTTGTAGACGCGCACCACGGCCTCGACGTAATTGAGGATCTGGTCGAAGGGCAGGAACTCGCGGATGGTGGTGGCGATCACCGGCGTGCGGCCCATGCCGCCGCCCACCAGCACCTTGAAGCCCAGGGCGCGGTGCTCGTTGCGCACCAGCTGCAGGCCGACGTCATGCCAGGCGATGGCGGCGCGGTCCTCGCGCGCCCCGCTGATCGCGATCTTGAACTTGCGCGGCAGGAAGGCGAACTCGGGGTGCATCGTGCTCCACTGGCGCAGGAGCTCGGCGAAGGGCCGCGGATCGGCCACCTCGTCCACGGCGATGCCGGCCAGCGCGTCGGTGGTGATGTTGCGGATGCAGTTGCCGCTGGTCTGGATGCCATGCATGCCCACCGTCGCCAGCAGGTCCATCACGTCGGCGCTGCGGTCCAGCGGGATCCAGTTGAACTGCACGTTCTGGCGCGTGGTGAAGTGGGCGTAGCCCGTGGTCAGGCGGCTGCCGATGGCCTTGCCGTCGCGCAGCTGGATCTCGCCCAGCCTGTTCTGCGCCGCCACCGCGCCCTGGAACACCGTGTGCGAGGGCTGGTCGTATTCGCGTGCGATGCGCGCCAGCACGCGCAGCTGGGCGGTGGAGAGCTCGCCGTAGGGCACGGCCACGCGCAGCATGGGCGCATGGCGCTGGATGTACCAGCCGTTTTGCAGGCGCAGCGGGCGGAACTCGTCGTTGCCCAGCTGGCCGCTCAGATGGCGCGTGAGCTGGTCGCGGTACTGCTCGGCGCGCAGGCGCACGAACTGGTGGTCGAAGTCGGTGTATTGGTACATAAAGGGTCTGCCCACACTACTTTTTCAAGTGCGAGCGTGGTTAAAACCGCGCCAATCTAGGCGCGCGACGACGCCCAGGCTGACTGCCTGGGCTAGGAGTGCAACAACGAGTGGCGCGGTTTTAACCACGCTCCCTACGGGTTGCGACCAAAAACGCCATGCGCGGCGTTGCGAAGCCTTGCCGGGGGCCGACCCCGGCCGCATTTCGCGCCTTGCGCATGACGTTTTTGATTCGCAACGCATCATGAAAAAGTAGTGTGGGCAGACCCTAGATCGCTATCAATTTCAGGCCGGCCCAGGCCAGCAGGACGGAAAGGGCGGAGCGCACCACGCGCTCGTTGATGCGGTGCATCAGGTGGCTGCCCAGCCAGATGCCGGGCAGGGAGCCGGCCAGCAACTTGACCAGCAAAGACCAGTCGACCGAACCCAGCGAAGCGTGGCCCAGGCCCGCCACCAGGGTCAGCGGCACGGCGTAGGCGATGTCGGCCGCGACGATGCGCGGCAGCGGCAGCAGCGGGTAGATGAAAAGCAGCACGCTCACGCCGATGGCGCCGGCGCCCACCGAGGTCAGCGACACCAGCGTGCCCACCAGTGCGCCCAGCAGCAGCGGCAGGCTCCAGTGACGCGGCGTGGCGGCCCGTGTTTCCTGGCCGTGGGCCAGCGTGGCCGGCAGGGCCTTGCCGCGCACGGCCTTGTACAGGGTGGCGGCGGCGGTCAGCAGCAGGGCCACGCCCAGGGTGCCGGTCATGAGGCCTTGCACGGCCGGGTTCGCGGGGCCGACCCGGTGCAGGATGTAGAGGGTGATCAGCGCGGCGGGGATGCTGCCGGCCGAGAGGTTCAGGACGATGCGCCAGTCGATGACCCGCTGGCGCGCCAGGCGCAGGGTGCCGCCCGCCTTGGTGAAGGCGGCGAACAGCAGGTCGGTACCGACCGCCAGATGCGGCTTGACGCCAAAAAAGAAGATCAGGATGGGCGTCATCAGCGAGCCGCCGCCCACGCCGGTCAGGCCGACGACCAGTCCGACAAAAAAGCCCGCAAAAATGAACGCCACGTCATGCATGGACGCGACTGTAGAAGCGGGTCTTCAGATTCCAAACTACATTTTTCTTGGACCTATATATCCAGTCGGAATAAAGCGCGGCGGATAGTCGGCGTCAGTGTGGTGTCGGCACCGGGCAGGCGTTGGCGCGAGCCGGCGGGCGGTACTCAGCCTTCTTCGCCGTGCGCGACGGCATGGCGCCGGGCGTGGAGGAAACGCGCCAGGCTGGCCTCCAGCGGCCAGGGTTCGGCACCCAGGCGCGCGGCCAGCAGCTCGGCGCACAACACGGCAAAGCTCAGGCCGCGCGAGCCCATGGCGGCGCTGATCCACAAGGTGGGCAACTCGCCATCCTCGAGCGGGCCGACCAGCGGCAGGCGATCCGCGCTGACGCAGCGTGTGCCGCCCCAGCCGCGGACGGCGCCGGGCGCGAACGAGGCCTGCAGCACGCCCGCGGCGGCCGGCAGCAGGGTGCGCAGCTTGTCCAGGTTGACGCGGTGGTGCGCGCTGGCCGGCTCGGCGGCCTCATGGCCGGCTTCGTAGGTGGCGCCGGCAAACCAGGCCAGGCCGTCCTCGGTGGGCACGGCCGGGATCAGGCTGCCCAGGCCATTGACGGGGTGGGGCGGCAGCGCCGCTGCATCGCCCGGCCGGCGCAGGCCGGCGCTGACCACACCGCGCATCTCCTGCTGGGGCGGCAGGCGTCGCTGCAGGCCCAGCGGTGCGAGCAGGCGCTGGGCATCCGCCGCGTTGGCCAGCACCACGTGGCTGGCGCAGGCGAGTAAACGGCCGTCGCGGTCCAGCAGGTTCCATGACGTGCCGGCGCGCTGCAGCCGGTCCACCTTGGTGTTGCCCCGGAAGGTCACGCCGCTTTGCTGTAGCCAGGCCTGCACCAGGCGCGCCGGCTTGATCCAGGCGGCCTGCGCGTGCCACAGCGCCGGCACGGCCGCCATGCCGGCGCGCCAAGGTTCGGTCCCCGGGGAGGCAGGGCGCGTGATCTGTTGCCCCTCGGCGGGCCACTGGGCCGGCAGGCCGGGGTTGCCGTCCAGGCGCTGCTCCAGCACGCCGCTGCTCTGCCAGTCCTGGCCCGCCTGCAGCAGCCGGTGGGCTTCGGTGCGGGTGAGGCGCAGGCCGGCGCGCGTGAGGCGCGAACGCGGGCTGTCGTCGGCCGAGACATGCGGCACCAGCAGGCCGGCGGGCAGGCCCGAGGCGCCGGCGGCCGGCTCGGGTGCGGCCTCCAGCACCTGCACCAACCAGCCGCGCCGCGCCAGCGCTGCCGCCACGCTGGCGCCGGCCAGACCGGCGCCGACGACCACGCAGGTGCCCGGGACGGCGGGCTGCGTGCGCAAGGTTTCACGGCTGGTCCGGAGTTCCCAGGGCGGGTCGTAACGCGCGTGACCGGGCGCTGGCACGAAGCCGCTTTGCGTCAGCAGCGGCGCCATCCGTGGCGCCATCGTGTCGCCGGCCAGGCGCGTGCCGCGCCGGCAGCAGCGCGCCAACGCCTTGAGGCTGTAGCGGTCCCAGGGCAGAGTGGAGTCGAGGAAGACCGCATCGGCCTCGAACTGCAACTCGCGCAGCAGGGGCTGCAGTTCACCCAGGCCCAGGGTCAGCTGCAGGCGGCCCTGGGCCAGCGACAGGCGATGCATGCCCGGCAGCAGGCCGCTCCACTGCGCCAGCAGTTCATCGACCAGTGCCTGTTGTTCGGGTGTGGCGCTGGCCTGCAGGGCCTGGGCGCCGAGCGGCGCGGCGGCGAGCGCGACGATGTGCAGCACGCGGGGGCGCTGCGCATCGTCTTGCCAGTGTTGCCACAGGGCCAGCAGGCGGGTCGCGTCGAAACGCGTGTCGAGCACGCGCCAGGCCGGGCGGCCGGCCGCTTCGGGCGGCAGCAGGGTGTGCGCCGCTTCGTTCACGGGAGGGAGCGCAGGCTGCTCAGGCGCTGGGCGGCACGTAACCCTGGGCCTGGTCGGCGCCGGCGCCGAAGAAGTGGTTCTCCATCTGGCGGGCCAGGTACTGGCGCGCGCGCGCATCGGCCAGGTTCAGGCGGTTCTCGTTGACCAGCATGGTCTGGTGCTTGAGCCAGCCGGCCCAGGCTTCCTTGCTGACGTTTTCCCAGATGCGCTTGCCCAGCTCGCCCGGGTAGGGCGGGAAGTCCAGGCCCTCGGCTTCCTTGCCGAGCTTGATGCAGTTGACCATGCGTGCCATGTGCAGCTTCTTTCAGTATTCAGATGTTTGGGTAATTAGCAACTGAAATCTTATTGGTTCCAGTTTTGACCATGCTTCAACAGAATCCTTTTCATCGCAATTCGATTTATCCATGAAAAGGAAAGAAACATGACGCAACGCCGCCACTTTATCAAGCTTTCATTGGCCTTCGCGCTCACAGGGGCGGCCCTGGCCAGCCTGGCGCAGCCGGCCCAGACCCTGCTCAACGTGTCCTATGACCCGACCCGCGAGCTCTACGTCGAAGTCAACGCCGCTTTCAGCAGGCACTGGAAGGCCAAGACCGGCCAGGACGTGACCGTCAAGCAGTCGCACGGCGGCTCGGGCAAGCAGGCGCGCGCGGTGATCGACGGCCTGGACGCCGACGTGGTGACCCTGGCCCTGGCCGGTGACGTGGACGCGCTGTACAAAAACGGCGGCTGGATCCCCAAGGACTGGCAGAAACGCCTGCCGCTGAACTCCTCGCCCTACACCTCCACCATCGTGCTGGTGGTGCGCCAGGGCAACCCCAAGGGCATCAAGGACTGGGACGACCTGGTCAAGCCCGGTGTCAGCGTGATCACACCCAACCCCAAGACCTCGGGCGGCGCGCGCTGGAACTACCTGGCCGCTTTTGAGTACGCCAAGCGCAAGTACGGCGGTGAAACCCAGGCCAAGGACTTCGTGGCCAAGCTGTACGGCAACGTGCCGGTGCTCGACACCGGCGCACGCGGCTCCTCGGTGACCTTTGCCCAGCGCAACCAGGGTGATGTCTTCATCTCCTGGGAAAACGAGGCCTATCTGCTGGAGAAGGAGTTCGGCAGCAAGGTGGACTTCGTCTACCCCAGCCTGAGCATCCTGGCCGAGCCGCCGGTGACCGTGGTGGACAAGAACGTGGACCGCAAGGGCACACGCAAGCTGGCCGAGGAGTACCTGAAGTTCCTCTATACCGAGGAAGCGCAGGACATCATCGGCAAGAACTTCTATCGCCCCACCTCGGCCAAGGCCCAGGCCAAGTACGCCAGGCAGTTGCCCAAGCTGAACCTATTCACCATCGACCAGGCCTTCGGTGGCTGGGACAAGGCTAGCAAGGAGCATTTCGCCGACGGCGGGGTGTTCGACCAGATCTACACCAAGAAGTAAGCCGGCTGTCTCACACATCAAGCGTCAGGGAGGAAAAACGTGTCGGTACTCTTGATTGCAGGCAGCCCGTCGGAGCGCTCGCGCTCGGCGGCCCTGCTGGAGCAGGTCGGGTGGTCGTTGGCGCTGCAGGGTGCGCACGTGGACTGGCTGCGCATCCGCGACCTTGCGCCGCAGGCGCTGTTGCAGGGTGATTTCAGCCACCCCACGGTGGTCCACGCCATCCAGCAGGTCCTGAACGCCCAGGCCATCGTGGTGGCCACGCCGGTCTACAAGGCGGCCTACAGCGGTGTGCTCAAGGTCCTGCTGGACCTGCTGCCGCAGACGGCCCTGAAGGGCAAGACCGTGTTGCCGCTGGCCACGGGCGGCAGCCCGCATCACATGCTGGCGCTGGACTACGCGCTGCGCCCGGTGCTGCAGTCGCTGGGGGCGCGCCACATCCTGCCGGGGGTCTACGCCACCGATGCGCAGGTGACGCTCACGCCCGAAGGGGCCCATGTGATCCATGCGGACATCGAGGCCCGCCTGGACGAGGCAACGGCCCTGCTGGTCAGCGAAGGCCTGCGCCTGCCGCCGGCCACAGCCGGGTTCGAGCCGATCGCGTTCTCGCGGGTGCGATGTAGCGTCTGACGCCCTGCGGCCCCGCCCCTCGGGCTGGCACGCCTCTCCCACCTCTCCTTTATTGAATCTCCGCGCGGCGGGGCCGGGACGGCCTTTGCCTGCGCACAGCGTCCAGGACACGACATGACACACGACACGACCCATCTGCACGACCACGATACCGAGCCCGCCCCAGCGGGATGGACCGATCTCTTCAACAGCGCGCTTGCCGCACTCGCCCTGATCGCCGGCGTGCTGCTGCTCAACTTCCTGCTCCTGCTGCCCGTGGCGCAGGCCCAGGGCAGGGGTGAGCTGCGCATCGGCTACCAGAAATCGGCCAGCCTCTTCGTGCTGCAGAAGGCCCAGGGCACGCTGGAAGAACGCCTCGCGCCGTTGGGCGTGAGCCTCAAGTGGGTGGAGTTCCCGGCCGGCCCGCAACTGCTCGAAGGCCTGAACGTCGGCTCGGTCGACGTGGGTTTTGTCGGCGAGGCGCCGCCCATCTTCGCGCAGGCCGCCGGCGCGAAGTTCGTCTACATCGGCAACGACCCGGCCGCGCCCGAGGCCGAGGCCCTGGTGGTGCCGAAGAACTCGCCCATCAAGACCGTGGCCCAGCTCAAGGGCAAGAAGGTCGCCCTGAACAAGGGCTCCAACGTGCACTACCTGCTGGTCAAGCTGCTGGAGAAACACGGCCTGAAGTACGGCGACATCCAGCCCGTCTTCCTGCCGCCGGCCGACGCGCGCGCCGCCTTCGAGCGCGGCGCGGTCGACGCCTGGGCCATCTGGGACCCGTTTCTGGCCGCGGCCGAGAAGCAGACCGGCGCGCGCATCCTGGCCGACGGCCGGGGCGTGGTGAACAACTATGCCTACTACCTGGCCGAGCGCGGCTACGTGGAGAAACGCCCCGAAGTGATTGAGGCCCTGTTCGCCGACATCGTGGCCCAGGGCAAGTGGCTCAAGGCCAACCTCAAGCAGGCCGCGGCCATCATCGCGCCGCTGCAGGGCCTGGACGCCGACGTGGTGGCGCTCAATCTGCGCCGTTACGGCTACGGCGTCACGCCGCTGACCGATGCCGTGCTCGCCGAGCAGCAGAAGCTCGCCGACGTCTTCTTCGAACTCAAGCTGATTCCGAAGGCCATCGCGGTACGCGAAGCGGCCTGGCATCCGGCGCGCTGAAACAGGAGGGCATGCACCATGAGTCCATCCTCGAATTCACTGCGCCGCCGCCTGCTGCAGATCATCGGCCTGACGGCGCTCAACTGGGGGCTTGCCAGTTCCGTGGCCCGCGCCCAGGCGGCTGGCACCCAGGCCCCCGAGCTGCTGCGCATCGGCTACCAGAAGTCCGCCGTGAACCTGGTCATCCTCAAGCAGCAGGGGGTGCTGGAAAAGCGCTTTCCGAATACCAAAGTCAGCTGGATCGAATTTCCGGCCGGCCCGCAGCTGCTCGAAGCCTTGTCGGTGGGCAGCCTGGAGTTCGGCCTGACCGGCGACTCGCCGCCGGTGTTCGCGCAGGCCGCCGGCAAGGACCTGCTCTACGTGGGCGCCGAGCCGCCCAAACCCGACAGCTCGGCCATCCTGGTGCTCAAGGACTCGCCGGTGAAGAAGCTGGCCGACCTCAAGGGCCGCAAGGTCGCGCTGCAGAAGGGCTCCAGCGCGCATTACCTGCTGGTGCGGGCCGTGGAGCAGGCCGGGCTGCAGTGGAGCGACATCCAGCCCGTCTACCTGACCCCCGCCGACGCGCGCGCCGCCTTCGAGCGCAGGAGCGTGGACGCCTGGGCCATCTGGGACCCGTTTTATGCCGCCACCGAACTGGCCCTGCAGCCGCGTGTGCTGGCCACCGGCCGCAAGCTTTCCAGCAACAACTCCTTCTACCTGGCCTCGCGGCCCTTCGCCACCCGCCATGCGGCGGCGCTGGCCGTGCTGTTCGAGGAACTGACACGCGCCGACCGCCAGGCGCAGGAGAACCGCAAGGAGGTGATCAAGCTGATCGCCGGCTTCAGCGGCCTGGATGCGGGCGTGGTCAGCCTGTTCCTGCAGCGCCGCCCGAAGTCGCCGGTCGGCCCGCTGGACGCACAGACCGTGGCCGACCAGCAGCGTGTGGCCGACGCCTTCCACCAGCTGGGCCTCATACCCAGGACCGTGACCGTGGCCGAGATCGTCTGGCGACCCGACGCGCGCCACAGCTGAACCGACATCCCCCAAACCGCTATCAAGGAGTAATCGACATGAACGTATTCTGGTTCCTTCCCATCCACGGTGATGGTCATCACCTCGGCACCTCGCACCTGGCCCGCGCCGTCGACCAGGGCTACCTGCAGCAGATCGCCCAGGCGGCCGAGCGCCTGGGTTACGGTGGTGTGCTCATCCCCACTGGCCGCTCCTGCGAAGACCCGTGGACCGTGGCGTCCAGCCTCATCCCGCTCACCCAGCGTCTGAAGTTCCTGGTGGCCCTGCGCCCCAGCACCATCTCGCCCACGGTGGCTGCGCGCCAGGCCGCCACCTTCGACCGCTTGAGCGGCGGGCGGCTGTTGGTCAACGTGGTGGCCGGCGGCGACGCCGGTGACCTGGAGGCCGACGGCACCTTCCTGAGCCATGACGAGCGCTACGAGCACGCGGCCGAGTTCCTGCAGATCTGGCGCCGCCTGCTGGCCGGCGAGAAGGTGGACTTCGAAGGCAAGCACCTCCAGGTCAAGGGCGCCAAACAGCTGTTTCCGGCCGTCCAGAAGCCGCACCCGCCGCTGTATTTCGGCGGTTCCTCGGAGGCCGCGCACGACCTGGCCGCCGAGCAGGTGGAGCTCTACCTGACCTGGGGCGAGCCGCTGGCCGAGGTGGCGAAGAAGTTCGACGATGTGCGCAGGCGCGCGGCCAAGCAAGGCCGCAAGGTGAAGTTCGGTGTGCGCCTGCACGTGATCCCGCGCGAGACCAACGACCAGGCCTGGGCCGCGGCGGACGATCTCATCAAGTACCTCGACGACGAGACCATCGCCAAGGCCCAGGCCACCTTCGCGGGCATGGACTCCGAAGGCCAGCGCCGCATGCGTGCGCTGCACGGCGGCAGCCGCGCCCGGCTGGAGATCAGCCCCAATCTGTGGGCGGGTGTGGGCCTGGTGCGCGGTGGCGCCGGTACGGCGCTGGTGGGTGACGGCGAAACCATCGCCCGCCGCCTCAAGGAGTACGAGGAACTCGGCGCCGAGACCTTCGTGCTCTCCGGCTACCCGCACCTGGAGGAGGCCTACCGTTTCGCCGAGCTGGTCTTCCCGCACATCGGCATCAAGGCGCCGGTCACCGTGCAGGGCGGCAACCAGGTCAGCCCCTTCGGCGAGATCGTGGCCAACACGCACGCGCCCGAGGGCCTGCGCGTGGCGCAAAGCTGAAGGGCCGGCGCATGACACACGACACCCATGATCCGGTCGCCGTGGTCGACACCACGGTGGAGGCGCCGGGTTTCGGCTTCCTCCTGCCGCCGCAGGTCGGTCCGGCCGCCGACAGCCCTTACGCTGCCGCGACGCTGGCCTTCCTGAAGGGGGTGGCACGGCGGCTCGTGCCCTGGCTGTTGCCCGTGGGGCTGCTGGTGCTGTGGCAGGTGTTCTCGTCCCAGGGCTGGTTGTCCACCCGGGTGCTGCCCGCGCCGCTGGAGGTGGTGCGGGCCGCCTGGACCCTGGCCGTCTCGGGCGAGCTCTGGACCCACGTGCGGGTGAGCGCCGGGCGCGCGCTGGCGGGCCTGGCCATCGGCGGCGGCCTGGGCCTGCTGCTGGGCCTGCTCACGGGCTCGCTGCGCTGGGCCGACGCGCTGCTGGACTCCACCATCCAGATGGTGCGCAACATCCCGGCGCTGGCCCTGATCCCGCTGGTCATCCTGTGGTTCGGCATCGACGAGACCGCCAAGCTGTTCCTGATCGCGGTCTCGGTGTTTTTCCCGATCTACCTCAACACGTCACACGGCATCCGCAACGTCGACCCGGGGCTGATCGAGATGGGACGCACCTACGGCCTGTCCCGCTGGCAGCTCTACCGCGAGGTCATCCTGCCGGGTGCGCTCTCCAGCATCCTGGTCGGTCTGCGTTTCTCGCTCGGGCTGATGTGGGTGATCCTGATCGTGGCCGAGACCATCTCGGCCCAGGCCGGTATCGGTTACCTGACCATGAACGCCCGCGAGTTCCTGCAGACCGACGTGGTGCTGGTGGGCATCCTGCTTTATGCCCTGCTGGGCAAGCTGGCCGATATTTTCGCCAAGGGCCTGGAGCGCTACTGGCTGCGCTGGCACCCGGGTTATCAGTGATGAAAACACCCCCGACTCTCGCCCACTGCGTGTGGCTCGCATCCCCCCTCAAGGGGCGCTCCCAGCGGCCCGGCCAAGCCGGTTCCGCGGGAGCCTGCGAACGGGCTGCGCTGCGCTTGCCCTGGTTGGCTGAGGTCACTGCAAAGGAGTAATTGATGAGTCCTGAAAATGTGAATGGCGTGCGACTGGAAATCCGCGGCCTGTCCAAATCCTACGGCGCGCGCGAAGTGCTGCGCCAGGCCGAGCTGGTGATCGAGCCGGGCGAGTTCGTTGCCATCGTGGGGCGCAGCGGCTGCGGCAAGAGCACGCTGCTGCGACTGGTCGCCGGGCTGGAGGCGGCCAGCGAGGGCGAGGTGCGTCTCGATGGCCGGGCCGTCACGGGCCTGAGCGAGGACACCCGCGTCATGTTCCAGGATTCGCGCCTGCTGCCCTGGCGGCGCGTGCGCGACAACGTGGCCCTGGGCCTGCCGCCTGCGCTGCGCGCGGGCGCCAGCGCCGTGTTGGCGCAGGTGGGCCTGGGTGAACGGCTGAGCGACTGGCCGGCCAGACTCTCGGGCGGGCAGCGCCAGCGTGTGTCGCTGGCGCGCGCGCTGGTGCACAACCCGCGCCTGCTGCTGCTGGATGAGCCGCTGGGCGCGCTCGATGCCCTGACACGCATCGAGATGCATCAGCTGATCGAAGGCCTGTGGCGGCGCAACGGCTTCACGGCCCTGCTGGTCACACACGACGTGCAGGAGGCCGTGGCCCTGGCCGACCGCGTGATCCTGATCGAGGACGGCCGCATCGCGCTGGACGAACGCATCGCGCTGGCACGGCCGCGCGAACGGGGCGACGCCGCGTTCGCTGCCCTTGAGAACCGCATCCTGCAGCGCGTGCTGCAACAACCTGGCCAGCCCGCGGTGCCGGCAGACACTGCCTGGCCCGGCGCTCCAGCCCACGGCCTGCGCTGGGCCATCTAGAAATTTCTCAACGGACTTAGCAAGGAGTAACACCATGTCCATCCAAGCCATCAACGTGCGCAACCAGTTCCGCGGCAAGATCAAGGAGATCATCCGCGGCGACGTGGTGTCCGAAATCGACGTCGAGACGCCCTGGGGCATCGTCACCTCGGTCATCACCACACGCTCGGTCAACGACCTGGCGCTCAAGCCGGGCACCGAGGTGGTCGCCCTGGTGAAAGCTACCGAGGTCTCGCTGGCCAAGATCTGATCTTTTCGCGCCGCCATCCGGCGCGGCGGGTCGAAGGCTGGTTTCGGTCTTCGGCCTGCTGAACCGTTCCCCGTTCACGCACGCCTGGGCCGTCCTTGTGGCCAGCCCCGGCAAGGAGTCTTCCCATGTCCGAATCCTGGAAATTCGAAACCAGGTCCGTCCACGCGGGCTACACCCCCGACCCCACGACCAAGGCGGTGGCCGTGCCGATCTACCAGACGGCCGCCTACGCCTTCGACAGCGCCCAGCACGGGGCCGACCTGTTCGATCTGAAGGTGCCTGGCAACATCTACACCCGCATCATGAACCCGACGCAGGACGTGCTGGAAAAGCGTGTCGCCGCGCTCGAGTGCGGTATCGCGGCCCTCGCGCTGGCCTCGGGCCAGGCGGCCGTGACCTACGCCATCCAGACCATTGCCGAGGCCGGTGACAACATTGTGGCCTCCACCGCGCTCTACGGCGGCACCTACAACCTGTTTGCGCACACGCTGCCGCAGTTCGGCATCACCACCCGATTTGCCGATCACCGCGACCCGACCAGTTTCGCGCCGCTGATCGACGCGCGCACCAAGGCGGTGTTCGTCGAGTCGCTGGGCAACCCGCAGGGCAATGTGACCGACATCGCGCGCATCGCCGACATTGCACACCGCCACGGCGTGCCGCTGATCGTCGACAACACGGTCGCCACGCCCTATCTCCTGCGGCCGTTCGAGCACGGCGCCGACATCGTGGTGCACTCGCTCACCAAGTACCTGGGCGGCCACGGCACCTCCATCGGTGGCGCCATTGTGGATTCGGGCAAGTTCCCCTGGGCCGAGCACAAGGCCCGCTTCAAACGCCTGAACGAACCCGACCCGAGTTACCACGGCGTGGTCTACACCGAGGCCCTGGGTCCGGCGGCCTACATCGGCCGCGCGCGCGTGGTGCCGCTGCGCAATACCGGTGCGGCCATTTCACCCTTCAACGCCTTCCAGATCCTGCAAGGCATCGAGACGCTGGCGCTGCGGCTGGAGCGCATCAACGACAACACGCTCAGGGTGGCGCGGTTCCTGCAGAAGCATCCCAAGGTGGGCTGGGTCAACTACGCCGGCTTGCCGGAGCACCGCGACCATGCGCTGGCCCAGAAGTACCTGGGCGGCAAGGCCTCGGGTCTGCTGACTTTTGGTGTGAAGTCGGCCGCCGGGGGCGGGCGTGAGGCGGGCGCGCGTTTCCTCGATGCGCTGCAGCTTTTCACCCGGCTGGTCAACATCGGCGATGCCAAGTCGCTGGCCACCCATCCGGCGTCGACCACCCATCGTCAGCTCTCGCCCGAGGAGCTGGCCAAGGCCGGTGTGCCCGAGGACGCGGTGCGCCTGTCGGTCGGCATCGAACACATTGACGATCTGCTGTCCGATCTGGACCAGGCCCTGGCCGCGGTCTGAGCCGCGTTGCGGACAACTCAGGAATCAACACCATGAAGAACTCGTATTTCACGCTGGCTGCGTTGACCCTCGCGGCAGCCGCACCGGCCCTGGCACAGACGGCCCAGGAGCGTCAGACCCGCGCCTGGGCGGCATCCTGCGCCGCCTGCCATGGCACCGATGGGGTCAGCCAGGGCGGCATCCCCACCATCGCCGGCGTGGACAGGGCGCGCCTGCTGGAGCTGCTGCTGGCCTTCAAGAGGGGGGAGCGGCCCGCCACGGTGATGCACCAGCACGCCAGGGGCTACACGGATGCGGAGCTGGAACGCCTCGCTGATTTCTTTTCCCGCCCGAAGCGCTGATCGGGGAGCACACCATGTTTCATATCAATCGACGCGGCATTCTGGCCGCTTGCGGCGCCTACGCCGCGGCCCAACTGACGGCCTGTGCCACGCCCTCCGTGCACAAGCCGGTCGCCCGGGTGGTGGTGATCGGCGGCGGCTACGGTGGCGCCACCGCCGCCAAGTACATCCGTCTGTGGGCACCCGACATCGAGGTCGTGCTGGTGGAGCGCGAGGCGGCCTTTGTGTCCTGCCCGCTGAGCAACCTGGTGCTGGGTGGCAGCAAGCAGATCGAAGAGCTGACCACGGGCTACGACACGCTGCAGCGCAAGTATGGCGTGAAGGTGGTGCACGACGAGGCCCTGGCCATTGACGCCGACAAGCGCACCGTGCGCCTGGCGCGCGGCGACACGCTGCGTTACGACCGCCTCATCGTCTCGCCCGGGGTGGACTTCCAGTACGAGCAGGTGAGCGGGCTGCAGAGCGCCGAGGCCCAGGCCCGCGTGCTGCACGCCTGGAAAGCCGGGCCGCAGACCGTGGCCCTGCGTCGCCAGCTGGAGGCGCTGCCCGACGGCGGCGTCTACGCCCTGCACATCCCCAAGGCGCCGTACCGCTGCCCACCCGGCCCCTACGAGCGCGCGGCCCAGGTGGCCTTCTACTTCAGGCGGCACAAGCCGCGCTCCAAGGTGCTGGTGCTCGACGCCAACCCCGACATCGTCTCCAAGAAGGGTCTGTTCCTCAAGGCCTGGAACGAGCGTTACCCCGGTCTGGTCGACTACCGTCCCAACAGCGAGCTGGTGCGGGTGGATGCCGCCACCAACACCATCGAGACCTCGTTCGACACCTACAAGGTGGGCGTGCTCAACGTGGTGCCGCCGCAGCGGGCCGGCCGCATTGCGCAGACGGCCGGGCTGATCACGGCCAACAACAAGTGGTGCGGTGTGAACTTCCAGACCTTCGAGTCGACCGTGGCCCCGGGCATCCACGTGCTGGGTGACGCCACGCTGTCGGCGCCGGCCATGCCCAAGTCGGGTTTCATGGCCAACAACCACGCCAAGGTGGCGGCCGATGCGGTGATCGCGCTGATCAGGGGCGAGCCGGTGAACCCGCAGCTCGTCATCGCCAACACCTGCTACAGCTTCGTCTCCGATACCGACGTGGTGCACGTGGCCTCCGTGCACAAATGGAACGCCGAGCAGCAGACGCTGGTGGCGGTGCCAGGGGCGGGCGGACTCTCCGCCCAGGCCAATGCGCAGGAAGGCCAGTACGCCCAGGCCTGGGCTCGCAACATCTGGGCCGACGCACTGCTGTAAGCCGGCGTGGCCGGTGCCGTTCCCGGCGCCGGCCCGCGTGAAAACCGGGCCCGCACGGGGTGCGGTGCCGCGGGCGCAGGTTCAGGCCGCGACGGCCGTCCTGGCGCTGCCGGTGACGGCCAGGATCTCGGCTTGGGCGGCGGCCAGGGCCTGGGCCTTGGGCGCTTCACCCATGGCCACGCCCTCGGCGCGCACGAAGCGCACGTCGGTGATGCCGAAGAAGCCGAACACGGTCTGCAGATAGCTTTCCTGGTGTTCCAGCGCGCGGCCGGCCTCGCTGGTGGAATAGACCCCGCCACGCGTCGAGGCGACGATCACGGTCTTGCCGCCGGCCAGGCCCACGGGGCCCTGCTCGGTGTACTTGAAGGTGCGGCCGGCCTGCGCCACGCGGTCGATCCAGGCCTTGAGCTGGCTGGGGATGGAGAAGTTGTAGAGCGGGGCGCCCACCACGATCACGTCGGCCGCCAGGAACTGGCTGACCAGCGCTTCGGAGCGCGCGTTCTCACGCTTTTGCACCTCGTTCAGGCGCTCGGCGTCCAGGCCCAGACGGAAACCCAGCGAATCCGCGGACAGGTGGCTGGGCGCGTCGGCGGCCAGGTCCAGGTAGTCGACCACGGTGCCGGGGTGGGTGGCCCGCCACTGGGCCGTGATGCGCTCGGTGAGCTGGCGCGAGACCGAGTTGCCGCCCAGGATGCTGGAATCGATATGCAAGAGTTTCATGACTTTCTCCGGTGTGTTACCGCGCTTGCGGCGATGGATAAATTGTGGAGATGAGTCGATTCATTGATAAGTAGGCAAAATCGCGTTAGATTGTCCTGAAAATAGGACTAATGGAGCGACCATGCAGGACCTCAATGACATGCTGTATTTCGCCGAGGTGGTGGACCGGGGTGGTTTTGCCGCCGCCGGCCGTTTCCTGGGCATCCCCAAATCCCGGCTGTCGCGGCGGGTGGCCGAGCTCGAAGCCCGCCTGGGCGTGCGCCTGCTGCAACGCACCACGCGCAAGCTCTCGCTGACCGAGGCGGGCGAGCTCTTCCACCGGCACTGCGCTGCCGTGCGCGACGAGGCCGGTGCTGCCGCCGAGGCGGTGGCCCTGGTGCAGACCGAGCCGCGCGGCACCATCCGTGTGGTCTGTCCGGTCACGCTGGCGCAGAGCACGGTGGGGCCGCTGCTGCCCCTGTTCCTGGCGCGCCATCCGCAGGTGCGTGTCGAGATGCAGGTCAGCAACCGGGTGGTGGACCTGGTGGAGGAGGGGGTGGACGTGGCCCTGCGCGTGCGCCCCAGCCTGGACGACAGCGGCAGCCTGGTCGTCAAGAACCTGGGCCTGACGCAGACCCTGCTCGTGGCCAGTCCGGCGCAGCTGGCGCGCCAGGGCCGGCCGGCCCGGGTCGAGGACCTGGCCGGCCTGCACACGGTCAGCATGTCGGCCGCCGACGGCCGTGCCGTCTGGCCGCTGCTGGGGCCCGATGGCCGCATGCATGAGTTCGCGCACCAGCCGCGTTATGTGGCCGACGACCTGCTCACGCTCAAGATGGCCGTGGTGCGCGGTGTGGGCGTCTCGGTGCTGCCGGACTACATGTGCCGCGAGGAGCTGCTGGACCGGCGGCTGGTCGAGGTGCTGCCGGGCTGGGCGCCGCGCCCCGGCATCTTCCACGCCGTTTTCCCCTCGCGCCGGGGCCTGCTGCCGGCGGTGCGGCGGTTCCTGGATTTCCTGGGGGAGCACATCGTGGCCGAGGGCCAGCCGCGCAAGGCCAGCCTTTGACGCCGTCTCCACACCGGCCCGTCGGCCGGGCCTCGACATACGGAAATGCCTATATGCAAATAAGAACTCCGTAGTTTGAGTTCTAAGGATTGCTCCGCACAATACTTTCATGCATAAGGAGCAAGCCAACCCCGTCACCGTGCTCATCGTGCCCGGCTGGCGCGACTCGGGCCCCGGCCACTGGCAGAGCCTGTGGGCCGAGCGTTATGCGCGCACGGTGCGGGTCCGCCAGGAAGACTGGCTGTTCCCGACCCGCGCGGCCTGGGTGGACATGATCCACCGCACCATCCTGGCCCAGGGCGAGCCCGTGGTGGTGGTCGCGCACAGCCTGGGCTGCATCGCCGTGACCCACCTGCCAACCGAATCCGAGGCCCGCATCCACGGGGCTTTGCTGGTGGCCCCCGCCGACCCCGAGCGGCGTTCGGTGCTGGCCGACTTTGCGCCCGTGCCCAGCCGCAAGCTGCCCTATCGCAGCGTGCTGGTGGCCAGCAGCAACGACCCGTATTGCCCGGTGCGGCTCTCCGGTGCCTACGCGCGCAACTGGGGCAGCGAGTTCGTGCGTGTGCCCGACGCCGGCCACATCAACGTCGAGTCCGGCCACGGCCCCTGGCCGCTGGGCCTGGCCTTGCTGCAGTCCCTGGTGGGCGAGGGCGGGCTCAAACCCGTCGCGCCGGCCCCCGCCGAATTCAACCTTCTTACCACCCCGCTTCAGCTCTCCGTATGAAAACCAGACTCCAACTCTCCTTTGCCGCCCTGGCCCTGGCTGCCAGCTCCCTGGCCCCGGCCCAGAACCTGCTCAACGCCTCCTACGACGTGGCGCGCGAGTTCTACAAGGACTACAACGTCGCCTTCACGGCCCACTACAAGAAGACCACGGGCAGGGACGTGAAGATAGCCCAGGCCCACGGCGGCTCCAGCGCCCAGGCGCGTGCCGTCAACGACGGCCTGGACGCCGACGTGGTGACCATGAACACCACCACCGACATCGAGTTCCTGGCTTCCAAGGGCCTGGTGGCCCCCGACTGGGCCAAACGTTTCCCCCACAATGCCTCGCCCACCACCTCCACCATGCTGTTCCTGGTGCGCAACGGCAACCCCAAGGGCATCAGGGACTGGGACGACCTCATCAAACCCGGCGTGCAGGTCATCGTGGTCAACCCCAAGACCGGTGGCAATGGCCGCATGGCCTACCTGGCCGCCTGGGGCTCGGTGCGCAAGAGGGGCGGCACCGACGCGCAGGCCGCCGACTTCGTGGCCAAGCTGTACAAGAACGTGCCGATTCTGGCCAAGGGCGGTCGCGACGCCACCACCGTCTTCCTGCAACGCAATATCGGCGACGTGCTGATCACCTTCGAATCCGAAGTGGTCTCGGTGGACCGCGAGTTCGGCGCCGGCAGGGTCGATGCCATCCATCCGTCCAGCAGCATCGTGGCCGAGAACCCGGTGGCCGTGGTGGAGCGCACCGTGGCCAAGAAGGGCACGGGCGATCTGGCCAAGGCCTATCTGGACTACCTGTACTCGGAAGAAGCGCAGGAGATCGCCGCCAAACACGCCTTGCGTCCACGCAACGCCAATGTGCTGAAGAAACACGCGGCCACCTTCAAGCCGGTGCAGTTCTTCACCGTGCAGGACTACTTCGGCAGCCTGGGCGAGGCGCAGAAGGTGCACTTCAACGACGGCGGCAAGTTCGACCAGCTCTACACGGTCAAGTAAATGACAACGGCGACCCTCACCGCACCGCTGGCCGCCGCCGCCGCTCCCCGGCGCGCGCCGCGGCGTGTGCTGCCCGGCTTCAACCTCACGCTGGGGTACACGGTGCTGTACCTGAGCCTGATCGTGCTGATCCCGCTCTCGGCCCTGGTTTTCAAGACCTTCACGCTGAGCTGGGAGCAGTTCTGGGTGGCGGTCACCTCACCGCGTGTGCTGGCCTCCTACCGGCTGACCTTCGGCGCCTCGCTGATCGCCGCGCTGGTCAACGTGGTCTTCGGCCTGCTCGTGGCCTGGGTGCTGGTGCGCTACCGGTTCCCGGGCAAGAAGATCGTCGACGCGCTGGTCGATCTGCCGTTTGCCCTGCCCACGGCCGTGGCCGGCATTGCGCTCACGGCTCTGCTGGCGGGCAATGGCTGGGTGGGCCAGCTGCTGGAGCCCTACGGCATCCAGCTGGCCTTCAAGCCGGCCGGTGTGGTGGTCGCGCTGATCTTCATCGGCCTGCCGTTTGTGGTGCGCACGGTGCAGCCGGTGCTGGAAGACACGGAGAAGGAACTGGAAGAGGCCGCCACCAGCCTGGGCGCTACCCGCTGGCAGATCTTCCGTTACGTGATCTTCCCCTCCGTCGCGCCCGCGCTGCTGACCGGTTTTGCCATGGCCTTCGCCCGCGCCGTGGGTGAATACGGCTCGGTCATCTTCATCGCCGGCAATATGCCCATGGTGTCGGAGATCACGCCGCTCATCATCATCGGCAAGCTGGAGCAGTACGACTACGCCGGTGCCACCGCCGTGGCCTGGTCATGCTGGTCATCTCCTCGTCCTGCTGCTGCTCATCAACGGCCTGCAGTCTTACCAACGAAAACGTTCGGAGCCCCTGCATGACAGAACGTCAAACGCACGGCCCGCGCCGGCACCACCGAGCCGGCCTGGCGCACACGCTCATCGGTGTGGCGCTGGCCTTCATGTTCCGTTCGCGTGCTGCCGCTGGCGGCCGTGTTCACCGAGGCGCTGCGCAAGGGCTGGGACGCCTACTGGGAAGCGCTCAAGGAACCCGACGCCTGGGCCGCCATCCGCCTCACGCTGATCACCGCGGCCATAGCCGTGCCGCTAAACCTGGTCTTCGGTCTGGCCGCGGCCTGGGCTATCGCCAAGTACGAGTTCCGCGGCAAGGCTTTCCTGACCACGCTGGTGGATCTGCCATTCTCGGTTTCGCCCGTGGTGTCCGGCCTGATCTACGTGCTGGTCTTCGGCGCGCAGGGCTGGTTCGGTCCCTGGCTGCAGGCGCACGACATCAAGATCATCTTCGCCGTGCCCGGCATCGTGCTGGCCACCGTCTTCGTGACCTTTCCCTTCATTGCGCGTGAACTCATTCCGCTGATGCAGGCCCAGGGCAACGAGGAAGAGCAGGCCGCCATCGTGCTGGGCGCCACCGGCTGGCAGACCTTCTGGTACGTGACCCTGCCCAACATCAAGTGGGGCCTGATCTACGGCGTCATCCTGTGCAACGCGCGCGCCATGGGCGAGTTCGGCGCCGTGTCCGTGGTCTCGGGCCACATCCGCGGCCAGACCAACACCATGCCGCTGCACGTGGAGGTGCTCTACAACGAGTACCAGTCCGTGGCCGCCTTTGCCGTGGCCTCGCTGCTGGCCCTGCTGGCGCTGGTGACCCTGGTCATCAAGTCGGTCGTCGAATGGCGCCACGAGCGCGAGCTCAAGGCCGCCGCCGAATTGCCGCCCGAGCGGCCGTCCTCTCTCGCTGTGCCCGTGCCGGCCCGTTGAAAGTGCATCATGAGTATTGAAATCCGCGACATCAGCAAGCAGTTCGGCGACTTCCAGGCCCTGCGCAACGTCAACCTCGACATCCAGTCCGGTGAACTGATCGCGCTGCTGGGCCCCTCGGGTTGCGGCAAGACCACGCTCTTGCGCATCATTGCCGGCCTGGAAACACCCGACCAGGGCGCCATCCTGTTTTCCGGCGAAGACACCACCGAGGTGCATGTGCGCGAGCGCAATGTGGGCTTCGTGTTCCAGCACTACGCTTTGTTCCGCCACATGACCGTGTTCGACAACGTGGCCTTCGGCCTGCGCATGAAACCGCGCGCCGTGCGCCCCAGCGAAACCCAGATCAAGGCCAAGGTGCACGAGCTGCTGAGCCTGGTGCAGCTGGACTGGCTGGCCGACCGTTATCCCTCGCAGCTCTCGGGCGGGCAGCGCCAGCGCATCGCCCTGGCGCGCGCCCTGGCCGTGGAGCCCAAGGTGCTGCTGCTGGACGAGCCCTTCGGCGCGCTGGACGCCAAGGTGCGCAAGGAGCTGCGCCGCTGGCTGCGCCGCCTGCACGACGAACTGCACGTGACCAGCATCTTCGTCACGCACGACCAGGAAGAGGCGCTGGAGGTGGCCGACCGCGTGGTGCTCATGAACCAGGGCCGCATCGAGCAGATCGGCACGCCCCAGCAGGTCTGGGACCACCCCGCCAGCCCCTTCGTCTACGGTTTCCTGGGCGACGTGAATCTTTTCCACGGCCGGGTGGAGCAGGGCGAGGTGCTGATCGGCTCCGGCCAGCAGGGCCTGCGCCTGGATGCCCCCGAGCACCGCGACGCGGCCGATGCCCGGGCCTATGCCTACGTGCGCCCGCACGACTTCGAGGTCGTGCGCTGGTCCACCGGCGCCACGGGCATCGCGGCCCGCCTGAGCCGCGCCATCGTGGTCGGGCCGACCGCCCGGCTGGAACTTATTCCCGAGCACGACACTCCATCCGGGGACAATACGGTCATCGAGGCGCAGATTCCTGCGTCACAATACCGTGAATTCGGCCTGACGGAGGGCGAACTGCTGGTGCTGACACCACGCAAGGCCCGCGTCTTTGTGGAAGAAAGTCCTGCTCTTGCTCACTCATCTGCTTGATACCCATCCCCGGCGCGTCTACGCGCTGATTTGCGCCATCTGCCTGGCCCTGCTGGCCTTCGGCCTGTACCTGCAGCACGTCGTCGGGCTCGAACCCTGTCCGATGTGCATCGTGCAGCGTTACGCCATGGTGCTGATCGCCGTGGTCGCAGCCATCGGCGCGGCCGTCGGCGGCCGGCGTACCCGCACGGCCGTGGCGACCGTGCTGGCCGTGCTGGCGCTCTTCGGCGCCTTTGTCGCCGCGCGCCAGAGCTGGCTGCAGTGGTACCCGCCCGAGATCGCCACCTGCGGGCGCGACCTCTACGGCATGATCGAAAGCTTCCCCCTGCAGCGTGTCATCCCCATGATCTTCCGCGGCTCGGGCGACTGCACCGCCATCGACTGGACTTTCCTGGGCGGCACCATCGCCAACTGGGCCTTCCTCTGGTTCGTGGCGTTTGCGCTGGCGGCCCTGCTGCTGCTGTGGCGCGGTCTGCGACCGAAGACCTGAGCCGCCGGCCATGAGCAACACACTCGATACCGGCGCCCGGGGCGTCTACCTGATCGCCGTCACCCCCTTCACCGACAACGGCGCGCTGGACCTGGCCAGCACCGACCGCATGGTCGACTTCTGCCTGGAGAAGGGCGTCACCGGCCTGACCGTGCTGGGCATCATGGGCGAAGCGCCCAAGCTGACCATGGAAGAGTCGCGCACCTTCGTCAAACAGGTGCTGACGCGCGTGGCCGGCCGGGTGCCGGTGGTGGTGGGCGCCTCGGCACCGGGTTTTGCCCCCATGCGCGAGCTGACGCAAAGTGTCATGGCGCTGGGCGCCGCGGGCGTGATGGTGGCGCCGCCCGCCACCGTGCGCACCGACGACCAGATCACCGCCTATTTCGACATGGTCAACGAGACCCTGGGGCCGGACGTGCCCTGGGTGCTGCAGGACCACCCGGTGGCCACCGGGGTGCAGATGTCCACCGGCGTCATCCTCAAGATCCTGAAGAACTCGCCCACCTGCGTGATGCTCAAGCACGAGGACAGCCCGGGCCTGGCCAAGCTCTCGGCCATCCGCGCCGCCAGCGACAAGGGCGAGTTGCGTCGTGTCTCCATCCTCACCGGCAACGGCGGCGGCCTGTTCCTGCCGGAAGAACTCACACGCGGCGCCGACGGCGCCATGACCGGTTTTGCCTACCCCGAGATGATGGTGGACGTGTGCGCCGCCCATGCGCGCGGCGACGTCGAGCGCGCCCATGACCTGTTCGACGCCTACCTGCCGCTGGCGCGCTACGAGCAGCAGGCCAACATCGGCCTGGCGGTGCGCAAGCACATCCTGATGAAACGCGGCATCATCGCCAGCGAGGCCGTGCGCAAGCCCGGCCCCAGGCTGTCGGCGCAGGACGTGGCCGACATCGAGCGCCTGACGCGGCGGCAGGAAAAGCGTCTGGCCGAACTGGGCTGAGCCGGGTGATGGATTTCTCCTTGCACCGCGGTTATCTGCCGGGCTGCATCGGCCGCATCACCGAGCTGCATGCGCGCTTTTATGCCGCCCATGCCGGCTTCGGCGTCTACTTCGAGAGCCGGGTGGCGCGGGAGCTGTCCGCCTTTTGCGAGCGCTACGACGTGGTCGGTGACGGCCTGTGGCTGGCCCTGGTCGACGGGGAGGTGGAGGGTGCCATCGCCATCGACGGCCAGCACGCCGACAGCGACGGGGCGCATCTGCGCTGGTTCATCACCTCCGACCGCCTGCGCGGCTCGGGTGCCGGCAAGCGCCTGATCGGGGAGGCCATGGCCTTCTGCGACGCCCGCGGCTACCGCAAGACCTGGCTCTGGACCTTCGACGGCCTGTCGGCCGCACGCCACCTGTATGAGCAGCATGGCTTTCGCCTGGTGCAGCAGCAGCCGGGACAACAGTGGGGGCGGGAAGTGACGGAGCAGCGCTTCGAGCGCCTGCGCTAAACCAGCTTCTTGACCAGCACCTGGGACTTGCGGTCCCAGTTGTACTTGCGCTTGCGCGCCTCGGGCAGCCAGTCCGGGTCCACGTTTTGGAAGCCGCGCTTGAGGAACCAGTGCATGGTGCGCGTGGTCAGCACGAAGATGCTGTCCAGTCCCATGGCCTTGGCGCGCTGTTCGATGCGCTTGAGTACCTTCTCGCCGTCGCCCTGGCCCTGGGATTCGGGCGACACGGTCAGCGCCGCCATTTCGGCGGTCTTGGCCTCGGGGAAGGGATAAAGCGCGGCGCAGGCGAAGATCACGCCGTCGTGCTCGACGATGGTGTAGTTGCCGATGTCGCGTTCGATCTCGGTGCGGTCGCGCTTGACCAGGGTGCCGTCCTTCTCGAAGGGCTCGATCAGGTGCAGGATGCCGCCCACGTCGTCGGGTGTGGCCTCGCGCAGCTCCTCCAGCTTCTCGTCCACCACCATGGTGCCGATGCCGTCGTGCACATAGATCTCCAGCAGCAGCGCGCCGTCCACCGCGAAGGGGATGATGTGGCTGCGCTCCACGCCGCCCTTGCAGGCCTTCACGCAGTGCTGCAGGTAGAAGGCCGTGTCGGTGGGCAGCTTGGCGTCGGGCAGGGCGCCCAGCAGCTTCTCGGCCGCCGCCAGCGGCAGCTCGGTGTCGATCGGGTTGTCGTCGCTCTCGGGCTCGGTGGCGTGGATGCGGATGCCCGGCACCTCGCTCACGAAGATCAGCTTGTCGGCGTGCAGCGCCATGGCCACGCTGGTGGCCACCTCTTCCATGGTCAGGTTGAAGGCCTCGCCCGTGGGCGAGAAGCCGAAAGGCGAGAGCAGCACCATGGCGCCCATGTCCAGCGTGCGGTTGATGCCCGCCACGTCCACCTTGCGCACCAGGCCCGAGTGCTGGAAGTCCACCCCGTCGACGATGCCCACCGGCCGCGCCGTGATGAAGTTGCCCGAGAGCACACGCACCGTGGCGCCGGCCATGGGGGTGTTGGGCAGGCCCTGGCTGAAGGCCGCCTCGATCTCGTAGCGCAGCTGCCCCGCGGCCTCCTGCGCGCAATCCAGCGCCACCCCGTCGGTGATGCGCATGCCATGGGAATACTTGGCCGCGTGGCCCTTGGCCTTGAGCTGCTCGTTCACCTGCGGGCGGAAGCCGTGCACCAGCACGATACGCACGCCCATGCTCTGGATCAGCGCCAGGTCCTGCGCCAGGTGCGCCAGCTTGCCCGCCGCGATCGCCTCGCCGCACACGCCCACCACGAAGGTCTGGTTTCGGAACTTGTGGATGTAGGGCGCCACCGAACGGAACCAGGGCACGAAGGTGAAGTTGAAGACGGCGGACATTGCAGGGAGGAGTGGAGGGCGGTTGTCAGGCAGGGATAATTGCGGATTGTCTATGAAGTTGGCCCCTTGAGTTCCTCCCCCCTGAAAATCGAGTTCCCCGAGTCGTTGCCGGTGTCGGCCAAACGCGACGAAATCACGGCCGCGTTGCAGCAGCACCAGGTCATCATCGTCTGCGGCGAGACCGGCTCGGGCAAGACCACCCAGCTGCCCAAGATCGCCCTGGCGATGGGGCGCGGCAAGCTGAACTATCCGGCCGGGCAGCGCGGCCGCCTGATCGGCCACACCCAACCGCGCCGTATTGCCGCCAGCTCGGTGGCCAAGCGCATTGCCGAAGAGCTGAAGACGCCGCTGGGCGAGGTGGTGGGCTACAAGGTGCGTTTCCAGGACCGCCTGTCCAAGGACGCCTCCGTCAAGCTCATGACCGACGGCATCCTGCTGGCCGAAACGCAGACCGACCCGCTGCTGCAGGCCTACGACACCATCATCATCGACGAGGCGCACGAGCGCAGCCTCAACATCGACTTCCTGCTCGGTTACCTGCGGCAGATCCTGCCGCGCCGGCCCGACCTCAAGATCGTCGTCACCTCGGCCACCATCGACGCCGAGCGTTTCGCCAACCACTTTGCCTCCGCCAAGGGCCCGGCGCCCGTCATCATGGTCTCGGGCCGGACCTACCCGGTGGAGCAGCGCTGGCGCCCCTTCGAGGAAAGCCGCGAATACGACCTCAACGACGCCATTGCCGACGGCGTGGACGAACTTTGGCAAGGCAACGCGGCGGGCGACATCCTGGTCTTCCTGCCCGGCGAACGCGAGATCCGCGAGGCGGCCGACCACCTGCGCAAGCACCTCAGCCACAACGCCATCACGCGCAACGCCGAGGTGCTGCCGCTGTTCGCCCGCCTGAGCCAGGCCGAGCAGGACCGCGTCTTCGACAGCCACAGCGGCCGGCGCATCGTGCTGGCCACCAACGTGGCCGAAACCTCGCTCACGGTGCCCGGCATCCGCTACGTGATCGACGCCGGCACGGCCCGCGTCAAGCGCTACAGTTTCCGCAGCAAGGTGGAGCAGCTCATGGTGGAGCCGGTGAGCCAGGCCGCCGCCAACCAGCGCGCCGGCCGCTGCGGCCGGGTGGCCAACGGTATCTGCATCCGCCTCTACGACGAGAAGGACTTCGCCGGACGCGAGCGTTTCACCACCCCCGAAATCCTGCGCTCCTCGCTGGCCGGTGTCATCCTGCGCATGAAGTCCCTGCACCTCGGTGTGGTGGAAGACTTCCCCTTCCTGGAAATGCCCTCGGGCCGCGCCATTGCCGACGGTTACCAGCTGCTGGCCGAACTCGGCGCGGTGGACGAGGCCAACGAGCTCACGCCCATGGGCCGCGAGCTGGCCAAGCTGCCGCTGGACCCGCGCGTGGGCCGCATGATCCTGGAGGCCAAGGCCCGCGGCGCGCTGGAGGAGGTTCTGATCATCGCCTCGGCGCTCTCGGTGCAGGACGTGCGCGACCGCCCCATGGAGATGCAGGCCCAGGCCGACCAGGCGCACGCCAAGTTCGACGACGAGAAAAGCGAGTTCACCGGCTATTTGAAGCTGTGGAAGTGGATCAACGATGCCCGGGGCGACAAACACGCCCATCCGGCCGGTGCCGGGGCCACCCACAAGCTCAGCAACCGCCAGTACGAACAGCTGCTGCGCCAGAACTTCGTCAATATCCGCCGGGTGCGTGAGTGGCGCGACATCCACAGCCAGCTGCTGACTGTGGTGACCGAGCACAAGTGGCAGATCAACACCACACCGGCTTCGTATGAACAGCTGCACCTGTCCATGCTGGCCGGCCTGCTGGGCAATGTGGGCAACAAGCTGGAGGAAGAGGCCAGCGCGGGCGAGTACCTGGGCGCGCGCGGCATCAAGTTCCATCGCCATCCGGGCGCGCACCTTTCGAAGCGCCCGGGCCGCTGGATCGTGGTGGCCGAACTGGTGGAGACCACACGCCTGTTCGGCCGCGGCATCGCCAATATCGAGCCGGGCTGGATCGAGCAGGTGGCCGGCCATCTGCTCAAGAAACAACTGCTGGACCCGCATTGGGAAAAGAAGGCCGCCGAGGTGGTGGCGCTGGAGCGCGCCACGCTCTACGGCATCGTGGTCTACAGCGGCCGGCGCACCAACTACGGCCGCGTGGACCCGCAGGCCGCGCGCGAGATATTCATCCGCGAAGGCCTGGTGGGCGGCGAGTGGGAAACCAAGCTGCCGTTCCTGGCCGCGAACCAGAAGCTGATCCGCCAGGTCGAGGAGCTGGAGCACAAGTCGCGCCGGCAGGACGTGCTGGTGGACGACGAACTCATCTACGCCTATTACGACCAGCAGCTGCCCGCCGGCGTCTGCAGCGGCTACGAGTGCGAACGCTGGTACCGCGAGGAGAGCAAGAAGCAGCCGGAGCTGCTCAAGCTTACGCGCGAAGAGCTCATGCGCCACGAGGCCGCCGGCATCACCAGCAGTGCTTTCCCCAAGACCCTGCGCCTGGGCGGCATCGACTGCGCCGCCAGCTACCTGCACGAGCCGGGCGACCCGCGCGACGGCCTCACCGTCACCGTGCCGATCTTCGTGCTGAACCAGGTGAACGACGAGCGTTGCGAGTGGCTGGTGCCCGGCATGCTGAAGGACAAGATCCAGGCCCTGCTCAAGAGCCTGCCGCAGCGCCCGCGCAGCCGCTTCGTGCCGCTGCCCGAATCGGCGGCGAAACTCGCTGAAACGATGGGCACACCCGAGGCCTACGGCCACGGCGGCCTGACCGACGCGCTGTTGAAACAGGTGCGCGACATCACCAGCCTCGACGTCAAGCGCGCCGACTTCAAGCTCGACATGCTGCCGCCCCACCTGTTCATGAACTTCCGTGTGGTGGACGAACACGGCCGCCAGCTGGGCACGGGGCGCAACCTGGGCGCGCTCAAGGCCGAGCTCGGCGCGCAGGCGCGCGGCGCCTTCCAGGCGCTGGCCGGGCTCAAGCTGGCGCCGGCCGCCGGGGAGAAGCAGGCGGCAGCGCCAGAGGGCCAGCCTCAGCCTGCGCCGGGCAAGGGCGGCAAACCCGCACCCGCGCCGGCCGCCGTGCCGGCCGAGCAGCGTTACACCGCCTGGACTTTCGGCGAACTGCCCGAGCTGATGGAGATCCGCAAGGGCGGCCAGACGCTGATCGGCTTTCCCGCCCTGGTGGACCAGGGCGAGGCCGTGGGCATCGAGGTCTTCGACGAGCCCGAGGTGGCCGCGGCCAAACACCGCGGCGGCCTGCGCCGCCTCTTCGCCCTGCAGATCAAGGACGCGCTCAAGTACCTGGAAAAGAACATCCCCGATCTGCAGAAGATGGCCGTGGGCTATATGCCGCTGGGGACGATGGAAGAGCTGCGCGCCCAGATCATCGACGTGGCGCTGGAGCGCGCTTTCCTGCTCGACCCGCTGCCCACGCATGAGTTCGATTTCAAGAAACGGCTGGACGAGGGCAGGGGCCGCCTGACCCTGATCGCCAACGAGGTGGCGCGCCTGGCCGGTGTCATCCTCATCGAATACGCCACGGCGGCACGCAAGATCAAGGACACGAAAAACGCACCAGATGCGACGGCCGACTGCACGCAGCAGCTGCAGCGCCTCATGCCCAAACGCTTCCTGGCGACCACGCCCTGGCCGCAGCTGCAGCACTTTGCGCGTTACCTCAAGGCCATCACGGCGCGCCTGGACAAGTACCGTGCCGACCCGGCGCGCGACGCATCGCGCCTGGCCGAACTCAAGCCGCAGGAGCAGCGTTACTGGCGCCTGGTGGCCGAACGCAAGGGCCAGATGGACGAGCGCCTGCAGGAATTCCGCTGGCTGCTGGAAGAACTGCGCGTGAGCTTCTTTGCCCAGGAGCTGCGCACGCCGCAGCCGGTGAGCATCAAACGGCTGGACAAGGCATGGTCTCAACTCACGAGTTGAGACCATGCCTTGCGGCGTAGGGTCACATCTGCCCGCAGGGCATGTGAGCCGGAGCCACAAGGCGTGGATCGGCCGTCAGGCCGACGCCGGGCGACAGCCCGGCAACAGCTGACCAGCTGAGCGGCTACAACACCCGCCCCTCACCCGCCTCCTCATAGGTGCGCCCGTCCCGGATGTGATAGATGCGCTTGAAGGTCGGGATGATCTTCTCGTCGTGCGTCACCACGATGATGGCGGTGCGGTACTGCTGTGCCATCTGGTTCAGGATGCGCATCACACCCAGCGCGCGTTCGCTGTCCAGCGGCGCCGTGGGCTCGTCGGCCAGGATCACCGGTGGCTGGTTGGCCAGCGCGCGGGCGATGGCCACGCGCTGCTGTTCACCGCCCGAGAGCTGCGAGGGCTCGGCCGCCGCGCGGTGGCCCACGTCCAGCGCCTGCAGCAGTTCGCGCGCCCGGGCCCGCGCCTTGCCGTTGGGCTGGCCGGCCAGCATGGGCAGCAGGGCCACGTTGTCGGTCACGTCCAGGAAGGGAATCAGGTAAGGCGCCTGGAAGACGAAGCCGATGCTGTCGCGCCGCAGCGCGCGCAGGTCGCGGATCGTCCAGCCCTTGTCGTAGATGGTCTGGTTGCCCAGCGTCATGCGCCCGGCGGTGGGTTCGATGATGGCGCCCAGGCACTTGAGCAAGGTGCTCTTGCCCGAGCCCGAGGGGCCGATCAGGCCCACCACCTCACCCGGCGCCACACTCATGTTCACGTCCTTGAGCGCGTGCACGGCGGCGTCGCCTTCGCCGTAGCGTTTGCTCAGGCCTTCGATGCGGATACCCAGTTCACTCATGATCTGTCCTCATCCAATCGCGGCGCCGGGATCGACCCGCAGCGCCACGCGGATGGCCAGCGTGCTGGCCAGCGCGCAGATCACCATCACGGCGATCAGGCCGCGCACGGCATCGCCGGTCTCCAGCAGCACGTACTTGGGGAAAAAGGGCGCCCAGACGGTGGCCGCGGTCTTGCCGACGATGAAGCCGATCAGGCCCAGGCCCAGGGCCTGCTGCAGGATCATGCCGGCGATGGTGCGGTTGCGCGTGCCGATGAGCTTGAGCACGGCGATCTCGCGCAGCTTGCCCAGCGTCATGGTGTAGATGATGAAGGCCACGATGGCCGCGCTCACCACGGCCAGGATCACGAGGAACATGCCGATCTGTTTGGCCGAGGTGGCGATCAGCTTGGCGATCAGGATATCCTCCATCTGCTCGCGCGTGTAGGCCTCCAGGTGCTTCCAGCGCCGGATCGGTTCGGCCACCTGCTCGGGCGTGGTGCCGGGCTGCACCTGCACCAGCACGGCGTTGACGTTGTGGTTGCTGCTCTGCGCGGCCTGCACGGCTTCCAGCAGGCCGGGCACGCCGGGGCGGTTGAACGCCGGGTTGGCGGCCGTGCGGGCACGTTCGTTGACGATGGCGTCGTTGTCCTTGAGGAACTGCGCCTCCTGGGCGTCGGCCAGCGGGATGAAGACCATGGGGTCGCCGCCGGAGGAGACCATGCGCTGCGTCAGCCCCACCACCTGGTAGTCGTGGCGGCGGATGCGGATGCGTTCGCCCAGGCGCAATCCGGTCTTCACGTCGGCCACGGCCTCGTAGTGGCTGCGCGTGAGTTGCCGCCCGGCCACCAGATAACCGGGTTCACCCGGTTGGCCCGGCACGATGCCCACCACCATGGCGCGCACCTCGCTGCCTTCGCGGCGCACCGGCATGGTGAAGTAGGTCACGTTGGCCGCGCGCGCCACGCCGGGCAGGCCCAGCAGCGAGCGGTAGACGTCGTCGCGCAGGCTGGAGGATTCGGCATAAGGTCCCTGCGTGTCCTGCTGCACCACCCAGAGGTCGGCGCCGCTGTTGCCCAGCAGCGCGCGGGCATCGTCGACCATGCCGCGGTAGACGCCCGCCATGGTCAGCGTCACCCCGATCAGCAGGCCCAGGCCGATGCCCGTGAAAACGAACTTGGCCCAGGCGTGCAGCACGTCCCGGCCGGCCAGGCTGATCATCGCCGCGGCTCCGCCAGCGCGGCCACCACCTGGATGCGGCTGCCGGCGCCGATGTCCTTTTCGCTGTGCACCACCACCTGCGCGCCGGGCTGCAGGCCGTCGAGCACGCGCACCTGGCCGTCCAGGCTGCGCTCGCCCAGGCGCAGTTCGGCGAAACGCAGACCGCCGTCCTCCAGCACCCAGGCGCCGCTGCGGCCCTCGAAGCGGCGGATCGCCGCATTGGGCAGCACCAGCGAGCGCGGCGCGGCCGGCAGGCGCAGGGTCACCTCGGCCAGTTCACCCACGGCCAGGGTGGCGGGCAGGCGGTCCAGGCTGATCTGCGCGATGCGTTCTTCCGTCACACTGTCCCCCAGCAGCTCCACGCGGCTGACCTTGCCCGCCAGCGGCTGCTGCGGCTGCGAACGCAGCACGATCTCGGCGGGCAGGCCCGGGGCCAGACCGGCCGAGCGCCCCTGGTCGAAGCGCGCGCGCAGCCACAGGCTGGTGGGATCGATCAGCCGCAGCACCGGCTGGCCGGCCACCACGGTGGAGCCGGGCTCGGCGTCGCGCGCCAGCACCAGACCGTCGTGTGTGGCCAGCAGGCGGGTGTTGCGGCGCTGCTGCTCCAGCGCGGCGCGCTCGGAGCGCAGGCGGGTCAGGTCCTGCGCGGCGGCGGCCAGGTTGGCCTGGGCCGCGCGCACCTGGGCCTCGGCCGAGAGCAGCTCCTGCTGGCGGGCTTCCACCACACCGGGGCTGACGAAGCTCTGCTGGCCCAGCTCCTGGTAGCGGCGTGCGTTGGCCTGCGCCAGGGCGCGCCGCGCCTGGGTGTCGGCCACCTGGGCCTGCGCCGCCTCGCCGGCGCTGGCGGCGCGCGCCACGGAGGCGTCGAGCGCGTCCAGGCGCTGCTGCAGATCCACCGGGTCCATCTCGGCCAGCAACTGGCCGGCCTTGACGCGGTCGCCGGCGTCCACCAGCACACGCAGCACGCGGCCGGCGCTGGTGGGGCCGATCAGATAGCTGCGGCGCGCCTCCATGGTGCCGATGCCATATAGCGCCGGGCTGATCGAGGCCTCGGCCGCGCTCACCACGGTCACCCGCACCGGCGCCAGCGGCCCCGAGCGGCGGATGATGAAAACCAGGGCGGCCAGCAGCAGCAGGCCGAGCAGGCCCAGTACGAGCAGGCGCGGGGGGAGGGACTTGAGCTTGTTCATGAGGCTGGGCGCAGGCTGCGCAGGTAGAGATCGAAGACGCGGGGCGCTTCCGAGCGCAGGGTGGAGACATGGCCGCTGATCATCGATTGCATGACCAAGCCTTGCATGATGCCGAGGAAGAGGGTGGCCGCGGCGGGGGCGTCGAGTTCGGCGTCGACCCGGCCGGCCTGCACCGCCCGCTTGAGCAGGCCCAGCAGCAGCTGCCGGTAGCCCTTCATCAGGGTCCGCACGCTCTCCTTCAGCGGCGAGTCGGCGGGCTGCTGCAGCTCGTGGAAGATCAGGCGCGGCACGCCGGGGTGCTGCGCCACGAAATCCACATGGGCGTCGAACACCTGGCGCAAGGCCTGCAGGGGGTCGGCGGTGGCGGCGGCGGCCGCCTCGATCCGCTCCGTCAACTGCTCGCGCACCCATTCCATGGCCGCCAGCCAGAGCGCTTCCTTGTTCTCGAAGTGCTTGAACAGCGCGCCCTGGGTGACCCCGATGGCCTGGGCGATGTCGGTGGTGGTGATCAGGGCCGGGCTGCGCGCCTGCGCCAGGCGCAGGGCGGCGTCGACGATCTCCGCCTGGCGCGAGGCGGTGGTCAGGCGGGGGGTGCTGCTGGCCATGGGCATCCTGTTGGTAAGTAATAAACTACTTACCAGTATAGCGGGCGACAGCATTTCTGCAAGCGCGCCAATAAACTGCCTGGGTGCGCCGCCGTGACCCGTTCCCGAAATCCGCCCGCAGCCCCTGGCGGCGGCGCATGGACCTGACGCGGCATCGCGCGGGCCGGCTGGACCCCACCGTCCAGGGCCTGCTGTGGACCCTGCTGGCCGGCCTGTGTTTTGTGCTGCTCAACACCCTGTCGCGTTACCTCACGGCCCAGCTCGACCCCTTCGAGTCGCAGTTCCTGCGTTACCTCTGCGGCTTCATCGTCATGCTGCCCCTGGTGCTGCGCTCGGGTTTCGCGGCCTGGCGGCCGCAGCACATCGGCGGGCAGTTCGTGCGCGGCATCGTGCACACCGTGGGCCTGGGCCTGTGGTTCGTGGCCCTGCCCAGAATCTCCCTGGCCGACATGACGGCCATCGGTTTCACCACGCCCATCTTCATCATGCTGGGTGCCTGGCTCTTTCTGGGAGAGGCGATGCGCTGGGAGCGCTGGCTGGCCGCGCTGCTGGGTTTCGGCGGCGTGCTCGTCGTGGTCGGCCCCGGCCTCACCGGCAGCGGCGGCTTCTGGAGCCTGGTCATGCTGGCCTCGGCGCCGGTGTTCGCCGCCTCCTTCCTCATCACCAAGGCGCTGACACGGCACGAGCGGGCCGGTGTCATCGTGCTCTGGCAGTCCATCACCGTCACCGTGCTCAGCCTGCCGCTGGCGCTGCTGAACTGGCAGGCGCCCACGCTGGCGCAGTGGCTGGGTTATATGGTCTGCGGACTGCTGGGCAGCGCGGCGCATTACTGCCTGACGCGCTCCTACGCGGTGGCCGACATCTCGGCCACGCAGTCGCTCAAGTTCCTGGACCTGGTCTGGGCCGCGCTGCTGGGCTGGCTGGTGTTTGCCGACGTACCCACCGGCACCTCGCTCGCCGGCGGCCTCATCATCTCGGGCGCCACGCTCTGGATCGCGCGGCGCGAATCACGCCGCCGGGCGGCCTGAGCGCAGCGGGGTTGTTTCTTGACAGCCCGCGCGGGCGGGCGATACATTGCCCGCGAGGAGCGCGCATGGACCGTCGCCTGTTCGTCGAATCCTGTTCCACCAGCGTGGCCTGCCTGACGGCGGCGGCCGTGGCCTGGCCCAGCTTCGCCGCCGACGCCAAGCCCCGTGCCTACGCCCGCGTGCTGCTCACCAACGAGTTCGGCGACCCGATTAAGGCCAGCACGCTGCGGGCCGAAACCAACTACGTTTTCCACTACCCCTACGAGGCCACGCCGGTCTTCCTGCTCAGGCTGGACCAGCCGGCCCTGCCGCAGCCGCTGAGCACCAAGACCAAGGACAGCTACGTCTGGCCCGGCGGCGTGGGGCCGCAGCGCAACATCGTGGCCTTCAGCGCCATCTGCGCGCACCAGCTGGTCTACCCCACGCAGCAGGTGAGTTTCATCAGCTTTCGCAAGAGCAAAGCCAAAAAGGGCGTGGCCGACAAGCTGATCCACTGCTGCGCCGAACAGAGCCAGTACGACCCGGCCCAGGGCGCCAAGGTGATGCACGGCCCGGCTGAACAGCCGCTGTGCGCCGTGCTGCTGGAGCATGACGCCCAGGCCGACACGCTGACGGCCTATGCCACGCTGGGCGGTGAGCTGTTTGACGAGTTCTTCCGCAAGTACGAGTTCAAGCTCAGCCTGGACGTGGGGCCAAAGGCCAGGAACGCGGTGGCCGGCAGAGCGGCGGTGCAGGAGTTGGAGAAGTTTTGTCGGAATCCGATTCAGTGTTGACCGGCGCAGAATCGCGGGCGACAAAGAATTTTTAGTCTGAAACGCAAAAAGAAGCATCGATATGGCACACCCGTTGGATGGGAGTAGGGCAAAGCTCTCACGCGCACGTGAGACCATCCAAACAATCCGCCAAGAAGTCGCTACCTTTGAGAACCCAGAGACACCTCCATTCCGTGTCGTTCGCGAGAACGTCGGCACTGAGTTTGTCTTTCGAGTTTTTGGAGATTCTTCGATTCCACTTCGGCTTTCGGTTCTTGCGGGTGAGGTCGTTCATCATCTTCGTTCCAGCCTCGATCACGTCATCTATGCGCTAGTGGTGAAAAATCATCACAAACCGAACAATTTTCACCAGTTCCCCATTTGCGAGACCCCAAGACAGTTCAAGGATGCCTGTAAGCGAGGTCAGATTGACGGGGTTAGTTTCACAGCGAAAAAGCTAATCGAAGAAGTTCAGCCATATACGAGTCCAACCCCCGACGACACGATTCTTAATGTTGTTGCCCAGCTAGATAACGCCGACAAACATCGGCTGCTCGTCTTGATACAGTCAGCCGCCTATATTGGGAAGCGACTTACTTTTGGCGCCGATCCTAATATTGCTGTCCCAGCGGATAGGAACGGCCCACCACCGGCTATTGTTGGTGTCAGCCTTCCTGGGCCACAGGCCGTCACTCCTGAGGGATCTGTGGTGTTTTCAATTCAACTGGCGGGACCTGCGCCGGAATTCACCGTGAAAGGCGAAGTGATCCCAGTTGTCGCCATTGAAAAATGCGGTCGCTCCAAGAACGCATCGCTTGTTTCAATGTTGGAGCTTTTCGAGAAGGGTGTGACGCATACGGTCGAGAGTTTCTCTGGAGAATTTTGACCACACCCGATGTCGATCAGTACACCCAGGGCACGAAACACTTAGTCTGCTCCCGATAGTGCGCATATCCCGGGTGCTGCCCCAGCATCCACCGTTCTTCCAGCGTGGACTTGAACCACAGCACCGGCGACAGCGCCCACCAGGCCAGCCAGGCTTCGTCGCTTGCTAGCGTCCCGATCTGGTCGATCCCCACTGATCCAGCAGTCGCTGATCGCGGGCGCTTTCTGCTTCGATCGAGTCTTGCGGCAACTGTCTGAGGCACTCCTCCAGGGCCTGGGCGTCGAGTGGCTCAACGGGTTCCGGCTCGGCCCGGCGCTGAGGGGACTTCCCATCCCAGGCAAACGGGTTGCGGAACGTCGGCGGATCGGGCAGGCAGTCATCCTTGTACGTCGGAGGGCCGTCCGACGCAAACGGCGTGAAGGAGATCGTTTTTTCAAAGATCAAGGGTTTGCCCGTCGGGGTGGGCGGCAAGCGCGGCATGTTTTCTATGGCCTTGCGCGCCAGCTTTTCGGCAGCGGCAGAGGTGGTCCACAGCGTTTCCAGTCTGGATAGTGCCCCGTCCGGCCCGATTTCGACCCTGAACCGGACCAGTCCCTGGTCCGGGCCCTCGATGGCGGTCCCCATCATGCTGCGGACCTGCTGCCCCCAGTTGTAACGGTAGCCCTTGCTGTTCCTGAGTGTGTATTTGGCCGCAAAGGCCCATTCTTCCGCGGTGGGTGCAGGAGGCGCGGCCATGGAGGCCGGCTGATGGGCTGCGGCCGTTGTCGTCACCGGGGTGTCGATCGGGGCGGCGGACTCTTGTGCAGGAGTCGGCTCGGGGCGGATCTTCTCAGAGGGCGGGGGGATCACCGCCATCGAGGTGATCGTGTCCTCGGTATTTGGCAGGTCCGGCTTGCGCGAGACTGTGGACCGGTAGTTGATCGCCAGCCCAAGCACCAGGGCGTGCAGGACCACCGCGAAGAGAACTGCATAGAAGGTGTGTTCGCGGTGGTGGCGACTGAAACGTCCGAGCCTGTACCCGGCGGCCGGGTTTGCCTGCGGCGACAGAAAGGGAATGGAAATGGAATTCCTCACGGCGATGCGCGGACGACCCGTTGGCGGCCGACTCAATAGACCCAAGGCACAAACCGCTTGGTCTGCTCGCGATAGTGCGCATAGCCCGGATGCTGCGCCAGCATCCAGCGTTCTTCCAGCGTGGACTTGAACCACAGCACCAGCGACAGCGCCCACCAGGCCAGCCAGGCCGCTTCACTCGCCGCCGTGTAGGCCAGCGCCCAGGCGCCCAGCAGGAAGGCGCTGTACATGGGGTGGCGGATCCAGGCGTAGGGCCCGCTGGTGACGAGCGCGCCGCCCGCGCGCGGGCGGGGATGGATGTTGAAGTTGCCTGGGCGGTTGGCCGTGAAGGCCCAGAACGCCAGCGCTACACCGCCCAGGCCCGTGAGCCAGGCGGCCAGCGGGATCTTCCACTGTTCCACGGCGGGCCAGGCCAGCACGGCCAGCGCGCCGAGCAGGCCGAACTGCAGCAGCACCAGGCCCGAACCGAGCCAAAGACGTTGACGGTCGTTCATATCAACCTCACAGTTTGGCCAGCCGCGCCAGCGCGCTGCCGCTGGCGCTCGGCGATGGCCGCGTCGGCCTCGACGGTGCGGCCGGCGGCGATGTCGGCCAGACCGCGTTGCGCGTCGGCGACCAGTTCCAGGTGCACGCGCGCGAGCTCAAGGCGGTGGTCTTCGGACAGCCCGTCGACTTTGCTGGAAGTAGAGATGCGCATGGTGGCCTCAGGTTGGAGGAGGCAGCATTGGGGGCGCTTCAATCCGTGTGCCAGTTCACGCACTGCAGGCCCTGCACACGTGAAAATTCGCGGACGTTGCGTGTGATGAGGGTGGCCTGATGGCGCAGCGCTGTGGCGGCGATCAGCGTGTCGTGCGGGCCGATGGGGGTGCCTGCGGCTTCCAGGTCCGCGCGGATGCGGGCTGCGTGCGCGGCGCATTCCTCATCAAATGGCAGGCGCTGCATGGCTTGCAGCAATTGCGCCAAGGCCGCCAGGCGTGGCGCGGCTGTCGCTTGGGGCAGGCGCAGCAGGCCGTAACGCAGTTCGTATTCCACGATGGCCGGCACGCCGAGGTCAGCCGGCCGCATGGCTTGTAGGCGCGGAACGACCTGCGGGTCGCCCCGGAAGTAGTAGCTGATGGTGTTGGTGTCCAGTACCAGCATGCCCATCTTCTTTTAGAACCCGAGGCGCGGCGTATCTGGGGCGGTCACGGCGGGGCTCTCTTCGCGCAAGGGGAAGTCGGCAAAACGGCCCGCCAAGGCCAGGCAATCCGCCGTCCATTCATGGGCTGCGTATTTGCGGATGATGTCCGCTACCCAGCGGCTTTTCGAGATGCCATGCGCTCGCGCCGCCTGCTCCACCATGGCCTGTGTGGCATCGTCCAGATACAGCGTGATTTGCGACATGGCTTGAACTCCTTAGGCGCCCGTCCAGGATGGCGCGTATATGTTCAAGTATATTTTTTTATTGAAGGAATTGTCAAGCCTGGCGGTTCCGGCACGGAAGGGTGCCTCCAACGAAGGGCTACAGCCGGGCCAGCCGCTCCAGCGCCGTGTTCAGCGTCTCGTCCTTCTTCGCAAAACAGAAACGCACCACGCGCTGGTCGAAGCCGTCGCCGTAGAAGGCTGACAAGGGAATGGCGGCCACGCCGATCTCGGTGGTGAGCCATTTGCAGAAGTCGGCTTCGTTCAGATCGCTCACGGCCGAGATGTCCACGCACTGGAAATAGGTGCCTTCGCCGGGCAGCATGCGGAACTTGGTTTTCTTCAGGCCCTCGCGGAACAGATCGCGTTTGCGCTGGTAGAAGGCCGGCAGATCCAGGTAGGGCCGGGGGTCAGCCATGTAGGTCGCCAGGCCGTGCTGCACCGGGGTGTTGACGGTGAAGACGTTGAACTGGTGCACCTTGCGGAACTCGGCGGAGAGCGGCGCGGGCGCGGCCACGTAACCCACCTTCCAGCCGGTGACGTGGTAGGTCTTGCCAAAGCTGCTGACGATGAAGCTGCGCGCGGCCAGCGCCGGGAAACGCGCGGCGCTTTCGTGCTGCCGGCTATCGAACACCATGTGTTCGTAGACCTCGTCGCTGATGACCAGGATGTCGGTCGGGTCCAGCAGCGCCTGCAGCTGCAGCATCTCTTCTTTCGTCCACACCATGCCGCTGGGGTTGTGCGGCGTGTTGACCATGATGGCGCGGGTGCGCGGCGTGATGGCCGCGGCTATTTTTGAGAAGTCGGGCCGGAAGGTGCCGGGCGTGAGCGGCACACGCACCACCACGCCGCCGGCGAGTTCGATATTGGGCACGTAGCTGTCGTAGCAGGGCTCCAGCACGATGACTTCGTCACCCGGGTGCACGATGGCCAGGATGATGGTCAGGATGGCCTGGGTGGCGCCGGCGGTGATGGTGATCTCGGTGTTGGCGTCATAGGCGTGGCCGTAGATCGTGGCCACCTTCTTCGCGACGGCTTCGCGCAGGGCGGGCACGCCGGTCATGGGCGGGTACTGGTTCAGGCCGCGTTTCATGGCGTCGGTCACGGCGTCCACCAGGCGCGGGTCGCCCTCGAAATCGGGGAAACCCTGACCCAGGTTGACCGCGCCTTTTTCGGCGGCCAGCGCGGACATGACGGTGAAGATGGTGGTGCCGACCTTGGGCAGGCGGCTTTGCAGCTGCGGGGTATGGATTCTCATAGTTCGTAGTCGGCCACATGGCCGGTCATGGCACGCTCCACCAGGTCGCGCTTGAGGCGGTCGCTGAGCAGGGCGGCGAATTCATAGACAAAGTTGCGCAGGTAGGCGCCACGCTTGAACGCTACGCGCGTGACATTCTGGCCGAAGAGCTGGCCCAGCGGGCGCACCACCAGCTCGTCGCCCGTGGCCTGGGCGCTGAGGTGGCGCACGGCCATTTCGGCCACTATCCCTAAGCCCATGCCCAGCTTGACGTAGGTGGTGATCACGTCCGAGTCGATGGCCTCCAGCACCACATTGGGCACCAGCTTGCGCTGTGCGAAGGCCTGGTCGATGCGGGTGCGGCCGGTGAAGGTGGGATGGTAGGTGATCAGCGCCTCGGTGGCCAGGTCTTCGAGCGAGACGCGCTCCTTCAGCGCCAAGGGGTGGTTGGCGGGCAGCACCAGCATGTGCTGCCACTCGTAGCAGGGCAGGGTGACCAGCTCGTCGTAGTTGGCCAGCGACTCGGTGGCGATGCCGATCTCGGCCACCTCGTCGATGAGCATGCGCGCCACCTGGTCGGGGTTGCCCTGGTGCAGCGAGAGGTTGACCTTGGGCCAGGACGCCCGCAGCTTGGCCACCGGCTCGGGCAGCACGTAACGCGCCTGGGTGTGGGTGGCGGCGATGGAGAGCGTGCCGCTGTCCTGCTTGCTGTACTGCTCGCCGATACGCTTGAGGTTGCCCACCTCGCGCAGGATGAGTTCGATGCTCTTGAGCACCTCTTGCCCCGGCTCGGTGATGCGTTTGAGCCGTTTGCCGTGGCGGGCAAAGATGTCGATGCCCAGCTCTTCTTCCAGCTCCAGGATGGCCTTGGACACGCCGGGCTGCGAGGTGTGCAGGGCCTTGGCCGCCTCGGTCAGGTTCAGCTTGTGACGCGCCGCTTCCTGGACAAAGCGGAATTGGTGCAGGTTCATGGTGAATTAAGGATAAAACCGGCTTTCATTATGCCGCGTGAATCTAAGGCGCAACAGCGGGCCGCGCGATGCGGTGGCCGGCGCAATGCCGGCGGAACGCATCCGGAGGCAAAATTCGCGATAAAGCGGCATGTCCCCGCCAACCACCGGCCCGGCACCGCCGCGGCCGCGCGTGACGGGCAAGGCGCGAATCACATCCACGGAGGCAGCCATGGCAAGTCCGAAGGTCCGTTCAGCAGGCTCCAGTTCACCGGCCGCGTCTGCAGCCGCGCTGATCGACGCAAGAATCAGGGAGCTGGGCGACTGGCGCGGCGAGACGCTGGCCCAGGTGCGCGCGCTGATCAAGGACGCCGCCCCCGACGTGACCGAGGAGTGGAAGTGGGACGTGCCGGTCTGGTCGCACCAGGGAATCCTCTGCACGGGTGAAACCTACAAGAAGGCGGTGAAGTTGACCTTTGCCAAGGGGGCGTCCCTCCCGGACCCGTCGGGCCTCTTCAATTCGAGCCTGGACGGCCGTGTCCGCCGTGCCATCGACATCCACGAAGGCGAGTGCCCGGATGGGGCCGCCTTGAAGGCGCTGGTTCTTGCCGCCGTGCGCCTGAACCGGCCCGGCGCGGCCTGACCCGCGCTCACGAGCCGATCAAACCACAGGAGCCCCGCCATGTTGAAGACCTATCGCGGCAGCTGCCATTGCGGTGCGGTCCGCTTCGAGGCCGAGCTCGACCTCACGCAGAGCACCTACCGCTGCAACTGTTCGATCTGCCGGCGCACGCGCTTCTGGCCGGCGGTGGCCGCCGACGGCGGCTTTCGCCTGCTGGCGGGTGAGAGCGAGCTGACGAAGTACCTCTTCAACACCCGCAAGAACGAGCATTACTTCTGCCGGCACTGTGGCGTGCGCGCCTTCGGCATCGGGACCGAGACGCCCATCGGCAGGATGTACGGCGTCAACCTCGGCTGCCTGGACGAGGTTTCCGATGAGGAGCTGTCGCGGCTGCCCATCACCTACGTCGATGGGCGCCACGAGCGCTGGCAGAACGCGCCGGCCTTCTACGCCCATCTGTGAGGGCGGCGCGCCCGCAGCCTTATTGCACGAAGCGGTTGCCGCGCGAGAGGATGGTCAGTTCCACCCAGTTGCTGCCGTGGCGCTGGTTGGGGCCGAAGGTCAGCGTGTAACCCTTGAGGTCCAGCCGGCCCACGTTGCCCATGGCCTGCAGCACGCTTTCGCGCGTGGGCTTGGGGCCGGCCTTCTTCAGGGCTTCCACCAGGGCCTTGGCGGCGATGCAGGATTCCAGCGAGGTGTAGTTCAGCCGGGCGCCGTTGAGGGCGTTCAAGGCATCGGCGCATTCCTTGACGACGGGGATCGACACCTGGTTGGAGTTGCGGGGCGAAGGAATGATCTGCGACACGACGGTGCCGCGCGCCATATTGCCCACCGACTCGATCAGCTCGTCGGGGTTGACGAAGGACAGCGCGGCCACGGGCACCGCGATGCCCTTGTCGTTGGCGATCTTCAGGAAGTCGCCCACCACGCTGAATTGGGTGGTGGCCAGCATGTAGTGCGGGGCTTCCTTGGCGATGGCCTCGACCACCGACGCATCGATGGCCGCGCCGCGCTTGACGGCCACGCCCGGCGGCTTGGTGGAGCCGGCCTCGACGAAGACGCTGGCCACGGCCTCGTAGTTGCTTTGGCCCACCTGGTCGTCGTAGTAGACGATCACGGTCTTGCTGGCGCCGACGTCGCGCTTGGCGGCCAGGATCTTGAGGGCCTCGTCCTTGTAGGAGGCGCGGATGGTGTAGACGTTGGGGTGGCTGCGCAGGCTGAGCGAGCCGCTGAAGGGGGCGAAGAACAGCATGTTGTTCTGCGCCACCAGGGGCAGGGCGTCGACGCTGTTGGTGGCCGAGTTGTAGCCGAACAGCACCATGGCATTGTGCTGACCCACCAGTTGCTGGGTGTTCTCGGCGGCGCGCTGGCGGTTGTTGGCGTTGTCCAGCGTGACGAGCTGGATCTTGCGGCCCAGCGTGTTGCTGGCGTTGACCTTGGCGAACACGGCCAGGGCGCCGTCGCGCATGTCGCGCCCGATGTCGGCATTGGAGCCGCTCAGCGGCACGGACTGGCCGATCACGATGTCCTGGCTCCATGCGGCTGGTGCGCTGGCCAGAACGATCAGGGCCATTGCGATTCGTCTTTTCATCTTGTCTCCTCGGTAGATGGATTGCAGGCCGTCGATGCCGGTCCGCCTCTATGGGCCTGGATCACGGCAACGGGCCATTCCGGTTTGTCGGAATCCGGCCGCGCAGCGGCGCCGCGCGGCCAGGTCGCACCGCCTTGCGGTGGCAACGGCTGCGGCCATGGTCGACGGGTGCGCTCCTGGGCGTCATTGACGCAGGTCAATCACGCCGGTTCAGGCAGCGAGGGGCCTTCTTTTCGTGAAATAGTGCACATTCGGTGGACGCGCTGCGCTTGCGCTGGCGGGGCCCCCCGGGCGCCGCCGGCGGCTGTGGTTCAGCGTGCGTGCCAACGTTTCTCGCGCAGCCAGGCCTGGCTGGCCAGGCGCAGCATCGGCAGATCGCCCCGGGTGTCGCCATAGGCGTGCAGCACCGGCTCATCGGTGCCGAACTCGCCCGTCAGCCAGGCCTGCAGCCGCCGCACTTTTTCTTCGCCGTGGCAGTTGGCCGTGGCCATGCGGCCGCTGTAGCGGCCATCCACCACCTCCATCTCCGTGCACAGCACGGCGTCCACGCCCAGGCTGGCGCCGACCAGATGCATGTACGGGCTGGTGGAGGCGCTGACGAGCACGCAGCGGTGGCCGGCGTGCTGGTGCTGCACCAGTTGCTGCAGGGCCCAGGGGCGCCACTGCAGCGGCAGTTCCTCGATCACAAAGGCGCGGGCGCAGCGATCCACCTCGGCCTGGCTGCGGCCGGCCAGGCTGGCACGCAGCAGCACGGCCTTGGCGCGGTGGTTGCTGATCAGGCGCAGGGCATAGGCGAGCAGCCAGGGGCTGCAGACGAACAGCACCCACAGCAGATGGGGCCAGCCCAGCAGCCGGCGCAAGAAGGGCAGCAGGGTGTCGCGCCAGGTCAGGGTGCCGTCGAAGTCGAAGGCGGCCACCTCCGGGCGGTAGGCTTCGCTCACGGGCGCGGACATTGCACCTGGCCGCAGTAACGCACGCAGAAGGGGCAGCCCGTCATGGGCAGCCAGCGCGGGATGGCGTAGTAGCGCTGGAAGACCTCACCCAGCACGCCTTTGCGATAGGCCTCGTAGTTGAAGTTGCGGCCTTCGACGTAGTGGAAGGTGATGCCGTTGAGCACCACCGTATGGGGCTGCACGCTGTCGAAGTAGGGCGTGAAGTCGTCCAGCACCGGCGGGTCGGACAGCAGCACGCGGACGGTCTTGCCCTGGTAGATCGAATAGTCCACCAGCAGGTCGTCCTGGCGGGCGTGGAACTTGCCCGGGCCGAAAACCGGCACGTACTTGCCGCTGACGTAGCCGTAGACCGAGGCGGGCGAGTAGCCGTCGGCCATCAGCACCGAATCCGGCGTGCGCACCTGGGCCAGCAGTTCGGGCGTCTTGAAGGACCGCACGATGGCGAAGTAACGCGGCTTGCCCTCCCACTGCTCGACGTGGGTGAAACCGATCGCGATGACGGCCAGCACATGCAGGGCCGTGAAGGCGGCCAGGCCCTGGGCGCAGCGCCGCAGCGTGGCGCGCGGCAGCGCGAAGGCGAACAGCACGAAGACGAAGGGGTAGAAGGAGAGCACCCAGTGCAGGCCCACCGTCTTCTTGAACGAGAGCAGGGCGAAGAACAGCAGCGGCACCATGACGAGCATGGCCACCAGGGGCTGCTGGCGCGCGGTCTCCAGCACGGCGCGGCGGTGCCGCACGCCCAGCCAGAGCAGCGCCGGCGTCAGCAGGTACGCCAGCATGCCCACATAGCCCAGCGGCTTGCTCCAGGCGAAAGCGGCGTCCTGGTTGCGGTTGATGGCGTTGAACATGATGTTGGACCAGCCATGGTCCATGTTCCACCACAGGTTGATCAGCGGCCCCGGCAGGGCGCACAGCACCAGCAGCATCAGCCCGGCCCAGCGCCCGCGCCGGTGGAGGGTGAAGTAGACCAGGTAGGCCAGGCCCAGCACCACCGAGAAGTACTTGGAGAGGAAGGCACAGCCGATGAAGATGCCGGAGAGTCCGTAGAGCAGGACAGTGCCGCCGTCGAAGCGGGCCCGCTGCTCGGCACGCAGCAGCATGGCTACCGAGAGCACGGACCAGAAGATCAGCGGCGTGTCGGTGGTGATCAGGCTGTTGAGCCAGTTGATGGGGGCCAGCCAGAGCAGCAGCACGGTCCAGGCGGCGCGCTCGCGGCTCAGCGGCTTGAGTGCCCACCAGAGCATGGCGCCCAGGGCCAGCGGCAGCAGCACGATGGGCAGGCGGATGGCCCAGGTGGCCTCGCCGAACAGGGTGCGCATGAGCCAGATCAGCCAGCCCACCATGGGCGGGTGGTCGGAATAGCCCCAGTCGGGGTAGACGCCCCACCAGTAGAAGAAGGCCTCGTCGCCGGTGATGGGCAGGGCGTAGGCGATCCACAGGCGCAGCAGCAGGGCGCCCAGGCCGGCGAGCAGCAGCCAGCGGCCGAGGTTGAACGAGTTGTCGGTGGAAGCGTAGGTCATGGGGTACTAGCGCAGCGAAATGTCGCGGGCGACCGCCGCACTATAAAGGAGGGCCAGGGCGCCGAGGGCCACCGCCAGCCAGAGCGTCAGCAGGCGCACCAGCACGGTGATGCCCACGGCCGTGGCCAGCGGCGCGCCGGCCAGCACCAGCAGGCCGGTGAGCAGCGCCTCGGTGCCGCCCAGTCCGGCCGGCAGCATGGACAGCGCGCCGCCCACCATGGCCAGGGCGTAAAAGCCGGTAGCCAGCAGCGGCGTGATGCCCAGGCCGAGTTCGCGGCAGACCAGCCAGGTGGCCAGGCCCTGGGCCGCCCAGGCCAGCAGGGTCAGGGCCAGCCAGGTCCAGGGGCGGCGGGCCAGGCAGAGCCAGGCGGCCTGCAGCCAGGGCAGGCGGGCGAACAACGAGCGGCGCCAGGTGAGCAACAAGCCCAGCACCAGCAGGCCGGCCAGGACAAAAACGCCGATCAGCGGCCCTTGCCAGGCCGTCGCTTCGGGCCGCTGCAGCAGCCACCAGACCCCGGGCAGGGTCAGCAGCAACAGCGCCAGCAGATCGGCCAGGCGCTCGGCGCCGAAGATGGCCAGGCTGTCGGCCGTGCCCAGCGGCTGGCGCAGCAGCAGGCCGCGCGCGGCCTCGCCGACGTTGCCGGGTGTGGGCGTGAAGGTGTAGCCGGCCAGGTACAGGCGCAAGCCCGCCCGCAGCGGCAGCGGGCGCTGGTAGTGCGCCATCCACAGGCGCCAGCGCTGGCCGCGTAGCAGGTAGTTCAGCACACACAGCGCCGCGGCCAGGGCACCGGTGGGCGAGGCAAGGACCGAAAGCGGAGCCCGGTCGGTCGCGTCGCCGGTCAGCAGCAGGACCAGGGCGTAGACGGTGGCCGCGCCGCCGATGGCGATCAGCAGGGGCTTGAGGGGGAGCTTCAAAACCGCGGGGACAGGAAGATCGCCAGCCAGACCCCGAGGGCCAGGATGATCCAGGGGTCGCGCAGCAGGTCGCGCGTGACGTCCTCGCCGCGGCCGCGGTGCACCTGGTAGGCGTAGCGCAGCAGGCCGAAGATGACCACCGGCACGGTGTAGGTCAGGCGCTCGCCGTGCTGTTGCATGGCCTCGATGCTGGTGGCGTACAGGCCGTAGGTGATGACGGTGGCCGTCATGGTGGCGGCCATGTAGGTGTCGAGCAGGGCGGGCGGATAGTGCTCCAGCACGGCGCGCTGCTGCTCTGGCTCGTAGAAGGTCTCGGCCTTGCGTTTGGAGAAGCCGAGGAAGAGGGCGATGAACAGCCCGGTCAGCAGCAGCCAGCGCGAGGGCGGGATGCCCACGGCCACGGTGCCCGCCAGCAGGCGCAGCATGAAGCCGCTGGCGATGATGGAGACGTCCACCACCGGCACGTGCTTGAGGCGCCAGCTGTAGGCCAGGTTGAGCGCGACGTACAGGCCCAGCAGGCCCAGCAGCACCCGGTTGCCCCAGGCCATCCACAGGCCGGCGAGCAGCAGCACGGTGGCCAGGGCCAGGGCGGCCTGGGCGCCGACGGCGCCGCTGGCCAAGGGGCGGTTGCGCTTGATCGGGTGTTGGGCGTCGCTGGCGCGGTCGCGCCAGTCGTTGAGGACGTAGACCAGGCTGGAGATGGCGCAGAAGGCCAGGAAGGCGTGGATCACGCGCAGCGCCAGCGGGCCGTTGCCCCAGGTGTGGCTGAACAGCAGGCCGGCGAAGACGAAGGCGTTCTTGACCCACTGGTGGGGCCGCATCAGGCGGATCAGGGCGAGCAGGAGGGTCATGGGTTCAGCCCCGGTCGGGCGCTTGGCCGTATTTGTAGAAGAAGGTCAGCACCACCCACACCAGGGCGCTGGTCACCAGCGTGATGGGCAGGGCCCAGAGCGCGTCGCTGAGCCAGTGCGCCCCGACCGAGATGCGCGCCACGGCGACCAGGCCGCCGGCGAGCAGGCCGGTGGCGATCCAGCGCCAGCGCCGGCGCGGATCGAGCAGCATGAGGGAGACGAAGAAGAAGCCGCAGGCTGTGTGACCGCTGGTGAAGGCGCAGTTGTCGGTGCACTGCTGGGCCTGGGTCAGGGCCGGGGTGAACTCGCGCGCGCCGCCGAACTGCACGACGTCGAAGGGGCGCGCGCGCAGGGTGTGTTCCTTGACGGCCCAGGTGACGAAGCCGGGGCCCAGCGTGAGCGACAGACCGACGAAGGCCAGGGCGATGCCGGCGCGGCGCCAGCGCCGCAGCAGGCTGACGATGATCCAGGCGGCGATGCACAGCATGGCCAGGCCGCGGAAGACGTCGGGGGTGTATTCGTTGACCAGCTCGACCCACTTCCATTGCGCCGGATCGATGGGCGGCGCGGGCTGCAGGAAATAGCTGGACACGGCGATGTCGAGCTGCGGCCACAGCACGGGCAGCAAGGCGGCCACCAGCGAAGCGCCGAGCACGAGCAGGAAGACGGTACGGTTGCGAAGGACGGCTTGGGTCATGGGCGACAGAATGAACCGCGCGATTGTACGTAGGCCGGGGCTCTGCGCGGGCGGGTGGGGCGGCTCAGGCGCCCGCCAGCACGATGCGCGCCAGCATGTCGACCACGCGCGCATCCTCGCCGATCGACGCCCGCAGATCGAAGCGGACCTGGGGGTGGCGCTGGCGCAGCTCGCCGAGCATGGGCGGCAGATCCTCGCGGGCATGGCGGCCGACGCCCAGGAACATGGGCACGATGCTGATGTCCGTCACGCCCTGCGCGACCATGTCGGCGGCGCAGGCGGGCAGGTCGGGCGCCATGAGCTCCAGATAGGCGCAGGCGACCTGCGCCTGGGCGTCGAGCGCGGCGGCGCGCGCGGCGATGGCTTCCATCGGTGCGCGCCACTGCGGATCGCGCGAGCCGTGGGCGAAGAGGATGATGCCGCGGCGCGGCGCCGGAGTTTGCATGTGGTCTACCTCCTGATGACCAGCCAGCCGAAGGCAGTCAGCGAGATCACCATGTAGATCATGCCCGGGGCAGCGGCCGTCAGCCACGGGATCCAGTGCTGCAGCTCGCCGATGTAGCCGAACACGTTGTTGAGGAAGAAGAAGCTGATGCCCGCCATGACGCCGCCGAACACGTAGAGCGAGATGCCCTCGTTGCGGAAGTGCAGGTAGGCGAAGGGCAGCGCGAGCATCACCATCACCAGGCAGCTCAGCGGGTAGAAGACCTTTTTCCAGAACTCGATCTCGTAGCGCTCGGCGGTCTGGGCGTTGGCCTTGAGGTGGCTGATGTACTGGAACAGGTCGATGGTGCTCATGCGCTCGGGCTTGAGCACGGCGGCGGAGATCATCTCGGCGGTGATGCCGGTGGGCCAGCGGAAGGTTGCCAGCCGGCTGCGTTCGATCTGGCTCAACTCGGCCCCGCGCGCATTGAACTCGGTGCGTTCGGCATCCTGCAGCTCCCAGGCTTCGTCGTCGGCGAAGTGGGCCGTGGGGGCGTGGGTCAGGGAGATCAGGCTGTTCTGGTTGTCGAACTCGAAGATGCGCACGTTGCGCATGCTGCCGTCCGGCGCCAGCGCGCCGACGTTGACGGCGAACTGGGCGTACGGTTCCCGCTCGCGCAGCCAGGCGCCGGTCTGGCCCACGGTGAGGTTGCCCTGGTAGCGGGCCTTGAGCAGTTGGGCCGTGCGATCGGCCCAGGGGGCCAGGTAGTCGCCGATGACGAAGGTCAGCAGCACGAAGGTGAAACCGGCGGCCAGCAGCATGCGCAGCGCGCGCCAGGGCCCCAGGCCGCTGGTGCGCAGGATGGTGAACTCCGAGCTCTGCGCCAGGCGTGTCATCACGTAGATGGTGCCGATCAGCACGGTAATGGGCAGCAGCTCGTACAGGTGGTTGGGCACCAGCAGGGCCACGTAGCTGGCGGCCTGCGGCAGCTGGTAACCCGCGCCGGCGCCGGGGCGGCCGACGGCGGGCAACTGGTCGACGAAGTCGAAGAAGGCAAACAAGGCCAGGAAACCCAGGGTGACGAAAACCACGGCGGTGAACACCTCGACGTGGATCAGGCGGCGGATGGTCTTCATGGGGTCGCCTCCTGCCGTGCCGTCGCGCGCCGTTTGAGCAGGCGGGCCGGGCGCAGGCGCCAGTCCCAGTTGTGGTGGCGCTTGGCCAGCCACAGCAGGCCGGCGGCCAGCATGCCGCCGTGCAGCATCACGTTGAAGGCGAGAAAGCCGACCTTGCCGCCGGCGATCCAGTTCTGGCCCAGCGTGAGCAGGTTCAGATAGACCTGGAACAGCAGCAGCGAGAACATCAGGTTGCCGGAGCGACCCACGCGCGGATTGACGCGGGTGGCGGCCAGGGCCAGCACGGCCAGGTTCAACGCCGCCAGCATGAACCCCATGCGCATGGAGATCTCGCCCAGATGGGACGGCGTGGGCTGGCGGACCAGGTCCAGGGTGGACACCGAGCCCAGGGGCACGTCGAGTTTGGCGCCGATCGGGTCATGGGCAACGTGGATGCTGTAGCGCTCGAACTCGCCGATCTTGACGTCGTTCTTGCCGATCGTGCTCTCCAGCCGCTGGCCGTTTTCCAGCACCAGGAAGCGGTCATTGCCGATCAGCTCGGTGTGGCCGCTGCGCGCCGAGGTCACCGTCTCCTTGCCGCCCTCCGTGGTGGCCACGAAGATGTTGCGGGCGCTGTACTCGTTGAGGGGGTCCTTCTCGACGAAAAAGACGCGGCTGCCGCCGCCGGCCTCCTGGAACTGGCCGGGCTGCACGCGCTCCAGGTCGCCGCGGCTTTCGTACTGGGCCCGCATGGCCTCGATCTGCTGGTTGGACCAGGGCAGCACGAACATGGCCAGGGTGGCGATGGCCAGCAGGATGGGCCAGGCGAAGTGCAGCAGCGGGCGCAGCAGGCTGAACAGGCCCATGCCGCTGGAGAACCAGATCACCATCTCGCTGTCGGTGTACAGGCGCGAGAGTGTCATGACCGTGGCCACGAACAGGCCCATGGTCATGATGTTGGGCAGGAAGGTCAGGACCGTGTAGCTCATCACCAGCATCACGTCCGAGGGGTTGAAGCTGCCGCGCGAGGCCATGCCCAGGGTGCGGATCAGCGTCATGGTCATGACCACCGTCACCAGAACGATCAGCGTGGCGCCGAAGCTGCGCGCCAGCTCCTTGCGGATGGAGGAATCGAATAACATCAGTGCCAAGGAAAACCGCCATTATGAACTTTGAACTCAAGTCCCTGGAGCCGGCCGGCGCGGCCGCACAACCCTGCGATGCCCTGGTGGTGCTGGTGCCCGCGGGTTACAAACCGGGCAAGGATGCCTTCTCGGCCCTGGTGGCCCAGGCCCTGAAAGCCGGCGACCTGGAAACCAAGGCCGGCAAGCTGCTGGCGCTGTACCGCCCGGCCCAGGCCAAGGGCACGCGCGTGATGCTGGTGGGCGTCGGCGACGGCTCGCCGCGCGAGGTCCGGCTGGCCGTGAACGCGGCGCTGGGGGCGCTGCGCAGCGGCACGCCGGCGCTGAAGAAGTTGTTGCTGAGTTTTGCCGGCACGCCGCTGGCCGGCGCGGTGCGCGCGGCCGTGCAGACCGTGGCCGACAACAGCTACGTCTACACCACCACCAAGTCCAAGGCCGAGGGCCGCAGCCTGGCGCGCGTGACCGTGGCGGTGGCCCAGGCGGCCGGCTGCAAGGACGAATTCGCCCGCGCCACCGCGGCGGTGGCCGGCATCGAGCTGGCCAAGGAATGGGCCAACCGCCCGGCCAACCACGCCACGCCGACGCATCTGGCCGAGGCGGCCCGGGCGCTGGCGCGCCACCCGAAGATCAGCTGCCAGGTGCTGGGCCCGCGCGAGGTGGCCAAGCTCAAGATGGGGGCCTTCATGGCCGTGGCCCAGGGCTCGGAGCAGCCGCTGCGTTTCATCGTGCTGCAGTACCAGGGCGCGCCCAAGGCGCAGGCGCCCACCGTGCTGGTGGGCAAGGGCATCAGCTTCGACACCGGTGGCATTTCCATCAAGCCGGCGGCCGAGATGGACGAGATGAAGTTCGACATGTCGGGCGCGGCCAGCGTGCTGGGGGTGTTCCGCGCCCTGGGCGAGCTCAAGCCGGCCGTCAACGTGGTCGGGCTCATCCCCAGCTGCGAAAACATGCCCGACGGGCGCGCCGTCAAACCCGGTGACGTGGTCACCAGCATGAGCGGCCAGACCATCGAGATCCTCAATACCGACGCCGAAGGCCGCCTGGTCCTGTGCGACGCGCTCAGCTACGCCGAGCGCTACCAGCCGCAGGCGGTGGTGGACATCGCCACCCTCACCGGCGCCTGCGTGATCGCGCTGGGCGGCGTGCGCAGCGGCCTGTTCAGCACCAGCGACGAACTGGCGCACCAGCTGCACCAGGCCGGCGATGCCGCGCAGGACCTGTGCTGGCGCATGCCGCTGGACGAGGACTACGCCGAGGGCCTGAAGAGCAACTTTGCCGACGTCGGCAACGTGGCCGGCCGCGCGGGCGGCGCCATCACGGCGGCCAAGTTCCTGCAGCGTTTCACGGCCAAGTTCCCCTGGGCGCACCTGGACATCGCCGGCACCGCCTGGAAGAGCGGGGCGGCCAAGGGCGCCACGGGGCGGCCGGTGGGCCTGCTGCTGGAGTACCTCGTGGCCCAGCAGGCGCAGCGCCCGGCGGCCCAACGCGCCCGCAAGGCCTGAAACCGGGACGCCGCGTGCCGCGATGACCGAGGTGGCCTTCCATTTCAATGCGCCGGACAAACCGGCCTACGCCTGCCGTCTGCTGCGCAAGGCCGTGGCGGCGGGCTCCAAGGTGGTGGTCACCGCGCCGACCGAGACGTTGGCCCGACTCGACACCCTGCTGTGGACCTTTTCCCAGACCGATTTCATTGCCCATGTGCGCCAGCCGGCCGAACCCGGCCAGCTGGCCGCCTCGCCCGTGGTGCTGACCGAAGCGCCGACGCCGGATTTGCCGCATCACCAGGTGCTGCTCAACCTGGGCCCGCAGCTGCCCGCCGGCTTCGAGCGCTTCGACCGCGTGATCGAGGTGGTCAGCCTGGACGAGGACGACCGGCAGCAGGCGCGCGGGCGCTGGAAGCGGTACACCGAACTCGGCTACACCATCGTGCGCCATGATCTGAACCTGAAGGGGACCTCGTGAAGTCCGCACCCTCGAAACCCGCCGCACCCAAGCCCTCGCTGCCCAAGAAGCTGCTGCGTTCCCTGCCCACGCTGACCGAGGTGGTCGCGCCGCCGCCGGCCCCCGCCGTGCCGGGGCAGATCGACGAGGAGGCCCTGGTGGAGCGCGTGCGCCAGCGGCTGGAGCAGACACTGCAGGCCCAGATCCAGGCGGCGGTGGCGACCGCCCTGGAGGCGCAGATGAAGGAGCTGGGGCCACGCATACGCCAGCGGGTCGATTACGCCGTGCGCAAGGTGGTCACCCAGGCCGTGGCGGCCGAACTCCAGGCGCCGACCCACAAGGCCGGCTGAGTTGCCGGCGCGGCCGTGGAGCGATGCGCTCGTGGCCGGATTTGCGGTAGGCTTGCGGTCGCCGGCTTCGGCCTGTTTTTTTGTCCTGTCCTGAACAACGAATCGGAGATCAAGATGCAATTCAAACGAGTGAGTCCCGTCCTGGCCGTCGTGGCTGCCGCCGTCCTGCTGGGCGCCTGCGGCAAGAAGGAAGAGGCCGGCGGTACCGCCGCGCTGCCAGTGGTGAAGATCGGCCACGTGGGCCCGGTCAGCGGCGCCATTGCCCACCTGGGCAAGGACAACGAATACGGCGCGCGCATGGCGATCGATGAGCTCAACGCCGCCGGCGTCACCATCGACGGCCACAAGGTCAAGCTCGAACTCATGACCGAGGACGACGGCGCCGATCCCAAGCAGGGCACGGCCGTGGCGCAGAAGCTGGCCGATGCCAAGGTGGCCGGCGTGATCGGCCACCTGAACTCGGGCACCACCATCCCGGCCTCCAAGATCTACAGCGACGCCGGTATCCCGCAGATCTCGCCGTCGGCGACCAATCCCAAGTACACCCGCCAGGGCTACAAGACGGCCTTCCGCGTGGTGGCCGATGACGTACACCTGGGCAGCACCCTGGGCAAGTACGCCGTCTCCACGCTCAAAGCCAAGACCATCGCCGTGATCGACGACCGCACGGCCTATGGCCAGGGCGTGGCCGAGGAGTTCAGCAAGGCCGCCGAGGCCGCCGGCGCCAAGATCGTGGCCAAGGAGTTCACCACCGACAAGGCCACCGACTTCAACGCCATCCTCACCAGCATCAAGGGCAAGAAGCCCGACGTGGTCTTCTTCGGTGGCATGGACGCCGTGGGCGGCCCCATGCTCAAACAGATGAAGGCCCTGGGGCTGACGGCCAAGTTCATGGGCGGCGACGGCATCTGCACCACCGACCTGATCAAGTTCGCCGGCGGCGACATCGGCGAGGAGCAGGTCTACTGCGCCGAGGCCGGCGGTGTCGAGGGTGAGGCCAAAGCCGGCATGGACAAGTTCCGCGCCGACTTCAAGGCCAAGTTCAGTGCCGAGGTGCAGCTCTACGCGCCCTATGTGTACGACGCAACCAAGGTGCTGGTCAACGCCATGGTCAAGGCCAACTCCTCCGATCCGGCCAAGTACCTGCCGGTGCTGGCCGCCACGGCCGACTACCAGGGCGTGACCGGCCCCATCACCTTCGACGAGAAGGGCGACATCAAGAACGGCGCGCTGACCCTGCTGACCTACAAGGGCGGCCAGCGTGTCCAGTTGGCGGTGATCCGCTGAAATCCGACCCGTCGATTTCGGACCCAAGCGCCCCGCGGGGCGCTTTTTTCTTGCCCCCGGTCCAGGGCGCTGTCCGAACCTCGGTTAGAATAGCGGGCTTCGGAGAGGTGGATGAGCGGTTTAAGTCGCACGCCTGGAAAGCGTGTGTAGGGTAAAACCTACCGCGGGTTCGAATCCCGCCCTCTCCGCCAAAAATTCAAAGGCCCACGCAATGCGTGGGCCTTTTGTTTTTTGCAGCGCGGGGGCGCAGCCCCGAGAAATTCGCGTTAGACGAATTTCGAGCAATCCTGCCCGTGCTCGCGTGCTCAGCCCTTGCCCTGGCGCACCAGCGTCATGGCGGAGGCGATCAGGGCAGAGACCTCGCTCATATTGCCCGGCACGATCAGCGTGGTGGTGGCGTCGGCCGCCACCTTGCCGTAGGCCTCGACGGCCTTTTCCGCCACCTTGAGCTGCACGGCCTGCTCGCCGCCGGGCTGGCGGATGGCGGCGGCCACACGCTCAATGGCGCCGGCGGTGGCGTCGGCCACGGCGGTGATGGAGGCCGCCTCGCCCTGGGCCTTGTTGATGACGGCCTGTTTCTCACCCTCGGAGCGGGCGATGAAGGCCTCGCGCTCGCCGGTGGCGATGTTGATCTGCTCCTGGCGGCGGCCCTCGGAGGCGGCGATCAGGGCGCGCTTCTCGCGCTCGGCGGTGATCTGGGCCTGCATGGCGTGCAGGATTTCCTTTGGCGGCGTCAGTCGCCCGATCTCGTAGCGCAGCACCTTGACGCCCCAGTTCAGCGCCGCCTCGTCGATGGCCTGGACCACTGGGCATTGATGATGTCGCCTCCTCAAAGGTCTTGTCGAGTTCGCTTGCCGATCACGCTGCGCAGCGAGGTCTGCGCCAGCTGGGTCACGGCCACGATGTAGTTCGACGAGCCGTAGCTGGCGCGCATGGGGTCGGTGACCTGGAAGTAGAGGATGCCGTCGACCTGCAGCTGGGTGTTGTCGCGCGTGATGCAGACCTGGCTGGGCACGTCCAGCGGCACTTCCTTGAGGCTGTGCTTGTAGGCGACCTTGTCGATGAAGGGAAAGAGGAAGTTCAGGCCCGGGGTGAGCGCACCGTGGTACTTGCCCAGGCGCTCGACCACCCAGGCGTTCTGCTGGGGCACGATCTTGACCGAGCGGCTGACGAAGATGACGGCGATGATGAAGATGAGGACGGCGATTTCCATGAAGGGTCTCCCTGGTTCAGGTTGCGATTTTTTCGAGGATCAGCTGGCTGCCGCGCACCTCGACGATGCGGTGCGCACCGGTGGCGCGGGAGCTGCCGTCGCGCGGCACGGCCAGCCACTGGGCACCACGGTACTTGATATGGGTGCTGCCGTCGGGTGACCAGGATTCGACCTGCACCGTCTCGCCGATGTCCAGGTTGACATCCGGGTTGGTGCCGGCGTCCTGGCCGGCTGCCGCGCGCGGACGCAGGAAATGCCAGGCCAGCGCGGCACCGCCGCCGATCCCCGCGGCGATCACCACCTGCGACACGGACGACAGCCCGGCGTGGGCCGCCAGCGCCCCGGCTGCCAGGCCCAGGGCCAGCATGAGCAGGTAGAAGGTGCCGGTGATCAGCTCGGCCGCCACCAGAATGCCGGTGGCCAGCCACCAGAGGGTTGCATCCGCCATTTCCTCTCCTTGCCCTATCGGTTGTTGTGTTTCAATTGCGACATTTTGCGGCAATTCCCATGTCGGTTTGGCGGCCGCCGGCAATTAGTTCGTACACTTCGCGCCTGTTTCTCTTTTTCCCGTGCCCGGCTGGAGTCCGTTTGTCATGAAATTCCGCTTTCCGATCGTCATCATCGACGAAGACTTCCGTTCCGAGAATACCTCGGGCCTGGGCATCCGGGCGCTGGCGCAGGCCATCGAGGCCGAGGGCTTCGAGGTGCTGGGCGTGACCAGCTACGGCGACCTCAGCCAGTTCGCCCAGCAGCAGAGCCGGGCCAGCGCCTTCATCCTGTCGATCGACGACGAGGAGTTCACCCCCGGCCCGGACCTGGACCCGGCGGTGCTGAACCTGCGCACCTTCATCGAGGAGGTGCGTTTCAAGAACGCCGACGTGCCGCTGTACATCTACGGCGAGACCAAGACCAGCCGCCACCTGCCCAACGACATCCTGCGCGAGCTGCACGGTTTCATCCACATGTACGAGGACACGCCGGAGTTCATGGCGCGCCACATCATCCGCGAGGCCAAGAGCTACCTGGAGGGCATCCAGCCGCCGTTTTTCAAGGCCCTGCTGGACTATGCCGAGGACGGCTCCTACTCCTGGCACTGCCCGGGGCACTCGGGTGGCGTGGCTTTCCTCAAGAGCCCGGTGGGCCAGATGTACCACCAGTTCTACGGCGAAAACATGCTGCGCGCC
>JAHRYV010000078.1 GCA_020621965.1 Curvibacter sp. | reverse complement strand
ACGTCGTGGATCAGCTGGTCGTAGCCGCGCTGCAGGAAGGTGGAGTAGATGGCCAGCACCGGCTTGAGGCCTTCGCAGGCCAGACCGGCGGCGAAGGTGACGGAATGCTGCTCGGCAATGCCGACGTCGTAATAACGCTCGGGGAAACGCCGGTGGAATTCCACCATGCCCGAGCCTTCGCGCATGGCCGGCGTGATGCCCACCAGGCGTTCGTCTTTTTCCGCCATGTCGCACAGCCACTGGCCGAAGACCTGGGTGAAGGTCTGCTTCGGGGGCGTGGCGGGCTGCTGCAGGCCCACGGCCGGGTCGAACTTGCCGGGGCCGTGATAGGCCACCGGGTCGGCCTCGGCCAGCTTGTAGCCCTGGCCCTTTTTGGTCACCACGTGCAGGAACTGCGGGCCCTGGAGATGCTTGAGGTTCTCCAGCGTGGGGATCAGCGAGTCGAGGTCGTGGCCGTCGATGGGGCCGATGTAGTTGAAGCCGAACTTCTCGAACAACGTGGCCGGCACCACCATGCCCTTGGCGTGTTCCTCGATGCGCTTGGCCAGCTCGAACAGCGGCGGCGCGCCCTTGAGCACGGTCTTGCCCACGTTCTTGGCGGCGGCATAAAAGCGCCCGCTCATGAGCTGGGCCAGGTAGCGATTCAGCGCGCCCACCGGGGGGCTGATCGACATGTCGTTGTCGTTGAGGATGACCAGCAGCCGGCAGTCTTCCACGCCACCGTGGTTGAGCGCCTCGAAGGCCATGCCGGCCGTCATGGCGCCGTCGCCGATGACGGCGATGGCGTGGCGGTCCTCGCCCTTCTGCCGCGCGGCCAGGGCCATGCCCAGGGCGGCCGAGATGGAAGTGCTGCTGTGCGCGGTGCCGAAGGCGTCGTAGGGACTCTCGCTGCGCAGCGGAAAGCCGCTGATGCCGCCGAGCTGGCGCAAGGTGTGCATGCGCTCGCGCCGCCCGGTCAGGATCTTGTGCGGATAGGTCTGGTGGCCCACGTCCCACACCAGCCGGTCCTGCGGCGTGTTGAAGACGTAGTGCAGCGCCACCGTGAGCTCCACCGTGCCCAGGTTGGAGCTGAGGTGGCCGCCGGTCTTGGAGACGCTGTCGAGCAGGAAGGCGCGCAGTTCGTCAGCCAGGGTGCTGAGCTGGGTGCGCGGCAGCAGGCGCAGGTCGGCCGGGTCGTTGATCGTCTGCAGCAGGGGATAGGTTGCGGTTGTCATGCTCGCTCGATCAGTTGACTCGGTTCACCACCATGTCGGCCAGGGCGCGCAGGGCGCGCGTGTCGGCCAGGCCGCTGCCGTCCAGGGCCTGCAAGGCCTGCGCATACAGCTCCTGCGCATAGGCGCGCGAAGGCTCCAGGCCCAGCAGGGAGACATAGGTGGGTTTGTCCTGCTCGGCGTCCTTGCCGGCGGTCTTGCCCAGCGTGGCGGAATCGGCCGTCACGTCGAGGATGTCGTCCACCACCTGGAAGGCCAGGCCGAGGGCGGCGCCGTAGTCGCTCAGGGCCTGGCGCCCGGTTGCCGTCACCTCGCCGCAGGCCGCGCCCATCAGCACACTGCCCTGCAGCAGGGCGCCGGTCTTGAGGCGGTGCATCCGGCGCAGCTGTGTTTCATCGAGCTTCACGCCCACGCTGGCCAGGTCGATGGCCTGGCCGCCGGCCATGCCGGCGCTGCCGGCCGCGTGCGCGAGCAGGCGGCACAGGCGCGCCTGCATGGCTTCGGGTACGTTGTCGTTCTCAGGCGTGAGCAGCTCGAAGGCCAGGGCCTGCAGCGCATCGCCAGCCAGCAGGGCACCGGCCTCGCCGTACTTCACGTGCACGGTGGGTTTGCCCCGGCGCAGCACGTCGTTGTCCATGCAGGGCATGTCGTCGTGCACCAGGGAATAGGCGTGGATCAGTTCCACCGCGCAGCCGGCGCGCAGCGCGGCGCGCGCATTGCCGCCCACGGCTTCGGCCGCGGCCAGCACCAGCAGCGGGCGCAGGCGCTTGCCGCCGTCGAGCACCGAATAGCGCATGGCCTCGCCCAGGCCGGCCGGCGCATCGGCCGCCACCCAGGTCTCCAGGGCGCGCTCGACGCGCTGCAGCCGCTCGGCGCTCCAGGCCTGCAAATCAAACTCTGTCATCGATTTCACTCGGGTGTCCATGTCTTGAGGGTGCCTTCATCCAGCACCTTGATCTGGCCTTCCACGGCCTCCAGCTTGTCGCGGCAGAACTTCAGCAACTCGGCCCCGCGCTGGTAACCGCTGAGCAGCTGCTCGAGCGGCATGTCGCCGGACTCGAGCCGGGCCACCAACTGCTCGAGCTCCTGCAGCGCGGCCTCGTAACTGGCGGGCGTGCCGGCGGCGGCGGGGGAGGTGGAAGCCTTGGGCATGAATGATCCGGAGTGCAAACCCCGTATTTTAGGCGCAGGGACCGCATTTGCCGCGCCCGCCCGCCCGGGCGCCGGACCCAAAATCATCCAGCGCGTCGCAAAATGAAGCACCGCCGTGCCGGAGAATGGTCCGCGGGGTACAATCCCCGGCTCTCTTCGGCTTGTGGTCTCGGCCCCGGCTTTTTCTTTCCTCGCGCCCCTGGGCGTACCTCCCTGTGGGGAGTCTTTAGGTCAGGTCACCCATGTCTGATTTAAGTCTTCAACTGCAGCAGGCACACAGCCAACTACCAGTTTCAAGCTACTTCGACGAAGCGCTGTTCCAGCGCGAAATGGCGCTCATCTTCCAGCGCGGCCCTCGTTATGTCGGCCACGCGGCCAGCGTCCCCGAAGTCGGCGACTACTACGCCCTGCCCCAGGAAAAACAGGGCCGGGCGCTGGTGCGCACGCCGCAAGGGGTGGAGCTGGTCTCCAATGTCTGCCGGCACCGCCAGGCCATCATGCTCAAGGACCGCGGCTCGCTCAATGCCACCGCGCCGGGCAGCGCGGGCGGCAACATCGTCTGCCCGCTGCACCGCTGGACCTATTCGGCCATGGGCAAGCTGATCGGCGCGCCGCACTTCAGCCACGACCCCTGCCTGGACCTGAACAACTACAAGCTGCGGGAATGGAACGGCCTGCTGTTCGAGGACAACGGCCGCGACATCGAGGCCGACCTGGCCGGCATGGGCCCGCGCGCCGAGCTCGATTTCTCCGGTTTCACGCTGGACCGCGTCGAACTGCACGAGTGCAACTACAACTGGAAGACCTTCATCGAGGTCT
>JAHRYV010000018.1 GCA_020621965.1 Curvibacter sp. | reverse complement strand
ACCACCGCATCATCGACGGCCGCGAAGCCGTGCTGGGCCTGGTGGCGATGAAGGAAGCGCTCGAAGACCCCGCTCGTCTGCTGTTCGACATCTAAGGAGAACACTTCATGAGCAAGCAATTCGACGTGGTCGTCATCGGTGGCGGCCCTGGCGGTTATATCGGCGCCATCCGCGCGGCCCAGCTGGGCATGAACGTGGCGTGTATCGACGAGTGGAAGAACGACAAGGGCGGCCCGGCCCCGGGTGGTACCTGTACCAACGTGGGCTGTATCCCGTCCAAGGCGCTGCTGCAGTCGTCCGAGCATTTCGAGCACGCCAACAAGCACTTTGCCGACCATGGCATCAGCACCGGCAAGGTGACGATGGACGTGGCCAAGATGGTGGGCCGCAAGGACGCCGTGGTGAAGCAGAACAACGATGGCATCCTGTACCTGTTCAAGAAGAACAAGGTCAGCTTTTTCCATGGCCGCGGCTCGTTCGTGAAGGCCGCCGAGGGCGGCTACGAAATTAAGGTGGCGGGTGCCGCGGAAGAGACCCTGGTGGCCAAGCAGGTCATCGTGGCCACGGGCTCCAACGCCCGCGCGCTGCCCGGCGTGGCGTTCGACGAGGAGCACATCCTGTCCAACGACGGCGCGCTGCGCATCGGCGCCGTGCCGAAGAAGCTCGGCGTGATCGGCTCGGGCGTGATCGGTTTGGAGATGGGCTCGGTCTGGCGCCGCCTGGGTGCCGACGTCACCGTGCTGGAAGGCCTGCCCACGTTCCTCGGCGCCGTGGACGAGCAGATCGCCAAGGAAGCCAAGAAGGCTTTCGACAAGCAGGGCCTGAAGATCGAGCTGGGCGTGAAGGTCGGCGAGATCAAGAACGGCAAGAAGGGCGTGAGCATCGCCTACACCAATGCCAAGGGCGAGGCCCAGACGCTGGACGTGGACAAGCTCATCGTCTCCATCGGTCGTGTGCCCAACACCATCGGTCTGAATGCCGAAGCCGTGGGCCTCAAGCTCGACGAGCGTGGCGCCATCGTGGTCGACGGCGATTGCAAGACCAGCCTGCCCGGCGTGTGGGCCGTGGGTGACGTGGTGCGTGGCCCCATGCTCGCGCACAAGGCGGAGGAGGAGGGTGTGGCCGTGGCCGAGCGCATCGCCGGCCAGCACGGGCACGTGAACTTCAACACCATCCCCTGGGTCATCTACACCAGCCCGGAAATTGCCTGGGTCGGCCGCACCGAGCAGCAGCTCAAGGCGGACGGTGTGGCCTACAAGGCCGGCACCTTTCCCTTCCTGGCCAATGGCCGCGCGCGCGCGCTGGGCGACACGACGGGTATGGTCAAGTTCCTGGCCGACGCCAAGACCGACGAGATCCTGGGTGTGCACATCGTGGGCCCCATGGCCAGCGAGCTGATCTCCGAGGCCGTGGTGGCCATGGAGTTCAAGGCCAGCGCCGAGGACATCGCGCGCATCTGCCATGCGCACCCCTCGCTGTCCGAGGCGACCAAGGAAGCCGCGTTGGCGGTGGACAAGCGCACGCTGAACTTCTGAAGTCCGCAGCTTGGCATCCGTCCGCGACGCCTACGAAGCCGAACTGAAGACGCGGGGTTACGCAAGTGACCCCGCGCAGTTGCGCGCCGTGCAGGCGCTGGAGCGCTGCGCGGCCGAATGGTCGGAGTACAAGGAAAAGCGCTCCAACCGGCTGAAGAAGCTGATCAACCACCCGGACATCCCCCGGGGCGTCTACATGTACGGCGGGGTGGGGCGCGGCAAGAGCTTCCTGATGGACTGCTTCTTTAATGCCGTGCCGCTCAAGCGCAAGACACGCCTACATTTCCACGAGTTCATGCGCGAGGTGCACCGCGAACTGGCCGAGCTGCAGGGCACGGTGAATCCGCTGGACGCGCTGGCCGAGCGCATGGCCGACAAGTTCAAGCTGATCTGCTTCGACGAGTTCCACGTCGCCGACATCACCGACGCCATGATCCTGCACCGCCTGCTGGCGGCGCTGTTCAGGAACGGCGTGGGCCTGGTGGCGACCTCCAACTTCAGGCCGGACGAGCTCTATCCCAACGGTCTGCATCGCGAACGCATCCTGCCGGCCATCGCGCTGCTGAACCAGACGATGGACGTGGTGAACGTCGACAACGGCACCGATTACCGCCGCCGCACCATGGAGCAGGTGCAGATGTACCACACGCCCCTGGGGCCCGAGGCGGACGCCGCCATGTCGCAGGCCTTCGATCGGCTGGCTGAGTCCCACGACGAGGACCCGGTGCTGCACATCGAGGCGCGCCAGATCCAGGCCCGGCGCAAGGCCGGCGGTGTGGTCTGGTTCGATTTCAAGTCGCTGTGCGGCGGCCCGCGCTCGCAGAACGACTATCTGGAAATCGCGACCCAGTTCCATACCGTGTTCCTGAGCGACGTGCCGCACATGCCGGTGCGCATGGCCTCCGAGGCGCGTCGTTTCACCTGGCTGGTGGACGTGCTGTACGACCGCCGCGTCAAGCTCATCATGTCGGCCGCGGTGGCGCCGGAGCAGCTCTACACCGAAGGGCCCCTGGTGCACGAATTTCCGCGTACAGTGTCACGCCTGAACGAAATGCAGTCACGCGAGTTCCTGGAGCAGGAGCGCCGCGTGGTCGATACCCGCCTGACATGAAGTATTTCCTGATCCTGCTGAGCTGTCTGCTGGCCGTCGCGACGGCCCAGGCGCAGCAGTCGACCTCCTACAGCCCGGAGTTCGACGCGCGCGAGCGTGCCCGCATCGCCGTCGAGCGCCAGCAGACGATGGAGCGCCACGGCAAGGAGGAGGCCGATTGCTACCAGCGCTTTGCCGTCAACGACTGCCTGAGCGGCGTGCGCAAGCGCCGGCGCGTGAGCCTGGAGGAGCTGCGCCGCCAGGAGCTCATCCTGAACGACGAGCGCCGCGCCGCGACGGCGGCTGCGCAGCAGCAACGGGTGGACGCGCGGGCCGCCGAGCGCGGCGCGCCGCAGGCGAGCGAGCAGCGCGAGGCCGCCCAGAAAGCGCAAGAGGAGCGCCTGGATCGCGCCCGGGAAAAACAGGCCGAACAGCAGAACCGGCCCGCCCCGCCGGCGTCCGCAGCCCCGGGCGGGAGCCGGGCGCCTGGCAAGGGCGCTGACCCGGCCAGCCGCCGGCTGGAGCAGCAGCGTGCCTACGAGGAAAAACAGCGCCGCGCCGAGCAACGGCGGCAGGCGCGCGAACGCGCACAATCGGAAAAAGGGCCGAGCACCAGCCGGCCGCTGCCGGTGCCGCCCTGAACGGGCGCCGGGCCCTTATCGGCCCAGGGGTTCGAGTTTGACGATGATCAGCGACAGGTTGTCGCCGCCACCGCCGGCGCGCTCGCGGGCCTTGTCGATCAGGAACTCCGAGGCTTCACGCGCCGACAGGCTGGAGAGCACCGAGCCCAGTTCGTCGTTGTTGAAGTAGTGCCAGACCCCGTCAGTGCAGGCCAGGAGGACGTCGCCCGGACGCAGTTGCGGGATGAAATGCTTCTCTTCGGGCGGGTCGCTTTCGGTGCCCAGGCAGCCCATCAGGATGTTCGACTGCGGATGGACCGCCGCCTCTTCCTCGGTCAGCTCGCCGCGGTTGACCAGGGTCTGCACGTAGGAATGGTCCAGGGTGCGGCGCACCATGCGGTTGGCGTGAAAGTGGTAGATGCGCGAGTCGCCGGCGTGGATCCAGTGGCAGTCGCCGCCCGGGTTGATGATGAAGGCAGCGATCGTGCTGTGCGGCTCCTGTTCGGAGGAGATGGCGGTCAGCTTGATGACGATGTGTGCCTCCTGCACCAGCTGCGACAGCACCGCGGCGGCGTCGTCGGTTTCGGGGGCGTAACGCTCGAACAGCTGCTTGGCCGTCAGCATCACCTGGTCGGACGCCTTGCGTCCGCCGCTGCGCCCGCCCATGCCGTCGGCCACGACGGCCAGCATGCAGCCGTTGTGGCGCGGGTGGGTGAAGACCGCTACCTGGTCCTGCTGATAGTCGCGGTCGCCCTTGTGGATGCCGGTTGCCGCCGAAAGTCGATAGCCCTTGCTCATAGTTATCTGGTCCACAGTGTCCCTAACATCGACCCGTCAAGCTGGGCCGAAAGCCGTATTATCAGGCGAGACGCCAGAGTATGGCCGACAAGTATTTTCGCTTTATACCGATTTCCTCCCGGGCCTGACTTCTTGGACTCCAACCTGCATTCGCCGCAGCGCCGGCTGATCGAACTGCGCATGGCGCACGCCGACCTCAACGTGTCGATCGACCGCATGGGCCAGGCCGGCGAACTCGACGAATTGCTGATGCGCCGGCTCAAGAAACGGCGCCTGGCCCTGCGCGACGAAATCGGCTCTCTGGAACACGAACTGAGGCCCGATGAATCTGCCTGATGCCGTGCGCGCGGCCTTCGCGCCCGAGGGCGTGCTGGCACGCACCGTCGACGAATTTCGCTCGCGCAGCGGCCAGACCGAGATGGCGCTGGCGGTGGCCGACGCCATCGCCCAGCGCAGCGTGCTGGTGGCCGAGGCCGGCACCGGCGTGGGCAAGACCTACGCCTACCTGGTGCCGGCCCTGCTCAGCGGCGAACGGGTCTTGCTGTCCACCGCGACCAAGACCCTGCAGGACCAGCTCTACGCCCGTGATCTGCCGCGCCTGGTCCAGGCCCTGGGCCTGCCGCTGCGCATGGCCCTGCTCAAGGGGCGGGCCAGCTACCTGTGCTTGCACCGCATGGAGCTGGCCCGGCAGGACGGCGCTGCGGCCGCACCCCTGGCCGCGCATGCCCTGGCGCGGGTGGAGCGCTGGGCGCAACAGACCCGCAGCGGCGATCTGGCCGAGCTGCCGGGCCTGGACGAACGCTCCCCGGTCATCCCGCTGGTGACCTCGACACGCGACAACTGCCTGGGCAGCAACTGCCCGCGTTTTCGCGATTGCCATGTGAACCTGGCGCGGCGCGAGGCGTTGGCGGCCGACGTGGTGGTCATCAACCATCACCTGTTCTTCGCCGACCTGGCGGTGCGCGAGTCGGGCATGGCCGAGCTGCTGCCCAGCGTGCGCACGGTGGTCTTCGACGAGGCCCACACGCTCAACGAGACCGGCGTGCAGTTCCTGGGGCGGCAACTGTCGACGGCCCAGGTGCTGGACTTCTGCCGCGACCTGCTGGCCTGCGGGCTGCAGCAGGCGCGCGGCCTGGCCGACTGGAACCAGCTGGCCGGCGCGGTGGAGCGGGCCGCCCGCGACCTGCGCCTGTGCGCCGGCCGGGCGCCCGCCGGCGGCAGCCGGCACGCCTGGAACGAGGCCGCACCCGAGCGCATCGACGCGGCCGCCTGGAGCGCGGCGCTGGCGGGCCTGCTGCAGGCCTGCGCCGGGGCGCGCGCCGCGCTGGAGCAGGTCAGCGAGCTGGGGCCGGACTTCCTGCGCCTGGCCGAGCGCGCCCGCGCGCTGGCGGCCCTGGCCGAGTTCTTTCTGGCCGAACGCGCGCCGGAATCGGTGCGCTGGCTCGAGGTCAGCCAGCAGCTGCGGCTGGTGGAGTCGCCGCTGGACATTGCCGAGGCGGTGCAGACCCGGTTGCTGGCGCCGCGCGAGGGTGAGGCGTCGGCGCGTGCCTGGATCTTCACCTCGGCCACGCTGGGCGACGATGAGCGCCTGAGCTGGTTCACCGAACCCTGCGGCCTGAGCGAGGCGCGGGTGTTGCGGGTGGACAGCCCGTTCGACTACGCGCAGCAGGCGGCCGTCTATGTGCCGCGTCCCTTCCCCAAGCCGGCGGAGCCTCGGCATAGCGAGGAGGTTGCGGCGCTGGTGGCGCGCCTGGCCCCGCTGCTGGGCGGGCGCACGCTGGTGCTGACCACCAGCCTGCGGGCCTTGCGCACCATCACGGAGCTGCTGCACCAGGACTTACCGGTCGCCAGCGGCCTGCAGGTGTTGAGCCAGGGGCAACTGCCCAAGCGCGAATTGCTGGAGCGTTTTCGCTGGGGCGCCGAACCCGGGCAGCCGGGCTGCGTGCTGGTGGCCTCGGCCTCGTTCTGGGAGGGGGTGGACATCCCGGGCGAGGCGCTGCAGCTGGTGGTGATCGACAAGCTGCCGTTCCCGCCGCCGGGCGATCCGCTGGTGCAGGCCCGCAGCCGGCGCCTGGAGCAGGCCGGGCGCAGCGCTTTTAACGACTACTACGTGCCTGAGGCGGCAGTGGCGCTCAAACAGGGGGCGGGGCGTTTGATCCGGCGCGAATCCGACCGGGGGGTGCTGGTGATCTGCGACACGCGCCTGGTGGCGATGGGCTATGGCCGGCGCCTGCTGGCGGCGCTGCCGCCGATGCGCAGAATTCAGACCGAGGGCGAGGTGGTGCAGACTCTGCAGGGTTTCACCACAGCTTCCACCACGGATCCTGCTTGACCGTGGTGTTGCGGCTGAGGTACTGGCTCTGCGGGTAGCTGCTTTCCAGCACGCGGCGGGCATCGTCGCGCAGCTGGGGCAGCTGCAGGGCGTCGTAGCACTGCACCAGGAGGTGCAGCGCTTCTTCCAGGGCCGGGGCATCGCGGTAGTCGGCAATGGCTTGCTGGGCGCGGTTGATGGCAGCCAGATAGGCGCCGCGGCTGTAGTAGTAACGCGCCACGTGGACCTCGTACTTCGCCAGCGAGTTCACGATGTAGATCATGCGCGCGCGCGCATCGGGCGTGTACTTCGAGTCGGGGAAACGTGTCACCAGTTCCCGGAAGGCGGCAAACGACTCCTTGGCGGCCTGCTGGTCGCGCTCGGCCAGATCCTGGCGCACGAGGAAGGAGAACAGGCCCATGTTCTCATTGAAGTTGACCAGGCCCTTGAGGTAGAGCGCGTAGTCGATGGCCGGGCTGGCCGGATGCAGGCGCATGAAGCGGTCCAGCGTGGCGATGGCCTGGGCCGGTTCCTCGGCCTTGTAGTGGACATGCGCCTTCTCCAGCTGGGCCTGTTGCGCCAGCGGGGTGCCGGCGGCGCGGCCTTCCAGCTTGTCCAGCAGCTCGACGGCCTTGGCGTACTGGATGTTGTAGATCTCTTCCTTGGCCTGTTCGTAGATCTCCTGCGGCGTCATCTTGGCGGTCGGGTCCAGCGGCTTGCTGGAGCAGCCGGCCAAGAGCGCGGCGGCGCCCAGGAGCAGGGCGGAGACAACCGATAATTTGGCGCTGGACATCAGAGGCAATCGCATTGAAACATCAAGCATCAATTATATCTTCCGCCCCTGTTATCGAAGAGTTCGATGACGCGGCCGAGGAGGCCTCCGAGGTCGAACTGCGCAGCTGGACCATCGGCACCGCCCAGCATGGCCTGCGCCTGGACCGCGCGTTGAGCGAGCTGGTGCCCGAGTTCTCGCGCAGCTACCTGCAGCAGCTGATCGAGGCCGGGGCCGTGACCCAGGGCACGCAGGTGCTGCACAAGCCGGCGCACAAGGTGCGCGCCGGCGAGCAGGGCCGTATCGAACTGCGGCCGACGCCGCAAAGCCAGGCCTTCCTGCCCGAAGCGATGGCGCTGGACATCGTGCACCAGGACGAGCACCTGCTGGTGCTCAACAAGCCCGCCGGCCTGGTGGTCCATCCGGCGCCGGGCAACTGGCGCGGCACCCTGCTCAACGGCCTGCTGGCGCACGACGCCCGGGCGGTGCAACTGCCGCGCGCGGGCATCGTGCACCGGCTGGACAAGGACACCAGCGGCCTGATGGTGGTGGCGCGCACACGCGCCACCATGGATGCGCTGGTGCAGATGATCGCCGCGCGCGCGGTCAGCCGCCAGTACCTGGCGCTGGCGCACCAGGCCTGGAGCGGCCCGGCGCGGCGCGAGGTCGAAGGCGCCATCGGGCGCGACCCGCGCAACCGCCTGCGCATGGCGGTGGTCGACCTGCAGCGCCACGCCGGCAAGCCGGCCAGGACCAGCTTCGAGCTGCTGCATAACTTCGCCCAGGGCTGCTGGCTGCGCTGCACCCTGCACACGGGGCGCACGCACCAGATCCGCGTGCACGCCGCCTCCATCGGCCATCCGCTGCTGGCCGACACGCTCTACGGCGGCGTACCGGCCGCGGGCATGCAGCGCCAGGCCCTGCATGCCTGGCGCCTGGCCTTTGCCCATCCGGTGACTGGGCGCGAACTGGTCTTCAAGGCGCCGCCGCCCCCGGATTTTCAGCAGGCCTTGCAGTCCTGGGGGCTGGGCTACAATGACCCGCAGGACGTTCTGTGAAGAACGTGCCCTGGCCCCGGTCGAGCTCCGGGTGTCCCTAGCCGGGGATCGTGATGATCCGCTGGCCGACCCTCACACTGAACCCTCCTCATCCCGCATCGCCGGGATCTAGATCGGATTCGAAGAAACCATGAATACGGTGCAAGCCAAGCGGGTACTGGAGACAGCCCTGATCTGCGCGCAGCAGCCGCTGCAGGTGCGCGACATGCGCGTGCTGTTCGACGACAGCCTGGGCGTGGATACCATCAAACAATTGCTCGAAGAGCTGCAGCTGGAGTGGACCGAGCGCGGCGTCGAGCTGGTCTGCGTGGCCAGCGGCTGGCGTTTCCAGAGCCGTCCCGAGATGCGCGAATACCTGGACCGCCTGCACCCCGAGAAGCCGCCGCGCTACTCGCGGGCCACGCTGGAGACCCTGGCCATCATCGCCTACCGCCAGCCGGTCACGCGCGGCGACATGGAAGACATCCGCGGCGTCACCATCAGCTCGCTGATCATCAAGCAGCTCGAGGACCGCGGCTGGATCGAGGTCATCGGCCATCGCGAAGCGCCGGGTCGTCCGGCGCTGTACGCCACCACCCGGCATTTCCTCGACGACCTGGGGCTGGCCTCGCTCGACCAGCTGCCCCTGATGGAAAGCCCGGCCCAGCAGGCCGGCATGCTGGACATGCTCAACGAGCTGCCGGCGCCGGTTTCCGATGCCCCCGAACTGCCCCTGACTCCGCCCGATGAGTCCGAGGGCAGCCTTGCCAGCGTGCCCGACGCCGATGGTGAACCGCCTTTTGCCCTGACCGGAAGCCAGCCATGACTGAACAGAATTCCGGCCTGACGCCGCCCGAAGACCACAGCGAGCCGGCTGCGACGGCTCCCGCAGCCTCTGACGCGCTGGCCGATGCCGCCGCCACGGCCGAAGCGGCACCTGCCGCAGCCCAAGCCGGTGCCCCCGCGGGTGGCGGGCGCAAGCCGCAGAGCGCGGACCTGCCCGTCGACGCCAGTCAGCGCTTTGCGGCCGTCGTTTCCGGTGAGTTCGACGCCGACGAGGAGGCCCCCGAAGCCGAGCTGCCGGCCAAGCGTGTGCTGGCACCGCAGGCCGAGACGCCCAAGCTGCACAAGGTGCTGGCCCAGGCCGGCATGGGTTCGCGCCTGGAGATGGAGCAGCTCATCATGGAGGGGCGCATCTCGGTCAACAATGAGCCGGCCCACATCGGCCAGCGCATCCAGTACGGCGACCAGATCAAGGTCAATGGCAAGCTGATCAAGGTGCGCATCGACCCGCCGCCGCCGCGCGTCATTGCCTATCACAAGCCGGTCGGCGAGGTCGTCACGCACGACGACCCGCAGAACCGCCCCACGGTGTTTCGCAAGCTGCCCAAGCTGCAGCAGGGCAAGTGGCAGTCGGTCGGCCGCCTGGACCTCAATACCGAGGGCCTGCTGCTGTTCACCAATTCCGGCGACCTGGCCAACAAGCTTATGCATCCGCGTTTCGGCCTGGAGCGCGAGTACGCGGTGCGTGTGCTGGGCGCGCTCAGCAGCGAGGAGCGCAAGCGCCTGCTCGAGGGCGTGCAACTCGACGACGGTGTGGCCCAGTTCGGTTCGATCGAAGAGGGCGGCGGCGAAGGCAGCAACTGCTGGTACCGCGTGACGATTTCCGAGGGCCGCAACCGCGAGGTGCGCCGCATGCTGGAGGCCGTCGGTCATGCCGTCAGCCGCCTGATCCGCATCCGCTACGGCGCCATGGTGCTGCCGCGCGGGCTCAAGCGCGGCGCCTGGATGGAGCTGGACGAAGGCGACATCCGGGGCCTGCTGCGGGCGGCCGATCGGCGCCCCGGTGGTGCGAGCGAAGCGGGTGAGGGCGGCGAGCGCGCTCCCGCCCAGGGCAAACCTGGCGGCGGGCGCAACAAGCGCCGCGGTGGTCAGCAAGGCCAGGGGCCGCGCCCGGCTGGTCCCTCCGCCGGCGGCCAGCGCCGAGGTGGATCGGGCCAGGGCGGCCAGGGCCAGCAGGGCCGTGGCAAGGACCGCAACGCCCGCCAAGGCGGCGGGGACGGCCAGCCCGACCCGATGAAAACCTCCTTCGGCTACATCGGTGCCGACAGCTTCACGCGCCAGCGGCAGGAACGCCGCGGTGGTGGCGGCGGCGGTAACGGGGGCGGCAATGGTGGCCCGCGTCGTGGGGGCCGCAGCGGCGGCCGCTGAAGGCGGGCGACGAGCGCTTTGCGCCGGGATGGATCGGCGCGACGTCGTCGCGCGTCACTGATACCGGCTAAAATACAGGGCTTTGCCCATGGTCGGGCAGAAACCGATTTCAATAACCAGCCCCAGGAACTCACATGGCTATCCAGCGCACCTTCTCCATCATCAAGCCCGACGCCGTTGCCAAGAACGTCATCGGCCAGATCTACGCCCGCTTCGAAGGCGCCGGCCTGAAGGTCGTGGCCGCCCGCATGGCCCACCTGTCGCGTGCTGAAGCCGAGGCTTTCTACGCCGTGCACAAGGCCCGTCCCTTCTTCAAGGACCTGGTCGACTTCATGATCTCCGGCCCCGTGATGCTCCAGGTGCTGGAAGGCGAAAACGCCATCCAGAAGAACCGCGACCTGATGGGCGCCACCGACCCCAAGAAGGCCGACAAGGGCACCATCCGCGCCGATTTCGCCGACAGCATCGACGCCAACGCCGTGCACGGCTCCGACGCTCCCGAAACCGCCGCCGTGGAGATCGCTTTCTTCTTCGCCGGCATGAATATCCACAGCCGCTGAAAGGCGCTGTAGCGATGCAATGACGGCCAACCTGCTCGACTTTGACCTCGACGGTTTGGCCGCCTTTTGCGAGCGGCTGGGTGAAAAGCGCTTTCGCGCCACCCAGCTGTTCCGCTGGATCCACCAGAAGGGTGCCTCCAGCTTCGACCAGATGAGCGATCTGGCCAAGTCCCTGCGCGAAAAACTTGCCACCACGGCACGCATCCAGGGGCTGGAAGCCATCTCCCAGCAGATGTCGGCCGACGGCACCATCAAGTGGCTGTTCGATGTCGGTGACGGCAATGCCGTCGAAGCCGTATTCATCCCCGAGGACGACCGCGGCACGCTGTGCGTGTCCTCCCAGGCCGGCTGTGCCGTGGGCTGCCGTTTCTGCTCCACCGGTCACCAGGGTTTCAGCCGCAACCTCAAGACCGGCGAAATCGTCGCCCAGCTCTGGTTTGCCGAATTCTTCCTGCGCCAGCACCTCAAGCGCTCCGACCGCGTCATCACCAACGTGGTGATGATGGGCATGGGCGAGCCGCTGCAGAACTACGACGAACTGGTCCCCGCCTTGCGCGTCATGCTGGACGACCACGGCTACGGCTTGTCGCGCCGCCGCCTCACCGTCTCCACCTCGGGCGTGGTTCCCATGATGGACCGCCTGGCGCAGGATTGCCCGGTGGCGTTGGCGGTCTCGCTGCACGCACCCAACGACGCCCTGCGCGACAACCTGGTGCCGCTGAACCGCAAGTACCCCATCGCCGAACTGATGGAGGCCTGCAATCGCTACCTGGCGCACGCCCCACGCGACTTCATCACCTTCGAGTACTGCATGCTCGACGGTGTCAACGACCAACCCGAACACGCGCGCGAGCTGGTGGCGCTGGTGCGCAAGTACGCGACGGGCGGCGTCTGGTGCAAGTTCAACCTGATTCCCTTCAATCCCTTCCCCGCATCGGGCCTCAAGCGCTCGCCGGTCGAGCGGGTGCAGGCCTTCGCCAAAATCCTGTTGGATGCTGGTATCGTGACGACTGTGCGCAAGACGCGTGGTGACGACATTGACGCTGCTTGCGGCCAGCTGGCCGGCGACGTCAAGGACCGCACCGGCGTCGATGAGCGCATGGCGCGCCAGCGCAAGGTGATGCTGCACCCGGTGGTGACCCTGGCTGGAAAATCCGAGGAGACGTGAGGCATGAGAGTGACGGACGTAATCAAGTGGTCGGGCCGACGATGGCTGTTGGGGGCCATGCTCGCACTGGCAACCCTGGCCGTTGTGCCCGGCTGCGCCAGCGGCCCCGACGATACGGACCTGGTCACGGAGTCCGATGAGCCCGAGTTGCGCAAGCGCGCGCGCATCCGCCTGCAGCTGGCGGTCGGCTATTTCGAGCAGGGCAAGACCACGGTGGCATTGGACGAGGTCAAGCAATCCCTGAACATCGATCCCTCGTTCATCGACGCCTACAACCTGCGCGGCCTGATCTACGTGCGCCTCAACGACATGCGCCTGGCCGAGGAGAGCTTCCGCCGCGCCCTGGCCATCAGTCCCAATGACGCCAACGTGCTGCAGAACTACGGCTGGATGCTGTGCCAGCAGTCCCGTTACGACGAGGGCGTGCAGGCCTTCAACAAGGCCCTGGCCAACCCGAACTATGGCGATCGCGCCAAGACCTGGCTGACCAAGGGGCTGTGCCAGGCCCGCGCCGGCCAGACGCGGGAAGCCGAGGAAAGCCTGCTGCGGTCCTTCGAACTCGACGCCGGCAACCCGGTGACCGGCTACAACCTGGCCTCCATGCTGTACCAGCGGGGCGACTATCGGCGCTCCCAGTTTTATATCCGGCGCCTGAACAACAGCGAGCTGGCCAATGCCGAGAGCCTGTGGCTGGGCATCAAGGTGGAGCAGCGCCTGGGCAACCGGGTGGCGCGCGACCAGCTGGGTGGTCAGCTGCGCAATCGTTATCCAAAATCACGTGAACTCAATCTGTACGAGCGGGGAGCATTTAATGAGTGACGTCGCAACGAACGGCAGCGTGGACGCTGAAGCGACCACGGCCGAAACGGTGGCAGACGCGGCTGTCGAGCCGCAGGTCAGTGCCGGGGCGCTGTTGCGTCAGGCGCGCGAGGCCGCGGGCACCGAGCTGGGCTCGCTCGCGGTGGCCCTGAAAGTGTCGGTGAAGAAGCTCGAGGCGCTTGAAGGCGACCGTTTCGACCTGTTGCCCGACGCGGTGTTCGTGCGCGCGCTGGCCTCCAGCGTCTGCCGGGCGCTCAAGATCGATGCGAGTCCGGTGCTCGCCAGGCTGCCGCAGAGTGTGGCGCCGCGGCTGCAGTATGACGCGCCGGGCCTGAACACCCCCTTCCATACGCCGGGTGACGTGGCCAAGACGCCGTTCTGGGATCGCCTGTCGCGGCCCATGGTGCTGGCGGCGCTGGCCGTGCTGATGGGTACCCTGGTGCTGATCTTCTTCCCCTCCAGCGAGCAGCGCGCCGAGATCGGCGCCATCGTGGCGCGAGCCCCCACCACCACGCCGGCGGCACCGGAGGCAGCGGAGGCGGTGCCCGAACCGGTCCTCGTGCCGACCACCCCCGTGGTGACGCCGCCCGCAGCAACGGTGGCGCCCAAGGCCGCAGCCCCGGCCCCGCCCAAGGCCGTCGCGCCGGTAGCGCCCAAGGCGCCGCCGGCCGCTGCGGCCCCCGTGGCGCGCCCGATTCCGGCCGCCGCCCCGGTGGTGGCACCGGTTGCCGCGGCCGCGCCCGCCGGTGCGGATGCGGCCCCGCCGGTGCGCAAGAAACTGGCGTCCACCGGGATCGTCGTGTTCAAGACCACCGAGCCGTCCTGGATCGAGGTAACCGATGCCAGGGGTGTCATCCAGCTCAGCCGTGTGATCGAGCCGGGCGAGCCGGTCGGGGCTTCCGGTCCGCTGCCTTTGAACGTGAGCATCGGCCGGGCCGACGTGACGGAGGTGCAGGTGCGCGGCAAGCCCTTCCCGCTGCAGCCGGTCACCAAGCAGGGCGTGGCCCGATTCGAGGTGCAGTAGTGCAGAACGTGGGTCCGATCGATCAGGCCGCGCCCAAGCCGCGGCGCTCGCGCCAGGCGCGCGTGGTCTGGGGCGACAACGTCGTCACGGTGGGCGGCGACGCGCCGGTGCGTGTGCAGTCCATGACCAATACCGACACGGTGGACGTCATTGGCACCGCCATCCAGGTCAAGGAACTGGCCCAGGCCGGCTCCGAGCTGGTGCGCATCACGGTCAACACGCCCGATGCGGCGCAGGCCGTGCCGCAGATCCGCGAGCAGCTCGACCGCATGGGCATCGCCGTGCCGCTGATCGGTGACTTCCACTACAACGGCCACACGCTGCTCACGCAGTACCCCGCCTGTGCCGAGGCCTTGTCCAAGTACCGCATCAACCCGGGCAACGTGGGCAAGGGCGACAAACGTGACCGCCAGTTCGGCCAGATGATCGAGGTGGCGCTGAGGTGGAACAAGCCGGTGCGCATCGGCGTCAACTGGGGCAGCCTGGACCAGGAACTGCTGGCCAGCCTGATGGACGCCAACAGCCGCCGTCCCGAGCCCTGGGACGCCAAGGCCGTGATGTACGAGGCGCTGATCACCTCGGCCATCGACTCCGCGCGTTTTGCCCAGGAGCTGGGCATGCCGGCCGAGCAGATCCTGCTGTCGTGCAAGGTCAGCGGCGTGCAGGACCTGATCTCCGTCTACCGCGAGCTGGCGAAGCGTTGCGACTACCCGCTGCACCTGGGCCTGACCGAGGCCGGCATGGGCACCAAGGGCACGGTGGCTTCCGCCACGGCCCTGTCCATCCTGCTGCAAGAAGGCATCGGCGACACCATCCGCGTCTCGCTCACGCCGCAGCCGGGCGAGTCGCGCACGCAGGAGGTGGTAATCGCCAACGAGATCCTGCAGGCCCTGGGCCTGCGCATCTTCGTGCCCAGCGTCACGGCCTGCCCGGGCTGTGGTCGCACCACCAGCACCACCTTCCAGGAGCTGGCCAAGCAGATCGACGACTTCCTGCGTTTGCAGATGCCAGTCTGGCGCAAGCAGTACCCGGGCGTGGAAACGCTCAAGGTGGCGGTCATGGGCTGCATCGTCAACGGCCCGGGCGAAAGCAAGCATGCCGACATCGGCATCAGCCTGCCCGGCACCGGCGAGGCACCGGCCGCGCCGGTCTTCATCGACGGCGAGAAGCGCCTGACGCTGCGCGGTTCGGCCATCGCCCAGGAATTCCAGCAGATCGTCGAGAACTACATCGAAGCCCGCTTCGGCGCGCACAAGAAGACCGCTGCCGAGGCGGTCTGACCCACATAGAAGAGTGAGAAGAACATGGCCGCCAAGCCAGAGAAACTGCTTGCCGTCAAAGGCATGAACGACATCCTGCCGCCGGACTCGGCGCGCTGGGAATGGTTCGAGCAAGAAGTGCGTGCGCTGATGGCGCGCTTCGCCTACCGCAACATCCGCACGCCCATCGTCGAGCCCACGCCGCTGTTCATCCGCGGCCTGGGCGAGGTGACCGACATCGTCGAGAAGGAGATGTACTCCTTCGAGGACCGTCTCAACGGCGAGCAGCTCACCCTGCGCCCCGAGTGCACGGCCGGCGTGGTGCGCGCCGTGGTGGAGCACAACCTGCTGTACGAAGGCGGCAAGCGCCTGTACTACATGGGCCCCATGTTCCGCCACGAGCGCCCGCAACGCGGCCGTTATCGCCAGTTCCACCAGATCGGCGCCGAGGCCCTGGGTTTTGCCGGTGCCGAGGTGGATGCCGAGATGATCTTGCTGGCCGACGCGCTGTGGAAGGTGCTGGGCTTGAATGATGTGCGGCTGGAACTCAACAGCCTGGGCCAGCCCGAGGAGCGCAAGCACCACCGCGCGGCGCTGATCGCCTATTTCGAGCAGCATGCCGAGCAACTCGACGAGGACGCCAAGCGCCGTCTGCACAGCAACCCGCTGCGCATCCTGGACACCAAGAACCCGGCCATGCAGGCCCTGGTGGAAGCGGCGCCCAAGCTGATCGACTTTCTGGGCGAGGCCTCGCTGGCCCACTTCAACCAGGTGCGCGCCATCCTGGACGCTGCCGGCGTGGCCTACACCATCAACCCGCGCCTGGTGCGCGGCATGGACTACTACAACCTGACGGTGTTCGAGTTCATCACCACGCGCCTGGGCTCGCAGGGCACCATCTGCGGCGGCGGCCGTTACGACTACCTGATCGAGCAGATCGGCGGCAAGCCGGCGCCGGCCGTGGGCTGGGCCCTGGGGGTGGAACGCGTGCTGGAGCTGCTCAAGGAGCAGGGCGCCGAGCACCCGCTGCCGCAACCCGATGCCTACGCCATCGTGCCGGACGCCGCGGCCTTGCCCCAGGTCCTGTCCGTGCTGCAGGCGGTGCGTGCCGCCGGCGTCAGCGTGCAGATGCATGCCGGCACGGGGGAGGGCATGGGCAGCATGAAGTCGCAGTTCAAGAAGGCCGACGCCAGCGGTGCGTATTACGCGCTGATCTTCGGCGCCGACGAACTGGCCCGCGGCGAAGTCACCGTCAAGGCCCTGCGCGACGGCGCGGGCGCACAGACCAGCCACCCACTGGGGCAGGTCACCGACTGGGCCCCCCGCCTACAATCGCGGACTTAAACGTAAAGACAGCCATGGCACATCTCGACCTCGAAGAACAAGAGCAGCTTGACCAGTTCAAGCATTTCTGGAACCAGTACGGCGGCCTCGTGACCTGGGGCTTGATCGTCCTGATGGGTGTTTACGCCGGCTGGAACGGCTGGCAGTACTGGCAGCGCAAGCAGGCAGCGCAGGCCACGGCCCTGTACGAGGAGGTCGAGCGTATTGCCGTCAGCGGCGATGCGGCGCGCTTGGACCGCGCACTGGCCGACATGAAGGACAAGTTCGGCCGCACCGCGCAGGCGCAGCAGGCCGCCCTGCTGGTTGCGGCGATGCATGCCAGCGCCGGGCGCAACGACGCCGCGCGCGCCGCGCTGAAGTGGGTGGCCGAGGAGGCCGGTGACGAGGGCTACCAGGCCCTGGCGCGCCTGCGCCTGGCCGGCCTGTTGCTGGATGCCAAGTCGTATGACGACGCGCTCAAGCAGCTATCCGGCAGTTTCCCGGCCGAGTTCGTCGCCCTGGCGGACGACCGCCGCGGCGACGTCTACCTGGCCCAGGGCAAGAAGGCCGAGGCCGCCGCCGAATACCGCAAGGCCTGGCAAGGTCTGGGCGAAGGCAACAGCTATCGCCGCGTGGTCGATGTCAAGCTGGCCGCCTTGGGCATCACGCCCACGGCCGGGGAGAAGAAGTGATCCAGTGGCGAGCGTCTGTTGCCGGCCTGTTGCCGCGCGCGCGGGCGCTGGCCCTGGTAGGTCTGATCGCCGCCGGCCTGGCCGGCTGTTCCAGCGCACCCAGCCGGCTTGAGCCGGCCCCCTTGCCGCCGAGTCCGAATCTGCTGGGCGTGCGCCAGGCCTGGAGCGTCCAGATCGGCGAGGTGAGTTTCCCCCTGGTGGTCCAGACGGCCGGCCATGTCGTGGGTGTGGCGGCCGGCGACGGTGCGGTCAGCCTGCTCGATGCGCGCACCGGCGAGGCGCTGTGGCGCGTGAGCGTGGGCGCGCCGCTGACGGCCGGCGTCGGTCATGACGGCCGGCTGGCCGCCGTCATGACCACGGACAACGAACTGGTGGCCCTGCAGGACGGGCGCGAACTCTGGCGCCAGCGCCTGACGGCGCCGTCCTACACCGCGCCCCTGGTGGCCGGGGCGCGGGTTTTCGTGCTGGGCGCCGACCGCACGGTCAGCGCCTACGACGGGCAGAGTGGCCGGCGCCTTTGGAGCCAGAGTCGCAGCGGCGAAGCCCTGGTGCTGCGCCAGCCCGGCGTCCTGACGGCGGTGGGCGACACCCTGGTGGTGGGCCTGGCGGGCCGGCTGGTCGGCCTGAACCCGCTCAACGGCGGCGCGCGCTGGGAGGTGCCTCTGGCCTCGCCGCGGGGTACCAACGATGTTGAACGCCTGGTAGATCTGGTCGGCGTCGTGACCCGCCAGGGCAGCGTCGTCTGCGCCCGGGCCTTCCAGGCCGCAGTCGGCTGTGTCGATGCGGCGCGCGGTGCCTTGCTCTGGACCAAGCCCGCGGTGGGCGCTTCGGGGCTGGCGGGTGATGCCGGTCTGGTCCTGGGCTTTGAATTCGACGGCACGCTGGTGGCCTGGCAGCGCCAGGATGGCGAGCGCGCCTGGACCATGAACCAGTTGCGTTACCGTGCCCTCTCGGGCTCGGTGCTGATGGGCCCCGCCCTGGTGGTGGGCGACGACGCCGGTCGCCTGCATTTCCTGGCGCGCCAGGACGGCGCGTTGCAGACCCGCATCGAGACCGACGGCACACCCGTCGCCGCCACGCCCGTCGTGGCCGGTAACACCCTGGTGGTGGTGACCAGCGCGGGTCGCGTGCTGGGCCTGCGCCCTGAATAACTGAAGGTCGCTATGAAACCCGTCCTGGCCCTGGTAGGGCGCCCCAATGTCGGCAAGTCGACGCTGTTCAACCGGCTGACCAAGTCGCGCGACGCCATCGTGGCCGACTTCGCCGGCCTCACGCGCGACCGCCACTACGGCAACGGCAAGCAGGGCAAACACGAGTACATCGTCATCGACACCGGCGGCTTCGAGCCCACGGCCGAGAGCGGCATCTACAAGGAGATGGCCAAGCAGACGCGCCAGGCCGTGGCCGAGGCCGACGTGGTGATCTTCGTGGTCGATGCGCGCGGCGGCCTGTCGGCGCAGGACCATGACATCGCCAAGTACCTGCGCCGCCTGGGCAAGCCCTGCGTGCTGGTGGCCAACAAGGCCGAGGGCATGACCGAAGGCGCCCAGCTGGGCGAGTTCTACGAGCTCGGCCTGGGCGAGGTGCATCCGGTGTCGGCCGCGCACGGTCAGGGCATTCGCTCGCTGGTCGAGCTGGCACTGGCGCCGCTGAACCTGCCGGACGAAGACGAGGCCGAGGAGGAGCAGATCCCGGGCGTGATCAAGCTGGCCGTGGCCGGCCGGCCCAACGTGGGTAAATCGACGCTCATCAACACCTGGCTGGGCGAGGAGCGCCTGGTGGCCTTCGACCTGCCGGGCACCACACGCGACGCGATCAGCGTGCCCTTCGAGCGCAACGGCCAGAAGTTCGAGCTCATCGACACCGCTGGGCTGCGTCGCAAGGGCAAGGTCTTCGAGGCGATCGAGAAGTTCTCGGTGGTCAAGACCCTGCAGGCCATCGAGTCGGCCAACGTCGTGCTGCTGCTGCTCGACGCCACCCAGGGCGTGACCGATCAGGACGCCCACATCGCCGGTTACATCCTTGAGAGCGGCCGCGCCGTGGTGCTGGCCGTCAACAAGTGGGACGCGGTGGACGACTACCAGCGCCAGACCCTGCAGCGCTCCATCGAGACGCGGCTGGCCTTCCTGAAGTTCGCCAACATCCATTTCATCTCGGCCCAGAAACGCCAGGGGCTGGGGCCGCTGTGGGCCTCCATCATCCAGGCCTACAAGGCCGCCAGCTGCAAGATGTCCACGCCGGTGCTCACGCGTCTGCTGCAGCAGGCGGTGCAGTTCCAGAGCCCGAAGCGCGCCGGCATGTTCCGCCCCAAGATGCGCTACGCCCACCAGGGCGGCATGAATCCGCCGGTGATCATCATCCACGGCAACTCGCTGGAGCACGTGCCGGACTCCTACAAGCGCTACCTGGAAGGCTGGTTCCGCAAGGAGTTCGACCTGGTCGGCACACCCATGCGCATCGAGATGAAGACCTCGACCAATCCCTACGCCGACAAGGACGAAGGCTAGCCGCCGAACGCCGCGCTTTGTCCGGACGCCGTACTGGGGATAAGCCCCTATTGTCAAGCGTTCTCCAGCCCCCTGTGGTATGGTGACGACTTCTTTACTACCTCTTGAACACGGAGAATATCGTGAGCAATAACAAAGGTCAGCTCTTGCAAGACCCCTTTCTGAACACCCTGCGCCGCGAACACGTGCCGGTGTCCATCTACCTGGTCAACGGCATCAAGCTGCAAGGCCAGATCGAATCCTTCGACCAGTACGTGGTCCTGCTGCGCAACACCGTCACCCAGATGGTCTACAAGCACGCCATCTCGACCATCGTGCCCGGTCGTGCGGTCAACTTCTCGACGGGTGCCGAAGGCGAAGCGCCCAGCGCGCCCTGATGCCATCCGGGGCGCCAGCCCCGGCCTGATGCCGGTGCCACTGCAACTGTTAATCAAGAGGCGGCAGCGTCCCCATTGACTGAACTGTCTGATCAGACCCCTGCGGCGGCCATTCTGGTCGGGGTCGACTTCGGTCTGCCGCATTTCGACGGTGAACTCGAGGAGCTTGGCCTGCTGGCCGAGACCGCCGGCCTGCACCCCGTGGGCCGCATCACCTGCAAACGCAAGGCGCCCGACGCGGCGCTGTTCGTGGGTAGCGGCAAGGCCGAGGAGATCAAGCTGCTGGCCACGCAGCTCGGTGCCAGCGAGATCCTCTTCGACCAGAGCCTGAGCCCGGCGCAGCAGCGCAACCTGGAGCGCACGCTGGAGCTGCCGGTCAACGACCGCACCTTGCTCATTCTGGAGATCTTCGCCCAGCGCGCGCGGTCTCATGAAGGCAAGTTGCAGGTGGAATTGGCCGCCTGCAGTACCTTAGCACGCGCCTGGTGCGGCGCTGGTCCCACCTGGAGCGCCAGACCGGCGGTGCCGGTGTGCGCGGTGGCCCGGGCGAAAAGCAGATCGAGCTGGACCGGCGCATGATCGCCGAATCCATCAAGCGCACCAAGGAGCGCCTGCACAAGGTCAAGCGCCAGCGCCAGACCCAGCGGCGCCAGCGCGAGCGCCGTGACGCCTTCAACATCTCCCTGGTCGGTTACACCAACGCCGGCAAGTCCACGCTGTTCAATGCCCTGGTCAAGGCGCGCGCCTATGCCGCCGACCAGCTGTTCGCCACGCTGGACACCACCACGCGCCAGCTCTACCTGGGTGAGGCTGGCCGCTCGGTCTCGCTGTCGGATACCGTGGGTTTCATCCGCGACCTGCCGCACGGCCTGATCGACGCCTTCCAGGCCACTCTGCAGGAGGCGGTGGACGCCGATCTGCTGCTGCACGTGGTCGATGCCGCCAACCCGAACTTTCCGGAGCAGATCGCCGAGGTGCAACGTGTGCTGGGCGAGATCGGCGCCGACCACATCCCGCAGGTGCTGGTCTTCAACAAGCTCGATGCCCTGGGCCCGGAGCGCCGCCCGCCGCAATTGCAGGACGTGTACGAACTCGACGGCGTGGCCACGCCGCGTGTTTTCGTCAGCGCGCGCGGCGGGGAAGGGCTGGCGCAATTGCGGCAAGTGTTGGCCGAACGCGTCATTGCCAGTGCGCCGACGGCCCCCGAAGCGGTCGAAATGACGGCGGATTTCCCGGACAATCACGCAAGCTCTTTCTGATTGGGCACAATGCCTGCTGAGCAGAGATCCACGAGAGACGAAGAATGAAACTCCAAGCAAGAGCCTTCCGCTGGGCCAGTCCGCTGCACTGGCCCGGCCGCCTGCGCGGCATGTTCAACCTGAACGATCCGCGTTGGGGTCGTGGTGACGACAAACCCGCCGAGGGCAAGCCCGAGCCTTCGCGCCCCGACGCCGAGCCGCCCCCCCAAGGCCCCGGCCGCGGCGCGCGGCCCGGCAACACCCAGGGCCCACCCGACCTGGACGAGCTCTGGCGCGATTTCAACCGTAAGCTCACCGGCCTGTTCGGCGGCGGGCGCGGCGGTCGCACCGGGGGCGGCCGTCCCTCGCCGGACATGAAGAACGCCGGCTTCGGCATCGGCCTGATCGTGGCCATCGTGGTCCTGATCTGGCTGGGCACGGGCTTTTTCATCGTGCAGGAAGGCCAGCAGGCCGTCATCACCCAGTTCGGCCGCTACAAATCCACCGTCGGGGCCGGCTTCAACTGGCGCCTGCCGTATCCGATCCAGCGCCATGAGCTGGTGTTCGTGACGCAGATCCGCTCGGTCGACGTCGGCCGCGATGTCGTCATCAAGGCCACCGGCCTGCGCGAGTCGGCCATGCTGACCGCGGACGAGAACATCGTCGAGATCAAGTTCGCCGTGCAGTACCGCCTGTACGACGCGCGCGCCTACCTGTTCGAGAGCCGTGACCCGGCCAGCGCCGTGGTGCAGGCCGCCGAGACCGCCGTGCGCGACGTGGTGGGCAAGATGAAGATGGACTCGGCCCTGTCCGAGGAGCGCGACCAGATCGCCCCGCGTGTGCGCAAGCTCATGCAGGAGATCCTGGACCGCTACAAGGTCGGCATCGAGGTGGTCGCCATCAATCTGCAGCAAGGCGGCGTGCGTCCGCCCGAGCAGGTGCAGGCCGCCTTCGACGACGTGCTCAAGGCCGGCCAGGAGCGCGAGCGCCTGAAGAACGAGGCCGAGGCCTATGCCAACGACGTGGTGCCGCGCGCCATCGGTACCGCCTCGCGCCTCAAGGAAGAGGCGGAGGGCTACAAGTCGCGCATTGTGGCGCAGGCCCAGGGTGACGGGCAGCGCTTCCGCTCGGTGCTGACCGAATACCAGAAGGCCCCGCAGGTCACGCGTGACCGCCTCTACCTGGAGTCCATGCAGCAGATCTATGGCAACGTGACCAAGGTGCTGGTCGAGAGCCGCCAGGGTTCGAACCTGCTGTACCTGCCGCTGGACAAGATCATGCAACAAGGTGGTGCCGACGTGGGGGCCAGCCTGGCCATGCCCGGTCCGTCCGCCGCCGCCCCGCAGACGACGGCACCGGCCGCCGCCGGCGATGCGCGCTCGCGCCAGGGCGTGCGCTCGCGTGAGCGTGAAACCCGATAAGGAGCCCAGAATGAACCGTATCGGATTCATCCTTTCTTCGCTGCTGGTGCTGCTGGCACTGGCCAGTTCCATGTTGTTCGTGGTCGACCAGCGCCAGTTCGGCGTGGTCTACGCGCTGGGGCAGATCAAAGAGGTCATCACCGAGCCCGGCCTCAACGTCAAGCTGCCGCCGCCGTTCCAGAACGTCACCTATATCGACAAGCGCCTGCTCACGCTCGACAGCCCCGACAACGAGCCCATGCTCACCGCCGAGAAACAGCGGGTGGTGATCGACTGGTATGTGCGCTGGCGCATCAGCGATCCCACCGAGTACATCCGCAACGTCGGCCTGAACGAGGCGGCCGGCACCAGCCAGCTCAACCGCGTGGTGCGCAATGCCTTCCAGGAAGAGATCAACAAACGCACCGTCAAGGAGCTGCTCTCGCTCAAGCGCGAGGCGCTGATGGCCGACGTCAAGGCCGAGGTGATCAGCTCCGTGCGTGGCGCGAAACCCTGGGGCATCGACGTGGTGGACGTGCGCATCACGCGCGTGGACTACGTGGAATCCATCACCGAGTCGGTGTACGGCCGCATGAAAGCCGAACGCCAGCGCGTGGCCAACGAACTGCGCTCCACCGGCGCCGCCGAGGGCGAGAAGATCCGCGCCGACGCTGACCGCCAACGCGAGGTGACGGTGGCCAACGCCTACCGCGACGCCCAGAAGGTCAAGGGCCAGGGTGATGCCGAGGCCGCGCGCATCTACGCCGAGGCCTTCGGCCGCGACCCCTCTTTCGCCCAGTTCTACCGCAGCCTGGAGGCCTACAAGGCCAGCTTCACCAGCAAGAGCGACGTGATGGTGCTCGACCCGAGCAGCTCCGAGTTCTTCAAGGTCTTCCGCGGCCAGAGCACGGCGCCCCGGAAATAAGGCCGCGTGAACAGCGAGAGCTTCTGGCTGGCCATGGCCCTCGTCCTCGTGATCGAGGGCCTGTTTCCTTTTGTCTCCCCGGGTGGCTGGCGCCGCATGTTCAGCCAGATCTTGGGCCTGAGCGACGGCCAGATCCGCTTTTTCGGTCTGTGCAGCATCCTGGCCGGCCTGCTGTGGCTGGGCTGGCTGCAGTTCTGAAACCGACCTGATTCTTATCGGTCTGTAAGACCGGTAAAATCACGTTTTTAACAGCTCCCCCTTTCCCATGTCCGCCTGGCTCCTGCCGGATCACATTGCCGATGTCCTGCCCTCCGAGGCGCGCCACATCGAGGAACTGCGTCGCGACCTGCTCGACATGGCACGCTGCTATGGCTACGAGCTGGTCATGCCCCCGCTGCTCGAGCACCTGGAGTCGCTGCTGACCGGCACCGGTCAGGCGCTCAATCTGCAGACCTTCAAGCTGGTCGACCAGCTCTCCGGCCGCTCCATGGGCCTGCGCGCCGACACCACGCCGCAGGTCGCGCGCATCGACGCCCATCTGCTCAACCGCCGCGGTGTGGCCCGCCTGTGTTATTGCGGCCCGGTGGTGCACACCCGGCCGGCCAGCCCGCACGCCACCCGCGAGCCGCTGCAGTTCGGCGCCGAGATTTACGGCCATGCCGGTCTGGAGGCCGACCTGGAGGCGCTGTTGCTGGCGCTGGACTGCCTGAAGGCGGCTAGGCTCGAGAACTACACCGTCGATCTGGCCGACGTGCGCATCGTCAGCGCGCTGCTCGAAGGCGTGACGGCGGACGCCGACACCCTGGCCCAGGTGCAGGCGGCCCTGGCCGCCAAGGATGTGCCGGCCCTGCAGGAGCTGACCCACGACTTCCCCGAAGCTTCGCGCCAGGGCCTGCTGGCCCTGCCGCGGCTGTATGGCGACGCGGCCGTGCTGGCCGAGGCGGCCAAGGTGCTGCCGGCGCTGCCGGCGGTGCGCCAGGCGCTGGACAGCCTGCAGTGGCTGGCCGGCCACCTGCAGGGCACACCCCTGGGCTTCGATCTGGCCGATCTGCGCGGGTATGCCTATTACAGCGGCGTGCGCTTTGCCGTCTACGCCGAGGGCGTGAGCGACGCGCTGCTGCGCGGCGGTCGTTACGACGAGGTGGGGGCCGTGTTCGGGCGCAAACGTCCGGCGGTGGGCTTCAGCCTGGATCTCAAGACCCTGGTGGGCGCCGTGCCGGCGCGTGCGCTGCGCGCGGCCATCCGCGCCCCCTGGGGCGAATCGGCCGAGTTGCGTGCGGCGATCGCACGCCTGCGCGCACAAGGCGAGACCGTCGTCTGCGTGCTGCCCGGTCATGAAAGCGAAATCGACGAGTTCCAGTGCGACCGTGAGCTCACGGAAGTCGCCGGGCAGTGGTTTGTCAGCGCCATCTGAGCGCGTCTATCGAGAAAACCTGAAATGAATACAACCAAAGGACGTAATGTCGTTGTCGTGGGCACCCAGTGGGGTGACGAAGGCAAGGGCAAGCTGGTGGACTGGCTGACCGAGTTCTCCCAGGGTGTGGTGCGCTTCCAGGGCGGCCACAACGCCGGCCACACGCTGGTCATCAACGGGGTCAAGACCGCGCTGCACCTCATCCCCAGCGGCATCATGCGCACCGGCGTCAAGTGCTACATCGGCAACGGCGTGGTGCTGTCGGCGGCCAAGCTGTTCGAGGAGATCGAAGGGCTGGAGCGCGCCGGTGTCGAGGTGCGCTCGCGCCTGCGTATCAGCGAGGCCTGCCCGCTGATCCTGCCCTTTCACGCGGCCCTGGACGTGGCGCGCGAAGCCGCGCGCGAGCAGGGTGGTTCCGAGAAGATCGGCACCACCGGCCGCGGCATCGGCCCGGCCTACGAAGACAAGATCGCGCGGCGCGCGCTGCGCGTGCAGGACCTGAAATACCCCGAGCGTTTTGCCGCCAAGCTCAAGGAACTGCTGGCGCTGCACAACCACGTGCTGACTACCTTCCTGGGCTCGAAGAACTTCACTTTCGGGGACGCCCTGAAGCCCTACATCAAGAACGGCGAAGTGCAGTTCGAGCCGGTGTATGCCGAGGCCATGCGCCACGCCGAGCTGCTCAAGCCCATGATGGCCGACGTCTCGCGCGAGCTCAACGAAGCCCATCGCAACGGCGCCAACCTGCTGTTCGAAGGCGCGCAGGGCACGCTGCTGGACGTCGACCACGGCACCTATCCCTACGTCACCTCCAGCAACTGCGTGGCGGGCAACGCCGCCGCCGGCTCCGGCGTGGGCCCGGGCATGCTGCACTACATCCTGGGCATCACCAAGGCCTACTGCACGCGCGTGGGCGGCGGCCCCTTCCCGACCGAGCTGGACTGGGAAACCCCCGGCACGCCGGGTTACCACATGAGCACCGTCGGTGCCGAGAAGGGCGTGACCACCGGCCGTTCGCGCCGCTGCGGCTGGTTCGACGCCGCGCTGCTCAAGCGCTCGGCCCAGGTCAACGGCCTGACCGGCCTGTGCCTGACCAAGCTGGACGTGCTCGACGGCCTCAAGGAACTGCAGCTGTGCACCGGCTACGAGCTCGACGGCGAGATCATCGACATCCTGCCCATGGGCGCGGACGAGATCGCCCGCTGCAAGCCCATCTACGAGACCTTGCCCGGCTGGACCGAAACCACCGTGGGGGTGACCCAATATAAAAAGCTGCCCATCAATGCGCGCCTGTACCTGCAGCGTATCGAGCAGGTGACCGGCGTGCCGATCCACATCATCTCGACCAGCCCGGACCGTGACCACACGATCATGATGCGTCACCCCTACGTCGCATGACGGATCCTGACAAGATAGCTATCAAAAGAGGAGCAACCGGATGTTGACTGAAGATGGCAAGCACCTGTATGTGAGTTACGTCGAGTACCACAACCTGATCGAGAAGCTGGCCCTCAAGGTCTACCAGTCGGGCTGGGAGTTCGACACCATCCTCTGTCTGGCCCGCGGTGGCATGCGCCCCGGCGACATCCTCTCGCGCATCTTCGAGAAGCCCCTGGCCATCATGTCCACCAGTTCCTACCGTGCCAAGGCCGGGACAGTGCAGGGGCATCTGGACATCGCCAAATACATCACCACGCCGCAGGGCGAGATTGCCGGGCGCGTGCTGCTGGTCGACGACCTGGCCGATACCGGCCACACGCTGGACGAAGTCATCGCCCAGCTGCGCAGCAAGTACCCGGCCATCACCGAGCTGCGCAGCGCCGTGCTCTGGACCAAGGCGCAGTCCACCTTCAAGGCCGACTACTCGGTCGAGTTCCTGCCCACCAATCCCTGGATCCACCAGCCCTTCGAGGGTTATGACCGCATGCGTCCGGCCGAGCTGCTGGCGAAGTGGAAAGTTTGAAATAGGCTCACCCCCAGGCTGCGCGCACTTCGTGTCGCTCTGCCACCCCCCTTGCAGGGGGCGACGCCAGTGGCCCGGCGAAGCCGGTTCCACGGCGTCCCGCGAATTGGGTTTCCTCGTCCGCAGAGGATCGCGTTAAGCTCGGCCTTGCTTCCCTTCAAGGCAGACCATGAGCGACAAGACCACCGGCCTGATCCACCATCCCTACGTACCACCCGCGGGGTTCGAGGCGCCGCAGCCCGGTGTTTACAAGGCCTCCACGGTCTTTTTCCCGAACGTGGCCGCCATGCGCAGCCGCGAGTGGAAGGACAAGACCGCTTACACCTACGGCCTGCACGGCACGCCCACCAGCTATGTGTTGGAGGAGCGGCTGTGTGCGCTCGAAGGCGGGGCCCAGTGTCTGCTGGTGCCCAGCGGCCTGGCGGCGATTGCCACGGTGGCGCTGTCCCTGCTGCAGAGCGGTGACGAGGTGCTGATCCCCGACAACGCCTATGGCCCGAACAAGGCCCTGGCCCAAGGCGAGCTCAAGGGCTGGGGCATCACGCACCAGTTCTACGATCCCATGGACCCGCAGGACCTGGCGCGGCGCATCAACGGCAAGACCCGGCTGGTCTGGCTCGAAGCCGCGGGCTCGGTCACGCTGGAGTTTCCCGACCTGCTGGAGCAGGTCCGCATCTGCCGGGCCGCCGGTGTGCTGACGGCGCTGGACAACACCTGGGGCGCCGGCCTGGCCTTCGATGCCTTCGATCTGGGGGCGGGGCAGGGCGTGGACCTCACCATCCACGCGCTGACCAAGTACCCCAGCGGCGGCGGCGACGTGCTGATGGGTTCGGTCATCACCCGCGACGAGAAGCTGCATATCCGCCTCAAGCTCACCCATATGCGGCTGGGCCTGGGGGTGGGCATGAACGACGTCGAGGCGGTGCTGCGCTCCCTGCCCAGTCTGGCCTTGCGTTATGCGGCGCACGACCGCACGGCGCGTGCGCTGGCGCGCTGGTGCCAGACCCGCAGCGAGTTCGCCCAGGTGCTGCACCCGGCGCTGCCGGATTCGCCGGGCCATGCGCAGTGGCAGGCCTTGTGCGGTGCCGAGGAGGGCCGGGCCGCCGGTCTGTTCAGCGTGATCGTCGACGCCCGCTACACGCAGGCGCAGGTCGACGCCTTCTGCGACGCCTTGCGCCTGTTCCGGCTGGGCTACAGCTGGGGCGGGCCGATGAGCCTGGCCGTGCCCTACGAACTGGCATCCATGCGCCAGGGCTGGCCGGCCCACCTGGCGCGTGGCACCCTGGTGCGTTTTTCCGCCGGTCTGGAGGCGGTGGAGGATCTGCAGGCAGATCTCCTGCAGGCGCTGCAGCGGGCGCTGGCTTGAGCTGGCTCAATTCCAGACTGGTGTTTTCCTCAGTAGGCAGGGCCGGTTCTGGCCGTTAGTCTTGCTTCAGATCAAGAAACTGGGGAGCAAGATCTTGAGCAACAGCACCGACATCGGCCCACCGGCCCATCCTGAACCCTATGTGCCGCCACCCCCCGTGGGGCCGAAGCGCGAGATTGTGACCCTGGGTCTTGCGGACCCGTTTCGCTGGCTGGCGCGCGGCTGGCGCGACCTGAGCGCCGAGATGGGCATCGCGGTGTTCTACGGCGTGTGCTTCTGGATCATGGCCATGACACTGGGCGCGGTGTTCCGCCACCTGCCCGAATACACCATGTCCATGGTCTCCGGCTGCGTGCTGGTCGGCCCCTTCCTGGCCATGGGGCTGTACGAGGTCAGCCGCCGGCGTGAACAGGGGTTGGCGTCCGACCTGGGCGCCTCGCTGACCTGCTGGGACCAGCACGTGGGCAGCATGGGCATGCTCGTGCTGGTGCTCATCGTGCTGGAACTGCTCTGGGGCCGGGCTTCGCTGGTGGTGTTCGCCGTGTTCTTCAACACCGGCATGCCCTCCACCGTGGGTGTGCTGCAGGCCATCTTCAATCCCGAGAACTGGGAGTTCGTGGCGGTCTATCTGGTGGTCGGTGGCACCTTCGCCGGCCTGGTGTTCGCCACCTCCGTGGTCTCCATCCCCATGATCCTGGACCGCGACACCGACGCCATCTCGGCTTCACTCACCAGCATCGAGGTCTTTTTCACCAACCTGCCGGTGCTGCTGCTGTGGGGTGCGCTCATCACGGTGCTGGTGGGGCTGGCCATCGTGCCCTGGGGCCTGGGCCTGCTGGTCGTCGGCCCCTGGCTGGGGCATGCCAGCTGGCATGCGTATCGCGGTTCGGTGCGCTGGATTGATTGAAACACCCCCGAGGCGCTGCGCGCCCTGTGGTGACAGCCAGAGGCTGTACCTCTTCAGGCTGTCCTGTCCTGCGCAGGCAGGACAGGAGCCGCAGCCTTCAGCCCCTCAAGGGGGCAACGCCAGTGGCCCGGCAGAGCCGCTTCCACGGCGTTCCCCGGTTTGAACTTCTTCACGCGTAGTGCGTGGCTGTCACCAGCGAAGTAGGAAGCCATGCCAGAATGGCCGCCATGCCCGACGCCTTCCTCGAATGCCACAACCTCGTCAAACGTTACGGCGAGACCACGGTTGTCAATGACCTGAGTTTTGCCATCCACCCGGGTGAGTGCCTGGGCGTGATCGGTCCCAACGGGGCCGGCAAGACCACCAGCCTGCGCATGTGTCTGGGCCTGAGCGTGCCCGACGGCGGCCACGTGGAGGCCTTCGGCCTGCGCATGCCGCAGGACGCCCACGCCATCAAGGCGCAGCTGGGCGTGGTCACGCAGTTCGACTCGCTCGACCCCGACTTCAGCTGCGCAGAAAACCTGCTGGTTTTCGGCCGCTACTTCGGCATGAAAAGCGCCGACATCCGCGCCCGCATTCCCGGCCTGCTGGAGTTCGCCTCCCTGTCGCACAAGGCCGACGCCAAGCCCGGCCAGCTCTCGGGCGGCATGCGCCGGCGGCTCAGCCTGGCCCGCGCACTGGTGAACGACCCGCGCCTGCTGCTGCTCGACGAGCCCACCACCGGCCTGGACCCGCAGGCGCGCCACCTGATGTGGGAGCGGTTGCAGCAACTGTTGCAGCAGGGCAAGTCCATCCTGCTCACCACCCATTTCATGGACGAGGCCGAGCGCCTGTGCGACCGCCTGCTGGTCATCGACCATGGCCGCAAGATCGCCGAAGGCACACCGCGCGAACTGATCGCCCAGCACCTGGAGCCCGATGTGGTGGAGGTCTACGGCGGCGACACGCAGGCCCTGAGCACGGGCCCGCTGCGGGCCCTGGCCAGCCGGGTGGAAGTCAGCGGCGAGACGGTGTTTTTCTACACCCAGGACGCCGCGCCCATCCTGCAGGCGCTGGCACACGACCACGGCGTGCGCAGCCTGCACCGCCCGGCCAATCTGGAAGATCTCTTCCTGAAACTCACCGGCCGCCAGATCCGGGAGGAAGCATGATGAATCCGATGCTCCGCTGGTGGCCCGTTTTCCTGCGCAACCTGCTGGTCTGGCGCAAGCTGGCCATCCCCAGCCTGGTGGGCAATATCGCCGAGCCGCTGATGTGGCTGGTGGCCTTCGGTTACGGCCTGGGCGCGCTGGTCGGCACGGTGCCGCTGGGCGAGGGGCAGGTGCCCTACATCCTGTTCCTGGCCAGCGGCTCGATCTGCATGAGCGCCATGAACGCCGCCACCTTCGAGGCCTTGTACTCGGCCTTCTCGCGCATGCACGTGCAAAAGACCTGGGACAGCATCATGAACGCGCCGATTGCCCTGCGTGACGTGCTGCTGGCCGAGATGCTGTGGGCGGCCTTCAAGTCGCTGTTCTCCGTCACGGCCATCCTGGGTGTGATGCTGGCGCTGGACATCAGCCGCAGCCCCATGCTGCTGCTCGTGCTGCCCATCCTGCTGCTCGCCGGCATCACCTTCAGCTGCCTGGCGCTGATCTTCAACGCCCTGGCCAAGGGTTACGACTTCTTCACCTACTACTTCACGCTTTTTCTCACGCCCATGATGTTCCTGAGCGGTGTGTTCTTCCCGCGCGACAACCTGCCGGTCTTGCTGCAGCACGTCTCGGCCTGGCTGCCGCTGACCCAGGCGGTGGAACTGGTGCGTCCGCTGTTCCTGGGCCAGTGGCCGCGCGATGCGCTGCTGCACCTGGTGGTGCTGGCCCTGTATGCGCTGGTGGCCTGGCTCATTGCGCTGGCGCTGACGCGCCGGCGCTTCAGGGGCTGAGCGCGACAGGCCAGACATGACCACCCCCGCCCACCTCACGCCCGTCCCGCTGGAGCGGGCCTACCGCCTGCTCAATCACGGCCCGACCGTGCTGGTCTCGTCCGCCCACCAGGGGCGGCACAACGTCATGGCCGCCGCCTGGGCGTGCCCGCTGGACTATGCGCCGCCCAAGGTGACCGTGGTGATCGACAAGGCCACGTACACGCGCGCGCTGGTGGAGGGCAGTGGCCGCTTCGTGCTCAACGTGCCGGCCCGCGCCCTGGCCGCCCAGACCGTCGGGGTGGGCAGCGACAGCGCCAGGGACGTGCCCGACAAGCTCCACAAGCATGGTGTGCAGACCTTTGCCGTGGACGCCACCCCGGTGCCGCTGGTGCAGGGCTGCGTGGCCTGGCTGGCCTGCACGGTCATCCCCGAGCCGCACAACCAGCAGGCCTACGACCTGTTCATCGGCGAGGTGACGGCCGCCTGGGCCGACGAACGCGTGTTCAGCGCCGGGCGTTGGCATTTCGAGGACGCGCCGGACGAACTGCGCACCTTGCACTACGTGGCCGGCGGCCAGTTCTACGCCACCGGCGCCTCCGTGCGCGCAGGGGATTGAGGCCACCTGCCCACCGGGCTATAGTCGGCCCCACACCCACCGCATATCCTTCATGACCTGGCTCATCACCAAATACCTGCTGACTGCCGCCATGGTGGTGCTGGTGTCCGAGGCGGCCAAGCGCAGCGACAAGCTCGGCGGCCTGATCGCGGCGCTGCCGCTGGTCACGGTGCTGACGCTGATCTGGCTCTACGTGGAAAAGCAGCCGGCCGAGAAGATCGCCAACCACGCCTGGTACACCTTCTGGTACGTGCTGCCCACGCTGCCCATGTTCCTGGTCTTCCCGGCCCTGCTGCAGCGCCTGGGCTTCTGGCCCACGCTGCTGGCCTGCGTGCTCATCACCGTGGCCTGCTTCGGCCTGCTGGCCCTGGCGCTGCGGCGGTTCGGCATCGAACTGCTCTAGCGAGGCGGCAGGTATATTTCAGTGGTGATGGAAGTTCGCGTCGCGAACTGCTAGAGTGTCCGCATCTATTTGAAAGTCGAGTACACGCCGTGGCAACACCCAATTACGGATACGAAAAACGCCAGAAAGAGCTGGCCAAGAAGCGCAAGAAGGAAGAGAAGCTGAAGGAAAAGGCGCAGCGCAAGGCCGGTGGCCACCCCGACGACACAACGGCGCCTGCGGACGAGGCCGAAGCCCCGCCCGCTGCACCGGCGGCCGGTAGTCCGGACGCGCAGCCCTGAAATGGCGGGTGCTGGCGGCACGGCCTGGCGGGCAGGGCACGGCGACCCGTCGGCTCCCGGCCGGCGCCGCACACCTTTCCTCCTGCTCCTGGGTGTTGCTCTCCTGACGGCCGCCTGCACCACGACGCCACCGCCTGCGGAGCCCGCGGCGGCCGAGGCCCCGGACGCCGTCGCGGCTACCACCACGCTGCTGGCCAACAGCGGCCTGACCCAGGTGGCGACCCAGCCCCTGAACGACTTCAACCTGCTGAACAACGAGATTCCCGCCGTGCTGGTGGGGGCCCAGAAGGGGCCCTATGCCGAGCCGGCTGGGCACTCCTGCACGCTGCTGCTGACCGAATTGCAGGCGCTCGACGCCGCGCTCGGCCCCGACATCGACGCCGTTGCCGCCCCGGCCGCCGATCCCGGCCTGATGGAGAAGGCGACCGACGTCGTCGGCCAGTACGCGGTCGGCACCGTGAAGAACACTGTGAGTTCGGTGGTCGACGGCGTGGTGCCGTTTCGCAGCTGGGTGCGCAAGCTCAGCGGCGCCGAGCGCCATTCCAGCGCCGTGGCCGCCGCCATCAGCGCCGGCACGCTGCGCCGCGCCTACCTCAAGGGCTGGTGGCAGGGGACGGACTGTGCGGGGCCGGCGCATCGGCCCTGAGAGCCTGTTCACGGTCTCGCAGGGGTCGCGTTGGGATGCAATCGGGATGAGTTGGCCGCCAAGATCACGCCGCATGGGCTCATGCCCATGCAAGGGATTTGGTGGGCAAATCGCCCGATTTCATCCCAACCCGAAGGGCAAGCACCTTGCCAGGCGGTCTGCGGCGTTGCAAAGCCTCGCCGGGCATGGAGCCCGGCTTCGTTTTGCGCCTTGCATCCCATCCCGGCAAGGCGCTTGCGCGGCCCCTGCGAGACCGTGAACAGGCTCTGCGCGCGGGCCGGCGGGTCGCATCGACAGTTGCGGGCGCAAGCCCCGCCTTGTGCAACAAGCAGGAGACGCTGATGACGGATGCCATCCAGAACAGCCTGAGCGGGGCCGACCAGCCCGGTCCGCCCGAGGAGGCGCGCCATGACGAAACCGCCGGCCGCTACCTGATCGCCGGCGTGCCGCGGGCCCACGCGGAGCAGACGGCCCAGGACGTCATCACCGACCTGCTGGCTCACCCCTACGACTGTGTCGACATCGTCTGCGTGCTCGACGCCCGGGAGCACCTGGTCGGGGTCATGGCCCTGGCCGAACTGCTGGCCCTGCCCCGGGACACACGCATCGGCAGTGTCGCGCACACGGGTTTCCCGCGGGTCCACACCGGGACCGACCAGGAGCGGGTGGCCTCGCTGGCCTTGCACCACAAGCTCAGCGCGATGCCGGTCATCGACGCCCGGGGCCGGCTGCTGGGGGTGGTGCCCGCCACGGCGCTGCTGCACATCCTGCGCCGCGAGCACGTGGAAGACATCCATCACTTTGCCGGCATCACACGCGAAAACCTGCGCGCGCGCGAGGCCATCGAGGAACCCCCGCTGCGCCGTCTGCGCCACCGCCTGCCCTGGCTGCTGCTGGGCCTGCTCGGCAGCGTGCTGGCCACCTTCATCGTGGCGCGCTTCGAGGGCGCGCTGGCGCTGCACCCGGCGATCGCCTTTTTCGTGCCCGGCCTGGTCTATCTGGCCGACGCCATCGGCACCCAGACCGAGGCCGTGGCCGTGCGGGGCCTCTCGCTCAGCCATACGCGCTTGTCGGCCCTGGTCGGCGGCGAGATGCGCACCGGGCTGCTGATCGGGGTGGTGCTGGGCGGTCTGACTTTCCCGGGGGTCTGGCTGGTCTTCGGCGATGTCCACCTTGCGCTGGCCGTGGCCGGGGCCCTGGTCGCGGCCGGCTGCATCGCCACCACCATCGGCCTGCTGCTGCCCTGGCTGCTGGAGCGGCTGGGCAGCGATCCGGCCTACGGCAGCGGCCCGCTGGCCACCATCATCCAGGACCTGCTGAGCCTGCTGACCTACTTCGTCATCGTCAGCGCGGTGGTGCTTTAGGCAACACTGAACAAGTCCCCGCCGCGTGCTGCATCCCCGTTTCGGGCGGTCTGCGGCGTTGCAAATCCTCGCCATAGCTGAGGCTATGGCTGTGGTTTGCGCCTTGCATCCCATCCCGACACGGGGCGCAGCCCATCGCCAGGACTTATTCAGTGTTGCCTGAGGCCGCCAGCAGCTGCTCGGCCAGCGCGCGCATGGCCGGCACCGAGCGGTCGGCCGGCCGGATTTCCCGCGCCGCGCCGAACTGCTTGAAGTTGCGCGCCATGGACTGCAGGTAGACCGGGTCGTAGTGGCTCAGCAGCAGGTCGCGCACCACGTTGTCGATGTGGCCGCTGCGCACAGCCTGCTTCCAGCCGTCCACCACCTGCTTGCCTTTGAGTTCGGTCAGCGCATCCAGCCGTTCGCAGAAGGCTTCCGGGTTCTGGACGAAGAAGTCGTAGTCCTCCAGCAGCAGGGCCACGCGCTCCTCATCGGGCAGCACCAGGTTCAGGCAAGGCGCGGCGCGTATGGCCTCGATCAACGTGCCGGGCACGGCCACGTTGCCCACCTTCTTGCTTTCGCTCTCCACATAAACCGGGCGCTGGGGATCGAAGCGGCGCAGCGCGTCCCAGATGCGGGTGTCGAACTGCTTTTGCGAGGGCTGGGCCACGCCGGGTATGGCGCCCAGCACCGAGCTGCGGTGGTTGGCCAGGGCCTCCAGGTCCAGCACCTGGGCGCCGGCGGCCTGCAGGGCCTGCAGCAGGCGCGTCTTGCCCGAGCCGGTGGTGCCGCAGATCACGCGCCAGTCGAATTGCGGCGCCAGGCGCGGGATGTCCAGCAGCAGCGCGGCGCGAAAGGCCTTGTAGCCGCCGTCGATGAGGGTCACCCGAAAACCGATCTCGCTCAGGATCAGGCTCAGCGAGCCGCTGCGCTTGCCGCCGCGCCAGCAGTAGGTCAGGGGTTTCCAGTCCTTCGGTTTATCGATCACTTCGCGCTCGATATGGGTCGCAATGTTGCGCGCGGCAATCGCCCCGCCGCGTTTCTTGGCCTCGAAGGCGTTGACCTGCTTGTAGAGCGTGCCGATGTCGTGCCGCTGCTGGTTGTCCAGCGTGGGCCAGTTCACGGCGCCCGGCAGGTGGTCTTCGGCGTATTCGTCTTCGCTGCGGGCGTCGATGATGGTGTCGAAGTCGTCCAGGCGCTGCAGGGCTTCTTCGGCGGTGATGGTGACCAGGGGCATTACAGGATCTTTTTTAGCTCGGGCCAGACGTTGTTCAGCATCAGGGGCTGGGCCTCGGTGTTGGGGTGGATGCGGTCGCTCTGGAACCAGCGCGTGGGCTCGGGGCCGTCGGCCACGCCCCTGAGGAAAAAGGGCACCAGGGCGGTCTTCTCGCTGCGCGCGACCTGGCGGTACAGGCCGGCGAAGCGGCGCGTGTAGTCGGGGCCGTAGTTCGGCGGCACCTCCATGCCCAGCAGCAGCACGCGCGCGCCGGACTTCTTGGCCTGCTGGGTCATCCACTCCAGGTTGGCGCGGGTGGCGTCCAGCGCCAGGCCGCGCAGGGCGTCGTTGCCGCCGAGTTCGATGATCACGATGGCGGGCTGGTGCTGCGCCAGCAGGGCCGGCAGGCGCGAGCGGCCGCCGAAGGTGGTCTCGCCGCTGATGCTGGCGTTGACCACGCGCAGCCCCTTGCGCTCGCGCGCCAGCCGCTGCTCCAGCAGGGTCACCCAGCCACTGCCGCGCGGCAGGCCGTATTCGGCGCTCAGCGAATCGCCCACCACCAACACGGTGCGTTCGGCAGCGCGGGCCGGCGCCAGCCCCAGAAACCCCACGGCCGCGGCCAACAGGCCGGCCGCGATACAGTAGCGACGCAAGAAAGAAAAATTCATGTCCGTATCCATCATTTCCGTCGAGCACGTCTACAAATCCGTCACCGACTCGACCGGCACACTCGACATTTTGCGCGATATCGATTTCCAGGTGCCGCCGCGCCAGGCGGTGGCCATCGTCGGCGCCTCCGGTTCGGGCAAGAGCACCCTGCTGTCCATCATGGCCGGGCTGGACACGCCCACGCGCGGCACCGTCATGCTCGACGGGCAGGACTTGTTCGCGCTGGACGAGGACGCGCGCGCCGCGCTGCGCGCGCAGAAGGTGGGTTTCGTGTTCCAGAGCTTCCAGCTGCTGGGCCACCTGAGCGCGCTGGAAAACGTCATGCTGCCGCTGGAACTGGCCGGCCGCAAGGACGCCCGCAAGGCCGCCACCGAGATGCTGGGCCGCGTGGGCCTGGGCCAGCGCCTGGGCCACTACCCCAAGGTGCTGTCCGGCGGCGAGCAGCAGCGTGTGGCGCTGGCGCGCGCCTTCGTGGTGCAGCCGGCCGTGCTGCTGGCCGACGAGCCCACGGGCAGCCTGGACTATGCGACGGGTGAGACCGTAATGGAACTGATGTTCACGCTGAACCGCGAGCAGGGCACGACCCTGGTGCTGGTGACGCATGACACGGGGATTGCGCAGAGGTGTGAGCGCAGGATCACGATTGAGGCGGGGAGGGCGAGCGGGTGAATGGTAGGTTGTTTGCTGAATGAGGAAAACCCGGCATACCGGGTTTTTCGATTTATGCAACGGCTGTACTCAGTAGCAGCCCGAAAAGACCATCCGCTGCAGCAAGCTGTTAGGTGGCAATACGGAGCCTCATAGAAGAGGAGGCAGTACGTAGAGGCCTTCGCGCAATTCAATTCGCCATGATTCCTGGCTCTCAGCGAGACGCTGGTTAATCCAATCGACTGGAACAGCGTCTGCGCCAGCCTCAATGTACGGCGCATCGGTGGGAAATCTCACTAGGTACTCAGATCGAAACTGAGCGAGCAACCTAATTCTGCGGTCGTATTCAGGATGATTTGTGCCAGAACCACCCCTTCCATAACCCCACCGCGAGGTGTCGAACCCAAGACGTTCTGTCGGCCCCTTGGCACCTCTCCCACCTCGTCCATCGGCAGTGCCACAGCTACCTCCATCTCCGCCGATGATTAGGCCGTCATCTCCCTGGATGAATCCACTGCCACCCTTTCCTCCGACCCCGGCCATACCACCACGCCCACCTTTGCCGCCGATCACGGTACCTCGATTCCCGAAGATGGTGCCGCTGCCGCCATCGCCACCTACACCTTCACTTCTCTTATTGAGGTTAGAGGCGATCCATTGTTCATGGTCTGCTTTCCACTGCCTCAAGGTGGCGGTACTAAAGTCTTGACCGTTGTTCTTGTCAATAAGATCGGCGCAGCCGCTGCACAGATAGATTGCGTTCGAGATTGAGCTGCGTTCTTCAGAGGACATGCCCGTCTCATATCTAGGGCCGCCCCCTGCAGCGGCGCTAATGTGAGCGGCTTTCCCTATGCATACAAATTTGTCATCATCCGACTCAGAGGGTGCGACCGTCTGTTTGCGGCACTCTGGATTGGAGCAGATCAGCGCTGCTCGCATTCTCAATGCGGTCTTAACTGCAGAAGGAAAATCATCTCTTGCCATACACGCACTCTCCGCTCTTTCATACCACTGAACGTTTGACTTCACGTACGAACCGCTTGTGGATAATTCTAAGGACGTGTCACATTTCGTCCTATCCCCAAAGAAGGGGATGCCGCCACACTAGCCATTACCGGCCGCCCAAGGACATGCTGGGATAATCCCCCCATGTCCTCCCCCAAAGTCCTGTTCGGCTTCCACGCCGTCGGCGTGCGCCTGAAGACAGCGCCGCAATCCATCATCGAGATCTATTTCGAGCCCACCCGGCGCGATGCGCGCATGCGCCAGTTCCTGGAAAAGGCCAAGGAGGCCGGCGTGCGCCTGATCGAGGCCGACGGCCTGCGCCTGGCCAAGCTGGCCGGCAGCCACGGCCACCAGGGTGTGGCCGCGCGGGTGGAGCCGCTGGCCCAGGTGCATTCGCTGGATGATCTGCTGGACTCGCTGAGCGAGCCGCCGCTGCTGCTGGTGCTCGACGGCGTGACCGACCCGCACAACCTGGGCGCCTGCCTGCGGGTGGCTGACGGCGCCGGCGCGCATGCGGTGATCGCGCCCAAGGACCATGCGGTGGGTATCAACGCCACCGTGGCCAAGGTGGCCAGCGGCGCGGCCGAGACCGTGCCTTATTTCATGGTGACCAATCTGGCGCGCACGCTGGGCGAGCTGAAAGAGCGCAACATCTGGTGCATCGGCACCAGCGACGACGCGCCCAAGACCATCTACCAGGTGGACCTCAAGGGCCCCACGGCCCTGGTGCTGGGCGCCGAAGGCGAGGGCATGCGGCAGCTCACACGCAAAACCTGCGACGAGCTGGTCGGCATCCCCATGAAGGGCGGGGTGGAGAGCCTGAACGTGTCGGTGGCCAGCGGCGTCTGCCTGTACGAGGCGCTGCGCCAGCGCGGCTGAGCCGCCTGGCACGGCAACGGTGCCGTCACGAGGGCATGGCATGATGGCCGCGTCCATGGCCCGCCCGTCCTTGCATGTCTCCAGACCTTCCTGACCGCCGCCGGCTGCTGCGCCTGGCCGCGGCCACCGCCAGCACACTCTGGCTGCCGCGCAGCGCCTGGAGCCTGGCCCGCCTGCGGCACGACCCGTTTGCCCTGGGCGTGGCCAGCGGGGCGCCAAGCGCCGATGGCGTGGTGCTGTGGACGCGGCTGCAGTTCGAGCAGCCGCAACCCGCCGAGTTCACGCTGCGCTGGGAAGTGGCGCACGACGAAGGCTTCACCCGCATCGCCCGCAGCGGCCAGGTGCAGGCCGTGCCGGCGCTGGGCCATGCGGTGCATGCCGAGGTGGCGGGGCTGGAGCCCGACCGCTGGTATTTCTACCGTTTCATGCTGGGCGACGCCGTCAGCCCCGTGGGCCGCACCCGCACCTTTCCCCGGCCCGAGGCGCAGCCGCAGCGCCTGCGCCTGGCTTATGCCTCCTGCCAGCGCTGGGAACACGGTTACTACGCCGCCTGGCGCCATCTGCGCGCCGACGAGCCCGATGCCGTGCTCTTCCTGGGCGACTACATCTACGAATACCCCGGCGCCATGAACGCGGTGCGCGCCGTCACCGGCGGCTGGGTGCTGACGCTGGACGACTACCGCCAGCGTTACGCGCTGCACAAGAGCGACGCCGACCTGCAGGCCATGCACGCGGCCTGCCCCTGGTTGCTGACCTGGGACGACCACGAGGTGCAGAACGACTACGCCGGCCTGCACGAGGGCACGGGCGTGCCCGTGCTGGGCACGGTGGCCGATTTCCCGGCCCGGCGTGCCGCCGCCTACCAGGCCTGGTACGAGCACATGCCGGTGCGGACCTCCATGCTGACGCAGGGGTTGGCCGGCCTCTCGCAGGGCGCCGAGCTGCGCATCTACCAGCAGCTGTCCTTCGGCCGCCTGGCCCAGCTCTACCTGCTGGACGGCCGCCAGTACCGCGACCGCCAGCCCTGCCTGAAGGACGGCCAGCCCGGCGGCCGGCTGGTGGACCCGGCACAGTGCGCCGAGTGGGGCGATGCGCAGCGCAGCTACCTGGGCGCGGCGCAGGAACAGTGGCTGGACGGCGCGCTGGCGCAGTCGGCCGGGCGCTGGAACGTGATCGGCCAGCAGACCCTGTTCGGCCCGCGTGATGCCCAGCCCGGGCCCGGCCAGCGGCTGTGGAACGACGGCTGGGACGGTTATGCCGGCGCGCGCCGGCGCCTGACCGACGCGCTGCAGCGCCACCGCGTGGCCAATCCGGTGGTGCTGGGCGGCGATGTGCACGAGAACTGGGTCGGCCACGTGAAGGCCGATTACGCCGATGCGGCGAGCCCCACGGTGGGCGTGGAGTTCTGCGGCACCAGCATCACCTCGCGCGCCAGCGACAGCGGCATGGCCAGGGCGGCCGAGCGCCTGGCCGAGAACCCGCACTTCGTCTACGGCGAGGCCCGCTACCGCGGCTACGGCCTGGCCGAGTTCACGCCGGGCCGGCTCACGACCACGCTACGCGCGGTCCAGGACGCGACACGACCGGACAGCGAGGCCTTCACGCTGGCGCAGTTCGGGGTGGCAGCCGGGCGTGCCCAGATCGAGCGGCAATAATCACCCCGGTCCGGCCGCAGGTGGCCGACGCGTTTTCTGGTGAAAGTTCAGATGAAGAGATATGCATTGCTGCTGCTGGCCCTGGGGGCCGGCGGCATGGTCCTGGCGCAGGAAGCGCCGCCGCCCGAACCTACCGTTGCCCCCGCCAGCGAGCCGGCGGCCGCCGCTGTCGACGCGCCGCCGCCGCTGATCGCCCCAGTGGCCACCCCGCTCCAGGACTCCACCGTGGCGCCGGTGCTGGCGGCCGAGCCGCCGGCCCCCACAGCCCCGCCAGCGCCGCCGGTGCCCGAGAACGCTCCGGCGCCGGTGGTGGTGGCCCCGGCCCCCGCGCTGGCACCGCCGCTGCCCCTGCAGGCCGCGGGGCGCTGGGAGGGCGATTTCAACGCCGCGCTGACCCTGGCCGAAGGCAGCACCAAAAGCCTGACCGTGCAGCTGGGCCTGGACACGGTGTACCAGCGCCCCGACGACAAACTCAGCCTGTCGGCTCAGTACCTGGAGAGCCGCTCGCGCAGCGTGAACAACGGCGTGGTGACGAGCAGCCTGACCGATCTGCGCTGGCGCCTGGGCGGGCGCTACGACCGCAACCTCAATGCGCTCGAATTCGGCTTCGTCGGCATGGACCTCAGCCACGACGAGGCCCGCCAGCTGCTGCTGCGCAGCGAGCCCAGCATCGGCCTGGGCCGCCACCTCGTGAAGGAGCGTGACGACCAGTGGGATGCCTACGCCGGCCTGAGCTGGCGCGAGGACTTCTACTATGAACCCGGCGTGGAGATCGACGGCCGGCAGCGCATGCGTTACGACACGGTGGACACCCTGTTTGGCGAGGAGTCGACGCACCAGTTGGCCGAACAGGTGCGTTTCAAGCAGAAGTTCGTGGTCTATCCCGGCCTGCTGAGCACGCAGGGCACACGCGCGCTGCTGGACGCCGGCCTGCTGGTCGACATCAACAAGACCCTGAGCCTGAGCATCAAGCTGCAGGGTCGCTACGACGCCTGGGCGCCGGCCGAGAAATTCGATCTCTTGCTGCTGACCGGCCTGAGCGTCAAGTTCCGCGACTGAGCGGCGCGGATCAGAAGTGCTGCGCCAGCCACAGGCGCAGCCGCATGCCGGCCTGCGTGGTGTAGCCCACGGCGGCATGACGGATGTTGCCCTGGGCGTCGAGCACGATGAAGGCCGGCACGGCCTGCAGACCGTAGCGCGCCGCCAGGCTGCCGTCGGCGTCGACCACGGTGAGCCAGGGCAGTTCGCGCTGGCCCAGCACGCGGGCCACCTGCGGGGCCTCGCCCGAGCGCATGGCGATGGTCAGCAGCGGCCAGTCGGCCTGCAGCGCGCTGATGCTGCCTTCCTCCAGCTTGCAGATCGGGCACCACTCGGCCCAGAAGTGCAGGGCGACGGCGCGGCCCGGATGCTGGGCGCGCCACGCGTCGAGGGCGAGCTGCGTGCCGGCTGGCGCACCGGCCAGCGCGGCGCTGAAGGCCGGCGCCGCGCCCTCGGGGATGTGGCGCGTCTGCCAGGCGCTCACGCCCACCACGACGGCCAGCACGAACAGCAGCGTGAGGGCGTGCGAGCGCCAGTCCTTGAGCCAGTTCCACAGCCAGGACCTGAGGCCCGCGCCCAGGCGCTGCCAGGTGGTTTTCACTTCAGGATCTCCAGCAGCCGGTCCAGGCCGCCGCTGTTGATGGCCACCATGGCCTGTTCGCGCACCTTGGGCTTGGCGTGGTAGGCCACCGAGAGGCCGGCCTCACCCATCATGGGCAGGTCGTTGGCGCCGTCGCCCATGGCGATGGCCTGCTTGGGTGAGATGCCCAGCTGGGCGCAGGTCTGCAGCAGCATGCGGCGCTTCTCGGCGCCGTCGCAGATGTCGCCCCAGGGCTGGTCGACCATGCGGCCGGTCAGCACGCCGTCTTGCACGTCGAGCACGTTGGAGCGGGTGTAGTCGATCTTCAGGGTGTCGCGCACCCGGTCGGTGAAGTAGGTGAAGCCGCCGCTGACCAGCAGCACCTTCAAACCCGCGGCCTGGCAGGCGGCCACCAGCTCGGCCGCGCCCGGGTTCAGGCGCAGGCGTTCCTCGTAGACGCGCTGCATGTCGGCCACGGTCACGCCCTGGAGCAGGGCCACGCGGCGGCGCAGGCTTTCCTTGAAGTCGGCGATCTCGCCGCGCATGGCGGCCTCGGTGATGGCGGCCACCTCGGCCTTGCGGCCGACGGCGTCGGCGATCTCGTCCACGCACTCGATATTGATCAGCGTGGAGTCCATGTCGAAGGCGATCAGTTTGAAGTCCTGCCGGCGCAGCGGCGGCGTGATGCCTTGCAGGACGAGACCGGGGGCGTATTCGGTGGTTGCAGTCATGGGTCAGCTTTTGTCGAGGTAGAGGGTGTCGGACCAGGTGGCCAGCCACTCGGGCCGGTAGGCGACGAAGATGGCCACCATCATGCCGGTGGTGATGGCGTCGCCCCAGGCCATGAGCCACAGGGCGATCCAGGACAGCTCGCGGCCCACGTTGGGCAGGGTGTGGCCGGCCCACAGCGCCAGCAGATTGGCGGCGAACACGGCGAGCAGGGTGCCGAAGAAGGCGCGGCCCAGGATGTAGACCAGCGGGTGATGGGGCAGGAAGCGGCGCAGCAGCGCACCCAGGCCCAGGGCCAGCGTGGCCGGCACCAGACCCTGCCAGAGCAGCAGGGCCAGGGCCTGCGTGCCCGTGGCCGGCGTGATGAGCCAGGTGAGGGCACTCACCAGCGTGAGCGCGGGCACGGCCAGCGGCCAGCCCAGGCACAGCGTGACCAGGCAGGCACCGGACCACTGCAGCTGCAGCGGCATGGCATGCCAGAACGGCAGGGCCCAGAGCAGCGGCAGGAGGGCCAGGGTGGCCAGCAGCGGCGTCTGCAGGCCGCTGGGCTTGTCTCTGGAGCCCAGCAGGCGCCAGGGCCGCAGCCACAAGGCCGGCAGCAGCAGGGCGAGGGCGAGCAGGGGTTCGAGCAGCGCGGTCATGGTTTCAGGCGGCGGCATCCGCGGTGCGCGGCGCACCGAGCGCGCGCAGCACGTCGCGCACCAGGTGGGCACGCGCCTTGGGGTCGGGCAGTTCGCGCTCGATGCGCAGCTTCTCGTTGCCGACCAGCTTGATGTGGCGGTTTTTCTGGATCAGCTCGATCACTTTCATGCCGTCCACCGGCGCGTCCTTGCGGAAGGTGATGTTGATCAGGTGCGGCGCCGCGTCGACCTTGACCACGCCGTAGGGCTGGCTGATGACACGCAGGCGGTGCACGTCGATCAGGGTCTGGCCCTGCGGCGGCAGCTTGCCGAAACGATCCACGATCTCCTCCATCAGGGCGTCGATCTGTTCGGTCTTTTTCGCCGTGGCGAGTTTCTTGTAGAAGGACAGGCGCATGTGCACGTCGCCACAGTAGTCGTCGGGCAGCAGGGCGGGGGCGTGCAGGTTGATGTCGGTGGTGACACTCATGGGCGCGAGCAGGTCCGGCTCCTTGCCTTCCTTCAGGCTGCGCACGGCCTCGCTGAGCATCTCGTTGTAGAGCTGGAAACCCACTTCCAGCATGTTGCCGCTCTGGTTTTCGCCCAGCACCTCGCCGGCGCCGCGGATCTCCAGGTCGTGCATGGCCAGGTAGAAACCCGAGCCCAGCTCTTCCATGGCCTGGATGGCGTCCAGGCGCTGGGCGGCCTGCTTGGTCAGGCTTTCCTTGTCGGGCACCAGCAGATAGGCATAGGCCTGGTGGTGGCTGCGGCCCACACGGCCGCGCAGCTGGTGCAGCTGGGCCAGACCGAACTTGTCGGCGCGGCTGATGACGATGGTGTTGGCCGAGGGCACGTCGATGCCGGTCTCGATGATGGTCGAGCACAGCAGCAGATTGCTGCGCTGGGCCACGAAGTCGCGCATCACCGCTTCGAGCTGGCGCTCGGGCATCTGACCGTGGGCCACGGCGATGCGGGCCTCGGGCAACAGTTCCTCCAGCCGCGCGCGCCGGTTCTCGATGGTCTCCACCTCGTTGTGCAGGAAATAGACCTGGCCGCCACGCTTGAGCTCGCGCAGCACGGCTTCGCGGATCACGCCCTTGTCCTCGTTGCGCACGAAGGTCTTGATGGCCAGGCGGCGCTGCGGCGCGGTGGCGATCACGCTCAGGTCGCGCAGGCCCTCCAGCGCCATGCCCAGGGTGCGCGGGATCGGCGTGGCCGTCAGCGTGAGCACGTCCACCTCGGCGCGCAGGGCCTTGACGGCCTCCTTGTGGCGCACGCCGAAACGGTGTTCTTCGTCGATGATGAGCAGGCCCAGGTTCTTGAATTTCGTGTCCGCACTCAGCAGCTTGTGGGTGCCGACCACGATGTCCACACTGCCGTCGGCAATGCCCTTGAGGGCGGCCGTGATCTCCTTGCCGGAGCGAAAGCGGCTCATCTCGGCGATCTTCACCGGCCACTTGGAGAAGCGGTCCACCAGGGTCTGGTAATGCTGCTCGGCCAGCAGGGTGGTGGGCGCGAGGAAGGCCACCTGGCGCCCGCCCGTGACGGCGACGAAGGCCGCGCGCAGGGCCACCTCGGTCTTGCCGAAGCCGACGTCGCCGCAGACCAGGCGGTCCATGGGGCGCGGGCTCACCATGTCCTGCACCACGGCGTGGATGGCGGCACGTTGGTCGGCGGTTTCCTCGAAGCCGAAGTCGTTGGCGAACTGCTCGTAGTCGCGCGCCGAGAAGCGGAAGGCGTGGCCTTCGCGCGCAGCCCGGCGGGCATAGATGTTGAGCAGCTCGGCGGCGGCGTCGCGGATCTGCTGGGCGGCGCGGCGTTTGGCCTTGTCCCACTGACCGGAACCCAGTTTGTGCAGCGGCGCCTCGTCGGCGCTCACGCCGGTGTAGCGGCTGATGAGCTGCAGCTGGCTGACCGGCACGTAGAGCACGGCGTTGTCGGCGTATTCCAGGTGCAGGAACTCCTGCAGCTCGGGGGTGCCGTCGTCCTGCAGCTGGCCGCCCACGTTCATGTTGACCAGGCCGCGGTAGCGGCCGATGCCATGGCTGGCGTGCACCACCGGGTCGCCCACGTTCAGCTCCGACAGGTCCTTGATCAGCGACTCGACGTCGCTGACCTGTTCCTGTTTCTTGCGCCGGCGCGTGCTGGGGCCGGCGGCAAACAGCTCGGTCTCGGTGACGAAGTCCAGGCCCTCTTCGGCCCAGGCAAAACCCACGTTGAGCGCCGCGGTGGCAATGCCCAGCTTCTCGTCGCTGGCCTGGAACTCGGCCAGCGAGTCGAAGGCCGGCGGCACCACGCTGCTGGCGCGCAGGAAATCCAGCAGGCTTTCGCGCCGACCATCGCTCTCGGCCAGCAGCAGCACCCGGTGCTGGGTGTTGCGCACATGGTCCTTGAGCTTGGCCAGCGGGTCCTCGGCACCGCGCACCACGGTCAGCTCGGGCAGGGGGTCGAACTCGGCCACGCCTTCGCCGGTGCCGGGCTTGAGCGCCAGCTGAGCGTGGGCGTTGGCCAGGGCGTAAAACTGTTCGATGCCCAGGAACAGGGCTTCGGGCGGCAGCGGCGGGCGCTCGGGCTCGCCCTGGGCCAGACGGTAGCGTTCCTTGGTGTCCAACCAGAAGCGCTGCAGCGCGGGCTCCAGCTCGCCGTGCAGCACCAGGGTGGCGGCGTGCTCGCTGCCGGCGCCGAGGTAGTCGAAGACCGTGGCGGTCTGCTCGAAGAACAGCGGCAGGTAGTACTCGACGCCGGCGCTGGCCACGCCGTTGCCGATGTCCTTGTACAGGCGGCTCTTGGTCGGGTCGCCTTCGAGCAGCTCGCGCCAGCGCTGGCGGAAGAGCTTGCGCGCGTCGTCGTCCATGGGGAACTCGCGCCCGGGCAGCAGCCGCACCTCGGGCACGGGGTAGAGGCTGCGCTGGCTGTCGGGGTCGAAGGTGCGGATGGTGTCGACCTCGTTGTCGAACAGGTCGACGCGAAACGGCACCGGCGAGCCCATGGGGAAGAGGTCGATCAGGCCGCCGCGCACGGCGTACTCGCCCGGGCTGACCACCTGGGTCACGTGGTTGTAGCCGGCCAGGGTGAGCTGGCTGCGCAACTGGGCCTCGTCCAGCTTCTGGCCGGTCTTGAAGGCGAAGGTGTGTGCGGCCAGGAAGGCGGGCGGCGCCAGGCGATAGAGCGCCGTGGTGGCCGGGATCAGCACGATGTCGGTCGTGTCTTCCGGTTTGCCCTTGCCGTGGTTGTACAGCCGCCAGAGCGTGGCCAGGCGTTCGCTGATCAGGTCCTGGTGCGGCGAGAAGGTGTCGTAGGGCAGGGTCTCCCAGTCGGGAAACATGGCGCAGCGCAGCGCCGGCGCAAAGAAGGCGATCTCGTCGATCAGGCGCTGGGCGTCGGTGGCGTCAGCGCAGACGATGGCCAGCAGCCGGCCGGCCGAGCGCTCGCGTTCGGCCAGACGGCTCAGCAGCAGCGCGTCGGACGAACCCGTGGGGCGGGGCAGGGTGTAGCGCTTGCCGGTCTGCAGCTTGGGGAGGTCCATACAAATACAAAACACCCCCCGTGGCATGACGGGGGGTGTCGCAAGTGGTCAATTGCGGGCATTTTACCGGCCGGGCGAGGGCGACGTGGCGGTCTGCCGGTGTGTGGCCCGCTAAGATCAGGCGATGCTGACGAAGGATGTTCAGGGACAGGACGACAAGGACGCAGCCGAGGTCGAGGAAGACAGCCCGGCCCGCCAGGCGCTGGAGTTCCAGAATGACAGGCTCCCGCAGTTCTTGCGCGCCTTGCCGCGCCTGCTGCTGCCCCCGCTGGTGGTGACGCTGATCTGCCTGTTGGCCGGGCAGCTGAGCAACCTGCTGTTCCACACGCTGGCCGAGGTCTTCTCCATCGTCATCGCCCTGACGGCGCTGGCCGTGGCCACGACCTCGCACCGTTTCACACGCAACCACTACACCGTGCACGTGGCCGTGGCGATCGGCTGGTGCGCCGCGCTGGACATCGCCCATGCCGTGTCCTACGAGGGCATGCGGCTGCTGCCCACGCCGGATCCGGACACCCCGACGCAGTTCTGGATCCTGGCGCGTTTCATCCAGGCCGCGGCCCTGCTGATCTCGCCGCTTTACCTGCGCCGCGTGGCGCGCATCGGCTCCTTGCACGCGGCCTACGGCCTGACGGCGGTGCTGGGCGCCCTGTGGATCCTCTCCGGTCATTTCCCCCAGGCCTATGTGGTCGGCCAGGGCCTGACACCGTTCAAGATCTATGCGGAGTACGTGATCATCGTCATGCTGCTGGCGGCCGGCGCCCTGTTGTGGCGCGACCGCGCGCTGATGTCGCCGCGCCTGCACCTGAGCATGCAGGTGGCGTTGCTGCTGATGGTGTTGTCCGAGTTCGCCTTCACCCGCTATGTCAGCCTCCACGGCGGCGCCAACCAGTTCGGCCACATTCTCAAGATCTTTGCCTACTGGTTCGTCTACCTCGCCCTGGTGCAGAGCACGCTGCGCGAACCCTTCAGCATGCTGGCGCGCACGGCCGGCACCTATGACGCCGTGCCCGACCCGGTGCTGGTGGTGGGGGTCGACGGCCGCATCCACCAGGCCAACCGGGCCGCGCTGCGCTACGCCGGCCTGCCGGCCCGTGCCGTGGTGGGGCAGGCGGTGCATGGGCTGTTCCACGCCGCGGCGGTGCCGGTGGCCGACTGCCCGGTCTGCGCCCGCCTGGCCCGCGGCGACACCCATTTCGTGGCCGAGATCGACCGTGGCGGCGACGCCGGCAGCGTGGAGTGCACGCTGGCGCCGTTCTGGGAGGGTGAGCCCGGGCGCGGCATCGTGCAGGTGGTGCGCGACATCACCGAACGCAAGCGTCAGGAGGGTGAGCGGGAGCAGCTGATGGGCGTGCTGGGTGAACGCGTCAAGGAGCTGCGCTGCCTGCACCACGTCTCCCGCCTGCTGGAGCAGCCGGTGCTCGATGTTCCGCAGCTGTTGACCGAACTGGTCCGGTTGCTGCCGGCGGCTTTCCAGTCGGCGGACCGTGCGCGCGCGGGCATCGTCGGCGACTGGGGCAGCTTTGGCGATGCCGCGGCCCTGAGCGCCAGTTGCCGCGTGGTGCGCGAGCTGCGGGTGAACAACCAGGTCGTGGCCCGCATCGCGGTGGGTTATCCCGATGATCCCCGCAGCGAGCGGGAGGCGTTTCTGCCCGAGGAAACAGCCTTGCTGAGCACGGTGGCGCAGCGCGTGGGTGAGGCCATCCAGCGCAGCCGGGCCGAGGGGCAGGTGCGGCGGCTGAGCTACCTCTACGACATGCTGAGCGCGACCAACCGCGCCATCGTGCGCTGCACCGACGAACAGGAACTGCTGCGCCAGGTCTATGCCGCACTGATCCAGCACGGCGCCTTTCCCACGCTGTTCATCGCCCTGAGCGAGCAGGGGCGGCGGCCGATGCGCATCATCCACACGCACGGGATCCTCGCCAGCGCGCAACCCTGGCTGCAGGCCGTGCTGGACGATCCGGCCAGTCTGTTCGGCCAGCACTTTCCGGACTTCCTGGCCGGGCGCACGATCTGGCTGTCACTGCCGCCGCCAGGGCCGGCCGATGCGGACTGGGACATCTGGCTGCGCACGCAGGACATCCGCTCGCGCGCCGTGGTGCCGCTGCTGTGCGAAGGGCGCCTGTACGGCGTGATCGGTCTGTACGCGCCCGGCGTCGACGCCTTCGACCCGAGCCAGCTCAGCCTGATGGACGAGATGGCGGCCGACCTGGCCTTCGCCCTCAACGGCATGGCCGCGAACCGGCGTCGGCAGGAGGCCGAGGACCGCGCCGAACTGTCCGAGCTGCGCTTTCGCGAGGTGTTCGAATCCTCGCCGACCCCGATGCAGATCCAGTCGGTGGACACGGTGGCCATGCTGGCGATGAACCGGGCGCACCGCGAGTGGCTGGGCTACGAGCTGGAGGAGATCCGCGGCAAGGAGGACTGGTTCAACAAGGTCTATCCGGATGCGCAGGTGCGCGAGCAGCTGCACGACAGCTGGCAGCAGGCCGTGGCGCAGGCCCAGCGCCTGGGCGGTGTGGTGCGTTCGCCGGAGCTGCGGCTGCGCTGCAAGGACGGCAGCGAGCGCATCGCCCAGGGCACCATGACCCTGGTCGATGGCGACGCCATCGTCGCCTGGACCGACCTGACCGAGATCCGCCGCGGCGAACAGGCGCTGCGCGCCAGCGAGCTGCATTTCCGCGCCATGATCGAACAGACCGTCATGGGGGTCTATGTGCGGCGTGGCGGGCGCTTTGTGTACGTCAATCCCCGTTATTGCGAGATGATCGGCTGGTCGCGCGAGGAACTGGTGGGCCAGGAGATCTGGCGGTTCACCACCGACGACCCCGAGAACGTGCGCCGCATCCACGCGGCCTGGGATGCGCTGGAGGCGGGCCAAGCGGCGGTGCACTACAGCGTGCCGATCCGCTGCAAGAGCGGCGAGCTGCGCGAGCTGGCGCTGCACGGGACCCGCGTGCAGTGGGACGACGGCCCGGCCACCATCGTCGTGGCCGAGGACGTCACCGAGCGGCAGCAGGCCGAGCGGCAGATCGCCGACTACGTGCGGCAGCTCGAGGCCTCGATGCGCGGCACGCTGCAGGCGGTCTCCAACATGATCGACCAGCGCGACCCCTACACCGCCGGCCACGAGCGCCGTGTCGGCCTGATCGCCGGCGCCATCGGCCGCGAGATGGGCTGGGATGCCCGCCGCTGCGACACGCTGGAGATGGTCGGGCTGGTGCACGACATCGGCAAGATCGGCGTGCCGGCCGAGATCCTCACCAAACCGGGCCGGCTCACCGAGCTGGAGATGCAGCTGGTGCGCCAGCACGCGCAGACCGGCTACGAGATCCTCAAGGACGTGCCCTTTCCCTTTCCGGTGGCCGAGATCATCCGCCAGCACCATGAGCGGCTGGACGGCAGCGGCTACCCGCGCGGCCTGCGCGGCGAGGACATCCTGCCCGAGGCGCGGGTGCTGGCGGTGGCCGACGTGATCGAGTCCATCGCCAGCCATCGCCCCTACCGGCCGGCGCGCGGCCTGGGCGTGGCCCTGGAGGAACTGGGCCGCGGCCGCGGCACGCACTATGACGCGCAGGTGGTCGATGCCTTCGAGCGGCTGCTGCGCGACAAGGGCTATACCTTGCCCCAGTAGCCTCGGGCCGCTCGCAGCCTGGGCCTAGAATGGCGGCTCTTCCATGAGCTTCCATTTCCACTCCGCCACACCTCCCCGTTACTGGGCCCTGATTCCCTGCGCCGGCAGCGGCTCACGCGCCGGCAGTGCCGGCCCCAAGCAGTACCAGCCGCTGGCCGGCCAGCCCATGGTGCGGCACACGCTGGCCGCCTTTGCCGCCGTCGCAGCCGTGCAGCGCACCTTGGTGGTGGTGGCGCCCGGTGACCGTTTCCTGGCGCCCGAGCCGTCGGCGGCCTGGGTCGTGGCCGACTGCGGCGGCGCCACGCGGGCGGCTACGGTCACCAATGGCCTGGCCGTGCTGCGCAGCCTGGGGGCCGACGAGCAGGACTGGGTGCTGGTGCACGATGCGGCGCGTTGCCTGGTGACGCCGGCCCAGATCCTGCAGCTGATCGAGGCCTGCGCGCAGGACGAGGTGGGCGGCCTGCTGGCGCTCAAGCTGCCCGACACGCTGAAGCAGGAACACGAGGGCCGTGTGGCCCAGACGCTGGAGCGCGGCGACAAGTGGCTGGCGCAGACACCGCAGATGTTTCGCCTGGGCCTGCTGCAGCGCGCGCTGCAGACCGCCGGTGCGCAGGTGACGGACGAGTCCTCGGCCATCGAGGCCCTGGGCCTGGCGCCGCGGCTGGTGAGCGGCAGCGCGCAGAATTTCAAGGTGACCTACCCCGAGGACTTCGCGCTGGCCGAGGCCGTGCTGCGGGCCCGGCAGGATGCCGGTAACAACGTCGGGAGCACGGCATGAGCATCCTGTTTTCCATGCGGGTCGGCGAAGGCTGGGACGTGCATGCCCTGGTCGAGGGGCGCAAGCTGATCCTGGGCGGAATCGAGATTCCCTACGAGAAGGGCCTGCTCGGCCATTCGGATGCCGATGCCTTGCTGCACGCCATCACCGACGCGCTGCTGGGCGCCGCCGGTCTGGGCGACATCGGCCACCACTTCCCCGACACCGACGCGCGCTTCAAGGGCGCCGACTCCAGCGTGCTGCTGGCCGAGGCCGCGGCGCGTGTGCGGGCGCAGGGCTGGCAGATCGGCAACGTGGACAGCACCATCGTGGCCCAGGCGCCCAAGATGGCGCCGCACATCGCGGCCATGCGCGAGCGCATCGCGGCCGTGCTGGGCCTGGCGCCGGACCAGGTGAACGTGAAGGCCAAAACGGCCGAAAAACTGGGCCCGGTAGGCCAGGGCCTGAGCATCGAGGCGCGCGCCGTCGTGCTGCTGGTGCGTTAGGCCGAGGTTCCCTAGCTTCCCGACGCCTGCTGCAGCTGGATGCGGGTGGACAGGCCGCCGCTGTTGCTGTTGCCGATGCCGAAGCGCCCGCCCATGCGGCGCACCGTCTTGTCCACGATGGCCAGGCCCAGGCCGGCGCCGGTGGCGGCGGTGCGCGCGGTATCGCCGCGGTAGAAGGGTTTGGTCAGGTTGGGCAGGTGTTCGGGCGCGACGCCGGGGCCGTGGTCGCGCACCCGGATCTGGACCCACTGGTCGCGCGCGCGCGTGGTGATGTCCACCGTGGTGATGCCGGTCTCGGGCGTCTTGCCGTAGCGGCGGGCGTTTTCCACCAGGTTGGAGATGACGCGCCCGAGCTCCACGCTGTCGGCCGTGACCAGCACGCCGTCCTGCAGATCCAGGTTGAACTTCATGTCGGGGCGGTCCTTGAAGGCGAACAGGCTGGAGCGGATGACCTCGTTGAGGTTCACCGGCGTCAGGCGCACATGGTCGGGACGGGCGTAGTCCAGGAACTTGTCGATGATGGCATCGAGCTGCTCCAGATCGTTCACCATATGGGCCTGGGCGTCGGGGTCGCTGACGCTCATCTCGGTTTCCAGACGCAGCCGGGCCAGCGGGGTGCGCAGGTCGTGCGAGATGCCGGCGAGCATGACCGCGCGGTCCTGCTCGATCTTGGCCAGGCGCTGCGCCATGCGGTTGAAGCCGATGTTGACCTGGCGGATCTCGGCCGTCGGCACGCGCTCGTTGAGCCGGCTGGCGGCGAAGTCGCCCTCGCGGATGCGGCTGGCGGCAAAGGACAGCTGCTTGAGCGGGCGGTTGATCAGGCGGGCGATGATGGCGGCGCCGGCCAGCGAGAGCAGGGCGCCGGTGCCCAACCAGATCATCCAGGTGCGCCCGGCGGTCAGGTTGAAGCGCGAGCGGTCGGTCTGCAGCCAGTAGTTGTCGCGGTCGATCCGGAAGCCCACCCACAGGCCGGGCTTGCCGTTGACGCTGGTGGCCACGACGGTGCCGGGGCCCAGGCGGGTCATCAGCTCCTGGGTGATGCGCCGGCTCAGGCTGTCGCTTTCAAAAGGCTCGTAGCGGTCGCGCGGCTCGCGCGGCATTACCCGCACGCCTTCCTGGTCGGTCATGGTCTTGATCAGCGAGACGCGCATGATGGCGTCGGAGTGCACCAGGGCGGCGCGGCTGAGGTTGACCAGGGAGGAGATTTGCTGCGCCGTCTGGATCGCGCGCGGCTCGAATTCCAGCGCCCGCAGGGTCTGCAACCAGGCCAGGATGCTGCCGAAGAGCAGCAGCGCCAGCAGGAAGAAGGTGCGCCAGAAGAGGCTCAGGCCCGCGTGCCGGCGCGGCTCTTCCAGATCGGCCGGGGTGGTCTCGATCGGCCCGGCGGCTGTGCCGCCACCGGCACCGGCCTGCTCTTCAATCAGCGAGGGTTGCCAGCGACTGGCGTGTTGCCGTGAGGTCGGGAAGGGTGGCCAGTTCAACCTGCACCGTCCGGCACGAAGACGTAGCCTACGCCCCAGACGGTCTGGATGTAGCGCGGCGCCGCCGGGTCGATCTCGATCAGCTTGCGCAGGCGCGAGACCTGGACGTCCAGGCTGCGATCAAAGGGTTCGAACTCGCGGCCGCGGGCCTGCTGCGCCAGTTTTTCGCGCGACATGGGCTGGCGCGGATGACGCACCAGCGCCTTGAGCATGGCGAACTCGCCGGTGGTCAGGGGCAGCTCCTCGCCGTCCTTGCGCAGGGTGCGCGCACCCATGTCGAAGGTGTAGGGGCCGAAGCTTACGATTTCCAGGTCGCCGGAGGGGGCGCCCGGGGCCTCGGGCGCCGGGCGGCGACGCAGCACGGCGTTGATGCGCGCCAGCAGCTCGCGGGGGTTGAAGGGTTTGCCCAGGTAGTCGTCGGCGCCGACTTCCAGGCCGACGATGCGGTCCACGTCCTCGACCTTGGCCGTCAGCATGATGATGGGGGTCTTGTCGTTGGCCGCGCGCAAACGCCGGCAGATCGACAGGCCGTCCTCGCCGGGCATCATCAGGTCGAGCACGATGAGGTCGACGGTTTCGCGCAGCAGGATGCGGGTGAGTGACTTGCCGTCCTCGGCCTGAAAGACTTCGAAGCCCTCCTGGGTCAGGTAACGACGCAGCAGGTCGCGGATACGCGCGTCGTCATCGACGATGAGAATCTTGTCAGCCCGGCTCGAAATGGAGGTCATGTTCTGTGCTCAGTGTTGATCGGCTACACCCGTCCGATTTTGCCGGCCCGGGAGACCCCCACGGACCCGACTATGACACACTGTTACAAATCTTGAGCCGGGATGCAAGTGCGCCGGCCCAAAAATGCTTTCCTCATCGAGGGCTCACCATGAGACATGCAATCCGAACACTGAGTGTGCTGGCGGCCGGGCTGTGGCTCGTCGCGCCGCCGGCGGCGGCGCAGGCCCCCGTGCCGCACAACGTGGTCCAGCTGTCGGCTACGGCGGCGGTCGAGGCGCGGCAGGACCTGCTGAGCGTGACGCTGCGCACCACACGCGACGGCAGCGAGCCGCTGCTGGTGCAGGAGCAGCTCAAGGCGGCGCTCGAAGCGGCGCTGGCCGATGCCCGCAGCACGGCCCAGGCCGGGGCCATGGAGGTGCGCAGCGGCAATTTCAGCCTGGTGCCGCGCCAGGGACGCGACGGCCGCATCAGCGGCTGGCAGGGCACGGCCGAGATGGTGCTGTCCGGACGGGATTTCGAGCGCATTGCCGCCGCGGCCGGCCGTATCCAGGGCCTGACCGTGGCCGGCGTGGCCTTCGGCCTGAGCCGGGAGCAGCGCGAGCGGCTGGAGACCCAGGCCCAGGCGCAGGGGATCGAGCGCTTCCGCCTGCGGGCCGGCGAAGTCGCACGCGCCTTCGGTTTCTCGGGCTACACGCTGCGCGAGGTCAACGTCAGCAGCCAGGAGCTGGGCGCGCCGCCGCGCCCGCGTTTCATGACGCTGGAGGTGCGCAGCAGCAGTGCCACCGAGGCGCCGTTGCCGCTGGAAGCCGGGCAGGCCACGGTGCAGGTGACCGTCAGCGGTTCGGTGCAGCTGAAGTAGCCGCGGCCGGCCCGCCGGCTAACGGCGCCGCGCCGTGCGTACCCCCGGCAGCGCGGCCACGGTGGCCAGTACCTTGCCCAAGCGGTTGGAGTCGGCGATCTCCACGGTCAGCGTCATCCAGGCGACGCCTTTGACGGTCTGGGTCTGGGCGCCGACGACGTTGAGTTTTTCCTTGGCGAAGATCTCCAGCACGTCGCGCAACAGGCCCTGGCGGTCGCTGGCTTCCACCGACACGTCGACCGGATAGACCGGGGCCTCGCCGCCCTTGGGCCGGCCCCATTGCACCTCGATCACACGCTCGCCATGCTGCGCGACCAGCTGGCGCAGGTTGACGCAGTCGGCGCGGTGCACGCTGACGCCCTTGCCGCGGGTGACGAAGCCGCGGATCTCATCCGGCGGCGCCGGTTTGCAGCATTTGGCCAGCTGGGTGAGCAGCGAGTCGACGCCCACCACCAGCACACCGCCGCGGTTGCCGGCCTCGCCCTTGAACTTCTTGAGCAGGGCCTGTTCGTCGGTGGCGGCCGGCGGCTCCGGCGGGCGCAGCACGGCCTCGATGCTGCGCAGCGAGAACTCGTCCTTGCCCACCACTTCGAACAGCGCCTCAGCCGACGAGAAGCCGAGCTGGGCCGCCAGGTCGTCGAGCTTGACGGCGGTGCGGCCTTCGCGCTGCAGCAGCTTTTCCACCGCCTCGCGCCCGCGCGCGATGGTCTCGTGCGCGGCCTGGGCGTTGAACCAGGCGCGCACCTTGCTGCGCGCGCGCGGGCTGGCGATGAAACCCAGCTCGGTGTTGAGCCAGTCGCGCGAGGGGCCACCTTCCTTGGCGGCGACGATCTCCACCGTCTGGCCGTTTTTCAGCGGCGTGTTCAGCGGCACCATGGCGCCGTCCACGCGCGCGCCGCGGCAGCGGTGGCCCAGGTTGGTGTGCACGCTGTAGGCGAAGTCCACCGCGGTGGCGCCCTGCGGCAGCTCCACGATGGCGGCGTCGGGGGTGAGCACGTAGATGCGGTCCTCGAACACGCCCTGGGCCTGCTGCGGTCCCGAGAGGTCGCGCTCCCAGGCCAGCAGCTGGCGCAGCACGGCGATCTTGGCGTCGTAGGCGCGGTCGGCCGTCACGCCGGCGTAACCCTTGCTGCCGGCCTCCTTGTAGGCCCAGTGCGCGGCCACGCCGTGCTCGGCGTGTTCGTGCATGGCCTGGGTGCGGATCTGGATCTCGATCGGGCGGCCTTCGGCATCGCGCACGATGGTGTGCAGCGACTGGTAGCCGTTGGGCTTGGGCTTGGCGATGTAGTCGTCGAACTCTTCCGTCACCGGCGCGAACTGGCTGTGTACCCAGCTCAGCGCCGCATAGCAGTCGGGCACCGAGTGGACGATGATGCGCAAGGCGCGCACGTCGTAGACGTGGGCGAAGTCCAGCGACTTGCCGCGCATCTTCTTGACGATGCTGTAGATGTGCTTGGGCCGGCCCTGCACCTGCGCCGCGATGCCCTGGGCGCGCAGCTCGGACTCCAGCCGCTCGCGCAGCTGCACCACATAGGCCTCGCGCTCGATGCGCTTTTCATCGAGCAGTCGCGCGATCTGCTTGTAGGTGTCGGGCTCCAGGAAGCGGAAGGACAGGTCTTCCATCTCCCATTTGATTTCCCAGATGCCCAGGCGGTTGGCCAGCGGCGCGAAGACATTGAGGGACTCGTCGGCCAGGCCGGGCGGCGGCAGCTGCTTGCTGGCGGCGAAATAACGCAGCGTCTGCAGGCGCGAGGCCAGGCGCAGCAGCACGACACGCAGGTCGCGCGAGAAGGCCAGCAGCATCTTGCGCACGTTCTCGGTCTGCGCGGCGGCGGTCTGCGCCATCGGCACCCCGGTGCCGGCGCGCAGCGCCGCCTGCTGGGCGGCGCTGGCCTGGCGCTGTACCTGCACCAGCTTGGTGGTCTCCACCGCCAGCTCGGCGTAGCTTTCGCCAAAGGCCTTGGCGATGGTCTCCTGCGGCTTGTTCAGGTGGGCGCAGGTGTAGACCAGGTAGCAGGCCGCCTGCATGGCTTCGGAGCCGCCGATGGCGCGCAGGATGGCGGCCACGGCGTCGGCATGCGCCAGGGTGTTCTCGCCGGTGTCCAGGGCCTCGGTCGCCAGCAAGGGCTCGGCAAAGGCGCGCGCGCGCGCCAGCGCATGGGCCTGCTCGGGCAGGCTGTGTGCGGTGGCGGCGATCAGCGGGGAGCGCGGTTCGCTGCCTGGGAGTTCGAAAGCCTGGCTTCTCATGCGTGGCTCAATGTCATGGCGTCGGGCCGAGCAGGAAGTCGACCACCACCCGGACCTGCTCGGGCGCCACCAGCGTGGGCGCGTGACCGACACCGGCGAATTCCACCAGCTTGGCCCGCGGGCCACGCTGTGTCATGGCCTGTGCCGTTGCGCTCGACAGCAGGTCGGAGTCGGCACCGCGCAGCAGCAGGGTCTCGGCCTTGATGGTGTCGTACAGCGCCCACAGCGTCGCCTCGCCCTGGGCCGAGCTTTCGGGCGTGAGGGTGCGGTAAGGCACGGCGATGGCCGGGTCGTAGTGGAAGGTGTAGCCGCCGCCTTCGAGCGGCTTGAGCATGGGGCGGCTCAGGGCCAGCCACTGCTCGCGCGTGTGCGGGCCAAAGCTGGCCGAGATGATGCGCATGGCCTCGGCGGCCTGCTCGACGGACTCGAAGCGCACCGGATCGCCCAGGTAGTTGCCGATGCGCTGGATGGCCTGCCACTGGATGGACGGCCCCACATCGTTGAGCACCAGCTTGCGGATCTTGAACGGCAGCGCCGGCTGGCCGGCCAGCCCGATGCCGATCAGGCCGCCCATGCTGGTGCCGACCCAGTCCAGCGTGGCGGGCTGCAGCGCGCCCAGCAGCGCCAGCATGTCGGCTGCATAGGCGGGGATCTGGTAACCCATGGGGTCGCGCAGCCAGTCGCTGCGGCCGCGGCCCACCACATCGGGGCAGACCACGCGGATGCCGGCGCCGCCGCGCGCGCACAGGGCCTGCGCCAGCACGTCGAAATCGCGCCCCTGGCGCGACAGCCCGTGCACGCAGAGCACCACATGCCTTGCATCGGGCTGGCCCCATTGCCAGTAGGCCATGCGATGGCCGCCGCTGGCGTCGGGACAGGTTACGTAGTTCAACGTAGGCTCGGACATGGTGCAATCTGGTGATCAAATACGTGTTCACGCATCGTAATTCAATCGAGACCCGCTCTTCGGAGAAACATCCATGCTCAAAGGCAAAACCGCACTCGTTACCGGCTCCACCAGTGGCATCGGCCTGGGTATCGCCAAGGCCCTGGCTCGCCAGGGCGCCGACATCGTGCTCAACGGCTTTGGCGACGTCGAGGGCCCGAAGGCCGAGATCGCCGCGCTGGGCGTCAAGGTGGCCTACCACGGGGCCGACATGAGCAAGCCGGCCGAGATCGAGGCCATGATGAAGTTCGCGGCCGCGCAGTTCGGCCGCAGCCGGGTCGACATCCTGGTCAACAACGCCGGCATCCAGCACGTGGCGCGCATCGAGGATTTCCCGACCGAGCGCTGGGACGCCATCATCGCCATCAACCTGACCAGCGCCTTCCACACCACGCGCCTGGCGCTGCCGGCCATGCGCGCGGCCGACTGGGGGCGCATCATCAACGTGGCGTCCGCGCATGGCCTGGTGGCCTCGGCCGAAAAATCCGCCTATGTCGCCTCCAAGCACGGCATCGTCGGCCTGACCAAGGTCACCGCGCTGGAAAACGCCACCACCGGCGTGACCTGCAACGCCATCTGCCCGGGCTGGGTGCTGACCCCCTTGGTGCAAAAGCAGGTGGACGCCAAGGCGGCCGCACTCAAGATCTCCAACGAAGAGGCCAAGAAGCTGCTGCTGGGCGAGAAGGAGCCCTCCATGCAGTTCACCACGCCGGACGAGCTGGGTGAACTCGCCGTGTTCTTCTGCTCGGCCGCGGGCAACAATGTGCGGGGGGTGGCGTGGAATATGGATGGGGGATGGGTGGCGCAGTAAGAGCGCCTCTCTTCTTTCTATTTCGTCCTGGGCTTTTGTGGCAGGCCGGGTCTCGCCCCGGCGGGCGAGGTACTTTCTTTTGCTTCGCCAAAAGAAAGTACCCAAAGAAAAGGCGAGCCGGATTCGTCGGCCCTGCGCTGCGCTACGGGCACGCTG
>JAHRYV010000017.1 GCA_020621965.1 Curvibacter sp. | reverse complement strand
GCTGGACATCGCCTACGTGCCGGAGAACATGGGCATCTTCGCCGACCTCACGGTCAAGGAGAACATGCTGCTGGCCGCGCGCCAGGCGCGCCACGCCGGCGAGATGGACGAACAGCGCCTGCAGTGGATCTTCGGGCTCTTCCCGGCGGTGGAGAAGTTCTGGAACCATCCGGCCGGCAAGCTCTCGGGCGGGCAGAAGCAGATGCTGGCGGTTTCGCGCGCCATCGTCGAGCCGCGCCGCCTGCTGATCGTGGACGAGCCCAGCAAGGGGCTGGCGCCGGTGATGATCGACAACATGATCGCGGCCTTCCAGCAACTCAAGGCCAGCGGCGTGACCATCCTGCTGGTGGAACAGAACATCAACTTCGCCAAGCGCCTGGGCGACAGCGTGGCCGTGATGGACGACGGCCGGGTGGTGCATGCCGGCCCCATGCAGGCGCTGGCCGAGGACGAGGCATTGCAGCAATCGCTGCTGGGGCTGTCCCTATGAACAAGAACTTCGACTACAAGCCCCTGCTGCTGGTGCCGCTGCTGGCCCTGGCTGCGTTGCCGCTGATCGGCTCGGGCTCGACCTGGCTCACGCTCACCGTCGCCGGGCTGGCCATGGGCATGATCATCTTCATCATCGCCTCCGGCCTGACCCTGGTCTTCGGTCTGATGGATGTGCTCAACTTCGGCCACGGCGTGTTCATCGCGCTGGGCGCCTTCGTCGCCACCAGCGTGCTCGGCGCCATGGGCGACTGGACCGGCTCGCAGGCGCTGGGTCTCAACCTGCTGGCCGTGCTGTCGGCCATGCTGGTGGCCATGGGCGTGGCCGGTGCGCTGGGCCTGGCCTTCGAGCGCTTCATCGTGCGCCCGGTCTACGGCCAGCATCTCAAGCAGATCCTCATCACCATGGGCGGCATGATCATCGGCGAGGAGCTGATCAAGGTGATCTGGGGGCCGCTGCAGATCGCGTTGCCCCTGCCCGAGGGCATGCGCGGCGCCGTCGCGCTGGGCGAGGCCTCGATCGAGAAATACCGCCTGATCGCGGTGGTGGTCGGCTCGGTGGTCTTCGCGGTGCAGGCCTGGACACTGGCCCGCACCAAGATCGGCCTGCTGATCCGCGCCGGCGTGCAGGACCGCGAGATGGTCGAGGCCCTGGGTTACCGCATCCGCCGGCTGTTCGTGGGCGTCTTCGTCATGGGCAGCGCGCTGGCCGGCCTGGGCGGCGTGATGTGGGGCCACCAGCAGAACGTGGTGCCGCAGATGGGTGCGCAGGTCAATGTGCTGATCTTCATCGTCATCATCATCGGCGGCCTGGGCTCGACCACCGGCGCCCTGATCGGCGCCCTGCTGGTCGGCCTGATGGCCAACTACACCGGCTTCCTGGTCCCGAAGGTGGCGCTGTTCTCCAACATCGCGCTGATGGTGGCCATCCTGCTCTGGCGCCCGCAGGGCGTCTACCCCGTCGCCAACCGCTGAGGAGACACTGATGTTCGCCCGTCTGATCTCCAACGACCTGCCGCGCAGCCGCATCCTGGCCGTGCTGCTGGTCCTGCTGCTGCTGGCGCTGGCCGCCGGCCCCTTCATCGCCCCGGGGGTGAAGGCGCTCAACGTGGCGGCCAAGGTGCTGATCTTCGTGGTGCTGGTGGCCAGCTTCGACCTGCTGCTGGGTTACACCGGCATCGTCAGCTTTTGCGCACACCATGTTCTTCGGCATCGGTGCCTACGGCATCGCCATCGCCACCACGCATCTGGGGCCGACCTGGGGGGCGCTGGCCGTGGGGCTGCTGGCCGCCCTGGTGCTGTCGCTGCTGCTGGCGCTGGCCATCGGCCTGTTCTCGTTGCGCGTGCGGGCCATCTTCTTCGCCATGATCACGCTGGCTGTGGCCTCGGCCTTCCAGACCCTGGCCTCGCAGCTGTCGGAGTTCACCGGCGGTGAGGACGGTCTGAGCTTCAAGCTGCCGCGCTGGCTCTCACCCAGCTTCGAGCTGTTCGAGGAGCCGGTGCTCGGGGTCATGATCGACGGCCGGCTGATCAGCTACTACCTGCTGTTCGTGCTGGCGCTGGTCCTGCTGCTGGCGCTGCTGCGCATCGTCAACTCGCCGTTTGGCCGGGTGCTGCAGGCCATCCGCGAGAACGAGTTCCGCGCCGAGGCCATCGGCTACCGGGTGGTGGTCTATCGCACCCTCTCCAGCGTGCTGTCGGCCCTGTTCGCCTGCGTCGCCGGCGCCATGCTGGCGCTCTGGCTGCGTTACAATGGGCCCGACACCTCGCTGTCTTTCGAGATCATGATGGACGTGCTGCTCATCGTGGTCATCGGCGGCATGGGCACGATCTACGGCTCCGCCATCGGGGCGGCGCTGTTTGTGGTGGCGCAGAGTTATCTGCAGGACGTGCTGCGGCTGGGCAGCGAGTCCACCGCGGCGCTGCCGCAGCTCTCGGCCCTGCTGTCGCCCGATCGCTGGTTGCTCTGGCTGGGCCTGCTGTTCGTGCTCTCGGTCTACTACTTCCCCACGGGCGTGGTCGGCCGTCTGCGCGCGGCGGCGGCCCGTCGGGCGGCCGGGGGAGCGCTGCGATGAATCCCAGCTCGAACTACCTGACCCTGGCCGGGCGCGAGATCCACTACATGGAGTGGGGCGTGCCCGGGGACGAGACCGTGATCGCCTGGCACGGCCTGGCGCGCACCGGCCGCGACATGGACGAGCTGGCCGCCTCGCTGAGCCTGCGCGGCTACCGGGTGATCTGCCCCGACACCCTGGGCCGCGGTCTGAGCCAGTGGAGCCCGCAGCCGCAGGCGGAATACTGCCTGGCGTTTTACGCCCGGCTGGCCGACGCGCTGTGCGAGCAGCTCGGCGTCGAGTCGGCCCATTGGGTGGGCACCTCCATGGGCGGGGCCATCGGCACGGTCTGCGCCTCGGGCCTGTTCCAGCCGCGGATGAAGACGCGTATCCGCAGCCTGGTGCTCAACGACAACGCGCCCCAGCTGGCCGCCGCCGCCATCGAGCGCATCCGCGCCTATGCGGGCAACCCGCCGGCCTTTGCCACCGTGCGCGAGCTCGAGGGTTTCTTTCGCCAGGCCTACAAACCCTACGGCTGGCTCAGCGACGCCCAGTGGCGCCACCTGACCGAGACCTCGACGCGCCGTCTGCCCGATGGCCGGGTGACGCCGCACTACGACCCGGCCATGGTGCAGCAGTTCGTCCACCATCCGGACGACTACCTGATCTGGGACCACTACGACCGGCTCGACATCCCGGTGCTGCTGCTGCGCGGTGCCGAATCCGACCTGGTGCTGCCCGAGACCGTGGCGCGGATGCGCACCCTAGGGCCGGCCCGCCAGGGCCGGCTGCAGGTGGTCGAGGTGCCGGGTTGCGGCCATGCGCCGGCGCTCAACGTGCCGGCGCAGCTCGACGTCGTGCTGGACTTCATCCGCCGCGCCGCCTGACAAGCCGGTGACAGGGCCCCCGGGGCAGCTTGGCAGAATGCAGGCTGATTCACGGAAGGAACCAGCATGGCATTGACGATCTATGGCATCCAGGCATCCCGCGCGGTGCGCCCCATGTGGGTGGCGACCGAGCTCGGGCTCGCGTTCGAGCATGTGCAGACGGACTACAAGGGCGGCGCCACGCGCACGCCGGAATTCCTGGCGCTCAACCCCAACGGTCACATCCCGGTGATCGTCGATCACCGCCCCGATGGCGACGTCACGGTCTGGGAGAGCATGGCCTGCACGCTCTACATCGCGCGCCAGCACGGCCGGCCCGACGGTGTGAACCTGGTGCCGGCCACGCCGCGCGAAGACGCCGAGGCCCTGCGCTGGAGCTTCTGGACGGTGACCGAGGTCGAGAAGGACGCCCTGACCGTGCTGATGCACCGCCTGGTCATGCCGGCCGAGCAGCGCAAGCCCGACATGGCGGACGCCGCCGAGCAGCGCCTGAAGGTGCCGCTGCGCGTGCTGGAGCAGCACCTGGCGCAGCAGCAGGCGCGCGGCCAGGCGCATCTGGCCGCCGCGCGTTTCACCGTGGCCGACCTGTGCGTGGCCAGCGTGCTGCTGTGGGTGCGCGCCGCGCGCGAGCTGATGGCGGAGTTTCCGCTGGTCAACGCCTGGCTGCATGCCTGCCTGACCCGGCCGGCCTACGAGTCGCTGCGGCACCCGAAGAAGGCCTGAGCCGGGCTAGCCCGGCCCGGGTCTCAGTTGTCGGCGCCCAGGGCCAGGGCGGCTGCGCGCGAGGTGGCCAGTGCGGCGGCCTGCGGGGCCTGCCGGGTCGACCAGCCGGCCAGGTGGCGTTCGCTCAGCTGCCCCAGCGCGGTGATCCAGTCCCCGCTGTCGTTCAGACAGGGGATGTAGTGGAAGTCCTGGCCGCCGGCCTGCAGATAAGCCGCGCGCACTTCCTGCGCGATCTCCTCCAGCGTTTCCAGGCAGTCGCTGGTGAAACCCGGGCAGACCACGTCCACGCGCTTCACGCCCGCCTGCGCCAGCGCCACCAGGGTCGGCTCGGTATAGGGTTCGAGCCACCTGGCCTTGCCAAAGCGCGACTGGAAGGTCACCCGGTATTGCTCCGGGCCCAGGCCCAGTTCCTGGGCCAGCAGGCGCGCGGTCTTCTGGCATTCGCAGTGGTAAGGGTCGCCCAGCTGCAGGGTGCGCGCGGGCACACCGTGAAAGCTCAGCACCAGCTGCTCGGCCCGGCCATGTTCCTGCCAGTAGGCGCGGACGCGCTGGGCGAGTGAGGCGATGTAGCCGGCATCGTCGTGGTAGCGGTTGACGAAACGCAGTTCGGGGATGCAACGCACCTGCCCGGCCCAGCGGTAGACGGCGTCGAAGACGCTGGCCGTGGTGGTGCCCGAGTACTGCGGGTAGGCCGGCAGCACCAGGATGCGCGTCACGCCCTCGGCCTTCAGCGCATCGAGCTGCGCCGGGATGGCCGGCTGGCCATAACGCATGGCGTAGCGCACCGTGACGTGATGGCCCTGCTGCTGCAGCCAGGCCTGCAGGCCCTGGGCCTGTTTTTCGGTCCAGACCTTGAGCGGCGAGCCCTCCGCGGTCCAGATGCTGGCGTACTTGGCGGCCGACTTGGCCGGGCGCAGGCGCAGGATGATGCCGTGCAGGATCAGCCACCAGATCGGTCGGGGGATTTCCACCACGCGCTGGTCACCCAGAAATTCGGCCAGGTAACGGCGCAGCGCGGCCGGGGTGGGGGCGTCCGGCGTGCCCAGATTGCACAGCAGGATGGCGGTCGCTGGCGCCTGACCATGGGTATACGCGGGTTCTTTTTTGAAGGCCATGCGGTATTCTCGCCCAGTCATGTCTCCCACGCTCGACGCCTCCAGAATCAAGGCCATCTCCCTGGACCTTGACGACACCCTGTGGCCGATCTGGCCCGTGATCGCACGGGCCGAGCTGGCCCTGCAGGACTGGTTGCGGCCGCAGGCGCCCAGGACCTCGGCGCTGTTGGCGGACATCGAGCAACGCCAGACCCTGCGCCGCGAGGTGCAGCAGCTGCGGCCGGAACTCGGTCACGATCTGCGCGCCCTGCGCCAGGAGGTCATCCGTCTGGCCCTGCAGCGTCATGGCGAGGACACGGCGCTGGTGGCACCGGCCTACGAGGTTTTCATCGCCGAACGCATGCGGGTCGAGCTGTACGACGACGCCCGCCCCGCGCTGGCCTGGCTGGCGCAACGCTTTCCGCTGGTAGCCGTGTCCAACGGCAATGCCGACCTGCACCGCATCGGCCTGGGCATGTATTTCCGTGCCGGGCTGAGTGCGCAGGAGTTCGGCGTGGGCAAGCCCGATGCGCGCATCTTCCACGCCGCGGCCTACGCCGCCGGCGTGGCGCCGCACGAGGTGCTGCATGTGGGCGACGACGCGGCACTCGACGTGCTCGGCGCCCTGAAGGCCGGCCTGCAGACGGTCTGGGTCAACCGGGCCGGCCATGACTGGGAGCATGCAGAGCACCGGCCGCACGCCACCGTCGGCCATCTGGGTGATCTGTGTGCCCGGTTGCGCGCCGCCTGAGACCGGGTCCCGGTGCTTGAGCTGCACCGCGGCGCGCGCGGCAGTTCACGCCGCAGCGCGGCGGCCCCGCTTCAGGACGGCCGCAGCACCAGGGTGCTGCGGGTGGCGGCCTTCACGGCGGCCGGCTCCAGGTGCATGGGCCGGTAGCGGCCCGCGATGTAGTCCCGCGCCTGGTCGGCGTAGTGCGGGTCCAGCAGCACGCCGCTTTGCCCCACGGGGTTGATGCCCAGGGCCTGGCCGGCGTCGGCGAGGTCGATCAGGCGCCGGGTCGAGGGGCCATACACCACGCTCCAGGGCGCCGGGCCGATGGCGTGGGCCAGGTTGTTGGGCAGCTCGCGCCCGCCCGGTGCCGCCAGCGGGCCGACATTGAACAGCTTGTCCAGGGGCTGCAGCCGCCCCAGGGGATGGGCATGGGTCAGGCTGTGGTTGCGGCCCCAGGTCCAGCGCTCCGGCGAGGCGCCGCGCTGCTCCCGCAGGTGCTTGAGGGTGGCGCGCCAGGCCTGCTGCACGATGTCGTGGCGGTTTTCCTTCTCTGCGCTGAGGCGGTTGTCCCACCAGGGAGAGCGCGATTCCGCCGTCAGGCGCGGCAGGGCGTGGTCCAGGGCGCGGGTGCGCAGCAGATTGCCGAACTGCACGGCGCCCAGTTCGTCCGCCATGGCCGCCTTGGCCAGTTCGTAGACGAACTGGTTGTAGACCGTGGGGATGGCGCTGTCGATGGCGTAGCGGCCGTCCCAGGCCGCCAACTGCTCGACCAGGGTGCGCTCGCTCGCGTCGCCCGCCAGATCGCGCAGCAGCGGCAGCAGCGGGCTGAGCACACGCGGCCCGTAGTCGGTCTGTTCGTCCAGTTGCAAGGCCCGGCTGTTCTGCAGGTCCCAGCGCGTGCCGCCCTGGCGCAGCAGCTCGTCGAGCCGGCGGGCGCGGTCGGGCAGGTTGTAGTAGCCGTACACCGGCACGCCGTTGTGTGACCGGGGCTGGTGGTTGGCCGAGACGATGTAGCCGCGCGCGGGGTTTTCCTCCTGCGGGTTGTCGGCAAACCGGTAATAACCCGGTTTGTCGGCCTGTGCGCTGCCGCCGTCGAGGATGAAGTTCGGGTTCACGTTGGGCGGGCGCTGCACCAGCTTGGCCGCCGCCCACCAGCCGATGTCACCCGCCGCATTGGCCCAGACGATGTTCAGGCCGGGGGCGTGGATCTTGCTGGCGGCCTGGCGGGCCCGGGGCAGGGTGTCGGCGCGGCCGAGTTCGTAAAACGCCTCCAGGATGGGGTTCTCGGTTTCGAGGAAGGCCCACCACAGGGCGACCGGCGTCTGGCCCAGGCCGTCGGCGTAGGCCTCGTTGATGATGGGGCCGTAGGGCGAGCGGCGCAGCGTGAGCGTGACCGGCTCGGCGCCCTTCACGGCGATGGTCTCGGTGCGGCTGTGCAGCTGCACCCACTGGCCGCGGTGCCAGACCTGGTTGGCGTCGGCCGGATTCACCTTCAGCGCGATCAGGTCCATGTCGTCGTTCTGGAACATGGTCAGGCTCCAGCCGAACTGCCGGTTGTGACCGAGCAGGGCAAAAGGGTTCAGCGCCTGGTGATGGCCGTACAGCTCGAAACCGGGCGCGCTCAGATGCGCCTCGTACCAGACGGCCGGCAAGGCGTAGGCGATGTGCGGGTCGCCGGCCAGCAGGGGCTTGCCGCTGCGGGTGCGCTGCCCGGAGACGGCCCAGGCATTGCTGCCTTCAAAGACGGGAATGCCGGCCAGCGCCAGGGCTTCGTGGCTGACTTCGGACACGCGCGCCAGGGTCAACCAGTCGACCTGGGCCAGGGTCGGGGCATCTTGTCGCTGCGCCATCGGGCCGACCACGCCCAGCGGCTGCCAGTCGAGATCGAACACCCGCAGGTAGTCCGGCCCCAGCTGGTCCCGCACATAGGTCAGTACCGGTTCGGTCCGCAGGCCGGCGGCAAAGCTGTAGGCCAGGTAGCCGGCGATGGCCAGGGTGTCGGCCGGTGTGTAGGGGCGCGGCTGGATGCGCAGCAACTCGAATTCAATCGGCAAGGGCCGCGTGGCCTGGAATTCGTTGACGCCGTCCAGATAGGCCGCCAGGCCTTGCCAGGCCGGACTGTTGCGGTCGATGCGCTGCGCCAGGGTTTCGGCCTGGGCGCGCAGCTCCAGCGTGCGGAACAGGCGGTCGGTATCCAGCAGCTTGGGGCCCAGGATCTCGGCCAGTTCGCCGCGCGCCAGGCGCCGCAGCATCTCCATCTGGAACAGCCGGTCTTGAGCGTGCAGGAAACCGAGGGCGCGGTAGAGATCGGGTTCGTTCTGTGCCTGCAGATGCGGCACGCCGCGTTCGTCCCAGGCCACCTGCACAGGGGCCTGCAGCCGGCTCAGTGTCAGGGTGCCGCTGCGCTGCGGCAACTTGCCGCGGGCATGCCAGAGGCCGGCGGTGACGGCCACGGCCGCGGCCAGGAGCAGCAGCGCCAGTAGGACGAACAGGATTTTGTAGATGCGTTTCATGTCGGCAGGCTCCTCCCGGTCGATGACCAGCCCGTTGTGGTTGTTATGGATGGTGCAGTCGCCGTCCATCGAGGTGATGCACGGGGCCGCACCCGCGTTTTTATCACTACCGGGCCAGTGCCTGCGCCGCCGCCAGGCCGGCGCGCACCGCGCCCTCCAGCGTGGCCGGGTAGGGGCCTTCGACGTAGTCGCCGCAGGCCAGCAGGCCGGGGGCGATGGCCTGCGGTGGACGCTGCAGCTTGGGGGTGCAGGCAAAGGTGGCGCGTTTCTCGATCACGGTCAACACCGGCTGCAGCTCCAGGCCCAGCTGGCTGCGGGCCTGCTGCAGCACCTGGGCCTGCAGCGTCTCGCGCTCGCCCTGGCTGGCGCTGACCACGAAGGCCAGCAGGCCCGTCGATCCGTCGAGCTGACCACGATCGAAGACGAATTGCGCCGGATGCCGGGGGTCGTGACGCAGGGCCAGCATGGGGGTGGGCAGCCTGGCGTGCGCGGCCCAGGCATACACGGTGGTGATGGCTTCGAAGTGCAGGGCGGCGGCCTGGGCCGTCCAGGCGTGCAGCGGCGCGGGTTCCGGCAGCGCGCTTGCTGCACCGGCCACCAGGCGCGCCGCCTCGGTGGAGGGGCAGGCCAGCAGCACGCGGTCGAAACCCTCACCATCGAGCCACCAGCGGCCGTCCCCGGACTGCAAGGTGGTGATGCGCGTACCGGTCTGCACGCTGGCGCCTTGCTGCGCCAGCCAGCGGGCCGCGGCCAGCGGGAACAGGGCCGACAGATCGATGCGTGGCAGCAGCAGCTGCGAGCCGCCGGCCACGCCGAACAGCGCATCGCGCAGCACACGCAGAAAGACCTGGGCGCTGGCCTGGTGGGCGGGGGTGTTCAGGGCTGACACGCACAGCGGTTCGATCAGCTCCTGCATCACATGGGGGCCGAGCTTGCGGCACAGATCGGCCACCGACAGCTGCGCCTGGCATTCGAAACCCCGGAGTTTCCAGCCCAGGGCGGCGCGCAGCAGGCCCAGGCGCTCCGGCAGCGGCCAGCCACTGTTGCGCAGGATGCCGGCCAGCACGTCCAGCGGCACGGGCAGGCGCGGCAGCTGCAGGCCGGCGCCATCGGGGAACTTCAGGGTCAGCGGCAGGCGCTGCAAAACGGCCTGCGTGTCGACGCCGACCAGCTGCATGAGGCGTAGCGTCTCGGTGTAGGCGCCGATCAGGATGTGCTGGCCGTTGTCCAATGGCACGCGGCGCCCATCGGGCAGGTGGCCTTCCAGACCACGCGCGCGTCCGCCGACGGTCCGGGCGGCTTCGAACACCGTGACCTGATGGCCGGCCTGTGTTGCGGCGACTGCCGCGGCCATGCCGGCCCAGCCGGCACCGACAACCGCAACTCTCACTTGAGCACCGCCGGGCCGCCCCAAGGTGCGAGGGTCCCCTTGGGGGGCAGCGCAGTACACGCAGTGACAAGCGTGGGGGTCATAGCTTCCCCAGCGCCTGCACGCGCCAGGCCAGCCAGAGCTTGCGCAGGGGCGTGAGGCTGACGCGCTGGTGCAGCACCTGGAAGTTGTCGCGCTCGATTTCGCGCAGCAGGGTGCGGTAGATGCTGGCCATCATCAGCCCTGGCTTTTGCGCGCGGCGATCGGCCTCGGGCAGCAGGGCCAGCGCCTCGTCGTAGAGGCTGTGGGCGCGTTCGGCCTGGAACTTCATCAGGGCGGTGAAACGCGGCGAGTACTCGCGCTTGAGGAGTTCGTGCACCTTGACGTCGTACTGCTGCAGCTCGTTGACCGGCAGGTAGATGCGCCCGCGCAGCGCGTCCTCGCCGACGTCGCGGATGATGTTGGTCAACTGGAAGGCCAGGCCCAGGGTGTGGGCGTAGCGGGTGGTCTGCTCCTCGGTCTGGCCGAAGATGCGCGCCGCCACTTCGCCCACCACGCCCGCCACCAGGTGGCAATAACGTTGCAAGGCCGGGTAGTCGAGGTAGCGGGTCTGCTGCAGGTCCATCTGGCAGCCTTCGATCACGGCCAGCAGATGGCGTGCTTCGATGCCATAGTCGCCCGCCAGGGGCATCAACGCCTGCGTCACGGGGTGGGTCGGCTGGCCGGCGTAGGCGCGGGCCACCTCGGCCTGCCACCAGGCCAGTTTGGTCTGGGCCACGCCGGGGTCGGTGATCTCGTCCACCACGTCGTCGACCTCGCGGCAGAAGGCGTAGAAGGCGGTGATGGCGGCGCGCCGCGGCTTGGGCAGGAAGAGGAAGGCGTAGTAGAAGCTGCTGCCGGAGGCGGCGGCTTTTTGCTGGACGTATTGCTCGGGCGTCATGGCGGATGGGTAGGGATCCCCGATTGTCACATCCGCAGGCTGCGCCACAGCAGCAGCGGTGCGTCGGCCGCGCCGACGGTCGGTCGCCGTTGCAGGGTGTCGAAACCCAGGGTCTCGATCTTGTCCAGGATGCGTAGTCCGCCCTGAACCACCAGGCGCAGTTCCCAGCCGGCGCGGCCGGGGACGCGGTGCACCAGGCCGGCGCCGGCCAGCATGAGGGCGCGCGCCGCATGGGCCTGGGCCTCGATCAGGGCCAGGATGCGCGGGGTCGGCCGCAGGGTGGCCAGTTCTGCGCGGCACACACCGTGGGCGGCGCAGTCGGCCTCGGTGAGGTAGTGGCGGCCGCGCGGGATGTCGCGGCTCAGGTCCTGCCAGAAGTTGATCAGTTGCAGCGCACTGCAGATGGCGTCGCTCTCGCGCAACGCGGTCTCGTCCTGCACGCCGTACAGGTGCAGCAGCAGGCGGCCGACCGGATTGGCCGAGCGGCGGCAGTAGTCCAGCAGCTCGGCCTGGTCGGCATAGGTGGCGTGATCGCGGGTCTTGCGCACGTCCTGGGCAAAGGCGTCCAGCAGGTCGTCCAAGAGCGGTACCGGCAGGCGGAACGCCGCCAGCATGGCCGCCAGCGGCTCGAAGACCTGCGGCCAGCGCCCGCTGTGGGGCTGGCCCTGGGCCACGGCCTGCAGGTCGCGTCGGTAGGCGGCCAGCTCATCGAGCCGCTGCTGGGCCGGGGCCTCGCCTTCGTCGGCGAGGTCGTCGGCGGTGCGGGCGAAATGGTAGATGGCGGCGATCGGCGGGCGCAGCTGCGGCGGGCACAGCCAGGAGGCGACGGGGAAGTTCTCGTAATGCCCGATGGGCTGGGCGCGGGCGGTTGGGTTCACGCGGGCGATTGTCGCTTGGCTTGACAGGCCCCAGGGTTTGTCCTAGATTACTGACCGTTTGGTTATTAATTGGGCTGACACGGCCCCGGGGTGTTTCCATGTCTGATCCTTATCTTCCTAAGCCATCCGGCCTGGCGCGGTCCGGTCTGCTGCTCGTTGCTGCCGTTGCCCTCGTGGCCTGTTCCCGACCGGCGCCGGTCGAGGAGCCGGTGCGTGCCGTCAAGGTCATGACCGTGCGCAGCAGCGCCCTGCAGGCCAGCGAGGAGTTTTCCGGGGAGGTGCGGCCGCGCGTCGAGTCACGCCTGGGCTTTCGGGTGGCGGGCAAGCTGGTCAGCCGCGAGGTGGAGCTCGGCCAACGGGTGAAGGCCGGTCAGGTGCTGGCCCGCCTGGACCCGCAGGACTACCGGCTGGCGGCCGACGCCGCACAGGCGCAACTGGGCGCGGCGGTGACCAATCGCGACCTGGCTGCCGCCGATTTCAAACGCTTCAAGGAACTGCGCGAGCAGAACTTCATCAGCGGTGCCGAACTGGAGCGGCGCGAAGCCGCCCTCAAGGCCGCGCAGGCCCAGGTCGACCAGGCCCAGGCGCAACTGGCCGCGCAGCGCAACCAGGGCAGTTATGCGACGCTGGTGGCCGATGCCGCCAGCGTGGTGACGGCCGTCGAGGCCGAGCCGGGCCAGGTGGTCAGCGCCGGCCAGCCGGTAGTGCGGCTGGCGCAGGACGGCGCGCGGGACGCCGTCTTCGCCGTGCCGGAAGACAAGCTGGCCGTCATGCGCCAGGGCAGTGCCGTCGTGGTGCGGCTGTGGCCGGGCCAGACCCAGCTCGATGGTCGGGTGCGGGAAGTCTCGGCCAGCGCCGATCCCGTGACGCGCACCTACCAGGTCAAGGTGGCACTGGAGGGCAGGCAGTTGCCGCCGCTGGGCGCCACCGTGTCGGTGCTGCCGAAGGCGAAGAACGCAGAGCGAACCGGCGTCATCAAGCTGCCGACCAGCGCGTTGCGCCAGGATGGTCAGACCACGGCCGTCTGGGTGCTGGACGCCACGACCATGACGGTAAGGTCGCAGCCGGTGCAGATCGCCACCGCCGACGGCAACGACGCCGTGGTGGCGGCGGGTCTGCAGGAGGGGCTGCTGGTGGTGGCCGCCGGCGTGCATGTGCTCTCGCCCGGGCAGAAGGTGACGATTTATCGCGAGAAAGAGGCCGTGTCGCTGACCAGCCAGCCGCAGACGGCGGTGGGCGCCAAGATCGGGACGGCGCCGTCGCAGCCGGCCGCCAGCAGGTGAGGCGCGCATGAGTTCCACAGAACAAGAATCGCAGGGCTTCAATCTCTCGCGCTGGGCCATCGAGCATCCGGCCCTCACGCGCTACCTGCTGGTGGTGCTGATGGTGCTGGGTTTCGCGGCCTACTTCCAGCTCGGCCAGGACGAGGATCCGCCCTTCACCTTCCGCGCCATGGTGGTGCGCAGCTACTGGCCCGGCGCCACAGCGCAGCAGGTGGCCGAGCAGGTGACCGACAAGATCGAGCGCACCCTGCAGGAAGTGCCGGGCGCCGACAAGATCCGCAGCTATACCAAACCGGGCGAATCGCTGATCATCTTCCAGCTCAAGGATTCGACCAGGGCCGCCGACGTGGCCAACACTTGGTACACCGTGCGCAAGAAGGTGGGCGACCTGCGCCCCACGCTGCCCGGCGGTATCCAGGGCCCTTTCTTCAACGACGAGTTCGGTGATGTCTACGGCGTGATCTACGCGCTGCGGGCCGACGGCTTCAGCCAGGCCGAGGTGAAGACCTTTGCCGACGACGTGCGCCAGCAGCTGCTGCGCGTACCCGACGTGGCCAAGGTCGAACTCTTCGGCGTGCAGGACGAGAAGCTCTACATCGAGATTTCGCAAAAGCGCCTGTCCCAACTGGGCCTGGACATGAACCAGGTGCTGGCCCAGCTGGGCCAGCAGAACGCGGTGGAGAGCGCCGGCGCGGTACAGACCCCGCTGGACGTGGTGCAGGTGCGGGTGGCGGGCCAGTTCGAGGCCGTCGAGCAGCTGCGCGCCATGCCGATCCGCGGCACGGGTTATGGCGCCGGCACCAGTGCCGGCGGCAACCAGCTGCGCCTGGGCGACATCGCCGAAGTGCGGCGGGGTTACGTGGACCCGGCCAGCATCAAGGTGCACTACCAGGGCCGCCCGGTCATTGCACTGGGCATCTCCATGGCCAAGGGCGGCGACATCATCCGCCTGGGCCAGGCGCTGCAGGCGACGACCGCGCGCATCGAGCAGACGCTGCCGGCCGGCATCGAGCTGGTGCAGCTGCAGGACCAGCCGCGGGCGGTGGCGACTTCCGTCAATGAATTCGTCGGCGTACTGATCGAAGCCGTGCTGATCGTGCTGGTGGTCAGCTTCATCAGCCTGGGGCTGCACAAGCGCCAGGGGGCGACTCATCTGCCCTTGTGGAAACGCTATTACGTCGACATGCGGCCCGGGCTGGTGGTGGGCATCACCATCCCGCTGGTGCTGGCGCTGACCTTCCTGGGCATGCAGTACTGGGGCATCGGCCTGCACAAGATTTCGCTCGGTTCGCTGATCATCGCGCTGGGCCTGCTGGTGGACGACGCCATCATTGCCGTGGAGATGATGGTGCGCAAGATGGAGGAGGGCTACGACAAGGTGCGCGCCGCCACCTTCGCCTACGAGATCACCGCCATGCCGATGCTGACGGGCACGCTGATCACCGCGGCCGGCTTTCTGCCCATCGGTATGGCCAAGTCGGCTGTGGGCGAGTACACCTTCGCCATCTTCGGCGTCACGGCGCTGGCCCTGGTGCTGAGCTGGATCGTGTCGGTCTACTTCGTGCCTTACCTGGGCACGCTGCTGCTCAAGGCCAAGCCGCATGGCGCGGGGGATCAGCCGCACGAGCTGTTCGACAGCCCCTTCTACAGCCGCTTCCGCAAGACCGTGGACTGGTGCGTCGAGCACCGCTGGCTCACCATCGGCGCCACCGTACTGACCTTTGCCCTCGGCATCGCCGGCATGGGCAAGGTGCAGCAGCAGTTCTTCCCCGATTCGAGCCGGCCCGAGATCCTGGTCGACCTCTGGTTCCCGGAGGGCACCTCCTTCGCCGCCAACGAGGAAGTGACGCGCCGGGTGGAGCAGCGCTTGCTCGCGCAGGCCGGCGTGACGTCGGTCGCCACCTGGGTCGGTTCGGGTGTGCCGCGCTTTTACCTGCCGCTGGACCAGGTGTTTCCGCAGAGCAACGTGTCGCAGCTCATCGTGGTGCCAGCCGACCTGAAGACACGCGGCACCTTGCGTGCGCAGTTGCCGGCCCTGCTGGCCCAGGAGTTCCCGGAGGTGCGCGGTCGCGTCAAGCTGCTGCCCAACGGGCCGCCGGTGCCCTATCCGGTGCAGTTCCGCGTGGTCGGCGCCGACCCGGCCGTGCTGCGCCTGCGCGCCGACGAGGTCAAGGCCATCATGCAGCAGAGCCCCAATGCGCGCGGTGTCAACGACAACTGGAACGAGTCGGTCAAGGTGCTGCGCCTGGAGGTGGATCAGGCCAAGGCGCGCGCGCTGGGGGTGAGCAGCCAGTCCATCGCCCAGGCCTCGCGCACCCTGCTGGCCGGCCAGACCGTGGGGCAGTACCGAGAGGGTGACAAGTTGATCGACATCGTGCTGCGCCAGCCGCTGGACGAGCGCAACGCCATCACCGACCTGGCCAACGCCTACCTGCCCACGGCCAGCGGCCGCTCCATACCGCTGACGCAGATCGCCAAGCCAGTCTTCACCTGGGAGCCGGGTGTGATGTGGCGCGAGAACCGCGAGTACGGCATCACCCTGCAATGTGATGTGGTGGACGGGCTGCAGGGCGCCACCGTGACGGCCGAGCTGCTGCCGGCCCTGCGCACCCTGGAGACGAAATGGCGCGCCGAGGGTTACAACGGCTACCGCATCGAGGTGGCCGGCGCGGTCGAGGAGAGCAGCAAGGGCCAGGGGTCGATTGCCGCCGGGGTGCCGGTCATGCTGTTCCTGACCTTCACCCTGCTGATGCTGCAGTTGCACAGCTTCAGCCGCGCCATGCTGGTGTTCCTGACCGGCCCGCTGGGCCTGGCCGGGGTGGCCGGCGCGCTGCTGGTGCTGGACCGCCCCTTCGGTTTTGTGGCTCTGCTGGGTGTGATCGCCCTGATGGGCATGATCCAGCGCAACTCGGTGATCCTGATCGACCAGATCGAGCAGGACCGCGCCAACGGCGTGCCGGCCTGGGACGCCATCGTCGAGTCCGCGGTGCGCCGTCTGCGCCCCATCGTGCTGACCGCCGCCGCCGCCGTGCTGGCCATGATCCCGCTGTCGCGCTCCGTGTTCTGGGGCCCCATGGCCGTGGCCATCATGGGCGGCCTGATCGTCGCCACCGTGCTGACCTTGCTGGCGCTGCCGGCCATGTACGCAGCTTGGTTCCGTGTGAAACGCGAGACACCGGTGTTGCCTGGTTTGAGATGAAACGTCGGTCTCCTGGCCGGGTTAAAATATCCGGTTGACCGATTTCATGGGGAGGTCTGTCCAGGACCTCCCCATTTTGTTTGGACCCGCGCGGGTGGCGAAATTGGTAGACGCACCAGGTTTAGGTCCTGACGCCAGCAATGGTGTGGGGGTTCGAGTCCCCCCCCGCGCACCAGTCCGGCAGTGCGCCTGCCCGACTGCCCCGTTTTGAATTTTTTGGAGTGAGCAATCATGGCCGTTACCGTTGAAACCCTCGAGAAGCTCGAGCGCAAGATCACCCTGAGCCTGCCGCTGGCAGCCATCCAGTCTGAAGTCGACACCCGTCTCAAGAAGCTGGCCCGCACTGTCAAGATGGATGGTTTTCGTCCCGGCAAGGTGCCGATGAACGTGGTGGCCCAGCGCTACGGCTATTCCGTGCACTACGAAGTGATGAACGACAAGGTCGGCGAGGCCTTTGCCCAGGCCGCCAACGAAGCCAAGCTGCGTGTGGCCGGCCAGCCGCAGATCACCGAGAAGGAAGGCGCCGCCGAGGGCCAGGTGGCCTTCGACGCGGTGTTCGAGGTCTACCCGGAAGTCAAGATCGCCGACCTGTCCGGCACCGAGATCGAGAAGCTGACCGCACAGGTCAGTGACGACGCCATCACCAAGACGCTGGACATCCTGCGCAAGCAGCGCCGTACCTTTGCTCAGCGCGCCGCGGATGCCGCTGCCCAGGACGGCGACCGCGTGACGGTGGACTTCGAAGGCAAGATCGACGGCGAACCCTTTGCCGGCGGCAAGGCCGACGACTTCCAGTTCCTGGTCGGCGAAGGCCAGATGCTCAAGGAGTTCGAGGATGCCGTGCGCGGCATGAAGTCCGGCGAGAGCAAGACCTTCCCGCTGGCCTTCCCGGCCGATTACCACGGCCAGGACGTGGCCGGCAAGACCGCCGACTTCCTCGTCACCGTGAAGAAGATCGAAGCCGCCCACCTGCCCGAAGTCAATGACGCGCTGGCCAAGTCCCTGGGCGTGGCCGAAGGCACTGTGGCCGCCCTGCAGGCCGACATCAAGAAGAACCTGGAGCGCGAAGTCAAGTCGCGCCTGACGGCCCGCAACAAGCAGGCCGCCATGGACGCCCTGGTGGCCAAGGCCGAGCTGGACCTGCCCAAGTCCATCGTGCAGGCCGAGATCGACCGCATGGTCGAAGGTGCCCGTGCCGACCTCAAGCAGCGCGGCATCAAGGACGCCGACAAGGCCCCGATCCCGGCCGAGCTGTTCACGGCCCAGGCCGAGCGCCGCGTGCGCCTGGGTCTGGTGGTTGCCGAATTGGTGCGCGTCAACAATCTGCAAGCCACGCCGGAGCAGATCAAGGCCCACGTGGACGAGCTGGCTGCCAGCTACGAGCGCCCGGACGACGTCAAGCGCTGGTATCTGGGCGACAACCGCCGCATGGCCGAAGTCGAGGCCGTGGTGATCGAGAACAACGTCACCGATTTCGTGCTGTCCAAGGCCAAGGTGGCCGAGAAGGCGATTTCCTTCGACGAACTGATGGGCCAGGCCTGATCCAGGCCCGTTGTTCCTGGCGAGTGGGGCTAGGCGCTCGGGCTTGTGGTCCGGGCGACAAGCCCCATTTGCATTTGGGTCCGATATTTTTCGGTAAAGTAGACCCATATTTGGAGAGAACATGAACCTGCGCAACCCTGCATACAACGGCGCCCTGGATACCCAGGCCCTCGGCATGATCCCGATGGTGATCGAGCAGTCCGGCCGCGGCGAGCGCTCTTACGACATCTACTCGCGCCTGCTCAAGGAGCGTGTGGTGTTTCTGGTCGGTCCGGTCAACGACCAGACCGCCAACCTGGTGGTGGCCCAGCTGCTGTTCCTGGAGAGCGAGAACCCGGACAAGGACATCTCCTTCTACATCAACTCGCCCGGCGGCTCGGTTAGCGCCGGCATGGCGATCTACGACACCATGAATTTCATCAAGGCCGACGTGTCCACGCTGTGTGTGGGCATGGCGGCCAGTATGGGTGCCTTCCTGCTGGCGGCCGGGGCCAAGGGCAAGCGCTTCTCGCTGCCCAATTCCAAGGTCATGATCCACCAGCCCCTGGGCGGCGCCCAGGGCCAGGCCACGGAGATCGAGATCCACGCGCGCGAGATCCTCAAGACCCGCGACCAGCTCAACAAGATCCTGTCCGAGCGCACCGGCCAGCCGCTGGAGAAGATCGAGCGCGACACCGAGCGCGACTACTTCCTGTCGGCCGACGAGGCCAAGGATTACGGCCTGGTCGACCAGGTGATCGCCAAGCGTCCCTGAAGCGCCCGAGGGGCCTGTTGTTTTCTGGCGCCAACCCCGTGGCCGGGGCTGGCGCCGTTTGGTTATCATAGATTCGGAAAAATCCGAGAAGGCATCCTTCCCATGGCCGATAAAAAAGGCTCATCCAGCGAAAAAACCCTGTACTGCTCTTTCTGCGGCAAGAGCCAGCACGAGGTCAAGAAGCTGATTGCCGGTCCCTCGGTCTTCGTCTGCGATGAGTGCATCGAGCTGTGCAACGAGATCATCCGGGACGAATTGCCGGCCGGCACCGAGTCGGCCGAGGGCCGCAGCGAGCTGCCGACGCCTGCCGAGATCAAGTCCAACCTGGACAACTACGTGATCGGCCAGGAGGCCGCCAAGCGCACACTGGCGGTGGCGGTCTACAACCACTACAAGCGCCTGCAGCACAAGGAGCAGGCGCGCAAGGACGATGTCGAGCTCGCCAAGAGCAACATCCTGCTGATCGGCCCGACCGGTTCGGGCAAAACGCTGCTGGCCCAGACGCTGGCGCGCCAGCTCAACGTGCCTTTCGTGATGGCCGACGCCACCACGCTGACCGAGGCCGGCTACGTGGGCGAGGACGTCGAGAACATCATCGCCAAGCTGCTGCAGAGCTGCAATTACGAAGTCGAGCGCGCCCAGCGCGGCATCGTCTACATCGACGAAATCGACAAGATCTCGCGCAAGTCGGACAACCCGTCCATCACCCGCGACGTCTCGGGCGAGGGGGTGCAGCAGGCCCTGCTCAAGCTGATCGAGGGCACCATGGCCAGCGTGCCGCCGCAGGGCGGGCGCAAGCACCCGAACCAGGACTTCATCCAGATCGACACCACCAACATCCTCTTCATCTGCGGCGGTGCCTTCGCCGGGCTGGAGAAGGTGATCGAGAACCGGACCGAGTCGTCCGGCATCGGCTTTGGTGCCGCCGTCAAGAGCAAGCAGCAGCGCAGCCTGACCGAGGTGTTCAAGGAAGTCGAGCCCGAGGACCTGATCAAGTTCGGCCTGATCCCCGAGCTGGTGGGCCGCATGCCGGTCGTTGCCACGCTGGCGGAGCTCAGCGACGATGCAATGGTGCAGATCCTGACCGAGCCGAAAAACGCCCTGGTCAAGCAGTACGCCAAGCTGTTTGCCATGGAGGGTGTGGACCTGGAGATCCGCCCGGTGGCCCTCAAAGCCATTTCCCGCAAGGCGCTGGCGCGCAAGACCGGCGCGCGCGGCCTGCGCTCCATCCTGGAGCAGGCCCTGATCGACACCATGTTCGAACTGCCGAGTTTGGACAACGTGGAGCGTGTCGTGGTGGATGAATCCACGATCGAGGAGAACAAGCCGCCGCTGCTGGTCTACCGTGAGGCCGCCAAGAAGGCCTGATCCAGCGTTTTCCTGCTCCCGCGTCATGGATTTGAGCGTGTTGCCCGGCGCATGATCAAGGCCGGGTTGAAAATCCTCATTTGCAGCCCATATTCAACAGGTCAACCAAAGGTATAACCATGTCCGGTCACACCCCCCTGCCTGCCACCCCGATCGAATTGCCGCTGCTGCCGCTGCGCGATGTCGTCATCTTCCCGCACATGGTGATCCCGCTCTTCGTGGGCCGGCCCAAGAGCATCAAGGCCCTGGAAGCGGCCATGGAATCCGATCGCCGCATCATGCTGGTGGCGCAGAAAGCCGCCGCCAAGGACGAACCGCAAGTCTCCGACATGTTCGAAGTCGGCTGCGTGTCCACCATCCTGCAGATGCTCAAGCTGCCCGACGGCACCGTCAAGGTGCTGGTCGAGGGCCAGCAGCGTGCCCTGGTCAGCAAGATCGAAGAGGGCGAGTCCCACTTCAGCGCCACGGTGCTCCCCGTGCAGGCGGCCGAAGCTGCCGGCGTCCAGACGAGCGAGATCGAGGCGCTGCGCCGTGCCGTGATGCAGCAGTTCGACCAGTACGTCAAGCTCAACAAGAAGATCCCGCCGGAGATCCTGACTTCCATCTCCAGCATCGACGATCCGGGCCGTCTGGCCGATACCATCGCCGCCCACCTGCCGCTCAAGCTGGACAGCAAGCAGACGGTGCTCAGCCTGTCCGAGGTCAAGGAGCGGCTGGAAAACCTGTTCGAGCAGATCGAGCGCGAGGTCGACATCCTGAATGTCGACAAGCGCATCCGCGGCCGCGTCAAGCGCCAGATGGAAAAGAACCAGCGCGACTTCTACCTGAACGAGCAGGTCAAGGCCATCCAGAAGGAGCTGGGCGAGGGCGAGGATGGCGCCGACATCGAAGAGATCGAGAAGAAGATCAAGGCCGCGCGCATGCCCGCCGAGGCACGCAAGAAGGCCGACGCCGAACTCAAGAAGCTCAAGCTGATGTCGCCCATGTCGGCCGAGGCCACCGTGGTGCGCAACTACATCGACACCCTGGTCGGTCTGCCGTGGAGCAAGAAGACCAAGATCAAGCACGACCTGGCCAATGCGGAAGAGGTGCTGAACGAAGATCACTTCGGCCTGGAGAAGGTCAAGGACCGCATCCTTGAGTACCTTGCCGTGCAGCAGCGCGTGGACAAGGTCAAGGCGCCCATCCTGTGCCTCGTCGGCCCGCCGGGTGTGGGCAAGACCTCGCTGGGCCAGTCGGTGGCCAAGGCCACCGGCCGCAAGTACGTGCGCATGGCGCTGGGCGGCATGCGTGACGAGGCCGAGATCCGCGGCCACCGTCGCACCTACATCGGCGCCATGCCGGGCAAGGTGCTGCAGAGCCTGTCCAAGGCTGGCACGCGCAATCCGCTGTTCCTGCTCGACGAGATCGACAAGCTGGGCACCGATTTCCGCGGCGATCCGTCCAGCGCCTTGCTGGAGGTGCTGGACCCGGAGCAGAACAACAAGTTCGCCGACCACTACGTCGAGGTCGATTTCGACCTCAGCGACGTCATGTTCGTGGCCACGTCGAATTCCATGAACATTCCGCCGGCCTTGCTGGATCGCATGGAGGTGATCCGCCTGTCCGGTTACACCGAGGACGAGAAGGTCAACATCGCCCAGCGTTATCTGCTGCCCAAGCAGCTGAAGAACAACGGCGTCAAGGAAGAGGAACTGCTGGTCACCGAAGACGCGCTGCGCGACATCGTGCGTTACTACACGCGCGAAGCGGGTGTGCGTTCGCTCGAGCGCGAGATCTCCAAGATCTGCCGCAAGGTGGTCAAGGCCCTGCAGCTCAAGAAACTGCAGCCGCTGGTCAAGGTCTCGGCCGAGAGCCTCAACGACTATCTGGGTGTACGCAAGTACACCTACGGCCGTGCCGAGCAGCAGAACCAGGTGGGCCAGGTGGTCGGTCTGGCATGGACCGAGGTGGGCGGCGACCTGCTGACCATCGAGGCCGCGCTGATGCCCGGCAAGGGTGTCATCACGCGCACCGGCTCGCTGGGTGACGTGATGAAGGAGTCGGTCGAGGCGGCACGTACCGTGGTGCGCAGCCGCTCCCGCCACCTGGGCATTGCCGACGAGTACTTCGAGAAGAAGGACCTGCACATCCACGTGCCCGATGGCGCCACCCCCAAGGATGGCCCGAGCGCGGGCGCGGCCATGACCACGGCCATGGTGTCGGCTCTGACCGGCATCCCGGTGCGCGGCGATGTCGCCATGACCGGCGAGATCACCTTGCGCGGCGAAGTGACGGCCATCGGCGGCTTGAAGGAAAAGCTGCTGGCGGCCCTGCGCGGCGGCATCAAGACGGTGCTGATCCCGGAGGAGAACGTCAAGGACTTGCAGGAGATTCCGGACAACGTGAAGAGCGGTCTGGACATCGTGCCGGTGAGGTGGATCGACAAGGTGCTGGACATTGCGCTGGAACGCAAGCCGACGCCGCTGGCCGACGAGGAACCCGCCGTGGCCGCGCCGGTGGCGCCCGCGGTGACGCCGGTGCGGGAGTCGATCAAGCACTAGGGCAAATAATTTTGCGGTGGTTCGGAAAAGGCAAAAAAATGCCGCTATAATTCCTTCCATCGAAACGCGGGAATAGCTCAGTTGGTAGAGCGCAACCTTGCCAAGGTTGAGGTCGAGTCGAGACTCTTCCGCTCCAATTCCGAAAGGAAGCAAGCTCCCTTTTTCTTGAAGGAATAACCAGCCTCGCTGGTTGTGGCGATTTCGGGCGCGGTAGCAAAGCGGTTATGCACCGGATTGCAAATCCGTGTAGGTCGGTTCGACTCCGGCGCGCCTCCAGACTCCATGCGGAGTAGCTCAGTTGGTAGAGCGCAACCTTGCCAAGGTTGAGGTCGAGAGTTCGAGACTCTTCTCCCGCTCCATTTTCACGTGTCCTGTGACTTGGCCGCGTACGCAAGCGCTGCGGACCGGCTGGGTTGCCGGCGTCTTTTGCAGGACAATGCAAAGGCGGCATGGCCTCGATGGTGAAATTGGTAGACACAGCGGACTTAAAATCCGCCGCTTCCAGAAATGGGGCGTGCCGGTTCGACCCCGGCTCGAGGCACCAGATTTTCAGGATATTGTTTGGCGGGTATTCGCGAACCGGCACGTCTTGAGGCGGAGTTGACGAGGCGCTCAATGCGCGCGGGTTCGACCCCGGCTCGAGGCAGCATAATTTCAGTTTTCAATGTCGGTGAGTGCACGCTCAAGGGCGGTAATGACGAAGCGCGCTGCGCGCGCGGCAGTACAGAGAGAACAACATGGCAAGTTACAACGCCCCCTTTGAAATCCATGTTCATGGCCAGGTACCCTTGCGTGCCGATGTCACCTTCGAACAGTTGCAGGAAGCGCTCAAGCCCTTGTGGACCTATGCCGGCGCCCGTTCGCTGGCCGATGGCGCGCATAGCCACTACGAGGACGAGCCGGGCATACGCTTTGATGCGCACGAGCACCTGCTGCAGCTGTGCTGGACCGTGAGCGGCGACGAGGACTTCCGACAGTCGCTCGACGAGATGTGCATGAACCTCAACGAATTGTCGCTGGCCGGTGCGGCCATCGAGGTCACCTTTTACGACACCGAGTTCGACGAGGAGGAGGCCGAGCCGGATGCGCAGTCGCGCGATGACTTCCTGATGCTGTTCGTCGGCCCCAATCCTGCCGCCATCATGCAGGTACAACGCGACCTGCTGGTGCAGGACGTGATCAACATGATGGAGCGTCACTTCGACGCTGCCGAGTTGACGGGCGTGGTGGAGGAGATCGACCGCCTGTTCAGCCAGCGTTTTGACTCCTTGGTCAACTCGCTGGAGATCGGCAAGCCGCCGCGCGGTTCCGGCGGTGGGCACGGCGGTGGCGGTCACGGCGGCGGCCGCAAACCGCGACATTTGCACTGATTTTCCGCTTCTTTGCAGTCGATGGCGACGCCCGGGCACGGCCCCGTGCTACCATTTTGATAGTTAGTCGCCACGCGAGGAATCACTCATGAACACGGCTGCCGCAGCTTCCGCCAATACGGGCGGCGCGCGCATCTCCCCAGGACGGCCCGAGAAGGTGCGCCTGGGTGACGTGCTGGTGCAACGGCGCCTGATTTCGCAGGAGCAGCTGCACCAGACGCTGGAGCTGCAGCAACAGACGGGCAAGAAGGTCGGGCGCCTGCTGATCGAAAGCGGCATCATCACCGAAGAGCTCCTGGCCGACGCGCTGGCGCGCCAGCTGCACATCCCCTACGTCAATCTCAAGACTTTTCCCTTTCGGGCCGAGTTGGTCCGATTGCTGCCAGAGTCGGCCGCGCGCAGGTTCCGGGCCCTGGTGCTGGAGGACAAGGGCGACGGCCTGCTGGTGGCCATGGCCGATCCGCTGGACCTGTTTGCCTACGACGAAGTCACGCGCCTGCTCAAGCGCAATATCAGCATTGCCGCCGTGCCCGAGAGCCAGCTCGCCCTGGCCTGCGACCGCCTGTACCGGCGCACCGAAGAGATCAGCGGGCTGGCGCGGGCGCTGGAGAAGGATCTGGGCGACGCGGTCGATTTCGGCGCCCTCACTGCCTCGGCGGGTGCCGAAGGTGCGCCGGTGGTGCGCCTGCTGCAATCGCTGTTCGAGGACGCGGCCCAGGTCGGGGCCTCCGACATCCATATCGAGCCGCAGGAAGCCGGCCTGCAGGTCCGCGTGCGTGTCGACGGCGTGCTGCACACCCAGACCCAGGCGGAAAAGCGCATCGGCCCGGCCCTGGCGCAGCGCCTCAAGCTCATGGCCGGCCTGGACATCTCCGAGAAACGCCTGCCGCAGGACGGTCGCTTCAGCGTGCGCGTGAAGGACCGCACGATCGACGTGCGTCTGTCCACCATGCCCAGCACCTATGGCGAATCGGTGGTGATGCGCCTGCTCAGCCTGGAAGGCAGCGTGCGCCGGCTCGATACCGTGGGCATGCCGCCCGAGATGCTGCCGCGCTACCGGCAACTGCTCGGGCGCAGTTCGGGCCTGATCGTCGTCACCGGCCCCACCGGTTCGGGCAAGAGCACGACCCTGTATGCCTCGCTGGCCGAACTCAATGCCGGCGAACTCAAGATCATCACCGTGGAAGACCCGGTGGAGTACCGCCTGCCGGGCATCACCCAGGTGCAGGTCAACGACAAGATCGAGCTGACGTTCGCCCGGGTGCTGCGTTCCGCCCTGCGCCAGGACCCGGACGTCATCCTGGTGGGTGAGATGCGCGATGCCGAGACGGCCGAGATCGGGCTGCGCGCGGCCATCACCGGCCACCTCGTGCTGTCCACGCTGCACACGCGCGACGCTGCCAGTACACCATTTCGCCTGATGGACATGGGTGTGCCGCCCTATATGGTGGCCACCTCGCTACAGGCGGTGATCGCCCAGCGGCTGGTGCGGCTCAATTGTGAGGTCTGCAGCGAACCCCACGAGCCGGACGTCCAGGAACAGGCCTGGCTGCAGAGCCTGCTGGCACCCGGGCAGACCCTCCAGGCCAGGCGCGGCCTCGGTTGCGCGACCTGCAACGGCACCGGCTACGCCGGTCGCCGGGGCGTCTATGAGATGCTGGAGATGGATGCCGAACTCACGCAGTTGGCCAGTCGTTCCGATCCGGCGGCGTTCCTGCACGCCGCGCGTGGACGCATGGCCGGCCGGACTCTGACCCACCACGCGCTGGAGCTGGTCAGCCAGGGCCAGACCTCGCTGGCCGAGGCCATGCGGGTCGGTTACGACGTGGAAGACTAGGCGCAGCCATGGCCATTTACGCGTGGCGCGGGCGTAACGCGCAGGGTGAACTGATCCAGGGCAAGCTGGAGGCGCTGAGCGAAGACGGCGTGGCCGACCAGCTGCTGGCCATGGGGCTGGTGCCGGTGCAGATCGAGGCCGCGGTTGAAGTCCGCACCCTGGGCCAGGGCTGGTGGGAGCACCTGAGTCGCCATCCCGTGAGCATCGAGGACGTGCTGCTCCTGTCGCGTCAGCTCTACACCCTGAACAAAGCCGGTGTGCCCATCCTGCGCGCCTTTGCGGGTCTGCAGGCCTCGGCCGACAAGCCGGCCATGGTCGAACTCCTGCAGGATTTGCGCAGCAGCCTGGACCAGGGGCGCGACATGGCCACCTCGCTGGCGCGCCATCCCAAGGCGTTCAGCCCGTTTTACGTGGCGATGGTGCGGGTGGGCGAGATGACGGGCAAACTCACCGAGGTCTTCCTGCGCCTGGCCGAGCACCTGGAGTTCGAGCGCGACGTGCGCGCGCGCGTCAAGCAGGCCATGCGCTACCCGAGCTTCGTGGTCATCGCGATCTGCGTGGCCATGGTCATCGTCAACCTCTTCGTGCTGCCGGTGTTTGCCAAGGTCTTCGCCGGCTTCAACGCCGAGCTGCCGCTCATCACCCGCGGTCTGCTGGCTTTTTCCGGCTGGACCACCACCTGGTGGCCGGTGCTGCTGGCCGTGGTGGTGGGCGTGCTGGTGCTGGGGCGCTCCTACCTGCACACGAGCACCGGGCGTTACCAGTGGGACCGGCGCAAGCTGCGCCTGCCCATTGTCGGCCCCATCGTCCTCAAGGCCGCGCTGGCGCGTTTTGCCCGCAGTTTTGCCTTGTCGAGCCAGAGCGGCGTTCCGCTGGTGCAGGCCCTGACCGTGGTGGCGCAGACCGTGGACAACGCCTATATCGGCGCGCGGATCGAGCAGATGCGCGACGGCGTCCAGCGCGGAGAGAGCATCTCGCGCTGCGCGGCCACCACCGGCGTCTTCACTCCGGTGGTGCTGCAGATGATCACGGTCGGCGAGGAGACCGGCGAACTGGACTCGCTGCTGTTCGAGGTCGCCGAGATGTATGAGCGCGACACCGACTACGCCATCAAGGGCCTGGCCACCGCCATCGAGCCGGTGCTGCTGGCCTTCATTGGCGTGCTGGTGCTGCTGCTGGCGCTGGGGGTCTTCCTGCCCATGTGGAGCATGGGCCAGGCCGCCATGGGGCGCGGCGGCGGCTGAGGCCAGAGCGCGACGAGATGGCCGCAGTGTGAGGTTTTCCACAGGTGCCGTTAACAAACTGATACAAATCCGGTGTTTCGGGCGTATACTCCTAAATAGATAGCGCCCATCGTTGGTGGCGCGGTCGATTCAAACCCATAACTGACTGGAGCCTGACATGAATAAGCAACGTGGTTTTACCCTGATCGAGTTGGTGATGGTGATCGTCATCCTCGGCGTCCTGGCCGCAGTGGTGATTCCGAAGTTCATCGATATTTCTGCTGATGCGCGCAACGCTGCGGCGCAAGGCGTTGCCGGATCAATCGCATCGGGAACCTCAGTCAACTATGCGGCGAGGAAAGCCGGCAACGCCAGCGGCGTGGCTTTGGCTGCTGCGAACGTATGCACATCCGCACTTCTGCAGCCGTTCGTGTCAGGTGTCACACTGGTGTCTGCTGCAGCCGCCTCGGCAACTGCTGACGGACAATTCACCGTTCTGTCTGGGACGACGGCAGACTGTGCTGCTGCTGCCGATGGCGCTGCAGTCAGCTGCAGTATCCAAGCCAATGGGCCGAGCACGACAGCGAAAACGGCAACCGTCATTTGCGCCAAGTAATGATGGATTGCTGGAGAGTATCGAGAGCGGTGTCATTTGCCTGGAGAGGGGCAACGCGATAGAAAACTCCTCTTTTGCCGGTGCAAATGTGGAAACTTCTCTCCGATAACTTGACAAGGCTTGCGAGTGGCGACACTTGCAAGCCTTTTTCGCAGACGGTAAATAGACGCGCCCCGTTTCTTCAGTGCTCGCAATCCATGCCTCTTGATGATTCAGAACCTGGCTCCAACAGCCTGAGGAATGGTCGCCGCCTCGGCCAGTTGGGTTTCACCATGATCGAATTGATCATGGTGATGGTCTTGGTGGGCGTAGTGGCTGTGTTTGTCGTGCCCCGCATCAATGACTCTGATTTCAATGCACGAGGGTTCCATGACGGAACCCTCGCGTTCTTGCGTTATGCGCAGAAGACGGCCATCGCCCAGCGGCGCACTGTCTGCGTGGCCTTTACCGCCGACTCGGCCACGCTGACCATCGCCAGCGCGGCGAACACGAACAGCTGCGACACCAATCTGGCGGGCCCCAGCGGGGAAACGCCCGGTCGCATTGCGGCGGGCGCGGGCATCGCCTATCAGACCGTTCCGGGGCCTTTCTTCTTCACCGCGCTGGGTCAGCCCAGCCTGCCTCTGGCCTTGCAGGTGACCCAGGCAGGGACTCCCATCGGTGTGGCGATCACGGTGGAGGCGGAGACTGGTTATGTGCACGACTAGCCGTCGCCAGGCCGGCTTCACGCTGGTCGAGTTGATCTTTTTCATCGTCGTGGTTGCGCTGGGCATGGCCGGCATCCTGATGGTGATGGACGTGTCGGTACGCTCCAGCGCCGACCCCCTGGTGCGCAAACAGGCCATGGCCTTGGCGGACTCCTTGCTGGAAGAGATCCTGCTCAAGGACTACGCCGATCCGGACGGCGTGGGTGGCGAGACCACGCGCGCCACCTTCGACGACGTCAACGACTTCAACGGCCTCAACGAGACGATCTCCGCCGCGGGGCCGGTCTTCATCAGCATGCCGCCCCTGCTTTACGGCTACCAAGTGCAGGTGGCGGTGGCACCGGCTGCGCTCGGCGCGGTTGCCGCCTGGCGGGTGGGCGTGACCGTCAGCCGCGGCGGCGAGAGCATCACCATGGTCGGTTACCGGACGGACTACTGATCGTGCGTGCAACGTCTCCCACCCAACGCGGCTTCAGCCTGATCGAGCTGGTGATGGTGATCGTCATCCTGGGCGTCGTCGGCGCCATGGTGGCAGTTTTCATGCGCAGCCCGATCGACGCCTATTTCGATACGGCGCGCCGCGCCGCCCTGAGCGACGAGGCCGACACGGCCACGCGTCGTATGGCGCGCGATGTCCGCCGGGCCTTGCCCAACAGCGTGCGTGTGCCCAACAACCAGTGCCTGGAGTTCATCCCCACCCGCACCGGCGGGCGCTACCGTGCCGACGTGGACACGACGGCCGGCCCGGGCGCGCAGGCCAACAGCGTGCTGGACTTCAAGGGCGTCGACGGCCGTTTCAACCTGCTGGGCAACAATGCGGCGCTGCCGGCCGAACAGCAGATCCAGCCCAATGACCTGATCGTCGTCTACAACCTGGGCATACCCGGGTCCGATGCCTATGCCGGCGACAACACCACGCCGGTCGGCGTGGTGACCAATGGCGTGGAATCCAACCTCACGGTCACGGCCAAACGCTTTCCGCTGGCCTCGGGCGGCCAGCGCCTGCACGTCGTTCCGGGCAACGAGCAGGTGGTGGCCTACGTCTGCTCGGGCGGCAATCTGCACCGCACGAGCCGGGCCATGGCCGCGGGCGCCTGCCCCAGCACCGGCCCCCTCCTGGCGCGCCACGTGAGCGCCTGCGACTTTGTCTACAACGGCAGCAATCTGCAGCGCAACGCGCTGGTCCAGCTGACCATGGCACTCACCGACGGCGGGGAGACGGTCAGCCTGTACCACGAGGTCCATGTGAACAACACGCCATGATGATCGCGCAGCCACTCCAGCGCGGCTTTGCCGCCATCGCCGCCATCTTTCTGCTGGTGGTGCTGGCGGCGCTGGGCGCCTTCATGCTGACCTTCTCCAACACGCAGCAGCTGACCTCGGCCCAGGACCTGCAAGGCTCGCGTGCCTACTGGGCGGCGCGCGCCGGGCTGGCCTGGGCCATCAGCAGCGCGATCGCGGCGCCGGCCGCCTGCCCGGTCGCGCCCGCACCCTTCGACATCGAAGGTTTTGCTGTCACCATCGCCTGCGTGCGCGAGACCTTCAATGAAGGCGGCGCAACCGTGGTGATCTTCCGCCTCGACGCCACGGCCACCCAGGGCGGGGCCGTGGGATCGGTCAACCGGGTCGAGCGCAGCGTCTCTGCGTCGCTGGAGCTATAGCATGGACGTCGCGACTCAGACCTTGCGGCGCGCGCGCGCAACACGCGCATTCGGCATAACCCTGTGGTTCATCGCCGCCATGCTGCCGGCGCTGTTCCTGGCCGAGGCCCAGGCCGTCATCGCCTTTCGCGCCGCGTCCTCGGCCGGCGTGCGCGCGGCCGCCATCAGTTATGTTGCGACGGGTAACGTCCGTAGCGCGTCCAACGGCAACGTGAGCCCGCAGATCAGCAACGAAAGCCTGAACGATCTTTTGTTGTGCCTGGTGGAACAGCACGACAATGTGGCGATCTCCTTTCCCGCCGGCTGGACGCAGCTGTATTCAATCAGCGTCTCGGCAACACATCGCGCCTCGGCTTACTACAAACGCTCTGCCGCCACGGAGGTCGATCCGCTGATCACCCATCCGGGCGGCAACAGCATCATCGCGCGCTGTTCCACCTTTCGCGGCGTGGATGCTGAGAACCCGTTCGATGTCGCTTATGCCGCGCAATATGCGGCCAATTCCGCCAGCGTCACCTCCGGCAGCCTGACTACGCTGAGCGCCGACGACTGGGTGCTGTTTGCGCTGCATATCGCGAACAATCCCACCATCAGCGCGGCTCCGGGCGGCGCGGGGGGTGTCACCTGGACCTATCGGTATTACAGTTCGACCACGCAGGGGCTGGATACCGCCATTGGCCTGTACACCGGTCCCCTGGCCACGCCGGGGGCGGTCGGTCCGATCAGCGCGACGATTTCGGCGACGGAGGAGAGCCATGGCGTGCTGATGGCGCTGCGCAATGGCAGCCGCCTGAGCATCGAGGTGCCCGCCGGCACGGTGGCGGGGGATGTGATGATCGCCGCCATCACCACCTCGCCCGAGAACGTGCCGATTACCGCGCCGGCCGGCTGGACGCTGATTGAGGATGTCGTCCAGACCGCCGGCACCGGCGTCCGCGTCGCCACCTACTACCGCGTTGCCACGGCCGGCGAACCTGCCAGCTACACCTGGGCGCTGTCCGCCGCGCACAATGGCGCCGCCGGCGGCATCGTCAGCTACAGCGGGGTCGATCCGATCAATCCCATCGATGTCAGCGCCGGCGCGGTCACGCCCAGTTCCGCATCCCATGACGCCCCCTCCATCACGACCACGGTCGACGGCGATATGCTGGTGACGGTCCATGCCTACGCCAGTGCGGCCCCATGGACGCCGCCGGCCGGCATGAATGAGCGGGTCGATATTGCTTCGCGCTCCGCCAGTACGGCGGGCGTGGCGCTGGAGATGAACGACCTGCTGGTGGGGGTGGCCGGCGCCACCGGCGTCAAAACCGCCACCGCCAGCGGCGGCACAAGCGCTGATGTCGGCGGCACCGCCGCGATTGCGCTGCGGGCGCTGATTTCCGGGCCGCACCACATCCGCATCGAGCATGACGGCCAGGCCTCCACCTGCCAGCCGGAGGCTGTCACGCTCAAGGCCTGCGCCAACGCCGACTGCACGGCGCCGCATTACTCCGCCAGTGATGTGATCGGCATCAACCTCCTGCCCACCACGGCGGCCGATACATGGAGCCCGGGCAGCACCGTGGCCATCCTGGCGAGCAACGGCGGTGTCAGCAGCGGCGTCACGCTGGCACGCGGCAGCAGCGGCACCGCCGTGCTGGCCATCACCGGAACACCCGCTCCCGCACCCAGTTTGGGCTACGAATGTTTCAACACCGCCACCGGTACCAGTGGCGACTGCAATCTGGTCTACACGGCGGGTGGTTTCGCGTTCGATGTCGCCCACCACGCTGCGGGCAACCGGCAGGTCGTCACGCTGACGTCCTGCGCCAGCGGTTTCGCCAATACGAACCGCAGCGTGACGTTCTGGTCCAGCTATGTCAATCCGGCCGCCGGCAGCGCGGCCGGGCGTATCGTGGCGGGCGTCGCCGGCAACGCTGATTGCAGCACCGGCTATGCCGCGCTGGGCACCTCCGCTGCCGGCGCCACCGCGCTCTCCTTGAGCTTCGGTGCCGGAGCAACCCCCCAGGCCAGCTTCAGCCTGTGTTATCCGGACGTGGGGGAGCTGCGGCTGGACGCCCGCTATGACGGCGGCCTGGCGAACACACCACCCGACTCCGGGGTGGTGATACTGGGCAACGACAACTTCGTTGCCAAGCCGGATCACTTCACGGTCTCGGCCGTGCGCTGCACGACGGCCGACGCCGCCCATTGCGGCGCCGGCGCGCTGGCGATGGGGACGCCCGGCGACAACCCGGCCGCGGTCGACGCCAGCGGCGGCGCCTTCATGCGCGCGGGCAATGCCAGCCTGGCCGCGGCCCGCTTCACGGCCACGGTGACGGCCAAGAACGCGCAGGACGTGGCCACGCCCAACTTCGGTCTGGAAAGCACGCCCGAAGGCGTCCAGCTCAGCGCGGTGCTGGTGGCTCCCGCGGGTGGCAGCGCGGGACAGCTGAGCTGCATGGGCGCCGTCAGCGGCTGCGTCGTGCCCGGTGGCGCGGCGAACTTCAGCAGCGGGGCCGCCACCCTTACCGACCTGGCCTGGAACGAGGTGGGCATCCTTCAACTCGCGGCCCAGGTCGCCGATGCCGACTACCTGGGCGCCGGTGCGGTCAGCGGCAGCACCAGCGGCAACGTGGGGCGCTTTTACCCGGCGCAGTTCGCTGTCACCACCACCTCGGTGACGCCGGCCTGCGTGCCGGGCGGCGCGGCCACTCCCTTCAGCTACTTCGGCGAAGACGGCGTGCGCACGGACTTCACCCTGAGTGCGCAGAATCTGGGCGGCAGCACCACGGCCAACTACACGGGCGTTTACGCCAAGCTGGATGCGACCGTCTACGCCAACCACGGTTTCACGGCCGCCACCCTGCCCGCAGGCGCCAGCCTGGCCAGCGGGGCCACGGCGCCCAGCGGGACCTGGAGCAACGGTGTGGCGAACATCACCGCCTGGCACCAGATCAGCCGGCCGACGGCGCCGACCGGCCCGACCACCGTGACGCTCAGCGCCGCGCCCACCGATGGCGACGTGCCGGCTGCGGCCACGCCCGCAGTGCTGGGTGACGCCGACTTGCGTTACGGCCGCCTGCAACTGCTCAACGCCTACGGCTCCGAGCTGCTGGACCTGCCGGTGACGCTGCGCGCGCAGTACTGGAACGGCAGCATCTGGGCGACGAACAGCGACGACAGCTGCACCAGCATCAGTGCGCCGACCAGCGGTGCGGGCCTGACCTTCTATCCGGAGGTGGCGCCAGCCGCCGTGGGCAATCACCTCAGCGCCGGCGAGACCACGGCCACGGTCAACGCCGGCGGCAAGCTCAACGCTGGCCTCGCCGGCCTGAAGTTCTCCCGGCCGGGGGCCGGCAACAGCGGCTACGTCGACATTTCCATCCCCCTGGCGGCGCGGCCCTGGCTGCAGCATCCCTGGGGTACGAGCGCCGTGAATCCGACCGGGCTCAACCCGAGCGGTCGCGCCACCTTCGGCATCTACAAGAGCCGCCTGATCTACAGCCGCGAAAACCATTGACGCCGACCGCGTGGCGGAAATGGCCGCCGAATCCGTCAAATTTTTGACAAATCGCAGCGCCTGCCGGGCGGGCGGTGCTTTTAGCTATGAAAAATGAAGCAAAATGTAAGCATATGTTAATTACAGTCCGGGCCTGTCTGTTGGGGGCCGATTTCACGCGCGCACCCGTGCGCCTGACCCGTCGTTGCGGGCGGAGGTGGCTTTGAAGCTACCCTGGTTCGGCGGCAGGGTGCGTCAGCACGCCGGCCTGGTGATCGCCTGGGATGGGCAGGCGCTGGCCCATGTGCAGGCGCACCGCAGCGGGCCGGAAACCTTCCGCGTCGAGCGCTTCGGTGTCGAGCGCCTGGGTGGCGACAGTCCGGACGCGTTTGCCCGGCGGCTGGCCGGCCTGGGCTTCAAGGGGCTGGCCGCGCAGGCCATGCTGCGGCCGGCGCAATACCAGATGCTGCAGATCGAGGCGCCCGCCGTGCCGCCGGAGGAGCTGCGCACGGCCGCGCGCTGGCAGATCCGCGACATGGTCAGCCAGCACGTGGACGATCTGACGCTCGACGTGCTGAAGGTCGGCGATGAAAAGGTGCGCGCCACGGGCAATCTGTTCGTGGTGGCGGCAACGAATGCGGAGATCCGCGCCGTGATGCAGACGGCCCAGGCCCTGCGCTGCGAGGTGGGGGTGATCGATATCCACGATCTGGCGCAGCGCAATCTGCAGTCGGCGCAGGCCCGGCACATGGGCCTGGCCGAGCGGGCGCATGCCGCCGTCGTGATCCTCAACGACAGCCAGGCTCTGCTGACGATCTGTGCCCACGATGAGCTGTTTTATAGCCGGCGTATCGACCTGGGCGTGGGTTTCATCCAGGCCGCCTGGGGGGCCGGGCCCGACGGCGACAGCAGCATCGACTGGCCCGAGCGGTCGCCGATGCCGCCCGACCGCGAGGGCGAGCTGGCACAGCGCCTGCTCGTGGAGGTCCAGCGCTCGCTGGACCTGTGGGACCGCACCTGGCCCATGCTGGCGCTGGACCATGTGGCCGTGCAGGCCGGGGAGCGCACCGCGGAGCTGGCCGGCTGGCTCGGGCCCAAGCTGGGGCACACCGTGCTGCCGCTGGACGTCTCGGCGTTCTTTCCGGGTTTCGAGGGCGGCAGTGATGCCGACCGCCTGCTGTGCTGGCCGCTGCTGGGCGTGCTGATGCGCAGCGAGGAACGCAAGCTCTGAGCGAGGTACGGCCATGCCCCAGCAAATCAATCTCTGTACCCCGATCTTCCTGACGCAGAAGCGCTACTTCTCGGCGCAGACCATGGCCGGCGCCCTGGGTGTGTTCGTGCTGCTCGGCGTGGTGCTGTCGGGTTACGGGAGCTGGAAGCTCAAGCTCCTGTCCGACGGCTACGAGCACTCGGTCACGGACAAGCAGCGCGAGATCGAGCGCCTGAAGGCGGGCATCCGCCTCAACAAGGAGAGCTCGGCACCGGCCGACGCCGCCCTGGTGCAGGCGCTGCAATCCGGGCAGGCGCAGCTGCAGCAGCGTGAACAGCTGCTGGCCGAGCTCCGGCGTGGCTTGCTGCGCGAAGGGCGGGGGCATGCGGCGCGGCTGCAGCTGGTGGCGCAAAGCATCCCGCCCCAGGCCTGGGTGACCGCGATCCGGGCCGATGAGCGGCGCCTGGAACTCAGCGGCTATACGCTGGAGCCGGCCGCGCTCAACCGCTGGATGGAGCAGCTGGCGCGCAGCCCGCTGCTGCAGGGCCAGCAGCTCAGCGCGGTGAAGATCGAGCGCGTGGCCGCGGACGGCGCCAGCGGCGCAGCGGCCGTGCGTGCCGGCAGCGCGCCGATGTGGTCCTACCTGCTCGTCACCGCCGGCAGCACCGCCGACTCCGGGGGGCAGCCATGAAATTGAAGCGCTACTGGACCATCCTGGCCACCCGCATCGACGCGCTGAGCCTGCGTGAACGGGCCGTCTTGTTCGGCACCGCCCTGGTGCTGTGCTTGTTGCTGATCGATGTGCTCTGGCTGGCGCCGGTGCAGGCCCGCCACCAGCAGGCCACCCAGCGCTCTGCCGCCCAGGATGCCGAATTGCAGCGCCTGCGCGAGGAGCTCAAGGCCACGGACGGCGAGACCGGGCCGGGTCGCCGCATGCGCGAAGAACTGGCGCAGCTGCGCGAGCGCATCGCCGCAGTCAACCAGGAGATTGCGGCGACGCCCCGGGCGGGTGCCGACGAGACACCCCTGTCCAAGGTGCTGGTGCATTTCCTGCGCCGCCACGAGGGACTGGTGCTGGTGCGCACCGCCACGCTGGCGGCTGATCTGCGTCCGGGCGAGGCGGGCGGGGCCCAGGTCCAGCGCCAGGGGCTGGAGCTGACCGTCGCGGGCTCCTATGGCGAATTGACCCGCTACGTGCAGACGCTGGAGCGGGCCTTGCCGGCGCTGCGTTGGGGCACGATGCGACTGGAGAGCAAGTCGCAGCCGGCCGAGCTGACGCTGCAGGTCTGGCTGGTGGGAGGTGGCGCGTGAAGAGGGCGTTCATGCTCGGTCTGCTGCTGACGGCGGCGCTCGGCGCACAGGCGCAGCGCGATCCGACGCTGCCGCCCCTGGGCGGCGGCGGGGGTGGCGCGGCCGGCCCGACCCGGCCGCGGCCCAGCCAGGGCGGCTGGCCGGTGGTCGTGGTCGACGGCCGTCCCCACGTGGCCGTGGGCACCCGCCTGTATGCCGAAGGCCAGATGCTGGGCACGGCCCGCATCGAACGCATTACCGAGACCGAAGTCTGGCTGCGCCAAGGGCGCGAGCTGCGCAAGGTCCAGAACTATCCCGGCGTGCGGCGCAACAGCCTGCCGCCAGCACTTCCCTGAGTCAAAGGCACGAGAGTGGCAACATCATGAATGCAAGCACGACGACCCGATTGAAGCATTGGCCGGGGCGGCTGGGTCGGCTCATCAGCGTCGTCCTGGGGCTGGCCCTGCTCAGCGGCTGCATGACCCGCTCCGAACTGGCCCGCGATGTCGAGGAGGGCATCCGTGCCGAGGCGGCCCCGTCGCCCAAGACCCGCGCCAGCGCCGCCGTGCCCGCGCAGGTGAGCGACGCGCTGGCCGAGCCGGCGGCGCCGGTCGTGCCGGTAGCAACCGAACCGCGGCTGGACCTGCTGGTGAACAACGCCAGCGCGCGCGAGGTCTTCCTGGCCCTGGTGGCCGACACGCGCTACAGCATGCTGATGCACCCGGACGTGACGGGCAGCATTTCCGTCACCCTGCGCGGCGTCACGGTCAAGGAGGCGCTGGAGTCGATTCGCGATGTCTACGGTTACGACTTCCGCCTGGAGGGTCGCCGCATCACCATCTACGCGCCCACGCTGCAGACCCGCATCTTCACGCTGAACTATCCCCATGCCCAGCGCACCGGGCGCAGCGAGGTGCAGGTGTCCTCCGGGGCGATGTTGGCCAGTCAAGGCAGCCAGGGTACGACCACACCCGGCGCTGCCGTGCCCGGAGCGCCCGGCGCGCCCAGGACGGTCCAGCGTGAAAGCAGTCGGGTCTCGACCAACTCCGCCAGCGACTTCTGGACCGAACTGACCGATGCCGTGCGCGGCCTGGTCGGCAAGGGCGAGGGACGCAACGTGGTCATCAGCCCGCAGGCGGGCATCATGGCCGTGCGCGCCATGCCGGACGAGCTGCGCCAGGTCGAGCGTTTCCTCAAGGCGACCCAGGTGGCGGTGGAGCGCCAGGTCATGCTGGAGGCCAAGATCGTCGAGGTGGAGCTGCGCGAAGGACAGCAAAGCGGCATCAACTGGGGCGCCTTCCGCTCCGACGCCAACGGTGGCGCCGCCATCGGCGTGCTGGGCAGCGCCATCACCAACAGCAGTGCCGTGGTGCAGTCCGGCAGCGCGATTCCCGGTGTGGTGCCGCCGCCTTCGTTCGCCGCGGGTGGCGGCCTGTTCGGCCTGGCGCTGGCGACCAACCAGTTCGCCGCCGTGCTGGGCTTCCTGGAGACGCAGGGCAATGTGCAGACCCTCTCCAGTCCGCGGGTGGCCACGCTGAACAACCAGAAGGCCGTGCTCAAGGTGGGCTCGGACGACTACTTCGTCACCAACGTTACCGGCGGCACCACCTCCTACAGCGGCGTGGCCGGTGTGGCGGGCACCACCACCCTGCCCACGGTGACGCTCACGCCTTTCTTCTCCGGCATTGCGCTGGACGTGACGCCCCAGATCGACGACGCCACCAGCATCATGCTGCACATCCACCCCTCGGTCACCACGGTGACGGAGCGCAGCAAGGACGTGGATCTGGGCAGTGTGGGCCTGTACCGGCTGCCGCTGGCCTCCAGCAGCGTGAACGAGACCGACACCATGGTGCGCCTGCAGGACGGCAACATCGCGGCCATCGGCGGCCTGATGCAGCTGTCGTCGAGCCAGACCGCCTCCGGCGTGCCGGGCACGACCGGGTCCTCCAATCCCCTCGGTTTCCTGTTCGGCAATCGCGCCAATGTCGCGCGCAAGAAGGAGCTGGTGGTGTTGATCAGGCCCACCATCATCCGCACCGCGCAGGACTGGGAGGCGCAGACCGAGCGTTCGCGCGCTGCCCTGGGCGACTTCGACACGACGCGCCACAAGGTGATCCGCCTCGACGGCGCGCCGGCGTCGACCCGACCGGCCGGGCGCTGAGCCATGTACCTGCGGCATTTTTCACTGCGGGAACCGCCGTTCTCGATCACGCCCGATCCGGCCTTCTTCTATCCGCATGAGGGGGCGCAGGCCGTCCTGAACACGCTGCTCGTCGCCCTGCGCAGCGGCGAGGGTTTTCTCAAGATCGTGGGCGAGGTCGGCTGCGGCAAGACGCTGCTGTGCCGGCAGCTGCTGCGCACCCTGCAGGACGAGTTCGTCACGGCCTACATCCCGAATCCGGACATGGGGCCCGACGATCTGCTGATGGCCCTGGCGCGCGAGCTGAACATCGAGCTCGTGCCGCCGTTGAGCCGCCACAAGGTGCTGGCCAGCCTGCAGCAGCGCCTGCTGCAGCACGCCGAGGCGGGGCGGCCGGTGCTGGTCTGCATCGACGAGGCGCAGTCCACGCGCCTGGCCACGCTGGAGAGCCTGCGCCTGCTGTCCAACCTGGAGACCGAGAAGCACAAGCTGCTGCAGATCGTGCTGTTCGGCCAGCCCGAACTCGACGCGGTGCTGGCCAACCCGCAGATCCGCCAGCTGCTGCAGCGCATCACCTTCAGCGAATACCTGGGCGGCATGCGGCCGGAACGCGTGGGCACCTATCTGGCCCACCGGCTGGCCGTGGCGGCCGAGGACGCGCTGACCGATATCCGCGTGTTCGAGCCGCAGGCGGCGGCGGCGCTGGCGCGTTACAGCCGGGGCGTGCCACGGCTGATCAACGTGCTGGCGCACAAGTGCCTGCTGCTGGCCTATGGCGAGAACACGCACCGCGTGCAGGTGCGCCACGTCGAACTGGCGGCGGCGGACACACCCGGCGTGCTGCCGCCGCTGACACGCTGGCAACGCTGGTGGCAGCGCCTGCGGGGACGACCGACGCTGCCGCGCCAGCCGCGCACGGGAGCCGTCTCGTGAGCGTCATCAACAAGATGCTGCGCGACCTCGACGCCCGGCGCGCCGGCGGCTCCCTGCCGCAGCTGCAGCGCCAGGGCGGCCCGGATGCGTTGCAGGGCACCGTCAGCGTGGGAGCCGCCGCTGCGAGCTCGGCCGCGCAAGGCCGGCGCTGGTGGCTGGCCACCGTGCTGTTGTTGGCGGGCAGCGGGCTGGCCGCCTGGTACATCCTGGACGATGCGATGGAGCAGCCGACGGCACCAGTGAGCCCCGTGGTAGTGACCGTGGCGCCGCCGGCTTCGGCGCCCGTGGTGACGGTTGCCGCCCCGGCGCCCGAGCCGGCTGCCAGCGCACCCGCGGACACTGCCTCGGCCCCGTTGGCGGCGGCCAGCAGCGCCGCGCCGGCTGCGATCGCAGTGGCGGCGAGCGCGGCGCAGCCGGCGGCAAGCGCCGCGGCGCCCGCAAAGCGTCAGAGCGCCGGTACAGTCGCGGCCGTTGCACAGGAACCCCGTGCGAGCGCCACCGCATCCCCGGCCGCGAAGGAGTCGCAGCGTCGCCCGGCGGAGCAGTCCGCGCGGGCAGCGGCGCCCGTGGCCAAGCCGGTCGCTCCCAAGGCTGCGGTGCCGGCGGCTGCGCCGACCCAGCGCCGGCAGGCTGCGGCCGAAGAAACCCTGGCCCAGGCGCAGGCGCTGTGGGCCGCGGGTACACGCGAGGCGGCGCTGGATCTGGTACGCGAGGCGGCCTTGCTGGCCGAGCGCAGCCAGCCGCCGGATGCGGCGCTGCTGGCCATGCTCGTGCGCGAACAGACGCGCATGGAGCTGGCCCTGGGACGCCCGGCGGCCGTGCTGGAGCTGCTCACGCGGCTGGAGCCGCGGCTGTCCGCGCAGGCCGATCTCTGGGCCGTGCGCGGCAATGCCGCCCAGCGCCTGGGCCGGCATCCGGAGTCGGTGCAGGCCTATCTCATGGCATTGCAGTTGCGCCCGGGCGAGTCACGCTGGATGCTGGGCGCGGCGGTGTCACTGGCGGCTCAGGGCCAGCTCGACGCGGCGGCGCAGCAGGCCGAGCGCGCACGCGCCCTCGGACCGGTCAGCCCCGAGGTGCTGAGCTACCTGCGCCAGGCCGGGGTGCCGCTGCGCTGAGGGCACCTCGACGACTGCGCCGGCCGAATGCCAGCGCGTGGTCAACAGCACCAGGCGCAGAAGGCCACGGTGTCCTCGCTCCATGAGGCACCGCAGACGCGATGCCGCACTGCGGCAAAACCTGAGCCCCTGCCTCCTTGTGTGGGCTGGCGTACACGTTTATGCGCTTATGTGCGCCAGCACACAGACTGCCCCGTAGACACAAGGTGAATATTCAGACAGACGACGTGACGTGACGCAGCGCGGTGATTCACCGGGTTTCACGAGCCGGGTCTGTCTTTCCACGCCTGCAGCTGCCCATCTGGTTTACCAGATGGGCGGGTCGGCCTGCGTGAATCTGTTTCATTTACCAAGGAGCAAGTATGAAGTCCGGGAATGTTTCGATATTCAGCCGCCGTGCACTGAACGCGGCACTCGCAGCCACCGTCGCGCTCGGGGGCTCGGGGCTGGGGGTCCAGGTTCACGCCGCCACGACCTCGGGCACGGCGACGGCGACCGTGGTGACGCCGATTGCCATCAGCGCGGGCGACAACCTGCGCTTCGGTTCGTTTTCCACCAGTGCCGCCGGTCAGACGGTGACCATCAATGCCGCGACCGGCGTGCGCAGCAACAGTGGGGTGGTCCTGGTCACTTCGACCACGGGCGCCGCCACCTTCAACGTCACCGGCGAAGGCACGCTGACCTATGCCATCACGCTGCCCGGCGACGGGGTCGTGAACATCACGACCGGCGTGGCTGACGCGCCTCGAACCATGGCGGTGAGCAGCTTCACCAGCGACCCGTCCGGCACCGGGGCGCTGACCGCAGGGGCCCAGACCCTGAAAGTCGGGGCCACCATCACCACGGTCGCCAGCCAGGTGGCGGGGGCCTACACCGGCACCTTCAACGTGTCGGTGGACTACAACTAAGCGGGCCGTCGGCGACTCCGACGCAGGCCGGCCGGCTCCAGCCGGGTCCGTTCGTCCATGCCTGGACGCGCTGCGGACGGGCTGGGCCGGGGCGGACGTGCGCGGAGCCGCTGCTGCAGCGCCGGCCGCGCCCCAAGGGCGCCGCCGCTTGCGGAAGGTAGCACCATGCATAAGCTCCGCCGTCTGTGCACACTGGCTTGGGCTGCGACGGCCGCGTCCGCGGGTTGGGCGCAGACCATCGTGGCCGGCCAGGCGCTGACCTTCGGCAGCTTCGCCGCGGGCAGCGGCGGCACGGTCACCGTCAGCGCGGCGGGGACGCGCAGTTCCGGGGGCGGCGTCGTGCTGGTGTCGTCCGGCCCCGGTGCGGCGGCCCAGTTCACCGTGAGCGGCACTGCCAATGCGACCTACGCCATCACCTTGCAGGGCAATGGCGAGGTGTCGTTGACCAGTGGCGCCAACAGCATGGCCGTCAACAACTTCGCCAGCAGTCCGGGCCCGACCGGCCAGATCGGTGGCGGCGGCTCGCAGAGCTTGATGATCGGCGCCACGCTCAGCGTCGGCAACAACCAGCCGCCCGGCAACTACAGCGGCACTTTCAACGTCACGGTCACCTACAACTGAACCTGTCCTCCAAGGAACCTCACCATGTTGCCTGCTCTGCTCGACACCCTGTTGCCCGCCGCCCGTGGCCCTAGCGGGACACGGCCATGGCGCGGGATGCGGCGCCACGGCCGGGGATGGCTGCTGGGGGCCTGGCTCACGCTGCTGGCTGCGTTGCCCGCCGCGGCCGACCTGATGCTGTTTCCCACACGTGTCGTCTTTGACAAGAACCAGCGGGCGGCCCAGGTGGAGCTGATCAACACCGGGCAGGAGACCGCGACCTACCGCATCCACCTGGTGAACCGGCGCATGAGCGAGACGGGCGACTTCTCCCCCGTGGACAACCCCTTGCCGGGCGAGCAGTTTGCCGATGCCATGCTGCGCTATTCGCCGCGGCAGGTGACGCTGGCGCCGGGGCGTGGCCAGACCGTCCGGATCATGTTGCGCAAACCGGCCAATCTGGCAGCGGGTGAATACCGTTCCCACCTGCAGTTTGACCGGGTGCCCGATGCCAGCGGGGCCAGCAGCATCCAGGAGCAGGCGGCCAAGCCGGGGCCGGGCGAGGTGGGGGTGCAGCTCAAGGCGCTGGTCGGCGTGTCCATCCCCGTCATCGTGCGTCAGGGTGAAACACAGGCCACGGTGGCGCTGACGGGCCTGGAAGTGCTGAAGCCGGCGGCCGCCGCGGCCCCGGCCATGGCCGCGGTGCTGCAGCGCAGCGGCAACCGCTCGGTCTATGGCGATCTGACGGCCACGTTCACGCCGCAAGGCGGGGCGCCGGTGGAGGTGGGCAAGGCCGGTGGCGTGGCGGTGTACACCCCCAACCCCTCGCGTCGCATCAGGATGGAGCTCAAGCCGCCGGCCGGAACCGTGCTGGCGCAAGGCACCTTGCGCATGATCTACCGGGAACGCGCGGAGGCTGGCGGCCATGTGCTGGCAGAAACCGCCATCGAGCTGCCCTGAGCGGCCCCGGGTTGCGGCCGCCAGCAATGTCGCCGCAGCTCGCGCTCATGGATGGCCTGCGCCGTACCTGCCGGCCGAGCTGGCTGCGCCGCTGCTGGGCGCTGGTGCTGCTGACGCTGGCCTGCGGAGCGGCCCAGGCCGTCATCCAGATCAGCGCGGCCTCGCTTGAAAGAACCGGGGACCTGACCCGCATCGTGATCGAGTCCGACGCCGAGATACGTTTCAGTCTGTACGCCATGAGCCAAACGAAACAACTGGTACTGGAACTCGAAGGCGCGCAGCCCAGTGCGGCGCTGCTGGGCCTGGGTGACATGGTGGCGGCCGATCATCCTTACCTGCAGGCCATCAAGGTCCGACCGGCTACGGCAGGCGGCGCCGGGGTGCGACTGGAAATGGGCCTCAAACGAGACGTCGAGCACAGGATCGTGGTCCTCAAGCCGCAGGGCGGGCTGGGCTACCGGCTGATGCTGGAGATTGCGCCTACGGCGGCGGCATGGCGGGCTCCTGCGCCAGCGGACGACCCCAGTCTCGTGTTGCTGGAGGTACGGCTGGACAACGATGTGCTGGCCGACTCGATCACGAGCTACCAGATCGGCCGCGAGGCCTTCCTGCCGTTGGGCGAGCTGGCCAGGCTGCTGACCCTGGCGATCAGGGTGCAGCCGGAGCAGGGCACGGCCGACGGTTATGTGCTGAGCGAAGAGCGCGGCCTGAGCCTGGATGTGGCGCAGGCCCGGATCACGCTGGCCGATCAGGCCCAGTCGTTTGACCCGCGCCTGGTGCGCCGGCAAGGCGACGACATCTACGTCGCGAGTTCGCTGCTCGCGCGCTGGCTGCCGATCGATTTCGAGGTGAACCTCTCCAGCCTGACGCTGTGGGTGCGACCGCGGGAACGCCTGCCTTTGCAGGCGCGTCTGGAGCGCGAGCGCCTGGGGGCCAGGGTTGGGGCCCGTGCGGGCGAGGAAGACCCGGGCTACCCGCGCCAGGACCAGCCCTACCGGCTGCTGGGGGTGCCGTTTATCGACCAGACCTTCGGGGCCGGCCTCAAGGTGGGCAACGGCAACCGCGAGACCAGTGCCAGCTACACCGCCTACCTGACCGGCGACCTGCTGGGCACGGAGTCGTCCTTTTTTGTCAGCAGCACCAAGGAGAGCCCCAATCCGGAACTGCGCTACACGCTGGCGCGGCACGACCCCGACGCGGGCCTGCTCGGCCCGCTGCAGGCCCGCTCGGTGATGTTTGGCAGCGGCGTCACCACCCCCAGCGTGACCCACATCGCCAACCGCAGCCAGACCGGCAAGGGAACGGCGCTGACGATGAGCAATCGCCCCATCACCCAGCCCACCAGTTTCGACCGCCACACGCTGCAGGGCGACCTGCCGCCGGGCTGGGACGTGCAGCTGTTCTTCAACGACGCCCTGGTGGGTTTCCAGTCCTCGCGTGCCGACGGTCGCTACAGTTTCGACGACCAGCCCCTGGCCTACGGACTCAACGAATTCCGCCTGGTCTTTCACGGACCGCTGGGCCAACAACGGGTGGAGCGCCAGAGTTTTCTGCTGCAGCAGTCGAGCACACCGGCCGGGGCCTTTTATTACACCCTCAGTCAGCTGCAGGACAAGGAGGGACAGTCGCGCTCGGTGGCCCAGTTCGAATGGGGTCTGAGCAAGTACCTGACGGGCACCGGCGGTTTTGTCCGCCTGCCCAGGCTGGACGGCAGCACGGCCGACGATGGGCCCCTGTACTCCAACCTGGGCTTGCGGGCCTTCTGGCAGACGTTCATCCTCAGCAGTGAATTCTTCCGCTCGCCCACCGGGGGCCAGCTCAACGACACGGGGCTCAAGACCCGGCTCGGGAGCCTGGCCGTGAGTTACAACCACATGCAGTTCAATGATTTCAGCAGTGAGTTGTTCCTGCCCAGTGCCGACCCCCTGCGCACGCGCGACAAGGTCCGGCTCGACGGCGCCGTTCCTGCGGGCTGGCTGCCGCGCCTGCCGGTGACCCTGGAGGTCCAGCGCGACGATTTTCAGTCAGGCATCCACCAACTGTCGGTGACGGGCCGGGTGGCGGCCTATGTGCGTCGGACGGCGGTGTCCAATCAGCTGACCTGGGTCGACACCGGCGACGGCAGCATCACCTCCAGCGGCGCCCTGCAGCTGAGCCGGCGTGTCGGCGACATGGGGCTGAGCGGGCAGTTGGGCTACCTGCTCAAGCCCGAGGCGAAAGTGGATTCCGTGGTGCTCGCCGCCGACAAGCGGCTGGGCGGGGCCTACCTCGTCAACCTGGGCGTGATCCGTTCGGTCGGCAGCGGTGAAACGCTGTATATCGCGGGCCTGAACAAGAGCCTGGGCAGTTATGGGCTGGGCGTGAGCATGAGCCAGTCGACCAACGGGGAGTTTGCCGTCGGCCTGCAGCTTTTCATCGGCATGGGCTTCGAGCCACGGCAGGAGCAGTGGCGTTTCAGCGCGCTGCCCCGGGCGGACAGCGGCGCTGCGTCGGCCAGGGTGTTCCTGGACGACAACGGCAACGGGGTGCTGGACCCCGGCGAGGAGCCGATCGAGAACGCGGCCCTGATCGTCAATGGCAGCCGCGCACCGGTCCGCACGGATGCCGCCGGGGTCGCCTGGCTGGACCGGCTGCCGATCCGCCAGCATGTGGACATCGCCGTCGACACGCAGACACTGGAAGACCCCTACTGGGCGCCGCAGGGCAAGGGTGTGCGTGTGTTGCCGCGGCCCGGCCATGTCGCGGAACTTGATTTCCCCGTCATCCTGACCAGCGAGATCGACGGCACGGTGTACCTGGCCGACAAGAGCGGCCGGCGCGGCATCGGTGATGTGGTGATCGAACTGCTGGACGGCAAACGCAGTGTCGTGATGCGGGCCAGGAGCAGCTCGGACGGCTACTATATCGTTCCGGCCGTACCGCAAGGACGCTACTATCTGCGGGTGTCGCCGGAGCAGCTGCGGCAGTTTGACCTGGTGGATCCGGGTGAACGCCTGGTCACCGTGCTGCCCAGCGGCGAATTCATCAACGGCGTGGATTTCGAGTTGAAAAAGATCCCGACGGCAACACCGTCCGGCCTACCCGGTGAGAACCAGCATGGCAAGCAGTAACTTTCAGCACCATCGCATGACACGGCTGCTTGGCTACGCCCTGGCGCTGTGCGGTGTTGCCGCCACCAGCGGCACTCAGGCCGCATCGGCTGGCGCCACGGCGACGGCCACGGTGGTGGGGTCGGCCGCCGTCGTCATCGTGGTCCCGCCGACCTTTCCGGGCACCGTCGTCACCATCGAGAGTTACACGCAAAGCCTGTCGACCTCGGGCCCCGTGCTGCGTGGCTCCGATCCGCCCGCAACGTCCGGTGCCGACGGCGGTGGCGCTGCGCCAGGGACGCCCACCCTCCAGGGCGTTACGGGTGCCGGCATGGCCCCGACGGCGGCCAACGTGGCCGCGGTCACGGTGACCCGCAGGGCCGATGGCGCTCTCGCGGTCAGCGGTGGTTCGACCTTGACGTTCAGCGTCTCGACGCCGGGCGCCGCCGGGACTCTCACCATCGAATACAACTGAGGCCACCGGCCCGGCAGCGCCGGCCCACGCATGGCGACCGTTCGGCTGCAGGCCTAGCGCCTTTGGTACTGGGCGGCGCCGAACATGTTTTCGCGCGCCCGATCGTCCACCAGCGGCTTGCGCTGGTCGGCCAGCACCTGCACGCCGCGCATCACCGCCGGCCGCGTGCCGATCTCGTCGAACCACTTCTTGAGTCGCGGGTAGTCGGCCCAATCGATGCCCTGGTTCTGCCAGCTGCGCAGCCAGGGGAAGATGGCGATGTCGGCGATGGTGTACTCGTCACCGGCGATGTAGCGGTGCGTGGCGAGCTGCTTGTCCATCACGCCGTAGAGACGCTTGGCCTCGTTGCTGTAGCGGTCGATGGCGTAGTCGATCTTCTCGGGCGCGTAGATGCGGAAATGGTGCGCCTGGCCCAGCATGGGGCCGACGCCGCCCATCTGGAACATCAGCCACTGCAGCACCTCGTACTTCTGCCGGTCCGACCGGGGCAGGAATTTGCCGGTCTTGGCCGCCAGATAGAGCAGGATGGCGCCGGACTCGAACAGCGAGATCGGCTGGCCGTCCGGCCCCTCCGAGTCGACGAGGGCCGGGATCTTGTTGTTGGGACTGATCTTCAGGAATTCGGGCTGGAACTGGTCACCGGTGCCGATGTTGACCGGGTGCACGCGCCAGTCACGCCCGAGTTGCAGGCCGCATTCCTCCAGCATGATGTGGACCTTGTGGCCGTTGGGTGTGGCCCAGGAGTAGACGTCGATCATGAAAACTCCATTTCAATAAAAAGGGGCCAGGATTTCCTGGCCCCTTTTATTCTGCTGGTTTTTCAGCAACCGCGTGTGACCGGCATTTCCACCGGCTTGGGGCTGGCCGCGTACTTGCCCAGCTCCAGCTTGGCAATCGCGTTGCGGTGCACCTCGTCCGGGCCATCGGCAAAGCGCAGCGTGCGGGCGTTGGCATAGCTGTAGGCCAGCGGGAAGTCCTGGCTCATGCCGCCGCCGCCGTGCACCTGCATGGCCCAGTCGATCACCTGGCAGGCCATGCTGGGGGCCACCACCTTGATCATGGCGATCTCGTTCTTGGCGAACTTGTTGCCGGCCACGTCCATCATCCAGGCCGCCTTGAGGGTGAGCAGGCGGGCCATGTCGATCTTGCAGCGTGCCTCGGCGATGCGCTCCTGCGTCACGGTCTGCGCGGCCACCGGCCGGCCGAAGGCCACGCGCGTGGAGGCGCGTTTGCACATGTACTCCAGCGCGCGCTCGGCCTGGCCGATCAGGCGCATGCAGTGGTGGATGCGGCCCGGGCCCAGGCGCCCCTGGGCGATCTCGAAGCCGCGGCCTTCGCCCAGCAGGATGTTGGAGGCGGGCACACGCACGTTCTTGAACTCCACCTCCATGTGGCCGTGCGGCGCGTCGTCGTAACCCATGACGCTCAGGGGGCGCAGGATCTTGACACCCGGCGTGTTGGCCGGCACCAGGATCATGCTCTGCTGCGAATGGCGCGGGGCCTCGGGGTCGGTCTTGCCCATGAGGATGTAGATGGCGCAGCGCGGGTCGCCGGCGCCCGAGGTCCACCACTTGCGGCCGTTGATCACGTACTCGTCACCCTGGCGCTCGATGCGGGTGGCGATGTTGGTGGCGTCGCTGGAGGCCACCTCCGGCTCGGTCATGGCGAAGGCCGAGCGCATCTTGCCGGCCAGCAGGGGCTGCAGCCATTCCTTGCGGTGCTGGTCGTTGCCGTAGCGCGCGATGGTCTCCATATTGCCGGTGTCGGGCGCCGAGCAGTTGAAGACCTCGCTGGCCCAGTGCACGCGGCCCATGATCTCGGCCAGCGGCGCGTATTCCTGATTGGTCAGGCCGGCGGCCTGCACGCCGGCAATCTCGGCGCTGTCTTTCGGAAGGAAGAGGTTCCACAGGCCTTCCTGCTGGGCCTTCAACTTCAGCTTCTCGATCAACTGCAGCGGTGTCCAGCGTTTGCCGGCGGCCGTGTTGGCTTCGATCTCGGTGTGGAAGACGTGCTCGTTGGGATAGATGTGCTCGTCCATGAACTTGAGCAGGCGGGCCTGGAAGTCCTTGGTCTTGGGGGAGTAGTCGAAGTCCATGGTTCAGCTCCTTGGGGTATTTCGTTGCGGTAGGTGGTGTCAGGCGTTTTGTGCGAACTGCCAGGCCATGGCGGCCATGGGGCGGGCGCCGGCGGCGGACTTCTGCGCCTGGGCGCTGGCGGCGGTTCCGTTCTCCACCCGCTTGGCGATGCCCTGCAGGATGGCGGCGATGCGGAACATGTTGTAGGCCATGTAGAAGTTCCAGTCGGCCTTCAGGGCCGCCGGCGTGGTCAGGCCGGTGCGTTCGCAGTACAGGCGGATGTATTCCTCTTCGGACGGGATGCCCAGCGTGGGCAGGTCCAGGCCGCCGATGCCGCGGAAGGCACCCGGCGGGATGTGCCACGCCATGCAGTGGTAGGCGAAGTCGGCCAGCGGGTGGCCCAGAGTGGAGAGCTCCCAGTCCAGCACGGCGATCACACGCGGCTCGCTGGCATGGAACATCAGGTTGTCCAGGCGGTAGTCGCCGTGCACGATGCTCACCAGGCTCTCGTCCTTGGCGCTGGCGGGCAGGTGGGCCGGCAGCCAGTCCAGCAGCTTTTCCATCTCGGGGATGGGCTGCGAGAGTTCACCGGCACCGTCGGCCGAGGCGCGGTACTGCTTGCCCCAGCGACCGATCTGGCGCTCGACATAGTTGCCGGGCTTGCCGTAGTCGGCCAGGCCGCGTTCGGCGAACTTCACGGTGTGCAGCGCGGCGATGACGCGGTTCATCTCCAGATAGACCGCGCGCCGGCCGGCCGGCTCCAGGTCGGGCAGGGACTGCTCCCACATCACGCGCCCGGGCATGAACTCCATGATGTAGAAGGCGCGGCCGATCACGGCTTCGTCTTCGCACAGGCAGTACATGCGCGGCACCGGCACCTCGGTGCCGTACAGGCCGTGCATCACGGCGTATTCGCGCTCGATGGCGTGGGCCGAGGGCAGCAGCTTGGCCACCGGCCCCGGCTTGGCGCGCATCACGTAGCTGCGCGCCGGCGTGATGAGTTTGTAGGTCGGGTTGGACTGGCCGCCCTTGAAGGCTTCCACGCTCAGCGGGCCGGCAAAACCCGGCAGGTTCTTGTCCAGCCAGGTCTGCAGCGCCGCCACGTCGAAGGCGTGGGCAGCGGGCACCGGACGGGTGCCGACGTATTGTTGTTCGACTTCGCTCATGTTCGGGTGCAGAGTGCCGGGTTCAATGATCGGATTCGATGATGCGCATCAGCGCATCGCGGTTGCGCACCACCAGGCCGCCCGGCTCGATGCGGATGACATCCTCGCGCTCCATGGCCTTGAGCTCCTGGTTCACGCGCTGGCGCGAGGCGCCCAGCAACTGGGCCAGCTCTTCCTGCGCCAGTTGCAGGCCGATGCGCATTTCCTCGCCATGGCTCAGCGACGCGATGCCGTAGCTGCGCAGCAGGTGCACCAGCTGCTTGGCCAGGCGCGCGCGCAGCGGCAGGGTGTTGAGGTCCTCCACCAGGCCGTAGAGCTGGCGGATGCGCCGGGCGTGCAGGCGCAGCAGCGCTTCGTAGAGCTCGACGTGGGCGGCGAGGATCTTCTTGAAATCGGCCCGGGCCACGCACAGCGTGGTGGTGTCGCCGTGGGCATAGGCATCGTGCGTGCGCCGGTCGCCGTCGAAGATCGCCACGTCGCCGAACCAGACCCCGGGCTCCACATAGGTCAGCGTGACCTGTTTGCCGGAGATTGAGGTCGAGCTCACGCGCACCGCACCGCGCGCGCAGGCCACCCATTCCTCGGGCGGTTCGCCGCGGGCACAGATGAGGTCGCCGTCTTTGTAGCGTCTGACGTAGGCACATCGCAGGATGTCGTGGCGCAATGAAGGTGAAAGGGATGAAAACCAGCGCCCGGCATTGATGGCAGAGCGTTCCTCGATGGTAAGAATCGGATCATCCATGGACTGTCCTGTGAGTGACTGCGGCTCGTCACATTGTCGCGCGCGGGACCGGCTTCGCGCCAGCGGTTTGTCACCTGGGCGTCTGCCGCCCGGGTGTGAGCGCGGTCACTCGTAGTCCGGCGTCTGCTTGGACAGGAAGGCGGTGATGCCGCGGCCGGCGTTGGGGTGGTGCAGGTTGCGCACGAAGTGCGTACGCTCCTGGGCCAGTTGCTGCGTCAGGCTGGCCTGCGGCGCCTCGTTGAGCAGCTCCTTGATGCTGGCCAGCGCATTGGGCGCGCGGGCATTCAGGCGCTCGGCCAGGGCCAGGGCTTCGTCCAGGGCCTGCCCCGGGTCGCTGACGCGGTTGACCAGGCCCAGGGCCTGCAGGCGCTGCGCGTTGACACGCTCGCCGGCCATCAGCAGTTCGCTGGCCAGCTGGCGTGGCAGGGCGCGCGCCAGGCTCCAGCTGGCGCCGCCGTCGGGTGAGAGGGCCACATTGCTGTAGGCCATCACGAAGATGGCGTCGCTGGCGGCAACGATGAAGTCGCAGGCCAGGGCCAGCGAGAAGCCGGCACCGGCGGCGGCGCCCTCGACCGCGGCGATCACCGGCTTGGGGAAAGTGCGGATGGTCTCGATCCAGTTGTGCAGGCTCTCGATGCTTTGCGCCTGCACGGCGGGTTCGAGCTGACGGTTGGCCTGCAGCCGGTGCAGGTCGCCGCCGGCGCAGAACAACGCACCCTCGCCGGTGATGACCACACTGCGGACCTCGGGGTTGTTTTCGGCCGCGTTCAGGGCCTCGATGCCGGCGGCATACATCCCGGGCCCCAGGGCATTGTGATGACCCGGGTTGGAGAGGGTCAGCACCATGGTGCGGCCCTGGCTGGTGCTCAGCAGTTGTGCGCTCATGCCCGCAAGTGTCTCATGGCGGAAGTCAGGTAGAGAGTCCGGCTCACTCTTCCTCGTGCAGCAGCGACAGGCCGATGGCGCCGCGCCGGCGCAGCCAGGGGCTGGGGCGGTAGCGCGGGTCGCCGTAGACGGTCTGCAGGTTGAACAGCACCTCCAGCACATTGGTGGGTCCGTAGCGGTTGCCCATGGCCAGCGGGCCCAAGGGATAACCCAGGCCCAGGGTGACGGCGATCTCCAGGTCGGCGGGGGTGCAGATGTGCTGCTGGCAGATGTCGGCGGCGATGTTGACGATGGTGGCGACCACGCGCTGGGTGACGAAACCGCCGCTGTCGCGGATCACGCTGACGGCCTTGCCGTCGCGTGCAAACAGGGCGTGGGCGGCGTCGCGCATGTCGGCGCGTGTGGCCGGATTGGTGGCCAGCACGCGGCGCCGGGTGGCGGCATCGTCGATCAGCATGTCGATGCCCACGGTGCGCGCGGGGTCGAGCCGTTCCACCACGGCCACCGTGGTGATGTCGAAGCCCAGCGGCGCAACGAGGGTGAGTGCCGTGCCCGAGGGCGACTGGCCGGTCTCGATCTTCGCGCCCAGGTCTTTCAGCAGCTGCAGCAGTTCGGCGCGGCGGGCCGCGCGCGGCGAGACCCAGACCGGCGGCATCTCCGCGACTGACGGCACCGGCGGCTCGGCAGCGAGCTGGGCCACGTTGTTCTCGTAGCGGTAAAAGCCTTCGCCGCTCTTGCGGCCGAGCACACCGCCGGCCAGGCGCTGCGCCGTGATGACGCTGGGGCGGTAGCGCGGCTCCTCGTAGTACTGGTGGTAGACGGATTCCATCACCGGGTGCGAGACGTCCAGCCCGGTCAGGTCCATCAGCTCGAAGGGGCCGAGCTTGAAGCCGACCTGGTCCTTGAGGATGCGGTCGATGGTGGCGTAGTCGGCCACACCCTCGCCGGCGATGCGCAGCGCTTCGGTGCCGTAGCCGCGCCCGGCATGGTTGACGATGAAGCCCGGTGTGTCCTGCGCGGTCACCGGCGTGTGGCCCATCTGGCGCGCATAGTCGGCCAGCGCCGTGCAGACGGCCGGCTCGGTCTTGAGGCCGGCGATGACCTCGACCACCTTCATCAGCGGCACCGGGTTGAAAAAGTGGTAACCGGCCACGCGTTGCGGGCGCTTGAGCTTGGCGGCGATGGCTGTGATGGAAAGCGAGGAGGTGTTGCTGGCCAGTACGGCCTGGGCGCTGACGATGCCTTCGAGCTCGGCGAACAGGGCGGCCTTCACGTCCAGGCGCTCGACGACGGCCTCCACCACCAGATCGCAGCCGGCCAGGTCCTGCAGGCTGGCGGCGCTTTGCAGGCGGGCCTTGCAGGCGGCGACGGCGGCGGCCTCCATGCTGCCCTTGTCCAGCAGCTTGTCCCACTGCTCGCCCAGGGCCTGCCGGGCGGCGGCGACGGCGGCGGGTTGCTGGTCGTAAAGGGTGACGGTGCTGCCGGCCTGGGCGGCGATCTGGGCGATGCCGCGGCCCATGGCGCCGGTGCCGACGACGGCAATGTGTGCGTAGACGGGTTTCATGGCGGGGATTATCGCCGCGGCCTGGCCGCGCCCACGTCGCCCAGACGACGCCTTCAGTCGGCGGCGCGCGGGACCTGCAGGGCCTCGGGGTTCACGAGGTTGCTCGGCCTGCCCTGGATGAAGTTGACCACATTGTCGAAGGCGGCGCCGAAGTAAAGCTCGTAGCTTTCCTGCTCGACATAACCGATGTGCGGTGTGCAGATGCAGTTTTCCAGCCGCAGCAGGGCGTGGCCTTGCAGGATGGGCTCGGACTCGAAGACGTCGACCGCCGCCATGCCGGGGCGCCCGCGGTTCAGGCCGTTGATCAGCGCATCCGCTGCGACCAGCTCGGCGCGCGAGGTGTTGACCAGCAGCGACGTGGGTTTCATCAGCGCCAGGTCCTCGGGGGTGACGATGCCGCGGGTGGCGTCGTTCAGGCGCAGGTGCAGGGTCAGCACATCACAGGACTGGAAGAATTCCTCGCGGCTGGCCGCGGCCTCGTAGCCGTCCTGCACGGCCTTTTCGCGTGAGGCGTCGCGGCCCCACACCAGCACCCGCATGCCGAAGGCACGGCCGTAGCCGGCCACCAGCTGGCCGATCTTGCCGTAGCCCCAGATGCCCAGCGTCTTGCCCCGCAGCACCGTACCCAGCGCGAAATTGGGCGGCATGGCGGCGGACTTGAGGCCGGACTGCTGCCAGACCCCATGCTTGAGATTGCCGATGTACTGGGGCAGGCGGCGCATGGCGGCCATGATCAGCGCCCAGGTCAGCTCGGCCGGCGCCACCGGCGAGCCCGTGCCTTCGGCCACGGCAATGCCGCGTGCCGTGCAGGCGGCCAGATCGATATGGTTGCCGAAGCGGCCAGTCTGCACGATCAGCTTGAGGCGCGGCAGTTTTTCGACCAGCTGGCGCGTGATGGGGGTGCGTTCTCGGATCAGGACCACCACGTCGGCATCACGCAGGCGGACCGACAGTTGCCCCAGACCCTTGATGGTGTTGTTGTAGACCTTGAACGGGTAGTGGGTCAGCTTGGCGGCGCAGTCGAGCTTGCGTACGACGTCCTGGTAGTCGTCCAGAATCACGATATTCATGGGCGCTATTGTGCCCTGCGCCCACCTGGGAAAAACCCGGATCGGCCTGCGAATTGCCGCTTGTTACGTCTGCGGATTCACGCCGCTTCGCAGGCTGCCAGCCGGTCGAGTTCGGCGCAGACATCGGCCATGCGACCGGAGATCACCATGCGACCGACCTGTGAGCGGGGCTGGCCCGCTTCCACTACCCGCACCACCCGCAGGGGGCGGCGCACGGCGGGCGCGCGACAGGCCGGGGTGGCAACCGGGGCAAGCGTGGCGGGCCGCAGCCGCGGTGCTGCGGGCACGGCCGGCCCGTCGGGCAGCAGCCAGCGCAGCAGGCTTTGCAGGGGAGACCACAGGGCCACGGTGGCGGACCAGGCGGAATTCATGGTGAACCTTTCTTCGCGGCGGACGACGCTCACATGAGCATGGTGTTGCGGATCAGGCCGACCGCCAGGCCCTCGATCTCGAAGGGCTCGCCGGGTTCGACCACGATGATCTGGTAGTCCGGGTTCTCGGGCAGCAGTTCGATCAGGTGCTTGTTGCGGCGAAAGCGCTTGACGGTGACTTCGTCACCCAGGCGCGCCACTATGATCTGGCCGTTTTTGGCGTCCTTGGTGGCCTGCACGGCCAGCAGGTCGCCGTCCATGATGCCGGCGTCGCGCATGGACATGCCGCGCACCTTGAGCAGGTAGTCCGGCTTGCGCTGGAACAAGGAACTCTCGACGTAGTAGGTCTGGTCCACATGTTCCTGCGCGAGAATGGGGGAGCCGGCGGCGACGCGCCCGATCAGGGGCAGGGCCAGCTGGGCCAGATCCGGCATGGGCAGGGAGAATTGCCGGATGCGCGACTCGTTGATGGAGCGCAGCGCCTCGCCCTGCAGGCGGATGCCGCGCGAGGTGCCGCTGACCAGTTCGATCACACCCTTGCGCGCCAGGGCCTGCAGGTGTTCTTCGGCGGCGTTCGCCGATTTGAACCCTAGCTCGGCGGCGATCTCGGCCCGGGTGGGCGGCGCACCGGTGCGTGCAATGGCACTCTGGATCAGGTCCAGAATCTGTTGCTGGCGGGCGGTCAGCTTGATCGGGTAGTTCGGCAGGTCCATCGTCGTGACTCCTGGTGGGCGGGAGGCGAGACTCTACTGTCTCGATATCCAGTAGCTGTATTTTTAACCAGTTTTTCGGGAAATGCAAGTGGGGCTTGAAAAAATCGTGGTTTTGGGCAGCGGCGGCACCATCGCCGGCACCGCCGCCAGTGCGACCGACAGCCGCGACTACCGGGCCGCGCAGAAGCCGGTTGTCGATCTGCTGGCCGGTCTGCCGGTGCCCGCCGGCTGCGAGCTGCTGAGCGAGCAGGTGGCCCAGATCGACAGCAAGGACATGGATCTGGCGGTCTGGCAGAAGCTGCTGCAGCGCTGCCTGCACTGGCTGGCGCAGCCCGGGGTGCGCGGTCTGGTCATCACCCACGGCACGGACACGCTGGAGGAGACGGCGTACCTGCTGCAGACCGTGCTGGCGCCGCGCAAGCCGGTGGTGCTCACCTGCGCCATGCGCCCGGCCACGGCGCTGGACGCCGACGGTCCGCAGAACCTGCTGGACGCGCTGGCCGTGGCCGCCTGCGAGGGCGCCCAGGGGGTGGTGGCGGTCAGCGCGGGCCGCATCCTCGGCCCGCAAGACGTGCAGAAGGTGCACAGCTGGCGGCTCGATGCCTTCAGCGCGGGCGAGGCCGGCGACATCGGCCGGGTGCGCCACGGCCGCATCGAACGCTGGCGGGATTGGCCGCAGCCGGTGGTGCCGCAGGAGACCTTGCTGGAGGCGCTGCTGTCGGCGGTGGCGCTGCCGCGTGTCGAGATCGTGCTCAGCCATGCGGCGGCCTGCGCGGCCACGGTGGACGCGCTGGCCGACCCGGCGGTCGCCGAGCGCTACGGCGCGCCGCCGCTGCAGGGCCTGGTGCTGGCGGGTACCGGGGGCGGCACCGTGCACCGCGAGCTGGAGGCGGCGCTGCGCCGGGCACAGGCCGCGGGTGTGCGTGTGCTGCGCAGCACACGCTGCGCCGACGGCATGCTGCAATCGCGACCCGGCGACGAATTCCCCGTGGCGCCGGGCCTGAGCCCGGTCAAGGCGCGGCTGGCGCTGATGCTGGAGTTGCTGGCGCCCTGAGCCACGCCCGCGCCAATGAAAACGCCCTGCAAGGCAGGGCGTGATCGAGAGGCGCGAAAAGAGGGGGGATCAGATCAGCCGGCCAGGGCCTGCAGGGCGCGTGCGGTGATGTCCTCCACGCTGCCCATGCCGCTGATGGCGCGGTATTTGGGCGCGGCGGCCGGGTCCTGCTTGGCCCAGTTGCCGTAGTAGTCGACCAGCGGACGGGTCTGGGCGCTGTAGACATCCAGGCGCTTCTTCACGGTCTCTTCCTTGTCGTCCTCGCGCTGCACCAGCGCCTCGCCCGTGACGTCGTCCTTGCCGGCCACCTTGGGCGGGTTGAACTTGACGTGGTAGGTGCGGCCGGAGGCCGGGTGCGAGCGGCGCCCGCTCATGCGCTCGATGATGGCCTCGAAGGGCACGTCGATCTCCAGCACGTAGTCCAGCTTCACGCCGGCGGCCTTCATGGCGTCGGCCTGCGGGATGGTGCGCGGGAAACCGTCGAAGAGGAAACCCTTGGCGCAGTCGGGCTGGGCGATGCGTTCCTTGACCAGGTTGATGATGAGGTCGTCGCTGACCAGACCACCCGATTCCATCACGGCCTTGGCCTGCAGGCCCAGCGGGGTGCCGGCCTTGACGGCCGCACGCAGCATGTCACCAGTGGAAATCTGCGGGATGCCGTACTTCTGGCAGATGAAGGCGGCTTGCGTGCCCTTGCCGGCGCCGGGTGCGCCCAACAGGATCAGTCTCATGGAATACCTCGGATGATTTGGTGTTCTGGGTCGGCGACAGCACCATGCCGGTGCCTCGACCATGTCCCAACAAGGATAGCATGCCGTACCCGGCGTGTAACTTACAGCCTCACAACCGGCTGCGCACCGCGGCGCGGTGTTTCAGGCGGCAAACAGCCGGCGCACCCGTTCCAGGTCCTCGGGCGTGTCCACGCCCGCGCCCGGCGCCTGCGGGGTCACGTGCACGGCGATGCGGTGGCCGTGCCACATGGCGCGCAGCTGCTCCAGCGCCTCGGTGACTTCGATCGGGGCCTGGGCCAGTGTGGGAAATAGGCGCAAGAAACCGACGCGGTAGCCGTAGATGCCGATATGGCGCAGCGGCGCCGGCTGCGGCAGGGCCTTGATGCCCTGGGCAAAACCGTCACGCCACCAGGCGATGGGCGCGCGGCTGAAATACAGCGCCAGTTCCTGCGCGTCCAGCACCACCTTCACCACGTTGGGGTTCACGAAATCGGCGAGGTCGTGGATGGGGTGGGCGGCCGTGCTCATGCTGGCCTGCGGCCGCTGGCGCAGCAGGGTGGCCACGGCCGACACCAGGGCGGGGTCGATCAGGGGTTCGTCGCCCTGCACGTTGACCACCAGGTCCTCGTCGCCCAGGCCCAGCAGCTCGCAGGCTTCGGCCAAGCGGTCGCTGCCGCTGGGATGATCCACGCGCGTGAGCACGGCCTGCACGCCGTGACGCTGGCAGGCCTGCAGGATCTCGGGGCTGTCGCCGGCCACCACCACGCGCGTGCCGGCGGGGAGACCGCCGATGACACGCTGGGCCACACGCACCACCATGGGCAGGCCGGCGATGTCGGCCAGGGGTTTGTTGGGCAGGCGGGTCGAGGCCAGCCGGGCCGGGATCAGGACCGTGAAGCTCACCGGCCCAGTTCCTCGTCGCTCAGCGTGCGCGCCTCGTTCTCCAGCAGCACCGGGATGCCGTCGCGGATCGGGTAGGCCAGGCGGGCGCTGCGCGAGACCAGTTCCTGCTTCGCGCGGTCGTATTCGAGCGGGCCCTTGGTCACGGGGCAGACGAGCAGTTCAAGCAGTCGGGTGTCCATGGGGCGATGATAGCCTCGTGTTGCGCACTTCATCGAGCAGGCGGTCCAGTGCGGCGAAAAAGCCCGGCTCGGGCGCGAAGTCCAGCGGCACGGCCAGCGCGTCCGGGTGGCTGGCCCAGAGTTTGAGCGCGTCCTTTTCCGTGCACAGCAGGGTGTAGTCGCGGTCGCGCGGCCGCTGCCAGCCGGCGTAGTCGTCATGGTCGGGGCGGGCCACCGTCAGTGTCAGCGGCAGGCCCAGGGTCTGCAGCATTTCGAAGAAGGCCTGCGGCCGGGCGATGCCGGCCACGGCCAGCAGGGGCCGGCCCTCCTGGGCCAGGGCCGTGAGGTCGACGCGGCTGCCGTCGCGGCGCACCGCCTGGGCGGCCAGCGCGCGCTGCGCCGTGTAGCCGGTGAAGGCCGGCCGGCTGCCGGTATGCAGCACCAGATCGACAGGGCGCGGCCAGGGCTCGCGCAGCGGACCGGCCGGCAGCAGCCAGCCATTGCCCGCACCGCGGTCATCGAAGACGCAGATCTCGATGTCGCGCGCCAGCGCATAGTGCTGCAGCCCGTCGTCGCTGACCAGCACATCGGTCTGCGGATGCGCTTGCAGCAGGGCGCGCGCGGCCTCGATGCGCCGGGTGGCGACGTAGACCGGCACGCCGGTGTTGCGCCGGATCAGGGCCGGCTCGTCGCCGACGGTGCTGACCGGGCTGTCGTCCTGGACGGCGCGACAGTCGCGGGTGCTGCGGCCGTAGCCGCGCGAGATCACGCCGGGCCGCAGGCCGCGCGCCTGCAGGTGTTTCACGAGGGCCATGACGACCGGGGTCTTGCCGGCGCCACCAGCCACGACGTTGCCCACCACGAGGACAGGCACCGGTACCCGCTGCCGGCTGAGGACGCCGCTGAGGTACAGGCCCTGGCGCAGGCGCACCAGCAGGCCCATGAGCAGGGACAAGGGCCACAGCGCCCAGGCCAGGGGCCCGCGCCGCTGCCAGTTGTCCGTCAGCACACGCTGCCAACCTGCCTGGGACGGGGGTGACATGTCAGCGGCCGTTGGCCTGCGCCGAGGACTGGGTGGCAAAGGTGATCTGCGTCAGCCCGGCGCGCCGGGCCGCTTCCATCACGGTCACCACCGACTGGTGACGCGCGCTGGCGTCGGCGCTGATGATGACCACCGTCTCCTTGCCGGCCTTGGCCGCCTGCAACAGGGCGGCGACCACGGCTTCGACGCTGCGGCCCTCGATGATCTGGCGGTTGACCGCGAAAGTGCCCTCGCTGCTGACGGCGACGACGACCTCCTTGGGGTAGTCGCGCTGGGCGTCGGCGTCGGCCACCGGCAGGCGCAACTGCATTTCGGTGAACTTGCTGTAGGTGGTCGACAGCATCAGGAAGATCAGGATCACCAGCAGCACGTCGATGAAGGGGATCAGGTTGATCTCCGGCTCCTCGCGGCTGGGGCGGCGAAAGTGCAGCTTCATGACGGCGTGCGCAGCGTGGCCAGGTGTTGCAGCAGGCGCTCGCCGGCCAGCTCCAGCGTCAGCAGGTACTCGTCGACGCGGGCGCGGAAGTAGCGCCAGAAGATCAGGGCCGGGATGGCGATGATCAGGCCGAAGGCCGTGTTGTACAGGGCGATCGAGATGCCGTGCGCCAGTTGCGCCGGATTGCCGCCCGCGCCGCCGCCGGCGGGCGCCTGCGAACCGAAGATGTCGATCATGCCGACCACGGTGCCGAACAGGCCCAGCAAGGGCGCCACCGAGGCGATGGTGGCCAGCGCGCTCAGGTAGCGCTCCAGGCGGTGGGTCACGACGCGGCCGGTGCTCTCCAGCGCGGCTTGCAGTTCTTCGTTGCTGATGCCCGGCTTGGCCTGCATGGCACGCAGACCGCTGGCCAGCACCTCACCCAGGGCGGAGTTCCTGGACAGCTGCTCGACCACGTCCGGTGCGGGCAGGGCGCTGCGGGAGACGGCCAGAACCTCGTCCAGCAGCATCGGCGGGACGACCTTGGTGGTCTTGAGGCTGAGGAAACGCTCGATGACCAGGGCCAGTCCCAGGATGGAGCAGGCGATCAGGGGCCAGATCGGCCAGCCGGCGGCTTGTATGATGGAAAACAAAGGAATCCTCCAGGCAAAAGTGCGTTGCGATTATGACTGACGGCACTACCCGGACTGTCTGCCCGGCGCCCGGCAGCATCCGCGTGAAGCAACTGGCCGTTACGGCGCCTTAGCCCACAGATCATGTGGATAACTTTGTGCAGAAGTACGGGGTAGCGCCGCCAGAGCACGCATTCATGCGCCTTTGCGACAGAACGATGACAAAAAAGGCAGACGGAAGATCAATGAAATCAAGGACTTGCACGGAAAAATCAGCGCTGTCGTCGGGATTTGACATTTCTGGCACCTGCGGACGTGACTGTGGAGCAATCACCACCCGCAACCCCGGCACAAGCCGCGTCACTGCAGATGTCTGAACTCGACAACCCAGCCGGCAAGCCGCGGATCTGGCAAGTTGGCGCGCTGTGCCGCGCCATTGCTGATGCGCTGGAGGCGCGCTTCAATCCCGTCGCCGTGCGCGGCGAGATTTCGGGCTTCTCGCGCGCAGCCAGCGGGCATTGTTACTTCGCGCTGAAGGACGAATCGGGCCAGCTGCGCTGTGCCATGTTCCGCCGCGCCGCCGGCCTGCTGGACTTCGCCCCGCGCGACGGCGAACTGGTCGAGGTGCGCGGGCGCCTGGGCGTCTACGAGCCGCGCGGCGACCTGCAACTCATCGTCGAATCCATGGCGCGCGCCGGCCAGGGCGCGCTGTTCGAGCAGTTCCTGCGCCTCAAGGCCAAGCTGGAGGCCGAGGGCCTGTTCGACGCCGCGCGCAAGCGCGAGTTGCCGCTCATGCCGCGCGCCATCGGCGTTGTGACCTCGCTGGGGGCGGCGGCGCTGCATGACGTGGTGACGGCGCTGCAGCGGCGCGTGCCCCACATCCCGGTCATCGTCGCGCCCGCCTCGGTGCAGGGCGCGGGCGCCCCGGGTGAGCTGGTGGCGGCGCTGCAGCAGTTGTACCGGTTGGCGGGGCAGGGCGGCGCGGCGCTGGACGTCATCCTGCTGGTGCGCGGTGGCGGCTCGATCGAGGACCTGTGGGCCTTCAACGACGAACGGCTGGCGCGCACGCTGGTGCAAAGTCCGGTGCCGGTGGTCTGCGGCGTCGGACACGAGACCGACTTCACCATTGCCGATTTCGTGGCCGACCTGCGCGCGCCTACGCCCACGGCGGCGGCCGAGCTGGTGGCCGAGCCGCGCGCGGTCTGGCTGGGTGCGCTGGAGCTGCTGCAGGAGCGGCTGCGCGACGCCCTGCAGCAGTATCTGGACCGCCAGAGCCAGCGCCTGGACCAGGCCGCCGGCCGGCTGGGCCGGCCGTCCGGCCTGGTGGCGCGGCAGCGGCTGGGTCTGTCGGCGCAGGCGCAGCGCCTGCGTTTTGCCGCCACCCATGCGCTGGTGCAACGGCGGCGTGACCTGCAGCAGCTCGGCCAGGCCTGGCCGCAGGCCGCGCAGCGCGGCCTGACGGCGCAGCAGCAGCGGCTGGAGCGCGCCGGTCTGCGCCTGCAGCTGCTCGACCCCTCGCTGGTGCTGCAGCGCGGTTATGCCTGGCTGACGGATGAGCAGGGCCATACCATTACCCGCGTGGGCCAGACCCATGCGGGACAGGCGCTGCAGGCCACCCTTGCGGACGGCAAGGTTGATCTGAACGTCGCTCCACGCGGGACATGATTAATTCCTACAATCAGCGCTCTCAAACAACAACCGATCGAGGACCCGACACCATGGAACACACCCTGCCCCCCCTGCCGTTTGCCATCGACGCCCTGGCGCCGCACTACTCCAAGGAAACCCTGGAGTACCACCAC
>JAHRYV010000077.1 GCA_020621965.1 Curvibacter sp. | reverse complement strand
CGACTTCGGCGCCGCGCGCGAGGTGCTGAGCAAGGAAGGCAACTTCATCCGTCCCATGTACACCCCCGGCTTCGCCGCGCCCGAGATGTACCGGCGCGACGCCGCCCTGGGGCCATGGACCGACATCTACGCCATCGGCGCCTGCATCTACGCCTGCATGCAGGGTTATCCACCCAACGAGGCGCCGCAGCGGCTGGAGAAGGACCGTCTGACGACCGCGCTGGCGCGCCTGCGCGGCATCTACTCGGACAACCTGATCGAGGTGGTGGAGTGGTGCATGGCGCTCGATCCGCTGTCGCGTCCGCAGTCGGTCTTCGCGCTGCAAAAGGAACTCAGCCGCGAGGGCGAGCGTCGTTACACCAAGCTCAGCGTGGCCGAGAAGATGCGACTGCAGTTCGACACCATGGTTGCCGACACCAAGAAAAGCGTCAAAAGCGTTGCCGGCTCCGTCGGCCCGAGACCGAAATGAAATTCTCAGTCTTTCAGATCAGCCGCAAGGGCGGGCGCCCCATCAACGAAGACCGCATGGGCTACTGCTACACGCGCGACTCGGCCCTGTTCCTGCTGGCCGACGGCATGGGCGGGCATCCCGAAGGCGAGGTGGCCGCCCAGCTGGCGCTGCAGACGGTTTCGGCGGCCTTCCAGCAGGAAGCCAAGACGGGCATCAAGGACGTGCGGGCCTTCCTGGCCTCTTCCGTGCTGCTGGCCCACCGCCAGATCCTGGCCTATGCGGCCAGCAAGAACATGCTCGACACACCGCGCACCACCTTCGTGGCCGCCCTGATCCAGGGCGACAGCGTGAGCTGGGTGCACTGCGGCGACTCGCGCCTGTACATGGTGCGTGACGGTGAAATGCTGGCGCGCACCCGCGACCATTCCTATATGGAACAGCGGCAGGACGAAGTGCCCCCGGGTGCCAAGGCGGGCGACAAGACCAACCGCAATGTGCTGTTCACCTGCCTGGGCTCGCCGGCCAACCCGGTGTTCGACGTCATGGGCCCGATCAACCTGCAGCAGGGCGACCGGCTGCTGCTGTGTTCCGACGGCCTGTGGAGTGCGCTGTCGGACATCGAGATCGTCTACGACCTCGGCCTCAAGCCGGTGGCGCAGGCCGTCCCCGATCTGGTCGAGAAGGCGCTGGAGAAGGCCGGGGCCAGCAGCGACAACGTGACCGTGATCGCCTTCGAGTGGGAAACCTCCGACGGCTACGAGGATACGCGCAGCAGCGTGTCCACCGACAGCATCAACGACGGTGTGTTCGCCTCCACGGTGCAGTCCGGCGCCCTGGACACCATGGTCGATGACCTGGACGACGAGGCCATCGAGCGCTCGATCGCCGAGATCAACGAAGCCATCCGCCGCACCGCGGCGCGCCGCGGCGGCAATTGACGCGGCCGTGGCGCCGGCGCGGTTTTTCCACTTTTTGCAGGCCTCCTATGACCGATAACGTACGCAGCGGCGCGCGTGCCGCCGACCAGTTGCGCCCGGTGCGCATCACCCGCCACTACACCATGCATGCCGAGGGCTCGGTGCTGATCGAGTTCGGCAATACTCGCGTGCTGTGCACCGCCTCGGTCGAAGAGCGGGTGCCGCCGCACAAGAAAGGCAGCGGCGAAGGGTGGGTCACGGCCGAGTACGGCATGCTGCCGCGCGCCACCCATACCCGCAGCGACCGCGAGGCCGCGCGCGGCAAACAGACCGGCCGCACCCAGGAGATCCAGCGCCTCATCGGCCGCTCGCTGCGCGCCGTGTTCGACCTCAAGACGCTGGGCGAGCGGACCATCACCCTGGATTGCGACGTGCTGCAGGCCGACGGCGGCACGCGTACGGCCGCCATCACCGGCGCCTTCGTCGCGGCGCAGGACGCCGTCAACACCCTGCTGGCGGCCGGCAAGCTGAGCGCCTCGCCCATTCACGGCCACGTGGCCGCCATCTCGGTGGGCATCGTCGGCGGCACGCCCATGCTCGATCTGGACTACACCGAAGACTCGGCCTGCGATACCGACATGAACGTGGTGATGACCGGCGCCGGCCACTACATCGAGGTGCAGGGCACGGCCGAGGGCGCGGCCTTCACGCGCCAGGAGATGGACACCCTGCTGGCGCTGGCCGACAAGGGCGTCAAGGAACTGGTGCGTCTGCAAGATGAGGCATTGAAGTCCTGATGAAAAAAATCGTCCTCGCCTCCAACAACCAGGGCAAGCTGCGCGAGCTGCAGGACATGCTGGCGCCGCTGGGCCTGGAGCTGGTGCGCCAGGGTGAGCTCGGCATCCCCGAGGCCGAGGAGCCGCACCGCACCTTTCTGGAAAACGCGCTGGCCAAGGCGCGCCATGCATCGCGCTTGAGCGGCCTGCCGGCGCTGGCCGACGACGCTGGCCTGTGTGTGGACGCCTTCGGCGGCCTGCCCGGCGTGGACACGGCCTTTTACGCCACGCAGTTCGGCTACGCCAAGAGCGACGACAACAATGTCACGGCGCTGCTGGAACAGATGCAGGACATCAACAACCGCCGCGCCGCCATGGTCAGCACTCTGGTGGCGCTGCGCTCGGCCGATGACCCCGAGCCGCTGGTGGCCGTGGGCCGTGTGACGGGGGAGATTGCGCGCGAGCGTCGAGGCACGAACGGCTTCGGCTTCGACCCGGTGATGTTCATTCCGGAGTTCGGCCAGACCTTTGCCGAACTGCCGATCGAGGTCAAGAACGCCCACAGCCACCGCGGCCGCGCCGCGCGCGCCATGGTTGAATTGATTCGGGAACGATGGCTTTGAGTCTGCCCTGATGCGCGACATCCAGCACTATCTGCGCCCCGGCACGCTGCAGCTCACCAGCCTGCCGCCGCTCTCCTTGTATGTGCACCTGCCCTGGTGCATCCGCAAGTGCCCCTACTGCGACTTCAACTCGCATGAGATGCGGCAGTCCGAACTGCCGGAAAAACGTTACCTCGATGCGCTGGTGGCCGATCTGGAGGCTGCGCTGCCCCTGGTCTGGGGTCGCACGGTGCACAGCATCTTTCTCGGGGGCGGCACCCCCAGCCTGTTCTCGCCCGAGGCGATCGACCGCCTGCTGGCCGACATCCGGGCGCGGCTCAAGCTGGCGGCCGATTGCGAGATCACGCTGGAGGCCAACCCCGGCACCTTCGAAAAAGACCGCTTTCGCGCCTTCCGCGGTGCCGGCGTGACCCGCCTGTCGGTCGGTGTGCAGAGCTTCAATGACGAGCACCTGCAGCGCATCGGCCGTGTGCACGACCGGGCCCAGGCCGTTGCGGCGCTGGAGGAGGCCGCGCGCAGCTTCGACACCTTCAACCTCGACCTGATGTACGCGCTGCCCGGCCAGACCATGGCCCAGCTGGAGCAGGATGTGGCGCAGGCCCTGGCCTTTGCGCCGCCGCACCTCTCGATCTACCACCTGACCATCGAGCCCAACACCTATTTCGCCAAGCATCCGCCGCAGGTACCCGAGGACGACACCGCCTACGCCATGCTCGACCTGATCACCGAGCGCACCGGTGTCGCCGGTCTGCAGCGCTACGAGGTCTCGGCTTACGCGCGTGCCGGTCACCATTGCCGCCACAACCTGAACTACTGGCAGTTCGGCGACTACCTCGGCATCGGTGCCGGCGCGC
>JAHRYV010000016.1 GCA_020621965.1 Curvibacter sp. | reverse complement strand
CCGCAAAACCGCGCCCCTTCGGGTTCGAACCAAAACGGGCCCTTTGCCCACCAAACCCCTTGCGTGTGCTCTCGGCACACGCTGCGTGGTGTTGGCGGTCAAATCATCCCGTTTTGGACTCGAACGCGCATGGCGCGAGTTATGCAGAGGGTCCCTACAGCCCTGCGGCGCGAGCCGCAGGGCTTTTCTCATGCCGATAATCCGTTCATGAGCACCCTCCAGTCCATCCCCTTTTCGCTGCAGACCGTGCTGCTGCTGATCGGCAGCAATGTCTTCATGACCTTTGCCTGGTACGGGCACCTCAAGAACCTGGCCACCGCGCCCTGGTACTGGGCGGCGCTGGCCAGCTGGGGCATCGCCCTGTTCGAGTACCTGCTGCAGGTGCCGGCCAACCGTATCGGCTTTCAGCAGGCCGGTTTCACGGTGGGGCAGCTCAAGATCGTGCAGGAGGTCATCACGCTAGGCGTCTTCGTGCCGTTTGCCGTGGTCTACCTGAAGGAGCCCTTCAAGCTCGACTATCTGTGGGCCGCGCTGTGCATGGTGGGGGCGGTGTATTTCATCTTCCGCAGTGCTTGAAACAGCCGGGGGCACGACGCCACGGTTAAACTTCATGCCAATCCAGTCCAACGACCGAACCAGAATCAGGAGTGCTCCATGCTGTTTGGAAAATTGATGCCGCGCGACGGCAATTTCTTCGAGATGTTCAACCAGCATGCCGACCGCATCGTGGAAGCGGCGCGCGCATTCTCCCAGCTGGTAGCCCACTACAGCGACACCAATCTGCGCGAGCAGTACAACCGTGAGGTGGACAACGCCGAGCGCGCCGCCGACCGCATCACGCATGACGTGAACAAGGCCCTGCACAAGACCTTCATCACGCCGATCGACCGCGAGCAGATCCACTCGCTGATCAACACCATGGACGACGTGGCCGATCTGCTGCAGGATGCAGCCGAGACCATGGCCCTCTATGACGTGCGCCACATGACCGAGGAGATCGTGCGCCTGACCGAGCTCAGCGTGAAGTGCTGCGAACGCCTCAAGGACGCGGTCTACCTGCTGCACAACATCGGCGAGGCCAGCACTGCCGAGGCCGCCCTCAAGACCTGCGAGGAGATCGACCGCCTCGAATCCGATGCCGACCGCGTGATGCGCAACGCCATGAGCAAGCTGTTCCGCGAGGAGCCCGACGTGCGCGAGGTCATCAAGCTCAAGGCCATCTATGAGCTGCTCGAGACCGTGACCGACAAATGCGAGGACGTGGCCAACCTGATCGAGGGCGTTGTCCTCGAAAACGCCTGACAGGTCGACGCGCGTTATGGAAAATATTCCGCAAGTCGCCCTTTGGGTGATCATCCTGCTGGTGTTCCTGGCCCTGGCCTTCGATTTCATGAACGGGTTTCATGACGCGGCCAACTCGATTGCGACCGTGGTGTCCACCGGCGTGCTGCGGCCCGGCCAGGCCGTGTTGTTCGCCGCCTTCTTCAACGTCATCGCGATCTTCATCTTTCACCTCAGCGTGGCGGCCACGGTGGGCAAGGGCATCGTGCAGCCGGGCGTGGTGGATACCCACGTCGTGTTCGGCGCCCTGATCGGTGCCATCACCTGGAACTTCATCACCTGGTATTACGGCATTCCCAGCAGTTCGTCGCACGCCCTGATCGGTGGCATCGTGGGCGCCGTGATCGGCAAGGCCGGCACCGATGCGCTGCTCTCCGGCGGCATCCTCAAGACCGTGGTGTTCATCTTCGTCTCGCCGTTTCTGGGTTTCCTGCTGGGCTCGCTGATGATGCTGGCCGTGGCCTGGACCTTCCGCCGCAGTTCGCCGTCGCGCGTGGACGGCTGGTTTCGCCGCCTGCAACTGGTCTCGGCCGGCGCTTACAGCCTGGGCCATGGCGGCAATGATGCGCAGAAGACCATCGGCATCATCTGGATGCTGCTGATCGCCACCGGTTACGTGACGTCCACCGACAAGTCGCCGCCGTCCTGGGTGGTGGTGAGCTGCTACCTGGCCATCGGCATGGGCACCATGTTCGGCGGCTGGCGCATCGTCAAGACCATGGGCCAGCGCATCACCAAGCTCAAGCCGGTCGGCGGCTTCTGTGCCGAAACGGGCGGTGCCATGACCCTGTTCCTGGCCACGGCGCTGGGCATCCCGGTGTCGACCACCCACACCATCACCGGCGCCATCGTCGGTGTCGGTTCGGCGCGACGCGCCAGCGCCGTGCGCTGGGGCGTGGCCGGCAACATCGTCTGGGCCTGGGTCTTCACCATCCCGGCCAGCGCCTTTGTCGCCATCGTGGCCTACTGGATCAGTCTCGGCCTGTTCTGAGAACTTGCGAATAAATCTACTGCGCGGCCTGATCGCCGCGTTGGGCGGTGCTCAGGCCGCTCGCTACGATTTCTTCACAAGTTCTGAGTCCCGCCGTGATTCGGCAAAAAGAAAGGGCCCGCGGGCCCTTTTCTTCTTCATTGGCTTATCTTGCGCGCTTCCTCGATCTGGTATTCGAAATAACGCTGGAAGCTGAAGGCGATGCTCGACATCAGCACGGCCGTGCCCAGCAGAAGGGCCGTGGCGATGGCGCCTATGGTGAGCCAACCGGTCGCGCCGGCCGGCGCCTCCGCGGGTGCCTGGGGGTTGTAGCGGGCATTCCATTTCTCGGGGCTCATCAGGCCGTAGACGATGGCATTGAGCGCGCAGGCGGCGAAGGTGAAACCCAGCAACGGGATCAGCACCCAGCTCAACTGGTCGTCCACGCCGAACTGGCGCACGCGTTCAATGCCGTACACCCCCAGTGCGGTGGGAACGGGCAACAGCCAGCCGATCAGGTCGGACAGTCCGTGCAGGTAGAAGCGGTGCAGGCCCAGCGGGCCGGCGACGAAGGTGAGCCAGGCGGCCACGGTCTTGTTTTTGAGCATGGCCTTATTGTGCCGGCAACGAGGCGTTTTTCCGGCGTTTGCCGACGGCGGCAGTCCGGCAGGGCAAGACCGGCTATAATCGCAGGCTCTTCGGTGTGTCGCTGGCCGGGTGGCCAGTCGCGTGTCTCAAACATCGGAAGATTCGCGGTATGCAACTCATGTGGCATGCCTCACCCACCCAAAGGACAAATCATGGTCGTGATTCGACTCTCCCGTGGCGGCGCCAAGGCCCGTCCGTTCTTCAACATTGTCGTGACCGACAAGCGCAACCGTCGTGACGGTGGCTTCATCGAGCGCATCGGTTTCTACAACCCGATCGCGACCGAAAAGGAAGAGGGCATCCGCGTTGCCCAGGACCGCCTGACCTACTGGCTCGGCGTCGGTGCCCAGGCTTCCCCCACCGTGGAGCGCCTGATCAAGCAGTCGGCCAAGAAGGCTGCCTGAATCGACTCCCATGCCGGCCGCCGCATGTGCGCAGCGGCCCGGCGATGACCGACCCTGTTCCATGACGCTCGCACTCGAAGCCGCTGAACTGCCAGCGGACGCCATCGAAGTCGGGCGCATCCTTGATGCCTGGGGCATCAAGGGCTGGTTCAAGGTCCTGCCCTACAGCGCCTCCCCGGAGGCGCTGTTTGCTTCCAAGCGCTGGTTCCTGCTGCCGTCCGAAAAAGGTGCCAAAACCTTCACCGGGCCGGTCACGCTGGCGATCAAGGAAGCCAAGGAGCATTCGGATTCGGTGGTCGCCCATGCGCAAGAGGTGCCCGACCGCGATACCGCCGAGGCCCTGCGCGGCGCGCGTATCTTCGTCGCCCGCTCCAGTTTTCCCACGCCCGACAAGGACGAGTACTACTGGGTCGACCTGATCGGTCTGGACGTGCTCAACCGTGAAGACATTCATCTGGGCACGGTGCAGGAGCTGCTCTCCACCGGACCGCAGACCGTGCTGGTCATCGCCTACGAGCAGGATGGCAAGCCGGCCGAGCGCATGATTCCCTTTGTGTCCGCCTATGTCGACGGGGTGGATCTGCCGGCGCGTCGCATCCGCGTCGATTGGCAGCCTGATTACTGAAGCCGGACGTCTGCACCGTGCGCTTCGACGTCCTCACGCTGTTCCCCGAATTGTTTGCGCCGCTGCTGACCAGTGGCATCACCCGCCGTGCCTACGAGTCCGGCCAGGTCGAGGTGCGCCTGCACAACCCGCGCGACCAGGCCGAGGGGAACTACCGCCGTGTCGACGACCGGCCTTTTGGCGGCGGCCCCGGCATGGTCATGATGGCCGAGCCGCTGACGCGTTGTCTGGCCCAGGCCCAGGCGCAGCGCGGCGCCCGGGCCCCGGTCGTGCTGTTTTCGCCCCTGGGCCAGCCCCTGAATCACGCCGTGGTCGAGCGCTGGTCCGCCAGCGAAGGCGCGGTGCTGGTCTGCGGCCGCTACGAGGGCATCGACCAACGTTTCATCGACGCCCACGTGGACGAACAGATCAGCCTGGGCGACTTCGTGCTCTCGGGCGGCGAGATCGCCGCCATGGCCTTGCTCGACGCCGTGGCCCGTCTGCAGCCCGGCGTGCTGGGTGATGCCGACAGCCACGCCCAGGACAGCTTCAACCCGGCCCTGGACGGCCTGCTGGACTGCCCGCACTACACCCGCCCGGAGTCCTGGGAGGGGCAGGGCGTGCCCGAGGTGCTGCTTTCCGGCCACCATGTGCAGATCGAGCGCTGGCGCCGCGAGCAGCGGCTGGCGCTGACCGCCCGCCTGCGCCCGGAGCTGATCGCCCAGGCGCGCGCCGCCGGCCGCCTGAGCCGCCAGGACGAGGCCTTCCTCGCCGCACGGGTGTGAGCCGGCCCCAAGCCGGCCGTCCACTGCTATAATTGCAGGCTTTCCAGATCCTCTGGCCGGCCGCTGGCTCCATGGTGGAGTCGGCATTGCGTGTCAATCCGATGCGCATGACCCCTAGGCGCGGACAAGATCATTTGAGGTAACCATGAACCTGATCCAGACTCTCGAGCAAGAAGAAATCGCTCGTCTCGGCAAGAAGATTCCCGAGTTCGCCCCCGGTGACACCGTCATCGTGAACGTCAACGTCGTCGAAGGTACCCGCAAGCGCGTGCAGGCCTACGAAGGCGTGGTGATCGCCAAGCGCAACCGTGGCCTCAACAGCGGCTTCACCGTGCAAGATCTCCAGCGGCGAAGGCGTGGAGCGTACGTTCCAGACCTACAGCCCGCTGATCGCCAGCATCGAAGTCAAGCGCCGCGGTGACGTGCGCCGTGCCAAGCTGTACTACCTGCGCGACCGCAGCGGCAAGTCGGCCCGCATCAAGGAAAAGCTGGTCAGCAAGGCCGCCGCCGCCGAATAAGCTTCGGCCCGCTGCCCGAACAAGCCGCCCTCGCGTTTGCCCGGGCGGCTTTTTTAACTTTCCGCCGTCCCGCGATGTCTTCCTCCGATCACATCACCCCGCTGTCCAAGCTGCCCAACTTCGACCCGCGCACCGTGCCCGTCGCCGGGGTCGACGCCCACCTGCCGCCGGTGCCTGCCGAGCGGCTGCGGGCCCAGGCCCTGCGCCAGCGTTTCGCGGCACCGCCCGACTGGCAGCCCGAGGTGCGGGTCGAGCCGCGTTTTACCCGGCGCGCGCCGGCCCAGGCGGCCGTGCTGGTGCCGCTGGTGGTCCGGCCTGAGCCGACCCTGCTGCTGACCCAGCGCACCAGCCACCTGGCCAACCACTCCGGCCAGATCGCCTTTCCGGGCGGCAAGGTCGACCCGACCGATGCCGATGCGGTCGACGCCGCCCTGCGCGAAGCCGAGGAGGAGGTGGGCCTGGCGCGCGACTTCGTGCAGGTGCTGGGCACGCTGCCGATCTACACCACAGGCAGCGCCTTTGTCATCACGCCGGTGGTGGCCCTGGTGCAGCCGGGCTTCACGCTCACGCTCAACGAGGGCGAGGTGGCCGATGTCTTCGAGGTGCCGCTGTCCTTCATCCTCGATCCGGCCAACCACCGGCGCCATGCCATGGAGGCCGAGGGCGTGCGGCGCGAATGGTTTTCCATGCCCTACCAGGACGCCGGCGTGGAGCGCTTCATCTGGGGCGCCACGGCCGGCATGCTGCGCAATTTCTACCGCTTCCTGGCCGCCTGAGGCGTACCGCCCGCGGCCGGCGTGCCGCTATGATCGCGCCATGAGTTTCTTCTCCATACTGCTGGCCCTGCTGATCGAGCAGGCGCGCCCGCTGGCCCGTGGCAATCCGGTGCACGCCGGCATGCGCAGCTGGCTGCGCTGGGTGGTGCGCAAGCTCGACGCCGGCGAGACCTCGCACGGCTGGCTGGCCTGGGGTATGGCGGTGGGCGTGCCCAGCGTGATCGCGCTGGGGGTCTACTGGCTGCTGCTGGCCCTCGTCGGCTGGCCGCTGGCCATGCTCTGGAATGTGCTCGTGCTTTATGCCACGCTGGGCTTTCGCCAGTTCAGCCACCACTTCACCGACATCCGCAAGGCGCTCGAAGCCGGCCAGGAGGAACGGGCCCGCCAGCTGCTGGCCGAATGGCGCCAGATCGACGCCAGCGAGTTGCCGCAGCGCGAGATCCTGCGTCATGTGATCGAGCACTCGGTGCTGGCCGCGCATCGCCACGTGCTGGGCGTGCTGGGCTGGTTTACCGTGCTGGCCGTGCTCGGCCTGGGGCCCTCCGGTGCCGTGCTCTACCGGCTGGCCGAGTTCGTCACCCGCTACTGGCCGCACGTGGCGCGCCGCCAGACCCCGGCGGTGAGCGAGGCGGCCTGCCAGGCGGCAGCGCGCGCCTGGCAGTGGATCGACTGGGCACCGGCCCGCGTCACCGCGCTCGGTTTTGCCGTGGTCGGCAGCTTCGAAGATGCGGTGGACAACTGGCGCCGTTACGAGACCCTGCCCGAGAGCGCAGGCCCCGGCGGCAACGACGGCCTGATCGTGGCGGCCACGGCCGGCGCCATCAACGTGCGGCTGGGCACCACGGCCATGGCCCAGGGCGAGTCCCAGGCCGAGATGCCGGCCGCCTCGGCCCGCAACGAGCCGCAACTGGCCCACCTGCGCAGTGTGGTCGGCCTGGTCTGGCGCTCGGTCGTGATGTGGATGCTGCTGATGGCGCTGTTGACGCTGGCGCGCCTGATCGGCTGAGAACCTGCGAATAAATCTACTGCGCGGCCCGATTGCTGCGTTGGGCCGTGCTCGGAATCCTCACGTACTTAAAGTACGTTCCGGTTCCTGCGCTCCGTCCGCCTTGCACTCGGCCCACTCGCGACGATTTCTTCACAAGTTCTGAGGCTTTTGTCGTTCTCAATAGCGCGGCGGCTGCGACAGTTCCGCATGCAGTTCGCGATAGATCCGGTAGCGTGAGGGGTTGATGCCGCTGCCCTCGGTGTCCTGATCCACGGCCGCCAGCACGCCGCAGCCCGGCTCGTGCAGGTGGCTGCAGTTGTAGAAGCGGCATTGGCCGGCCTGCTCACGCAGGTCCGGCATCAGGCCGGCCAGTTGCGCCGCCTCGATGTGCTGCAGGCCGAATTCCTGGAAACCCGGCGAGTCGATCAGGGCCGTGTTGGCTGTCTTGTCCACCCAGTACCAGCTGGTGCTGGTGGTGGTGTGCTTGCCGGAGTTCAGCGCGGTGGAGATCTCGCCGGTCTGCGCCTGGGCGCCGGGGACCAGACGGTTGATCAGCGTGCTCTTGCCGGCGCCCGAGGGGCCCAGCACCAGCGTGGCCTGCCCCTGCAAGCTGGCTTGCAGGGCGGCCAGCTCCGCTTCGCTGCCGGTTTTCAGGCTCAGCGGCAGCACCGTGTAGCCCATGCGCCGGTAGGGTGCCAGCCGGGCCCAGGCCCGGGCAAACAGTTCGGGCAGATCGCTCTTGTTGAGCACGATCAGCGGGCGGATGCGCTCGGCCTCGGCGGCGATCAGCGCGCGCGCCAGCTGGCTTTCGGAGAACTCGGGTTCGGCCGCGACCAGGATCAGCACCTGGTCGAGGTTGGCGGCGAAGCTCTTGGTGCGGATCTCGTCCTGGCGGTAGAACAGGTTGCGCCGCGGCTCGACTTTCTCGATCGTGCCTTCGTCGTTGCTGGCCAGCCAGAGCACGCGGTCGCCGACCACGGCCTGGCTCTTCTTGCCGCGCGGATGGCAGATCAGGCGCCGGCCCTCGGGGGTCTCCACCACCACGTGGCGGCCATGGCTGGCCACCACCAGGCCACGGTCGAGTTCGACCTTCTGGTTCAAGCGGCGGCCCCCCGCAGGGCATCGACTTGCGCCGCGCACTCGAAGTCGCTGCGCGTGATGCCACCGGTGTCGTGCGTGCGCCAGCTGACGGTGCAGTGCCGATACGACAGCTGCAGGTCCGGATGGTGGTCGCGCTGATGGGCGATCCACGCCACGGCATTGGCGAAGGCCATGACCTCGTGGAAATTCGCAAACGCATAACGCCTGGCGATGGCGAGCTCCGGGCCGTCGCCCTGCAGCGTCCAGCCCGGCAACTGGCTCAGCTGGGTGACCAGCTCGGTCGGGCCGAGCGCGCGGCGGGCCGGGGCATGCGGGGCGCTGCTCATGCTGCGTCCAGGCGCGCCAGACGTTGGCTGGCCGGCGGGTGCGAGTAATAGAAGGCCACGTAGAGCGGATCCGGTGTCAAGGTCGAGGCGTTGTCCTCGTAGAGCTTGAGCAGGGCGCTGCCCAGTTCCTGGCCGTTGGTCTGCGCCGCGGCATAGGCGTCGGCCTCGAACTCATGCTTGCGCGAGAACAGCGCCATGACCGGCGCGATGAAGAAGCTGAACACCGGCGAGACCAGCACGAACAGCAACAGGGCCAGGGCGTCGTTGGGGTTGGGGTCGACCGCGCCCAGCGCGGGCACCAGCAATTGCAGGCTGGGCGTGACGCCCAGGCCGGTATAGAACCAGCCCCGCGTGGCCAGCCAGCCCAGCAGGGCAAAGCCGAGCAGGCTCAAGGCGAACAGGCTAAGGATGCGCTTGAGGATGTGCTTGTGCTTGAAATGACCGAGTTCGTGCGCCAGCACGGCATCGACCTCGCCCGGGCTGAGCTTGGCCAGCAGGGTGTCGAAGAACACCACGCGCTTGGCGGCGCCAAAGCCGGTGAAGTAGGCGTTGGCGTGGGCGCTGCGCCGGCTGCCGTCCATCACGAACAGGCCCTTGGCCGCAAAGCCGCAGCGCTGCATCAGCGCGGTGACGCGCGCCTTCAGGGACTCGTCCTCCAGCGGCTGGAACTTGTTGAACAGCGGGGCGATGAAGGTCGGGTAGATCAGCAGCAGCAGCAGGTTGAAGCCCATCCACACGCCCCAGGCCCACAGCCACCAGCCGGGGCCGGCGGCGTTCATGAGCCAGAGGATCAGGGCGACGATCGGCAGACCGATCAGCGCGCCCAGCAGGGTGGACTTCAGCAGGTCCACCAGCCAGAGCCGGAGTGTCATCTTGTTGAAACCGAACAGCTGCTCGATGACAAAGGTCTGGTACCACGAGAGCGGCAGCTCGATCAGGCCGCCGATCAGCACGAAGCCGGCGATCAGCGCCAGCTCCTGCCGCAGGCCGCCGCCCAACCAGCCCAGCAACGCCTGGTTCAGCGCGTCCAGGCCGCCCAGCAGGGTCCAGCCCAGCAGGATGGCGGTGCCCACGGCCGTCTCCACCAGGCCGAAGCGCACCTTGGCCGCGGTGTAGTCGGCGGCCTTCTGGTGCGCGTCCAGCGAGATGGTGGTCGCGAAGGCCGGCGGCACGGTCTCGCGGTGGCGCGCCACGTGGCGCACCTGGCGCGTGGCGAGCCAGAATTTCAGGCCCAGGCCCAGCAGCAGGGCGGCGGCGAAAACCAGGGTCAGGGCCAGGCTGGGGTTGAAGGCGGGAGCAAGGGGAGCGTTCATGGACGGGGAGTTTAGGTCATCGGCGACAATCGGCCCCATGAGCGACAACGTTACCCCACTCACGAAATCCGATCTCAACCTGGTCTGGCTGGACTGCGAGATGACCGGCCTGGACCCCGAAAAGGAACGCATCATCGAGATTGCCGTCATCGTCACCGGCCCCAACCTGGAGCCGCGCATCGAGGGCCCGGTGCTGGTGATCCACCAGGACGATGCCGTGCTGAACAAGATGGACGCCTGGAACAAGGGTACGCACGGCAAGACCGGCCTGACCGACAAGGTCAAGGCCTCCACCCTGGTCGAGGCCGAGGCCGAGGCGCAGCTGATCGCCTTCATCTCCAAGTACGTGCCCAAGGGCGTGGTGCCCATGTGCGGCAACAGCATCGGCCAGGACCGCCGTTTCCTGGCCAAGTACATGCCCAAGCTGGAGGCCTACTTCCACTACCGCAACATCGACGTCAGCACCTTCAAGGAACTGGCGCGGCGCTGGCGGCCCGAGGTCTACAGCGGCTTCAAGAAGGCCCAGAAACACACGGCCCTGGCCGACGTGCACGAGTCCATCGACGAGCTGCTGCACTACCGCGAGCACTTCCTCAAGCTGGCCTGAAGCGCGGCGGCGGGCAGGCCGTTAGGTGAAAACCCTGATCTGTGTCATAATTCGCCTTGCGCCGCAAAACGCGGCGCTTTTCGTGCATCTCCCTTCACACACCGGACTCCGGTTGCGATCTTCCCGATCGTTGACCTGAAATGAGTCCCCGGTACCGGTCCGAACCGGCGCAGGCTTTGTTTGATGGTTGATGTCTTTTAACCATCAGCGAAGCACCCGCAGTCCCTGCGGCGTTCGCGTGTGAGTAATTCAATGACCGACACTATTCAAGTGACGGGCGAACTTTCGTCCGTCGAAACCATTCTTTCCACCGAAGCCGCCGTGGCGGTCGAGGCCGAAGCGGCCGAAGCCCTGCCCAATGGCTTTGTGCAGCTGGGCCTGGCGCCCGAGCTGGTGCAGGCCGTGGCCGACCTCGGCTACACCCAGCCCACCACCGTGCAGGAACGCGTGATTCCGCTGGCCCTGCCCGAGGCCGGCAAGGAAGGCCGCTTCATCGACCTCATGGTCTCCAGCCAGACCGGCAGCGGCAAGACCGCCGCCTTCCTGCTGCCCGTGCTGCACACCCTGATCCAGCAGCAGGCCCAGGCCGTCGAGAAAGAGCGCGCCGCTTACGAGCGCGCGGTGGCCGAGGCCGCTGCCAAAGGCGAACCGGCGCCCAAGCGCCCCAAGCGCCAGGACCCGACCAACCCGCGCCATTTCAAGGCCGCCACGCCCGGCGCCCTGGTGCTGTGCCCGACGCGCGAACTCGCCCAGCAGGTGGCGCACGACGCCATCGAACTGGTCAAGCATTGCCGCGGCCTGCGTATCGCCAATGTGGTGGGTGGCATGCCTTACCAGATCCAGATCGCCAAGCTGCAGAACGCCGACCTGGTGGTGGCCACCCCGGGCCGCCTGCTGGACCTGCAGCGCTCCATGCAGATCAAGCTCGACCAGGTGCAGTTCCTGGTGGTGGACGAGGCCGACCGCATGCTCGATCTCGGTTTCTCCGACGATCTGGCCGAGGTCAACCAGCTCACCGCCCAGCGCCGCCAGACCATGATGTTCAGCGCCACCTTTGCGCCGCGCATCCAGCAGCTGGCCATGCGCGTCATGCACGACAACGGTTCGGGCGTGAAGAAGGTGCAGGTCGATTCGCCGCAGGAAAAGCACGCCAACATCAAGCAGACGCTGTTCTGGGCCGACAACGCCCAGCACAAGCGCCAGTTGCTCGACCACTGGCTGCGTGATGCCGCCATCGACCAGGCCATCGTCTTCGCCAGCACCCAGGTGGAGTGCGACGGTCTGGCCAACGATCTGCAGCAGGACGGCTTCTCCGCCGTGGCGCTGCACGGCGCCCTGAGCCAGGGCCTGCGCAACCGCCGCCTGATGGCGCTGCGCCAGGGCCAGGTGCAGATCCTGGTGGCCACCGACGTGGCCGCGCGCGGCATCGACGTGCCCACCATCACCCACGTCTTCAACTTCGGCCTGCCGATGAAGGCCGAGGACTACACGCACCGCATCGGCCGCACCGGCCGTGCCGGCCGCGACGGCTTGGCCGTGACCTTTGCCGAGTTCCGCGATCGCCGCAAGATCTTCGACATCGAGGCCTACAGCAAGCAGCCCATCAAGGCCGAAGTCATTCCCGGCATGGAGCCCAAGCAGCGCATGCCCGAATCGCGTCCGGGCTCCAACTTCGGCGGCCGCAACAGCCGCGGCGGCAATGACAACTTCTCGCGCGACCGCAAGTTCGGCGGTGGCGGTGGTCCCCGTGGTGGCTTTGGCGGCGGCAACAGCCGTGGTGGTGATTTTGGTGGTGCGCCCCGCGGTGGCGACTTCGGTGCGCCGCGTGGTGATTTTGGCGCCCCGCGTGCCGGTTTCGGCGACCGCGATGCCCGCGGTCCCTACCAGTCACGTGACGGCGGTTACCAGAACCGCGGCCATGACGGCGCCCCCGAGGGCCGCAGCTACGAGCGCAAAGGTGGCTTCAACGACCGCTTTGCCGGTGATGGCCGCCGTGAAGGCGCCGCCCCGCGCGGTGACTTCGCGCCGCGCAAGCCGTCCTTTGGCAAGCCCGCGTTTTCCAAGCCCGGCACCGGCAAGGTCTTCGTGCCGCGTGACGCTGCCAAGCGCGCACCGCGCCCGGCACGCTAAGCGTCCAGGCTCTCGCTGATCCAAGCCCACCGGCCGCCAGGCCGGTGGGCTTTTTCATGCCCGGTGGCCGCCATTTCCGGTCAGCGGCCCGTCATAGAATGGCGGCCACCGGGCGCGAGACCCGGGACTATTCGAATCGGAGAGACGTCATATGGAAAACGACCCCACCTTGCCCGCCATGCTGACGCAGCCCGACACCCTGGGCGCGCCATCCGACGCGTCATCCGGTGCCGGGCCCGGCCTTCCGGTCTTCAAGCTGATCTTTTTGGGCGTGCTGCTGGCGCTGGTCGCCATCGCCTATTTCGTCTGAGTTCCGGTGCAGCGGGCGGCAAGGCCCGTGGTACGGCAGGTCTATTTTTTCGTCGCGATCGCGATGGGGAAATCGGGCACACCGCTGGGCACGATGGTGACGGGTGACTGCATGCCGCCGGTCAGCTCCTTGACCCGCTCGGAGATGTAGAGGTCCAGCATCTTGTGGGTGATGCGGCCGCTGCGGTTCATGTCGGCCTGGCCGCCCAGACCCTCGATCAGGGCCTTGGTGAAGGCCCCGTTGCCCCAGGCCGGGTTCTCCAGCGAATACTGGCGGCCCGTGCTCGAGGAAAACACCAGCACGCCGTTTTCGGCCGAGGCCAGTTCGTTGACGGCGCCGGTCGTGTCCACCGAGACCGCGCGGCGGCCCGTGCCCAGCGCGTTGCCGGAGTGGCAGGTGTCGATGAAGAAGATGGCCTTGCCCGGCAGGGTCGACAGGGTGTTCTTGATCTCGGTGAACACCACGCCCGTGCGCTTGAGGCGATCCGGATCGGCGTTGTAGGGCAGGTAGTAGTAGGTGCCGTCGGGGTCGTTCACACCGTGGCCGGCCAGGAAGACGGCGCCCACGTCGCGGCTGGTCACCTGCTTGCGGATCCAGTCGAGCCCGTCGAGCACGCTGTCACGATCGGCCTGGGTGTCGGTCAGCAGGCGCACCTCCACGTCGCGGTAGAGCTGGCCCTTCTGCGCTTTCAGCGCGTTCGTGAAGTCCACCGCATCCTTGGCGGCAAAACCCAGACGCAGGTGCTGGAGCTGGTATTCGCTCACGCCGATCGCCAGCACGTAGAGCTTGGGCTTGAGGTAGTCGGCGGAGGCCTTGGCCGTGGTGCCGGCCGCCGGCAGGGCCGCCGGCGTGTCCACCACCACCTTGACCCGGGCCGGCACCGAGGTGCCGTGCTGGTTCTTGGCGAACAGCTGGATCTCGTGGTCACCGGGCGGCAGCGGCTCGGGCAGCACGAGCTCGCGGGCCTCGGGCAGCCTGGGCGCGGGCGCCTTCTTGATGACCAGATTGCGCCGCTCCGACAGGCTCACCGGCTGGCCGTTGACGCGCAGCTGCAGCTCGATTGCGCCGTCCGGCGCGCCGGGCGTCTGGGCGAGGTACTGGATGACGGGCCGGTTGCCCGTCAGTCGCTGGCCCTCCAGCGGCGAGAGGATCTGGATCGTGGGCGGCAGCACCTGGGCCAGGTCCACCGGCGCCGGCGGCGCCACGGGGGCCGGCCCGAAGAGATCGGCGATCAGCTGCGGCTTGTAGAGATGGCTGCGCAGGCGCGAGGCCGGAAAGTAGTAGGGCGCGCTGGCGGCGTCGGCATTGATCTGCCAGCCGGCCAGGTCCTCGCCGCCGGGCGAGGCGTCGTAGTAGCCCTGCGGCGTCCACATGACCCAGCGGCGGCCGTCCCGATGCACGAACAGGGCCAGTTGCTCCGCGCCGTCGCGGGCGCGGTACCAGCGGATGGTGCCGTCGCTGTGTGCGGCCAGCAGCAGGCGGCCGTCCCCGCTGAGGGTCAGGGCCCAGACCGGTTCGGTCACGTCGGTCTTCCAGACGCTGCGGCCCTGGCGGTCGTAGCGGCGCAGATGCCAGTCGGTGCCGAGGAAAGCGGCCGAGGCATCGGCGCTCAGCGTGGCGCTGCGGGCGATCTCGTAGCGCTCCAGCGGCAGCGCCGTGCCGCTGAGGTCGGGGTTGGTCTGGCCGCGCCAGTTGTTGATGCGGGTGTCGCCGACCGCGACCACCGGCCGGGCCAGGGTGCCGCCTTGCAGCACACCCGCTTCCAGCCCCTGGCGGATGCCGAAGCGCAGTGCCTGGCGCTTGTCCTGGCGGCTGATGACAACGGAGAGTTCATCACCCGTGGCCGAAACCAGGAAGTCGTCGGGCCGCAGGCGACGCAGATCCAGCGCGTCGGAGCGCACCAGCTGGCGCAGGGTGCCGCGCGAGTCGGCCACACCCCACAGCGGATCGGCCGTCGTGTACAGCAGTTCGCCATTGGGCAGTGCCAGCAGGGCCAGCACCAGATTTTCCGATTCGAGCGGTATGTCCCAGACCTCGCCGCTGCGCTTCAGGTTCCAGGCGTGCGCGGCCGAGCGCTGGTTCACCAGGTGGCGGCCGGCCGCGTACAGCGCCGTGCCGTCGCGTGACCAGGCGACCTGGGTCAGGCGCGAGCTGTCGGCCGCCTTGCCGCTGAACACCGTCTCCAGCGTCGCGCTGCTGAGCACCTGCACACCCGAGACCCCGTCGAGGCCGACGGCAATCTGGCTGCCGTCGGGCGAGAAGCGCAGGCCGATGGGCTGGCCCTGGGGCAGCTTGCGCTGCTGCAGGCGGTTGAGCGCCGGCGCGCCCACCGCGTACAGCCGCACCTGGCCGTCCTCGGCGCTGCTGGCCAGCTGGCCGGTTGCGGAGAAGTCCAGGCCGTAGACACCGCCGGCGTAATCGCTGTCCTGCCCGCGCAGCGCGTAGTTGCCCGCGTCATAGAGCCGGATGCCCTGGCCGGCCAGACCCACGGCCAGCCAGCGGCCGTCGCGCGACCAGGCCAGCGAGAGCACCACGTCGGGCAGGCCGCCAATGCGCTTGAGCAGGCGGCCGCTGTCGCGTTGCACGACATACAGCGCATAGTCCTTGCCGCCGCCGGCGGTCCAGCCGCCCACGACGTACTGGCTGCCGTCGGGCGAGATGGCGACGGCGTTGAGTCGGCCTTCGTCGCCCGGCAGCGCGTAGGGCATCCAGGTGAGCCCGGGCTGCGACTGGGCCAGGTCCCAGACCTTGGCCGTCTTGTCGTCCGACACCGTCACCAGGTAGCGGCCCGCCGCATCGACAGCCGCGCCGCGGATCTTGCCCAGGTGCGCCAGCGTGCTGATGCGCAACTGGGGCGGTGTGGGCGAGGGCGGGGCGGCCGTTGCCGACGTGGCACCGAGCACCAGGCCCAGGGCCAGCGCCCACAGACGCGCGGGGCGCTTCGTGATGGCAGGAAAAAGCGGCATAGATCCTCTTATTCGCGAACGATCTGGTAGCTGATGCGCTGGGTGCCGGCCGTGACGGTCAGGAAGTCCTTGTCGCCTGCGCGGCCGAACTCCAGCCGGGCCTGGTCATAACCCTGGTCGAACACGATCTCGTTCATGACGGTGCCGCGCTCGGTGTCCCAGAGCAGCAGCTTGCTGTTGGTGACCGCGGCCAGGTAGCGCCAGCTCGCAACGAACATGCAGTCCAGCACCTTGCTGCCGCCGCGCTCGTGGCGGGTGCGTTCGCCCACCGGCGCCGAGACCAGGGCCAGCACTTCCTTGCCGGCGCTCAGGTCCAGCACGTGCACGATCGAGCCGTAGCTGCGCTGGGGCCGCCCGCCCAGCAGGCTGGTCTTGCGGACATGGCCGCCGACGGCCAGCATCTTGCCGTCGGGCGAGGGCTGGGCGCAGGTGATCTCTTCGTTCAGCCAGTCGTCGCTGGCCAGCTTGGCGAGTTTGAGCGCGGGGTCGGTCGGCGCCACCGCAGCGGGTCGGGCGTCGGCCGTGTAGCTGGCCTGCGGCACGGCCTGCAGCTTGACGCTGAACAGGCGCGGGTTGGTCAGGTCCAGCACCTTGAAGCCCAACTGCTGGGCGGTGGCGTCCACGGCGCGCTGGATGGCATTGGCGATGGCGGCGCTCTCGGTCAGGCCGTCGGACGGCGGCAGACCCTTGACCCCCATGGCGGGCGAGGTCGCGGCACGCACCTGGGCCTCTTCGCTGACGTAGCGGATGTCGCTCAGCGCGGTGGCGCTGTGGATGCCGGCCAGGCCGCGGGCCAGGGCGGCGTCCAGGTAGACGCGGTAGACCCCGCCGAGCGCGTACTTGCCGGCATTGGCCACGAACTCCTCGGCCGTGATCAGCGCGCCCGGGTCCTGCAGCTTGTTCCAGCCTTTCTTCAGCTCCTCGGCCTTGTCGCGGTCCAGCACGTTGACGCCGTTGTCCCCCAGGATCTGCTCCAGCCGGGTTTGCGCGATGCGCGCGTACTGCGTGGCCTGCGGCGACTGCGCATAGACCAATACGGCCACGCTCTTGTTCGATGTCTGGGCGTAGGCGCCGGGCAGCAGCGCCAGCAACAGCAGGGCAAGAAGATACAGACGATTCATGGGTGGTTCCTCACTATCAATCTCGGGCCGATCACTGAGCCAGGTCCTTGCGCAGGAAGGTGGTGAAGCGGCTCTGCCAGCGGCGCACCACATTGAGCGCCAGCACATCCATCACCATCTCCGGCGAGATCGGGTTCCAGCCGGTGGCGCCCTGGAAGCGGTCCGAATAGACGGACTGCCCTTCGCTCAGCAGCAGGGTCCACAACATGCCGTCGAACTGGAACTCGCGGCCGCTGCCTTCCTGCCGGGTGTTGAGTTTGCCGGCGGCCAGCACCGCCAGCAGGGTGCGGTCCTTCGTGCCCAGCTCGGGCGGGAGCTCGCCCTGCAGCAGGGCCTGGGCCTGCGCGGCGGGCAACTGCACGCCGCGCGCGTCGATCTCGGCGCCCAGGGCGCGGAACTGGTTGCCCACCTCGTCGCAGGCCTTGTTCCAGGGCTGCGGTGTGGGGCGCGTGCCCTGCTGCACGCAGTAGAGGTCGATCTTGCGGCCCTCGAAGTACTGCTTCCACAGCGCCTTGTCCATGTCGGCGGGGGCGCACTTCAGGCCATCGGCCCGCTGTTGCGCGACCGCGCGGCGATCAACCAGCTGCCGGGCCGCGATGACCTGAAGGTAGTGGTTCTTGGCCGCGCAGGAGTTGCCGCGCAATTCCTCGACCTCACCGAGCTTCATGTAGAGATCGCCGGGGCCGAACAGGCCGGCCAGGCCGTTCGGATGTTTCTGCAGCAGGGTGCGGTAGTTGGCGATGGCCGCGCGCTGCAGGCGCACCCGGGCCGGTTCGCTGGACTGGTCGGCCGCCTGGTTGAGCTGCGCATCGGCCTCGTCCAGCAGCTTACGGGCGCCCTGCGCTTCGGTGCGCAGCGTACCCAGCGCATCGGCCAGGCGGCGCAGCTGCTGGCTGTAATAAGCGGCGGAGCTGGCCTCGGGCACCAGGCTCAGCGTGATGCGCGGCAGCACGTCCTGCGCCGCCTCCAGCGCCGCCTGGCGGGCTTCGACGGGCCGTGTTGTGTCCTGCGCGCTTGCCAGCTGTGCAGTCAGCAGCGTGAACAGCTGGCGCGCCAGCCCTTCCTGTTTCTTCTGCTCCAGCACGGCGCGGGCGACGCGTACGCGCACCCAGACCTGGCAGTTGGCCGGATCTTCCCAGCTCTCGACGGCCTCGACGTTCTCCAGCGAGGCGCGGGTCGAGGTCTCGGTCAGGCTGCGCAGGTTGGATTCGCTGAGTACCGTGCCGCCGCCCTGGCGGCGTGTCTGCTCCAGCGTGAGCGCGTTGCGCACTTCGACCTGGATCATGGCCGAGAGATTCTTCAGGGCATCCTGGCGTGCCGAGGCCAGGCGCTCGGACAGCGGCGCGTCGGCCTGGTGCGAGACACCGGCCGAGAGATAGTGTTGTTCGGTGATCGTGTCCGGGCTGCTGATCCATTCGGGCCGGGCCCCGCCGCCGGGGCAGGAGGCGGCCATCGCCGGCGCCAGCAGCAGCAACAGCAGGCCGGCGGCGAGCCCGCGGCCCGCCTTGCGTAGGTCTGTCATTCAGCGTCCTTGGGCATCACTGCTTGGCCCGTTCCTTGACCCGGAACGACTCGAAGAGCTCGTTTTCCAGCTCAGCCGGGATGTTGGCATTGGCCACCTTGAGCAGGTCCTTGAAGTAGGCCTGCGTCGATTCGGGCGTGATGGCGACCATCACGCACAGCTGGTTTTCGCCGAAGACCCGCTTGATGACCTCGACCTTGACGACACGCGAATTGGCGAGGGTCTGGTCGGTGAGCTGTTGCGAGGCGCTTTCGAACGTGGTCTGGGTCTTGGCCTGTGCGCCCGAGCCGGCGGTGCGCTCGACATAAAGCCGGTCGACCGCCTTCACACGCACCCCCAGCTGCTGGGCCAGCGTCACCCGCGCGGCCGCCACGGCCTGCTGGCGATCGATGGACAGGGCGCCCGTCGAAGTCACGCATTCGGCTGCCGCAATGCCGCCCGGGAACTCCGGATTGAGCACCCACTCGGGCACATCCGCGGCCCGGGCAGAAGTCGCCAGTGCGCACAGCACCAGCAGGGAGGTCAGTCGTTTCATGGGAGTCGTCCTTGGAAGGTGGAAAAAAGCCGCCAGAAGGCGGCTTTATGACGCTGTGGCAGGCCGATCAGAAACGATAGGTCGTGCCGACGTTCACGCCCGTGCGGGTGGCGTTGGTGCCGTCGATCGACACGGTCTGGGTATAGACGCGCACGTCGATCGAGGCCGACTCCGACACGAACAGGGCCACGCCGCCCTCAAGGCCGAAACCGGTGCCGCTGGAGGAGCCGCCGCCCATGTTGTAGGTCACCAGCTCGATGCCGGCGCCGGCGAACGGCACGGCGTCGCCCTGGCGGCCGGCGGGCTTGAAGTAGTAGCGCGCACCCAGGCCGAGGTCCGACATCTTGCTGCCGTCGCTGTCCATGACCATGTAGCTGACCTTGCCCACGATGTTGGGGGCCACGTACTTGCCGTAGGAGACCTGGATCAGCGACGTGTTGGACGAGGTGCCGCCGGTGCTGGTCGAGCTCATGTCGGCGTACAGGCTGACCTCGTTCTGCTTTTCCTGGGCCAGGACGTTGCCCGCCAGAGCGGCAGCAGCGATTGCGATGGCGAGGAATTGCGTCTTTTTCATGAATTTTCCTTTGATTACTAGGGGCGTTGATCTAACTTCCGCGCCCCGCACCATGAGGGTGCAAGGGAGCGCGAAACACCATTCTGTAGCTGCCTGTTACGTCTGACAATGACATAGGTCTCACATGTTCATGGGAGCGAGCGCGCGTGCTGCATATGCCGTGAAAAAGTCGACAAGACGCAGGAAAAAGTCCCGGGCTGAACCAGGGGCCTGACGTCAATACGCAACAGACCCTGTGCGCGGGAAAGTTGACTGTTTCAGAGGGTGGCCCGCGATCTGTGTCGGGCTGCGTCACGCAGGGTCAGCAGGGTGGCGCCCGGGAAGGGAGGAAGCGGGCGACAGCCCGTGGCCTGGGCTGCCGGATGTCGAAGTGGTGGAGAGGAGGAGGATCGAACTCCCGACCTTCGCATTGCGAACGCGACGCTCTCCCAGCTGAGCTACCCCCCCACTACAACGGAAATTCTAGCAAGTTGCGCCGGATCCGGGCAGGGGGGCTCAAGACCAGGCCTGCAGCTCCCAGCGCTGGTGCTCTTCCAACCCGCGGAAGAGGCCCGGGTCGTCGGGCGCCAGGTATTCGCCGCTCACCTCGCGCGCGGCCCAGCGGCCAATTTCCGGCACCAGCCACAGGGTGTCGCGCCGGGTCGTCTCCAGGCGGCTGACATCGTGGTGCTGCAGCCGGATGAAGCGCTCCACCCGCAGGGCCAGCCAGTCGTGCGCGCCGAGCGTGAGGTGTTCCCAGCCGCCCACCTGTGTATGGACGCTGATCCAGTAGCGGTAGGAAAAGCCGTCGACGCGGTAGTGTGTGCGGTGCACGCTGCGCGCGCCCGGGCGCAGTTCGGCCGGCCACAACGGCAGGGCCTCTTCGTAGGTCTGCACGTGGTCCCAGGCCAGCTCGCGTTGGACCCGGCCCCAGGGCTGCTGCAGCTCGTCGAGCACGGGGGCGCCCGGCGCGTCGCTGCGGCGGCGGATCAGCACCTGCGGTTCGAGCGCGACGATCTCCTCGGTCTCGGTGGCCAGCAGGGCGCTGTTGTAGCCGTTGTAGCGGCGGTAGGTCCAGCGCTGGCCCAGGGCCGGCGGCCGGATGGCCGGCACCGTGGCCGGCGCCGCGGCCGCTTGCGTGCGCAGCGCGGGCAGGGGCTGGAAGGCGCAGCTCGCGGGCAGGGCCAGCAGCGACAGGAGGAGCTTGCGGCGGACAGTCTGCATGGGGTAAGTACGGAGCAGTGGAACGCTATCATTCTGGCAGCGAACTCCCGCCTGACCAACCAGAACAGGAAAGACCATGACCACCACCGCGCCCATTGCCCTGCTGGGCCGTACCCTCTGCGCCGCCGCCGTCTGTGCCATGCTGGCCGTGCCGGCCCTGGCGGCCGACAACGTCAAGATCGGCCTGCTGTCCACGCTCTCCGGTCCCGGCGCCGGACTGGGCATCGACATCCGCGACGGCTTCCAGCTGGCCGTCAAGTTGAACGGCGGCAAGCTCGGCGGCCTGCCGGCCGAGGTGGTGGTGGCCGACGACCAGGCCAGCCCTGATGTGGGCCGCCAGACGGCGGACCGCCTGGTCAAGCGCGACAAGGTCGATTTCATGACTGGCATCGTCTTCTCCAACGTCATGCTGGCCGTGGGCGCACCCACCTTCGCGGCCAAGACCTTCTACATCAGCGCCAACGCCGGCCCCTCGCAGCTGGCCGGTGAGCAGTGCAACCCCTATTTCTTCAGCGCCTCCTACCAGAACGACAACCAGCACGAGGCCGTGGGCAAGACCGTGGCCGACAAGGGTTTCAAGCGTGTGGCGCTGATCGCGCCCAACTACCCCGCGGGCAAGGACGCGCTGGCAGGCTTCAAGCGTTTCTACAAGGGCGGCGAGATCGTCTCCGAGAGTTACACCCCGCTGAACCTGCTGGACTACGGTGCCGAGCTGTCCAAGCTGCGCGCGGCCAAACCCGACGCCGTCTACATCTTCCTGCCCGGCGGCCTGGGCATCAACTTCATCAAGCAGTTCGTCGGCGCCGGCCTGTCCAAGGACATGACACTCTTCGGCCCCGGTTTCTCGGGTGACGAGGACGTGATCCGCGCCGTGGGCAACCCCATGCTGGGCATGTTCAACACCTCGCAGTGGGCGCACGACCTGGACAACGCCGCCAACAAGAAGTTCGTGACTGCCTTCGAGCAGGAATACGGCCGTCTGCCCACGCTGTACGCGGCCCAGGGCTTTGATGCGGCGCAGCTCATCGGCGCTGCCGTACGCGACAGCAAGGGCAAACTCGACGACAAGGCCGCCGTGCACAAGGCGCTCAAGGCCGCGAAGTTCGACTCGGTGCGCGGCGGCTTCAAGTTCAATACCAACCAGTTCCCGATCCAGGACTACTACCTGCGTGTCATCACCAGCGACAGCAAGGGCCGCATCACCAACCGCACCATCGGCACGGTCTTCAAGAACCACGCCGACGCCTACGCCTCCAAGTGCAAGATGCCGGGCCTGTGAGCCGGCGTTTTTTCGGTAGTCGATGACCGGCATCCTTTTCCTGGAGCAGGCCTTGAACGGCCTGCAGTTCGGGCTCATGCTGTTTTTGCTGGCCGCGGGCCTGACGCTGGTGTTCGGCATCATGGACATGATCAACCTGGCGCACGGCTCGCTTTACATGGTGGGCGCGTACCTGGTGGCCGCGGCCACCACGGCCAGCGGCTCCTTCTGGCTCGGCCTGGGCGCCGGCGTGCTGGGCGCGGCGATCTTCGGCGTGCTGCTGGAGCTCACCGTGCTGCGCCGCCTGTACCAGCGCGATCACTTGGCGCAGGTGCTGGGGACGTTTGCCATCCTGCTCATGTGCAACGAGGCGGTGCGTTTCATCTGGGGCTCGCAGCCGGTGCTGCTGAGCCCGCCTGACTCACTCTCCGGCCCGGTGGAACTGCTGGACGGTTTTTATTACCCGGCTTTCCGCCTGCTCATCATCGGCGTGGGCCTGGTCGTGGCGCTGGGGCTGTGGCTGCTGATCACGCGCACGCGCATCGGCATGCAACTGCGTGCCGGGGCCTCGAACCGCGAGATGGCGCAGGCCATGGGTGTGCCGGTGCGTGCGCTGTTCACCGCGCTGTTCGGCCTGGGCGCCGCGCTGTGCGCGGTGGCCGGCGGCATGCTGGGGCCGCTGCTGGCGGTGCAGGTGGGCATGGGCGAGAGCATCCTGATCCTGGCCTTCGTGGTCATCGTCATCGGCGGCATCGGTTCGGTGCGCGGCGCGCTGCTGGGCGCCTTGCTGGTGGGGGTGGTCGACACGGCCGGCCGCACGTTGATCCCCATGGTCTTCGAGCGGCTGCTGGGGCCCGCGGCGGCCGACAACGCCGGCCCGGCGGTGGCCTCCATCCTCATCTATGTGCTGATGGCCGCCGTGCTCTTCTTCAAGCCGCGCGGCCTGTTCCCCTCCCATGGCTGATCCGGTGCTCGAGCGCGTGGCGCCGCCCAGTCTGCTCGACCATGCGCTGGGCTGGCGCTGGGCGCTGCCGCTGTTTGTGCTGCTGCTGGCCTTGCCGCTGCTCACGCCTTTCTTCGGCGGCGACTTCTACCTCGGCCTGGCCGCGCGCATCCTGATCTACGCGCTGGCCGCCACCAGCCTGAACCTCATCCTGGGCTTCGGCGGCATGGTCAGCTTCGGGCACGCGGCCTTCGTCGGCGTGGGTGCCTACACGGCCGCCATCCTGTTGCAGGCCGGTGTGAGCTCGGCCTGGATCGCCTGGCCGGCCGCCATGGCGGTGGCGGCGCTGTTCGCGGCCGTGATCGGCGCCATCAGCCTGCGCACACGCGGCGTCTACTTCATCATGATCACGCTGGCCTTTGCGCAGATGCTCTATTACCTGACCATCTCGACCAAGGCCTACGGCGGTGACGACGGCCTCTCGCTGCCGGGGCGGGCCACCCTGGGCCTGGGGCTGGATCTCGCCGGCGACCGCACCTTCTACTGGACCACGCTGGTGCTGGCCACGCTGGCCTTCGTGCTGGTCTGGCGCCTGCTCAATGCGCGTTTCGGCCACGCCCTGCAGGCCATGCGCGAGAACGAGACGCGCATGGAGGCCGTGGGGTTTGCCGTCTACGGCCACAAGCTCACCGCCTTTGTCATCGCCGGCGCGCTGGCGGGCCTGGCCGGCGCGCTGCTGGCCAGCCTGAACAGTTTCGTCAGCCCTTCCATGATGCAGTGGGGCCAGTCGGGCCTGCTCATGGTCATGGTCATCCTGGGCGGGGTGGGGCATCTGTGGGGCGGTGTCATCGGCGCCGTGGTCTTCCTGCTGCTCGAAGAAGTGCTGAGCCACTACACCATCTACTGGCAGTTCGTGCTGGGCGCCGCGCTGCTGGCCGTGGTGCTGGCCGCACCGAACGGGCTGATGAGCCTGCTGCGGCGCAAGGGGCGGGTATGAGCGCGGTGTTGTTGCAGGTCGAGGGCCTGGTCAAACGTTATGGCGGCCTGGTCGCCACGGACCATCTCGACCTGAGCGTGCGCGTCGGCGAGATCCATGCCCTGATCGGCCCCAACGGCGCGGGCAAGACCACGCTGATCCAGCAGCTCTCGGGCGCGCTGGCACCCGATGCCGGGTCCATGCGCTTCGACGGCCACGACATCACCGCGCTGTCCATGCACGAGCGTGTGCACCGCGGCCTGGCGCGCTCCTACCAGATCACCAGCATCTTCGCGCGCCTGTCGGTGCTCGACAACGTGGCGCTGGCGCTGCAGGCGCGCAGCGGCTCCAGCCTGCGTTTCTGGCACGCAGCGCGCGCCGAGCGGGCGCGTTATGTGCAGGCGGCCGCGGTGCTGGCGCGCGTGGGGCTGCAGGGGCGTGCGCACGCGCTCGCCGGCGCCCTCTCGCACGGCGAACAGCGCCAGCTGGAGGTGGGCATCGCGCTGGCCACGGGGGCCCGGCTGCTGCTGCTGGACGAGCCCATGGCCGGCATGGGGCCGGAGGAGTCGGAACGCATGGTGGTCCTGCTGCACAGCCTGCGCGGCGAGTTGACACTGCTGCTGGTGGAGCACGACATGGACGCCGTGTTCCGCCTGGCCGACACCATTTCGGTGCTGGTGGCCGGGCGCATCATCGCCAGCGGCGCGCCGGCCGCCATCCGCGGCCATGCCGAGGTGCGCCGCGCCTACCTCGGCGACGACTTCGAGCTGGCGGAGGCCAACCGGTGAGCGCGCTGTTGGAAGTCGAAGACCTGCAGACGGCCTATGGCGCCAGCCAGGTGCTGTTCGGCATCGGCTTGACCGTGCAGGCCGGCGGCGTGGCTACCCTGCTGGGGCGCAATGGCATGGGCAAGACCACCACGGTGCGCTCCATTCTGGGGCTGACGCCGCCGCGCAGCGGTACGGTGCGTTTCCTGGGCGAACGCATCGACGGCCTGGGCCCCGACCGCATCGCCCGCATGGGCCTGGCCCTGGTGCCCGAAGGCCGGCAGATCTTTCCGAACCTCTCGGTCGAAGAAAACCTGCGTGCCTTTGCCGCCCGGCGCAACCGCAGCAGCGAGCCCTGGACGCTGGAGCGGGTCTACGCCATGTTCCCCTCGCTGGAGAGCCGGCGCCGCCATATGGGCAACCAGCTCTCGGGCGGCGAGCAGCAGATGCTGGCCATCGGCCGCGCGCTGATGACCAACCCGCACCTGCTGATCCTGGACGAGGCCACCGAGGGCCTGGCACCCTTGATCCGCGAGCAGATCTGGCAGTGCCTGGACCAGCTGCGTGCACAGGGCCAGAGCATCCTGGTGATCGACAAGTACGTGCAGCGGCTCATCCAGCTGGCCGACCACCACACCCTCATCGAGCGCGGCCGCGTGGTCTGGCGCGGCGATTCGGCGGCGCTGGCGGCCGACCCCGGCCTCTGGCATCGTTACCTGGGCGTCTGAGCCGGGCCAGCCCATTTCCCTGCGGGTCTTCGGGAAAACCCGAATCTGGCCTAATTCTTGCAGATCAAGGCCATGTCTTGATTTACAGGAAGACCCCATGCATCGCAACCCATCCTCCATCTTGAGCCCGGCCCCGCGCCGGCTGGGGCTGCTCCGTGCGCTGGCCTTTCTGTGGCTGGCCGGTCTTTTGTGGTCCTGGGGGCAGGCCCAGGCCCACACCCAGCCTGTGACGCTGCCGATCGCGAGCGACGAGCTGGCCCACGCCATCGCCGTCGTCGAGGCCGACGCCATGGCCGCAGCCATGACCCCGCCGGACGTCCCGGCCACCTGCGTCAAGCCGCTGCCCAGCCCCGCCAGCGGCGCGGACCAGGTCTGCAACGAGGTCTCGGATCAGGACGCGCTGCCCTACCAGCTGGCCTGGGGGCTGCCGCCGCAGGTTGTGCGGCAGTCGGCCGCCCAGCCGGCCCCGCAGCAGGCCGAACGCCAGCCCCTGCTGCGCCCGCCCATCCGCCTGGGCTGACCTTCCGCTCGCAGCTTCCGAGGGGGCGTGACCGGCCGTGGCCGGCGACGCTGTCCTTCCTTTCTCTCTCCTCCTGTTCCGAGGACTTGTTTGATGAAATCGACAACCTGGCGTCACCGGGTGGCGGGCCTGCTCTTATGGCCGGCCGCCGGCCTGATGGCGCAAACCCTGCCGCCTGCGCCTGTCGCGCCCGCTATGCCCGCGGCCGTGCCGGTGGGCCCGGCCTACACCCTGGCCGAACTGGTGCGCATCGTGCTGACGCACAACCCCGCGCTGCAGATGGCGCAGCGCACCCGCGAGCAGGCCGAGGCCGGCATCCACACGGCCGGCGCCCTGCCCAATCCGCGCCTGGAGCTCAGCGACGGTCGCCTGCGCCCGAGCAACGGCGGCAACAGCGGTTACGTTGGCGGCTGGGGTGTGTCGCAACTGATCGAGAACCCCTGGCTGCGCGGCGCGCGCGTCGACGCAGCCGAGCAGGGGCTGCGCAGCAGCGAGGCCCAGCTGGGCCTGACACGCAGCGAAGTGGTGGCCCAGGTGCGCGTGCGCGCCTACGAGGTGCTGCTGCGCATCGAGGAGGCCCGCGCTGCCGGCGACGAACTCACACTGCTGGAGCAGACACGCGAACGCGTGCGGGTGCGCGTGGACAGTGGTGAGGCGGCGCGCTACGAGATCATCAAGGCCGAGGCCGAGTTCATCAGCGCGCGCCAGCGCCAGCAAAGCGCCCAGCTGGCGCTGGAGCAGTCGCGCATCCGCCTCAACCAGCTCGCCGCCGGCCAGCTGCCCGCCGGCTGGACCCTGGCCGCCAGCCTGGACGACCCGCTGCCGGCGCTGCCGGCCGCCGAGTTGCGCGAGCGGCTGCTGGCGCACAACCCCGAGCTGCAAAGCCTGCGCGCCGAGCACGAACGCCAGCAGGCCCGCGTGCGCGAGGCCGGTGCCAGCCGCTGGCCCGGCGTCGAACTGCGCTACAGCGACACGCACGAACCCGACAACCGGCAAAGCGTGGTGGGCGCCAGCATCCAGATCCCGCTGCTGGACCAGAAACGCGGTCCGCGCGCCGAGGCGCAGGCCGAGCAGTTGCGCGCGCGCACCCGGCTCGAAGGCCGCCAGATCGAGCTGCAGCTGCAGCTCGACGCCGCCGTGATGACGCTGGAGATGGCGCGCCTGCGCGTCGAAGCCCTGGGCAGCGGCGCCGTGCGCGACGCCGAAGCCGCGCTGCGTGTGGCGCAGGCTGCCTACCGCTATGGCGAGCGCGGCATCCTGGACGTGCTGGACGCCCAGCGTGTGCTGCGCACCGTGCGTGCCGACCTGCTGCAGGCGCGCTTCCAGCAGCAGGCCGCCGCCATCGAGATTGATCTGCTGACCGGCCGCGACGCGGCCCAACCCTGATTCCGCACGAGTGCACACCATGAACAAGTACACAACATCCCGGCCGCGGGCCCTGCTGCTCACCCTGCTGGCCACCGCGCTGCTGGCCGCCTGTGGCAAGGGGCAGGATCTGCCCCAGGGCGCGGCGCCGGCCACCGACCCCAACCTGGTGGTGATCAACGCCGAGATGGCGCGCAACTTCCAGGTTGCGCCGCTGGCGCTGCAGACCCTGGACACCCAGCGCGACGTGCCGGGCCGCATCGAAGCCAACGAGCAGCTGGTCACGCGCATCGGCGCCTCGGTCACCGGCCGCGTCACCGAGGTGTTTGCCGAGGTGGGCGCGCGCGTGCAGGCCGGCCAGGTGCTGGCGCGTGTCACCAGCCCCGAGCTGACCAACGCCCAGCTGGCCTATCTGCGCGCGCACTCCGCCACGGCCCAGGCCGAGCGGGCGGTGGAGCGCGCCCGGCTGCTGATCCAGGCCGACGTGATCGGCTCGGCCGAACTGCAGCGCCGCGAGGCCGAGCTGTCCATCGCGCGCGCCGAGCTGCGCGCCGCCGCCGACCAGCTGCAGCTGCTGGGCGTGCCGCAGGCGCAGCTCGAACGCCTGCGCGAGAAAGGCCAGCTCAGCTCCTTTGCCGGCATCATCGCCACGCGTTCGGGTGTGGTGGTGGAGCGCAAGATCAGCCAGGGCCAGGTGGCGCAGCCGGGCGACCCGCTGTTCACCGTGGCCGACCTCTCCAAGGTCTGGGTCGTGGGGGCGCTGCCCGAGCAGGACGCCGCCTCCGTCAAGCTTGGCCAGCAGGTCGAGATCAGCGTGCCGGCGCTGGGCCAGCGCCGCTTCAGCGGCAAGGTGGTGTTCGTCAGTGACACCATCGCGCCCGACACCCGCAGCCTGACCGTGCGCACCCAGGTCGACAACACCGACCGCGCGCTCAAGCCCCAGATGCTGGCCACGCTGCGCATCATCGGCCAGGCACGCCAGCAGCTGGCCGTGCCCGAGGCCGCCGTGGTGCGCGACAACGACCGTGACCACGTCTTCGTGCAGGCCGGCGCCGGCCAGTTCCGCCTCACGCCGGTGGAGCTCGGCGCCGCCTCGCGCGGCCTGCGTCCGCTGCTCAAGGGCCCGGCCGCCGGCACGCCGGTGGTGGTCGACGGCGCCTTCCATCTGAACAACGAGCGCAAGCGCGCGGAACTGGAGTAAGCCATGTTGACCTCCATGATCCGTGCCGCTCTCGGCCAGCGGCTGGTGGTGGTGGTGCTGGCCGTGGTGCTGTGCGCCTTCGGCCTGCGCGAAGCCACGCGCCTGTCGGTCGACGCCTTCCCCGACGTCACCAACGTGCAGGTGCAGATCGCCACCGAGGCCACGGGCCGCTCGCCCGAGGAGATCGAGCGTTTTGTCACCGTGCCGCTGGAAATCGCCATGACCGGCCTGCCCGGCATCGTGGAGATGCGCTCGCTCAACAAAAGCGGCCTGTCCATCATCACCCTGGTTTTCACCGACGCGACCGACGTCTACTTCGCGCGCCAGCTGGTGATGGAGCGCCTGATCGAGATCGCGCCGCGCATGCCCGCGGGCATCACCCCCGTGCTGGGCCCGGTCTCCACCGGCCTGGGCGAGGTCTATCAGTACACCCTGGACCACCCGGACGACGGCCAGCGCGCGCTCACGCCCACCGAGCTGGCCCAGCGCCGCATCGTGCAGGACTGGGTGGTGCGCCCCATGCTGCGCTCCATCCCCGGCGTGGCCGAGATCAACTCGCAGGGCGGCTACGTGCGCCAGTACCAGGTGCTGGCCAAACCCGAGCGCCTGCTGCACCATGACGTGGGCATCGACCAGGTCTTCGAGGCCATCGCCAAGAACAACGCCAACGCCAGCGGCGGCATCCTGCCGCAGCGCTCCGAGCAGTACCTGATCCGCGGCGTCGGCCTGATCCGCACCCTGGAGGACATCGGCAACATCGTGGTGCGCGAGAAAAACGGTGTGCCGCTGTACGTGCGTGACCTGGCCGAGGTGACCCTGGGCCACGAGGTGCGCCAGGGCGCCATCATCAAGGGCGGTTACACCGAGTCGGTCTCGGGCATCGTGCTCATGATGCGCGGCGGCAATGCCAAGCAGATCGTCTCGCGCGTCAAGGAGAAGGTGGAGGAGATCAATAGCAAGGGCATGCTGCCTGGCGGCCTGCAGATCGTGCCCTATTACGACCGCACCGAGCTGGTCGATTCGGCCCTGTGGACCGTGGGCAAGGTGCTGATCGAAGGCATCTTCCTGGTGGTGGTCGTCCTCTTCATCTTCCTGGGTGACGTGCGCTCCAGCCTGATCGTGGTGGCCACGCTGGTCATCGCGCCGCTGACCACCTTCATCCTGATGAACCGCTACGGCATCTCGGCCAACCTGATGTCGCTGGGCGGCCTGGCCATTGCCATCGGCCTCATGGTGGACGCCACCGTGGTGGTGGTGGAGAACGTCTTCCACCGCCTCGGCCAGGCCAAGGCGGCCACCTCGCGCGTGCGCCTGATCCTGGACGCCACGCAGGAAGTGGCCACCCCCACGGTGTTCGGCATCGTCATCATCATGCTGGTGTTCCTGCCGCTGATGACGCTGCAGGGCATCGAGGGCAAGATGTTCGCGCCGCTGGCCCTGACCATCGTGATCGCGCTGGGCGTGTCGCTGCTGGTCTCGCTGATCCTCTCGCCGGTGCTGTGCTCCTACATCCTCAAGGGCGGCGCCGACCACGACACCCGGGTCATCGCCTGGCTGAAATCGCGTTATGTGAGCCTGCTCGATCTGGCGCTGGGCCACCAGCGCCGCACGCTGATGGTGGCCGTGGGCCTGCTGCTGGCGTCCATCGCGCTGTTCCCCTTCCTGGGCAAGTCCTTCATGCCGACCATGAAGGAGGGCGCACTCACGCCGCAGATCAACCGCGTGCCCAGCATCTCGCTGGACGAGTCGATCCGCCTGGAGATGGGAGCCATGAAGGCCATCGCCGAAGTGCCGGGTGTGCGCCTGGTGGTCTCCAAGCTGGGTCGCGGCGAGTCGCCCGCCGATCCGGCTGGCCCCAACGAGTCCGACCCCATCGTGCTGCTGGACCCGAAGTCCGGGCGCACGCAGGACGAGATCGACGAGGACATCCGCCAGCGCCTCGCGTCCATCCCGGGTGTGCAGATCGTGCTCTCGCAGCCCATCTCCGAGCGGGTGGACGAGATGGTGACCGGCGTGCGTTCGCAGCTGGCGGTGAAGATCTTCGGCGACGACCTGGGCGAGCTGCGCCGTGTGTCCGAGCAGGTGGCGCGCCTGCTGCGCAGCGTGGCCGGCGCGCGCGACATCCGCATCGAGCGCCTCTCGGGCCAGCAGGCCCTGACCATCGACATCGACCGCAAGGCCATCGCGCGCCACGGCATCAACGTGGCCGAGGTGCAGAACCTGATCGAGACCGCCATCGGCGGCAAGGAAGTGAGCCAGCTCTACGAGGGCGAGCGCCGCTTCGGCATCGCCGTGCGTTTCCCCGCCGAAGCGCGCAATACGGAGGAGGCCATCCGCAACCTGCTGCTGCGCGCCCCCGACGGCGCCCTGGTGCCGCTGCACTCGGTGGCGCTGATCGAGCTGCGCGACGGCCCGGCCCAGATCAGCCGTGAAAGCGCCAAACGCCGTGTGGTGGTGGGCGCCAACGTCGAGGGGCGTGACCTGGGTGGTTTCGTGCAGGAGGTGGAGCAGCGCATCGCCAAGGAAGTGAAACTTCCCGAAGGTTTTTACTTCGTCTTCGGCGGCCAGTTCGAGAACATGGAGCGCGCCATGGGCACGCTGACCATCATCGTGCCCATCACCATCCTGGCCATCTTCTTCCTGCTCTTTTTGCTGTTCAAGTCGCTCAAGCTGGCCACGCTCATCATCCTGGTGCTGCCGTTTGCGTCCATCGGCGGTGTGATCGGCCTGGCCGTCACGGGGGAATACCTCAGTGTGCCCGCCTCGGTGGGTTTCATCGCGCTGTGGGGCATTGCGGTGCTCAACGGCGTGGTGCTGGTGAGCTACATCCGCCGCCTGCGCGAGGACGGCCTGGCCGTGATGCAGGCCGTGCGCGAGGGCTGCGTGGCGCGTTTCCGCCCGGTCATGATGACAGCCACCGTGGCCTTGCTGGGCCTGGTGCCCTTCCTGTTCGCCAGCGGGCCGGGTTCCGAGGTGCAGAAACCTCTGGCCATCGTGGTCATCGGCGGCCTGATCTCCTCCACCCTGCTGACGCTGGTGGTGCTGCCCGCGCTGTACCGCTGGTTTGACGACAATCCCCTGCAAGCCTGAGGAACACCCCATGAAACAGATGATGGAAATCCGCGCCATCGTGCGCCCCAACCGCCTGCCGCTGCTGCGCGAGGCGCTGCGCGCCATCCCCAACTTCCCGGGCCTCACGCTCACCAAGGCCGAAGGTTTCACCGCCCCGGCCGCGGTGGGCAAGCGCACGGTGAAGGAGGAGCTGACCGACTACACCCCCAAGGTCATGGTGACCGTGCTGGCCGACGACGCCATGGTGGCGGAGATCCGCAACACCATCATCCTGATCTGCAGCACGGGCCAGATTGGCGACGGCATCGTCTGGACGGTGCCGATTGCCACCATGCACCGCATCCGCAATGGGTCGGACATGCTGGCGGAGTGATGGGTGAGGGGAGGGAGTGAACGAGGAGGGCTTCGCTGCTTCGGTTGCGATTCAACGTTGGAGTTAGACCGCACGAAGCCTCGTAGTCGAAAGAAAATTCCGGATCGGAATGCTCGCCTGAAACACAGCCTCCTGCACGATCAGCTGTGCTGGCCAGTGCTGGATCTGCCGATTGAACCACTCCAGCGACTCTTCCGGAATGTCCTTCAGTTCCCGGCCAAGCTCCTGTCGATCGAGGGAGTCGATGAAGATGCTGGGAATATATTCTTCTCGCCTCTCCGCACCGTCACCAAAAACTGTGACGCTGAAGTCGCGTTCGAAGCCCTGCACGCGCGCCGAATGGACGGCGAAATTGCGCACCTTGATCAGGACCGCTATGAGGGGGTGCGCCTCCAATTCGGTTTTAAAGCCGCTCCGGACCCATTCATGCGACAGTCCTGCCGCCTTCCAGTCGGCGGGTAGCAGATCGAAGATAGACCGAAACTCAGAGACAGCAGCACGAAAAAACCGCTGGGCAAGCTTCGTCTCTCCCTCGCGAGCGTGGGAGTCCATCAGACGCGCGAAGAAGAGTGCCGAGCCCGCACGCTCGCCGCTAAGCGGAAGCAGAGTGAACGATCCCTGCACATAGTCGCCCGAGATCGTGTGAATGTCGGGAAGAGACATAGTGCGGTCTAACGCTTGAGTTGGCCGTAAGGTTAGAGATGCTCATCAAGCAATTCGCGTACACCTGCGATCTGAGCCCCAACCTCCTTGAGGTCAAGCTTCTCCCATTCGGCATGGAGCGCGTGGTTACGAACGCCAGTAAAGGACTTCAGACGCTTAGCCTTGACCTGACTGAACACATCTCGTTTGGTCAGTTCGTCAATTAGAGGATCGAGCGAGAGTCCCGCTGGATCAAGCTGGTTTTTGGCTGCGATGCGCTTGATTGTGTCTTCCAGCACCGCTGAACCCAATACGGCAGCCTCTTTGAGTTTTCCCGACTTGTGATAGCCGTGGGCATGATCAAGAAAATCGTCGAATGCGCTTGCCACAACTTGATCCTCCAATCTCTCTAACAAGCCAGCCTGAGCCTCGACGTGCACCGATTGCAGGACGCCTAGAACCTTTGCGACAACAGTCTCGGGGATTCCTCCCTTTAACTGCTCGTTAGTCATGAGTCGGTCGAGCTCTTGGCGGAAGAAGCTACCGACTGGGGAAACTTGTTGAATTGAATTGGCAGCTGAAGCCATCCAACTCTGTGCTGCAACGACATCGCGCATCCAGTATTCGTTGCTCGACTGCGAACGAACGATGACATTTCCGCGGGCGATGAGCTCCTCGATCCGCTTCAAGACGTGCTCGCGCATAGTGTCCCCTTACGGCTAACGTGATATCGACCGCAGCACCCTGCGGTACAAAACGGCAAATTCCCTGAAGAAATGTGGCATGAGATCAGATCAGTTCTAAATTGATTGCTATCCAAAAGATAGCATAAAACCCGGCAAAGTTACAAATGCCGTCAGTGCATCCTGACCAGGATTCTGTCGGGCCCGCCCGCGCCCCGCCATCCCCCTAAAGGGTCATCCAGCCACAGCCGCTCATTTCATGCCGTTGCGCTGCGCCAGTTCCACAAACAGCCCGGCTTGATCCAGGTCACTCAGCCCGTGCGCCACGCCTTCGGCATACAACTGCTCCAGCAGCCCCGTGATCGGCGCGGTGAAACCCAGGCCGCTGGCGGTGTCCAGCGCATTGCGCATGTCCTTGAGCTGCACCGTCATGCGCCCGCGCGGGGCGAAGTCGCGCTCCACCATGCGCTGGCCGTGCACCTGCAGGATGCGGCTGTCGGCAAAGCCGCCGCTGATAGCTTCCTTGACCTTGGCGGGTCGGCACCGCCCTTCTGGCACAGCAGCAGGGCCTCGGCCACGGCGCCGATGGTGATGCCCACGATCATCTGGTTGGCCAGCTTGGCCAGCTGGCCCGCGCCGCTGGGGCCGACCAGGGTGGCGCGGCCCAGGGGCGCGAACACCGGTTTGGCGCGCTCGAAGGCGCCGGCCTGGCCGCCGGCCATGATGGCCAGGGTGCCGGCCTCGGCGCCCAGGGTGCCGCCGGAGACGGGGGCGTCCAGGTGGGTGATGCCCATGGCGCCCAGGCGTTCGGCATGCGCGCGGGCCTCGGCGGGTTTGATGGACGACATGTCGATCAGCACCGTGCCCGGTTTCATGGCGCCGGCCACGCCGATGTCGAACAACACCTGCTCCACCACAGGGCCGTGTTCCAGCATGGTGATGACGAACTCCGCGCCCTGCACGGCGGCCGTGGCCGTGTCATGCACGGTGGCGCCAAAGGCGGCCAGCCCTTCGGCCTTGGCGCGCGAGCGGTTCCAGACCCGCACGCTGTGGCCGGCTTCGCACAGCCGGCGCGCCATCGGAAAACCCATCATGCCGGTACCCAACACGGCTATGTTCATCTTGTTACCTCCTTCGCATAGACAGATATGACAAGATAGCCGTACCCCTGCGAAACCGCATCATTGTCTTTCATCCGGAGCCCCTGACATGAAGAATTTCGACCCCGCCTGGCTGGACCGCATGTACAACAACCGTGCCCTGGTCCCCGAGCACGCCATGCACTTTGCCCGTTGGGCCGACGCCTCGGAAGACGCCCGCGCGGCCCATCCCTGCCAGACCGATATCGCCTACGGCGACGGCCCGATGGAAAAGCTCGACGTCTTCCCCAGCAACCAGCCCGGTGCCCCCGTGGTGGTGTTCATCCATGGCGGCTACTGGCGCTCGCTCGACAAGTCCGACCACTCCTTCATTGCCCCGGCCTTCAAGAACCTGGGCGGCTGTGTCTTCATTCCCAACTACGCGCTGTGTCCGGCGGTCACCATCCCCGACATCACGCTGCAGCTGGTCAAGGCCCTGGCCTGGGTCTACCGCAATGCGAAGAAGTTCGGCGGCGACCCCCGCCGCATCTACCTGGTGGGCCACTCGGCCGGCGGCCATCTGGCAACCATGTTGCTGGACTGCGACTGGCCCGTGGTCGGCAAGGATCTGCCGGCCGACCTGGTCAAGGGGGCGCTGTCGATTTCCGGTCTCTACGACCTGGAGCCCGTCATGCACACGCCCTTTCTCAAGGAATCCCTGCGCCTCACCCCCGAGCAGGTCACGAAGGTCAGCCCGGCCCTGCTGCCGGCACCACGGCAGGGTGTCCTCTACACCGTCGCCGGCGCTGACGAAAGCGCGGAATTCATCCGCCACAACAAGCTGATCCAGCAGGCCTGGGGCAAGACCGTGGTGCCGGTGTGCGAAACCATTCCCGGCAAGAACCATTTCAGCGTGCTGGAGGACCTGACCGCGCCCTGGGAGCATCTGCACCAGCTGGCCATCCGCCTGGTTTTTGGCAAGGCCTGAGGTGCGGCGGGGTAGGTAGTCAGCCAGTGTTCAGGTTCGGGCTACGCCAGCAGGTATTTTGGCCCCGCACTAGGGGAAGTCCCTGAGGAATTCCCCGTGTGCAGGCGGGCTTGACGCCGCTAGACTTCAGCGTGTTGGGAAAAAATAAAAAAGAGGCTTTGGGCCTCTTTCTCTGGGTAGCCACACCTCAAGAACACAAGACAAATGAAACCCGAGGAATACCTGATCGCAAGTCGTGCCATCCACATCGAGCTGGAGCGGCTGGGCAATCGCGTTCATGAACTGGCCAAGTTCCGCTGCGCCGATCCGTCCAATCATGCCTTCATGAGCCTCATGGAACGCCAGTCGGAACTGTTCGACAAGCTGGCCGAGCTGCACGACCGGGCGTCCAGCGGCTTCAGGATCTCGTCGCGCGCGCCGCTCGTCTGAGCGCCCTTCATACAATGGCGGGATGTCTTCCCTCCTGCCGCCTTCCGGTTCCCTGTTTCCCGCCCCCGCCGACTCGCCGCTGCTGGCCAGCCTGAACGCCGAGCAGCGCGCCGCCGTGGCGTTGCCGCCCGAGCCGGCGTTGATCCTGGCCGGGGCCGGCTCCGGCAAGACGCGGGTGCTGACCACCCGCATCGCCTGGCTGCTGCAGACCGGCCAGGTCTCGCCCGGCGGCGTGCTGGCGGTGACCTTCACCAACAAGGCGGCGCGCGAGATGATGACGCGCCTGCAGGCCATGCTGCCCGTCAACGTGCGTGGCATGTGGATCGGCACCTTCCATGGCCTGTGCAACCGGCTGCTGCGCGCGCATTACCGCGCGGTCAACCTGCCGCAGACCTTCCAGATCCTGGACACGCAGGACCAGCTGTCGGCTATCAAGCGCCTGTGCAAGCAGTTCAATGTGGACGAGGAGCGTTTTCCGCCCAAGCAGCTGGCCTGGTTCATCGGCGGCTGCAAGGAGGAAGGCCAGCGGCCGCACATGGTGGAGGCGCATGACCCCGACACGCGCAAGAAGGTGGAGATCTACCAGCTCTACGAGGAGCAGTGCCAGCGCGAGGGTGTGGTGGACTTCGGCGAACTGCTGCTGCGCAGCTACGAACTGCTGCGCGACCACGACCCCGTGCGCGAGCACTACCAACGGCGTTTCCGCCACATCCTGATCGACGAGTTCCAGGACACCAACAAGCTGCAGTACGCCTGGATCAAGCTGCTGGCCGGTTTCGACCCGGCCGGCACGCTGCGCAGCGACGGCGGCGCCGGTGCCGTGTTTGCGGTGGGCGACGACGACCAGAGCATCTACGCCTTTCGCGGCGCGCGGTGGGCAATATGGCGACTTCGTGCGCGAGTTCCACGTGCAGCACCAGATCAAGCTGGAGCAGAACTACCGCAGCTACAGCAACATCCTGGACACGGCCAACGCGCTGATCAGCCACAACAAACACCGCCTGGGCAAGAACCTGCGCACCGACCAGGGCGCCGGCGAGCCGGTGCGCGTCTATGAGGCGACGAGCGACTTCGCCGAGGCGCAGTGGATGATCGACGAGATGAAGCAGCTCGTGCGCGAAGGCATGAGCCAGAAAGAGATTGCCGTGCTCTACCGCTCCAATGCGCAGAGCCGGGTGATCGAGACCACGCTGTTCAACGCCGGCCTGCCGTATCGCGTGTATGGCGGCCTGCGCTTTTTCGAGCGCGCCGAAATCAAGCACGCACTGGCCTATCTGCGCCTGCTGGAGAACCCCAACGACGACACCAGCTTCCTGCGGGTGGTGAACTTCCCGCCGCGCGGCATCGGCGCGCGCAGCCTGGAGCAGCTGCAGGACGCCGCACGTGCCGCGAACGCGGGCAAGGGCTGCTCACTGCACGACGCCGTGAGCACCCTGGGCGGCAAGGCCGGTGCCAACCTGGGCGCCTTCGTCGCCAAGATCGACGTGCTGCGCGAGCAGACCCAGGGCCTGACCCTGCGCGAGATCATCGAGCTGGTGCTGCAGCACAGCGGCCTGGTGGAGCACTACCAGGCCGAGCGCGAAGGCGCCGACCGCATCGAGAACCTGGAAGAACTGGTCAACGCGGCGGAGAGTTTCGTCAGCATCGAAGGCTTCGGCCGGGACGCGGAGGCGATGAAGGCGACCGAGCAGACCACCGCGGTGGTGTCGGCCGAACAGGGCGCGCCGGACGAGAGCGGCGAAGTGATGTCACCCTTGGCAGCGTTCTTAACCCACGCCGCTCTCGAAGCCGGGGATAACCAGGCGCAAGAGGGCCAGGACGCCATTCAGCTGATGACGGTGCACGCCAGCAAGGGCCTGGAGTTCGACTGCGTGTTCATCACCGGCCTGGAAGAGGGCCTGTTCCCGCACGAGAACTCCATGAGCGACTTCGACGGCCTGGAGGAAGAGCGCCGCCTGATGTACGTGGCCATCACCCGGGCACGAAAGCGCCTGTACCTGAGCCACTCGCAGACGCGCATGCTGCATGGCCAGACGCGGTATCACATCCGCAGCCGTTTCTTCGACGAGCTGCCGGAGGAAACGCTGAAGTGGATCACCCCGAAGAACCAGGGTTTCGGCACCGGTTTTGCGCCGCCCTCGGCCGGCTACAACCGCCAGCGTGAAGGCTGGAGTGAGGGTTGGAAGAGCGGCTACTCAGGCGGTTACGGCCGTGATGCCGCCAGCAGCCCGGCGCCGGTGTCCAAGGCGCAGGAGGCCGCCACCGGGCTGAAGCTGGGCATGCGGGTCTTCCACAACAAGTTCGGCGAGGGCACGGTGCTCACGCTCGAAGGCTCGGGCGACGACGCGCGGGCGCAGATCAACTTTCCCCGCCACGGCATCAAGTGGCTGGCCCTGTCGGTGGCCAAGCTGACGCCGGTGACCTGAGCGGGGGTTAGCGCAACAGCCGGCCATCACGGCCGATCACCGTGACTTCGACGAAGTGGGAGCCGACGTGGTTGTCCGGTGAGAAGGTGATGCGGAAACCGCCGACGTCGTAGTTGTTCATCTTCTCCAGCTGGGTGATGACCTTCTGGCGCGTGGGCTCGGGGCCGCAGCGGCGGATCGCCTCCACCAGGATCTTGGCGGCGATGAAGGATTCCATGCTGGCGTAGGAGATGACCTTGTCGGGCTGGTACTTGGCCATCAGGGTCTGGAACTCGCGCACCACCGGTATGCGCGCCGAGTAGGGGTAGGGCATGACCTGCGAGATGCCGATGCCGCGGGCGTGGTCCTCGCCGGCGTTGACCAGCAGCTCCTTGAAGTTCACCACCGAGATGCTGAACAGCTGGGCCTGGCTGCCCTGGGCGCGCAGCTTCTTGATGAAGGCCGCCGAAGCCTTGTTGACCGCGACCATGATGACCGCGTCCGGCTTGGCCGGCGCGATGGCGGCCACGGCGGCGTCCACCGCCTCGGGCTTGGTGCGGTCATAACCGCCCTTGGCCACCAGCTCCAGCCCCAGCTTCTTCAGCGCGCTCTCCGCGCCGGCCAGCCCGCTCTTGCCGAAGGGGTCGTCCTGGTACATCACGGCGATGCGGCGCACGCCGATGGTGTACAGGTGGTCCACCATGCCGGCGGTCTCGTCGGTGTAGCTGGCACGGATGTGGAAGATGTGCGGGTTCATGGGATCGCGCAGGTCCTGCGCTCCCGTGTAGGGTGCCACCAGCGCAATGCCCGCGTCTTCGAGAATCTTGTTCTTGTTCAGCGCCAGCACGTTGCCGGTGCCGATGAAACCGAACAGCGCCAGCGGCTTTTCGTCGGCGAGCAGCTGGCGCGTGTGCGCCAGGGTCTGGTCGGGTTTGTAGCTGTCGTCCTTGAGGACGACCCGTATCTTGCGCCCGTGCACGCCGCCGCTGTCGTTGACATACGCGAAATAGGCAGCGCCGCCAGCGACGTATTCGGTGCCGGTTCCCGCGATGGTGCCGGTCAGCGGCGCCACCTGTCCGAGCACGATCTCGTCTTGTGTGTTGGCCGCCTGGGCCGCGCAGAGGAAGGTAGCGGCGAGTCCCAACGACAGGGCCCGGATCCATTTGCTCAGCATGCTGGAGTCTCCTCGAATGTAGTAATTGCGTGGCCCGTGACCGCCCGGACGGATCAGCATCCATGCGGCGACGGGCAACGGCATTCTGTGAGCAGAGGTTTGCGCAAACGTCGTGGAATACCCGAAAACTGACGCCATGGCGACAGCCCGCAGGCTCCTCACGGGTCCCGCAGGTCGACAACTGACGTCATGGCGACAATCTGGGCCGGTGCAGCACCGGACTTTGTCGGTCGGCGCGCTGGTGCTGGCCAGGGCCACGGCGTCAAGTGGCTGGCCCTGTCGGTGGCCAAGCTGACGTCGGTGACCTGAGTCTCAGCGGCGTGACCGCTTGGTGACCGGACGATGGGGCGGGGTTTGGGCATCCCAGTCCCGCTGGGCGATCCCTTGCGCCACCGTGTCTAGGATTTCGTCGGACAGGGCCGTGTCGGATGACGCCGTGGCCCTGGCCAGCACCAGCGCGCCGACCAGTTGCGTGACCAACTCGATCGCACGCGCGCGATCTGCCGGAGTGGGCGGGTGGGCAATGGAGCCATCGGGGCGGTGCCGCGTGAATTCGGCGAGGTAGCGTCTGACGCCTGCCACGAAGGCGTCGGCCACTTCTCCGCCTTCACGGCCCACGTCGGTAGCCAAGGCGGCGACCGGGCAGCCCCGGCCAGGGGCGTCGCGATGGGCTGCCGTGAGGTAGTTCGCGGCCACCGAAGCCGGTGTGAAATCCAGTTGTGGTCCGCTGGAGGCAAGCTGTGCCAGCGTCCAGTCGAAGCTCCGCGCACACGCTTGGGCCGCCAGGTCTTCCTTGGATTTGAAGTGCCGGTACAGGCCGCCGTGCGTCAATCCGGCGGCCCGTGTGATGTCGGCCACGCCGATGCCCTTGAAGCCTTGTTGCCGGTACAACCTTGCGGCGGCATCCAGGATGCCCTCGCGATTCAATGTCGTCTGTTCCTTGCTTACCTTCACCGAAGTTCCCGTGTCTGTTTTGAGTTTGATGACGATCGTACTCTAAATGTTATGATGACGATACTAATCAAAAGGAGTGCGCATGCAATCTGAAAGTTTGCGGGGTGGGGTCTCTCGTCGCGTTGTGATCACCGGCCTCGGTCTGGTCTCTCCATTGGCTTGTGGGGCGAATCTCTCATGGCAGCGCCTGCTGGCCGGCGCTTGCGGCGTCCGGGCCTTGCCGCAGGCCCTGGCGCTGGACCAGCCCTGCAAAGTTGCGGGGATGGTGCCGAGTGCCGAGCATGACACCGATGGAGGGCTCGACACGGGCGATCGTATTGCCGCCAAAGAACGCAGGAAGATGGATCGTTTCATCGAACTTGCGCTCGTTGCGGCCGAGGAGGCGATGGCTCAGGCCGCATGGACCCCTGCATCCGAGTCCGAACGCAGCCGTGTGGCGACCATCATCGCCTCCGGCGTCGGTGGTTTCCCGGCCATCGCCGATGCCGTCCGCCTGGCTCAAGAGCGAGGCATTCGACGCCTGTCGCCGTTTACCGTGCCGTCTTTTCTCGTCAATCTGGCGGCCGGGCATGTGTCCATCCGTCACGGTTTGAGAGGCCCTCTCGGTGCACCGGCAACGGCATGTGCGGCCAGTGTGCAAGCGATCGGAGACGCGGCGCGCTTGATCCGGGTCGGCGAAGCCGACATGGCGGTGTGTGGCGGTGCCGAGGCCGTGATCGATCCGGTGACGCTGGGCAGTTTCGCCGCGGCGCGCGCGCTTTCGACGCAGTTCAATGAAGAGCCGCACAGAGCCTCCCGGCCTTTTGACCGGGCGCGCGACGGATTTGTGATCGGGGAAGGCGCCGCCATCCTGGTGATCGAAGCGCTGGAGCATGCCTTGGCCCGAGGTGCCAAGCCGCTGGCCGAAGTGGTGGGTTATGGCTCGACGGCGGATGCCTTCCATATCACGGCGGCGCCGGAAGATGGTCGTGGCGCGCGCGAGGCCATGGAAGTGGCGCTGCGACAGGCCGGCTTGTCCGCGGGCGATATTCAATACCTGTCGGCGCATGCCACTTCGACACCCGTCGGGGACGCAGCTGAACTGCAAGCGGTGAAGGCGGTATTCGGTGCAGGCGCCAAGGTGGCGATCAGCTCCAGCAAGGGGGCGACGGGGCATATGCTGGGGGCTGCCGGGGCCACCGCGGCGGTCTTCTGCACCCTGGCCTTGCAGCACCAGGTCGCTCCCATGACGCTCAATCTGGAAGCACTGGATGAAGCCGCGGACGGGCTGGACCTGATCCGGGGTGCGCCCAGGACGCTGCCCATCGAGCATGCGATGCTCAACGGCTTCGGTTTCGGCGGCGTCAATGCCAGCCTCATCCTGCGCCGCTACGCGGCTTCGGAGGCGGGAGCGGGGACCGGTCCTCGCCTGTGAGCAGGTCTCAGCCCTTCAGCCCGACGTACATGTTCTGCACGTCGTCGTGCGCGTCGATGGCGGCCAGGAAGGCTTCCACTTCTTCCAGCTGCTCGGCGCTCAGGCTGGCCGGGTCCACGGGGTTCTTGGGTTTGTAGCCCAGCTTGGCGCTCAGCACGGTGAAACCCTGGGCCGGCAGGGCGCGGCTCACCAGATCCAGGTCGGCGGGATCGGTGATGAAGAGCGACACACCGTCTTCACCCGGGGCCTCGAAGTCCTGCGCGCCGGCCTCGATGGCGGCCAGCTCCGGGTCGGCGCCCGCGGCGGCGGCTTCGGCCTCGATCAGGCCCACGTGGTCGAAATCCCAGGCCACCGAGCCCGAGGTGCCGAGCTGGCCCTTGCGGAACAGCACACGCATTTCCGGCGCGGTGCGGTTCACGTTGTCGGTCAGGCATTCGACCATCACCGGCACGCGGTGCGGGGCAAAGCCTTCATACATCACGTGCTCGAAATGCACCGCCTCGCCCGTGAGGCCGGCGCCTTTCTTGATGGCGCGCTCCAGCGTGTCCTTGGGCATGGAGGCCTTGCGGGCCTGCTCCACCGCCAGGCGCAGGCGGGAATTGAGGGCAGGGTCGGCCCCGCCGCGCGCGGCCACCATGATTTCCTTGGCCAGCTTGCCGAACAGCTTGCCCTTGGCATCGGCGACCTGCGCCTTGCCTTTTGCTTTCCATTGCGCGCCCATGTGCAGGCTCCTTGTGTTGGTCGTGCGCCCGTGGGCGCCGGTTGGGATCAGACGGTGGCCGTGGTGTCCGCGGGCGGGGGCTCGTCGTCGGCGACGAAGCTGTCGCGGAAGGTGAACCAGATCGAGCTGAAGAACATCGCCGCCAGCATCATGGCGGCGGGGAACATCAGCGTGTTCATCAACCCGGGCGCACCCAGGATGACGCTCAGGAGCATGAGGACGGTCGCCACGCCCATGAACAGGCCGGCCCAGGCCAGCATGTACAGCGCCAAGGCGCCGATGTTGCGCACGCAGGCCACGACGCTGAAGAACAGGCTCTTGACGGGTGACACGCCATGCCAGTGCACCAGCGCCGGCGCGTGCCAGAACATCATGGAGAAGGGCAGGTACAGGGCCATGGCCACCCACATGGCGTTCTGGAAGGCGGCCGACTGCACCAGCTCGGGTGTGAGCGTGCCGCCCACCAGGTAGATCTTGGCGAAGGCGCCGCCGTCGACCAGGGCCGAGGCGCCCAGCACCAGCAGGAAGCCGGCGGCATAGACGGCGCCCAGCACGGCCATGGCGCGCGCCTGCTGGCGGCCGGCGCGAAAGGCGCTGATCAGGATGGACGGCATGGGGAACTTGCCCTGAGCCGCTTCGCGCGTGGCGGCCATCAGGCCCAGCGTGGCCGCCGGCAGCAAAGCCAGCGCCAGCACGCTGCCCAGATAGGGGATGAGGCTGGCCACGGACATCAGCGAGATGAACATGAAAAACAGGCCGGCCAGCGCCAGCGGCTGCTGCCAGAAGGTGCGCAGGCCGGCGCGGAACCACACAAAGCCGGTGCGGGCGGGGACGATGTTGAGTTTCATGCCGGGCTCGTTTCCAGCAGCTCGGCCGCATGCAGGGGGTGCAGCACACGCTGCCGCAGCACGCGCTCGAAGTGGGTGGGGTCGTGCGGCTGCAGCATGCTGGCTTCGCGCGGCAGGTGGAAGTCCCACAGGCGCGAGGTCCAGAAACGCAGGGCGCCGGCGCGCAGCATGGCGGGCAGCAGTTGGCGCTCGGCCGCGGTGAGCGGGCGCACCGCCGCGTAGGCCTGCACGAAGGCGGCGCTGCGTGCCAAGTCGGTCTCGCCCGTGGCCAGATCGATGCACCAGTCGTTCAGGCACACGGCCAGGTCGAACAGCCAGCTGTCGACGCCGGCGAAATAGAAGTCGAAGAAGCCGGTCAGCTCCGGCTGTTCGCGCGGACCGTCGAACATGACGTTGTCGCGGAACAGGTCGGCGTGGATGGGGCCGCGCGGCAGGGCGGCGTAGGCGGACGAGGCCGCCACATGGTTCTGGTAGGCCAGCTCACCGCGGATCAGCGTGGCCTGCTCGGCGCTGAGGTGCGGCAACACCAGCGGCACGGTGTCGTTCCACCAGGCCAGGCCGCGTAGATTGGGCTGGCGGCGGGTGTAGTCCTGGCCGGCCAGGTGCATCTTTGCCAGCATGGCGCCCACGGCCGCGCAGTGGGCTGGCGTGGGATCGAGTTCGTGTTTGCCGCGCAGGCGGTTCACCACGGCGGCCGGCTTGTCCTTGAGCTTGTGCAGGATGTCGCCGTCGCGGTTGGTCGCCGGGTCCGGCACCGGGATGCTCTTGAGCGCCAGGTGCTTCATCAGGTGCAGGTAGAAGGGCAGCTGCTCGAAGCTCAGGCGCTCGAACAGGGTCAGCACATAAGCGCCCTGGTCGGTGGTGGCGAAATAGTTGGTGTTCTCGATGCCGCCCTTGCAGCCTTCGAGCTGCTGCAGCTGGCCCAGGCCCAGCGTCTGCAGGAAGGCGCTGGCCTCATCGAATGAGACTTCGGTAAAAACTGCCATCGATCAAAATCCAAGGATCTTCCAGCCGCCCGAGCCGCTGCGTTCGCGTTCGGTGCCGGCCGGATTGCGGTTGTTGCTTTCGGGGGGCACCTCGTAGGCCGGGGCACTGCCCTTGGGGCTCACGGTGATGTGCTTCGTCTCGCCGCCCACGCGCAGCTCGTCGATGCGCGAGCCCGCGTCTTCGTGGCGGATGCGCTCGATCTTCTGCTCGGGGCCGCCTTTGGGCGCCGAGGCGGCGCCACGCGGCTGCGGCGCCGGCGCCTGGGCCAGCGCCGTGGCCGCCGCCAGGCCGCACAGGGCGGGCAGCAGGCGGGAAAGGAAAGGGGCGGCGGCAGGCATCCCGGGATTGTAGAACCTGCGCCCGGACACAACGACACAGGCACAATCGGCGTCTGCACCATTGATACTGCCCATGAGCGACAAGAAAATCCTGCTGCTGGTCGACGGTTCCAGCTACCTGTACCGCGCTTATCACGCCATGCCGGACCTGCGCGCCGTGCCGGGGGACCCGACCAGCGCGCCCACCGGCGCCATCCGCGGCATGATCAACATGCTGCAGAGCCTGCTCAAGGAGGTGCATCCCGAGTACGCCGCCTGCGTGTTCGACGCCAAGGGCCCGACCTTCCGCGACGCGCTCTACCCCGAGTACAAGGCGCAGCGCGCGCCCATGCCGGACGACCTGCGCGCCCAGATCGAGGCCATCCACGAGGTGGTGCGCCTGATGGGCTGGAAGGTGCTGGACGTGCCCGGTGTGGAGGCCGACGACGTGATCGGCACCCTGGCCGTGGCCGGCGCCAGCCACGAGGTGGAAGTCGTCATCAGCAGCGGCGACAAGGACCTGGCCCAGCTGGTCACGCCGCACATCACCATCGTCGACACCATGAACGGCAAGCGCCGCGACGTGGCCGGCGTGGAGGCCGAGTTCGGCGTGCCGCCGCGGCTCATGGTCGATTTCCAGACCCTGGTCGGCGACGCCGTCGACAACGTGCCCGGTGTGGCCAAGGTCGGCCCCAAGACGGCCGCCAAGTGGCTGCAGGAATACGGCTCGCTGGACAACATCGTCGCCAACGCCGACGCCATCAAGGGCGCGGTCGGCGAGAACCTGAAGAAGGCGCTGGACTGGCTGCCCACCGGCCGCCAGCTGCTGACCATCAAGACCGACTGCGACCTCAACGGCTGGGTGCCCGGCCTGCCGGCGCTGGACGCCGTGGCCGTGGGTCAACCCGACACGGTGGCACTGAAGGACTTTTACGAGAAGTACGGTTTCAAGGGCCTGGCGCGTGCGCTCGGCGGTGATGCCCCTGCCGCGCCCGCCGCCAAATCCTCGAACACCGAGCCCGGCCTGTTCGACGAACCGGCCGCGCCGGTGGCGCCCCGCGTGAGCCAGCTCAAGTACGACACCATCCTCGACTGGGACAGCTTCGACCGTTGGTTGCAGAAGGTGCAGGCCGCCGAGCTGGTGGCCGTGGACACCGAGACCACCTCGCTCGACGAGATGGTGGCCGAGATCGTGGGCATTTCCTTCAGCGTGGTCCCGGGCGAGGCGGCCTACATCCCGCTCACCCACGACTACCCCGGCGCCCCCGCGCAGCTGCCGCGCGACGAGGTGCTGGCGAAGATGAAACCCTGGCTGGAGAACCCCGCGGCCAAGAAGCTGGGCCAGCACATCAAATACGACCGCCACGTCTTCGCCAACCACGGCATCGAGGTGCAGGGCTACGCCCACGACACCATGCTGCAGAGTTACGTGCTGGAAGTGCACAAGCCGCACGGCCTGGCCAGCCTGGCCGAGCGCCACCTGGGCCGCAGCGGCATCAACTACGAAGACCTGTGCGGCAAGGGCGCCAAGCAGATCCCCTTCAGCCAGGTCGACATCGCGCGCGCGGCCGAATACTCCTGCGAGGACTCGGACCAGACCCTGGACGTGCACCGCGTCCTCTGGCCGCTGCTGCAGGCCGACGAGAAGCTGCGTTTCATCTACGAGCTGGAAATGGCCAGTTCGGAGACCCTGTATCGCATCGAGCGCAACGGCGTGCTGATCGACGCGCCCACGCTGGCCGCGCAAAGCCACGCGCTGGGCCAGCGCATCCTGCAGCTGGAGGAGGAGGCGTATGCGCTGGCCGGGCAACCGTTCAACCTCGGCAGCCCCAAGCAGATCGGCGAGATCTTCTTCACCAAGCTGGGCCTGCCGGTGGTCAAGAAGACCGCCACCGGCGCGCCGAGCACGGACGAGGAAGTGCTGGAGAAACTGGCCGAGGACTTCCCCCTGCCGGCCAAGATTCTGGAGCACCGCGGCCTGTCCAAGCTCAAGGGCACCTACACCGACAAGCTGGCCCAGCTGGCGCACCCGCGCACCGGCCGCGTGCACACCCACTACGCGCAGGCGGTGGCGGTGACGGGCCGCCTGTCCAGCAACGACCCGAACCTGCAGAACATCCCCATCCGCACACCGGAGGGCCGGCGCGTGCGCGAAGCTTTCGTGGCCCCGCCCGGCTGCCAGATTGCCAGCGCCGACTACTCGCAGATCGAGCTGCGCATCATGGCCCACATCAGCGGCGACGCCGCGCTCCTGCTGGCCTTTCACGACGGCATGGACGTGCACCGCGCCACCGCGGCCGAGGTCTTCGGCGTGCCCACCAGCGCGGTGAGCAGCGAGCAGCGCCGTTACGCCAAGGTCATCAACTTCGGCCTGATCTACGGCATGAGCGCCTACGGCCTGGCCAAGAGCCTGAGCATCGACAACACCGCGGCCAAGAACTACATCGAGCGTTATTTCCAGCGCTTCTCCGGCGTGAAACAGTACATGGACGACACGCGCCAGCAGGCCAAGGCCCGCGGCTACGTCGAGACGGTGTTCGGCCGCCGCCTCTACCTGCCCGAGATCAACTCCCCCAACGGCCCGCGCCGCAGCGGCGCCGAGCGCGCCGCCATCAACGCCCCCATGCAGGGCACGGCGGCCGATCTCATCAAGCTCAGCATGAACAAGGTGCAGGAAGTGCTGGACGCGGAAAAGCGCAAGACCAAGATGATCATGCAGGTGCACGACGAACTGGTGTTCGAAGTGCCCGACGACGAGGTCGCCTGGCTGCGCCACGAGATCCCGAAGATCATGGCCGGCGTGGCCCAGCTCAAGGTGCCGCTGCTGGCCGAGGTGGGGGTGGGGCCGAACTGGGACAAGGCGCATTGATTGCGCGTCAAGCTTGAGCGGCGGATTGCGGCCAGGAACGGACTCCGAGGTGCCCGCCAGATAGCAGACCTTGATCCGTTATGGTCCGCTCAATGACGCTGGGCTCGCGCCCCACGTGTATGAATTTGGCGAGCACCACTGATATTGCATCGGTAGGTCACCATCTCGGGGCTAATCCCGTACTGAGCGGCGGCGGCGTCGATAGATATCCGCTGTTGAAGGATGTGAAGTGCCGCCGGCATGGGAAGCAACAGCACTCCGCCTAGGTGGGCAGCTTCCTCTTCAAGTTCTTTGCTGCGATGGCTCACCGCTCCTGACACAATGTCTGCCAGAGGATGGCGCAGCAGAATATGCGAGGCCTCGTGAGCGATGTCGCTTTGTTGCCGCGTCGGTTGATTCTTGTCGTTGTACAAGATGGCATGGCCAGTACCCAGCGGGATACACATGCCATGCACCTCGTTCTCCAGGGCCGCTAGTTGCTCATCAGTGACGCCGGCACTCTTGGCACCTGCAGCGAGCCTGCTAAAGCCGACCGTCGGGATGCCAAGGTGCTCAGTCAGTCGAAATGCACAAAGCTTGCCATGAGCGGGGATACCCATCTCCATGCGTACTTGAACGGCAAGTTTTTCCGCAAACGCTTTGAATCCCCGCTGCATGTCCTACCTCATTTGGTTTTGAATTGCTCATAGGCTGTTTTCACCAGCCCTTCTATTGCCTTCTTTGCGTCGCCGCTCAGGTCTTGCTGGGCTCTCAAAAGAGCTGAGAACTCGGTCACAAAGTCTGAGTTGATTGGCTCGGCTCCCTCCACAAACTCCGCAGGGTTCAACCCTGACCAAGCTGACAGAGCGGCCAAGCTTGCTGCGTCAGGGTGTTTCCCCTGCGCCATTCGCGTCAATGTTGATGCGCTTACTCCTGTGGACTGACTCACTTGCTTCCAGGTGAGGCTTTTCGCATCAACCCTGCTGGCCAAGGCACTAAAGAAGGCTTGGCCGTCGAAGCCCTTTGAATCCGCCATGGTCTCTCCTTGTTAAATAATTGCAACTTAGCAATTGACTTGCTGAAAAGGTATCGCTAGACTCCGGTCCAGCAGTTGCAGTTTAGCAATTGCAGGCCAATTTTGCAACGGAGGTTAGTAATGGCTAACATTGATGAGAAATCACAAGGCCACGGCGGCAATGACCACGGCGGCGGAAACGACGAGCCCGTAAAGGTCACCGTGGAAATCAACGGTTACCCGGTGGTGCTCGATGAGAAGGTGATGACCGGCTTGGAAATCAAGCAGGCGGCCATCGCGCAAGGGGTGCAAATCCAGCCGGATTTCGTCCTGCAGCTTCAACGGCCTAACGGTGAGTACGACGTTATTGGCGACCGCGATGAGGTGCGCGTCCATAAGGGCATGGACTTCACTTGCATCGCTCCGGACGACAACTCTTAGCCCGGAGCCTGTCATGACTCCGAGCGTCGCAGCGGCTATTGAGGGCCTCAAAAAGGCGTTTCCGAACGCCACCGTCGCCGTCCTGGCTGAGGACGGTAATGGTGGAGCCTATGTTCTTGTGGATGGCATCGAGCTGGGCCCCAAGTTCAGCACTTCCAAGACGTGGCTTGGCGCCCACCTCCCTGCCAGCCTCCCGTACGCGGACATCTACCCCCTGTTCATGGGAGCCGAGGTGGCGAAAGCCGACGGTGCAGCTTTGGCCGGACCGTTTTCCAGCGCGCCTTGGCAGGGGCGTCCATCGATTCAGATTTCACGGCGCAATAACAGGATGGCCGGCGGACAATCGGCCCCCGCCAAATTTGTGAAGGTGGTCGAATTCGTGAGGAGTCAGGCATGAATCGCGACGTCGAATTGCGCTTTGCACAAGCCCAGTGGGATCAGCTTTACAGGCATCTGTATCCGGGCGACGGTTGTGAGCATGCAGCTGTGGTTTTGGCGACCCTCGTGGAACGTCCAGGGCAATCACCTCGACTTCTCGTACGGGAAGTTCACGTTGCTCAAGACGGTGCGGACTACGGAGTTTCCCCACAAGGTCACGGTCGTCTAGCAGCGACATTCATCAATCGCGCCGTCGTGCGAGCCCGTAACGAGAGACTGGTGTACTTGCACGTCCATAACCATGCTTCTGACCAGTCCGTTGAGTTCTCCGATGTGGACTTCGCCTCGCACGAACGCGGCTACCCAGCGCTTTTAGACATCACCAAGGGTATGCCAGTCGGCGCGCTGGTGTTCGGTCGGCGGTCGATGCAAATTGACCTATGGTGGTCGAAAACAGAACGCTCCGAATTGAAACACTGCACGGTCGTTTCGTCCCGAATTCAGCGACTCTACTCCTCACCGATGCAAGCGCCAAAGACAGCGTACCGCCCCAGCGTCGACCGACAAGTCCGCTTCCTTGGTGAAGCCGGACAGGCCCAACTCGCCGGCGCTAGGGTAGCCATCGTCGGACTGGGTGGTGTGGGCTCCATGATCGTCCAGGATATGGCGCGCCTCGGTGTCGGGGAGCTGCTTTTGATTGACTCCGACAAGCTCGAAGATACGAACCTGTCCCGCGTAGTGACAGCATTCTTTCGCGACGTAGCGCGTAAGCCTCCGAAATCTAAGTTGGCAGCTCGGTATGCTCGGCAGGTGAACCCTAGCGTTCGTTGCGAGGTTATCAACGACGACGTTTCCTACGAGGGTGTGGCCGACAGACTCGTTGACTGTGATTTCATCTTCTTGTGCGCCGACACAATGCGCGCCAGGTTGGCCGTGAACGCCATAGTCAACCAGCACCTGATCCCCGCAGTGCAGATTGGCAGCAAGATTCATCGCGCAGAGCAAACGGGCAAGCTTGAACTGTTCTACAGTGCCGTGCGCCACATGCGTCCTGGTTGCGGTTGCATGCTATGCAACGGATTGATTTCCAGCTCCCGCTTGGCCATCGAGGAGAAGCCTGACGAGGAGTGGCGTGCGCAGAACTACGGCACCGAGACACCCAATCCAAGTGTCATCACCCTCAATGGCATCGGCGCAAGTCGCGCAACTCACGATTTCCTGATGGATTTCGTCGGTACAGACGTCGAGCGTCCAACGGCCGGGTACTACATGTATGACGTGTTCAAAGGGTCGTGGTCGAAGACAAATCTCCGCCAAGACAAGGACTGCAGTGAATGTTCTGACGATGCCGAATCCCGTTTCGCTCGTGGCGCCGCCGTTCGCCTGCCCTGTCGAGAGAAAACCGGAAGGCCTCAAACCATTCGGGCTCGAATGCTGTCGCTCCTGCGCAATCTCTGGGCTAGTTGGATAGGGCATTCGGCGGCAAAGCTGACCGACACAGCGCAATAGGGCGAATAGCCCCGAGCCTGTCTGCTCATGGAAGCGCAACGGTATCCGACGCGCAACAATCCAATAGCTACGCCCTCTTTTGAGCGTCAATTTGGGTGCCATAAACTCCTATGGCACCTAGAATGCAGAAAAAAGACAACTGGGGGCTAGATGATTCCAATCTTGCCGGAGACAGCTTGGCGCGAATTCAGAAGCGCGCCCAAGGTCCGTGGGCAAAATCAAACGATCCACCAGGCGCTCATCATCGATGCGTCAGGCCAGGAACACAAATGCTTTGTGAAGGCAAGTCCAGCGCATTACCCAATGCCACTGGCTGAAGGCTTGGCCTGGCTGGCGTTGGATGCCTTGGGTCTACCCCGGCCGAAGTTTGCTGCGCTACTCATACTGCCAATACACAAGCTGCGAGCTTGCATGCCCATGGACCAGCACTGGTCAGGTATCCAGCATGCACTCGCGTTCTGCTCCTCCACCGTCGAGGGCAAGCACATTACCAGTGCATGGCAATGGCTCGCTCGGGTCAGGGCAGCAAAGGCTTTTACCCGAGAGGATATTGCCAAGATTGCAGCGTTCGACATGTGGGTAGAAAACCAGGACCGACATGCCGCCAACTTCATTCGAGACAAAGCGGGAACGTACGTACCAATTGACAATGAATTGATTCTTTACACGCTTTTATGGGTTTCAATGGGCTTCGGATATGAACACCGAAGCTTGAAGGCACAAGCGCAGGCACTTCTAAAACCTGCTGGTTATGCCAAATTCGAAGTGTCGATGATGCTTGCTTCAAAAGATCATCACCCGGCATTTCTTAAGGTCTCCCCCGCGTTGCAGCAGTTGGTTCAAACTCTTGTACGTGATCCGATTCGGGCGACGCAAACCACAACAGCTATCCTTCAATTTTTGGGGCAACGTGCTCAACCAGATTGGCTTGCCAACGAACTGGGGCTTATCACATGAACAGCATGTTTTTGTCCGAGGGCGATGACCCCTATGCGCATCTGCGGGAGCACTTGTCCACAGTACCCAAGGCCGCGTTTGATGGCTCATGGGCGACTATTGAGTTACAGCCAGACCCCTTCGCAAGACAGCGATATACGGTTGGCGTAGCTGTGACAGACGCGAAGGGCGTATTCAGCTTTCGACTCTTGGACGACCTGACAAGATTCGAATGTCTATACGGACGCGAGGATGTTGCAGAGTTGAGGAGCCTGCTGGAGGCAGCGGAGTACGGCCTGCTACGTGCTCGCAAGGAACAGGCCTCGCTTCACGACGTGCAGTTTGAGTCTGCAGCGGTCCACTTAGGTGACCTTTGGCCGACTGCCGGCACATCTATTGATGCAGTGCTCAGTCGGCTATTTTTGGACGTTGTTCCGTTCATACCACGTGAGGAGCGTAAAGCCCGGGACTTCATCACGCTCGACAACACCGCCGTACGGCGCATGGTCGATGATGAATTGAAACGCATCGCGGGCATCGCTTTTGAGCGTATTCACGCCGAACCACAGCGTGCATTTCGGGATCAAGTCACCGGCGAAGTACATTGGCTTGAGTTCAATCTTGAGCCTCCTGGCAAAGCTGGTAACGTAATTTCTGCCGTGTACAAAACACCAACGAATGTGGAACTGAACTTTCTCCGCGCATCCAGGGACTTGGCCACCTATGCGAAAGTCAAAGGACTTCATGACCAGGAACTTGCGCTGTTCGTTCTAACGCCTGCACCAGATGCCATACCGGTAGCAGAACTTGAGCGCCTCGAGAACATTTTGGGCGAGCAGAGTTGGAATCTGGAGAAACAAGGCTTTGTGGTCTCTGCACACGCCTCCCCTGAACCACTTGCGCGAGACGTTTGGAACTGGGCAGACGTGGCGAACTAGCTCGTTATCGCGAGGCGCCCGGTTGAGAGCCGTAAAGGCAGCCTTGATTAGCGTGGGCTTAACCTTTGCGTCGAGGCCAGATTTTCTTAATCACTAAACGTGTGCTTGCTCAAGCCACGACCGCCCGTAATGGGTCGCCTTGAGTCACCGATATTCAGTGGCACCGCTGACCAGCAGATGCCCCCCAACCAGCAAGACCCGCCAGGCTCACCGACAATCCCGGCATGAAATCCCTGAACCAAATCGCCCTGTCCATGCTCGACCTGGTGGCCGTACGCGAAGGCGGCACGGTGGCCGATGCGCTGGCCATCGCCCTGCGCACGGCGCAGCATGCCGAAGCCCTGGGCTTTACGCGCTACTGGCTGGCCGAGCACCACAACATGCCGGGCATCGCCAGCTCGGCCACGGCGGTGCTGGTGGGCCACATTGCCGGCGGCACGCAGCGCATCCGCGTCGGCTCGGGCGGCGTCATGCTGCCCAACCATGCGCCGCTGGTGGTGGCCGAGGCCTTCGGCACCCTGGCCGAGCTTTATCCGGGCCGCATCGACCTGGGCCTGGGCCGCGCGCCCGGCACCGACCCGCTGACCATGCGCGCGCTGCGCCGCGACCGCGTGGAGACCGAAGAGGACTTCCCGCGCGACGTGACCGAGCTGCAGCGTCTGCTGGGGCCGGCGCAGCCGGGCCAGCGCCTGGTGGCCATGCCGGGCGCCGGCACCGAGGTGCCGATCTGGCTGCTGGGCTCCAGCCTGTTCTCCGCCCGGCTGGCGGCGGAGTTGGGTCTGCCTTATGCCTTTGCCTCGCACTTCGCGCCGCGTTACCTGTTGCAGGCGCTGGAGCTCTACCGCAGCCTGTTCCGGCCCTCGGCCACGCTGGCCCAGCCCTATGTGGCCATCGGGGTGCCGGTGATCGCCGCACCGACCGACGAAGAGGCCGAGTTCCTGGCCAGCAGCACCTTCCAGCGTGTGCTGGGCATCATCACCGGCAAACGCGGCCGGCTGGCGCCGCCGGTGCAGGGTTACATGGCCCAGCTGCAGCCGCAGGAGCGCGCGGCCATCGCCGACTTTCTGGCCGCGGCCGTGATCGGCGGGCCGCAGACGGTGCGCGCTGGCTTCGAGCAGCTGGCCCAGGCCACACAGGCCGATGAATTCATCCTGGTCAGCGACGTGTTTGATCCGGCCCTGCGCCTGCGCTCACTGGACATTGCCGCCGCCGCCATGCGCGCGGCCTGACGGCTTTGAACGACAATAACGCCCCATGAACGACAGCACCGCATCCCAGGCTTCGCAGCGCCCCGAGCTGCCCGACCACCTGTCCATCGACCCGCGCAGCCCGCACTACGTGGCGGCCGTGTTCGAGCACGAGGTGGGCATCACCTTCAACGGCAAGGAACGCCAGGACGTGGAGGAATACTGCATCAGCGAAGGCTGGGTCAAGGTGCCCGCCGGCAAGACCGTGGACCGCAAGGGCAACCCGCTGATGCTCAAGCTCAAGGGCAAGGTCGAAGCCTTCTACCGCTGAGCGGCGGCCCGGCCACCCAAAGAAAAAGGCCGCACGCGGCGGCGATCCAAGTAAAAAAGGCCGCACGCGGCGGCCTTGGGCGGGTGGCGCGCAGGCCTGCAACTCAGTTCAGGCGCACCATCTTGCCGCGCAGCTCGGCCGGCACGTCCTCGATCAGCATGATGGAGATGCCGCCGTTGGTGGCGCTGTTGTTGTGCGTGGCGCTGGCCGGCAGCGTTGCGCTGATGCTCTCCGGCGTCAGGCTGTACATATGGCCGTTGAGGGGATCGACGATGAACCAGCCGATCAGGCCGCCGAAGATGATGTTGCCGCCGATGTACCAGCCGTTGGCGCTGGCGGTGACGGGGATGACCTGGGTTTCAAAGCCGGGTTTGGAAATCTTGACCGAGTAGGACTTCTTGCCCCAGTAGCTGCCGTCGCTCTTTTTCAGGGTGACGGTGGTCGGGGTCGCGCCCTTGAAGATCTCGGCGCCTTTTTCGTCGACGATGGAGATGGCTGCATCGCTGGGTGTGCTGCTCACCGGCATGAGGTGGGTGGCATCACCGACGATGGTGGCGCAGCCGGTGGTGGCCAGGGCGGCCGCGACGAGGGCGGCATGGAGGACGATCTTCTTGATGGACATGGGCGTTACTCTTGTGTTCCCGTGGTTTGCGAACCAGGCCCGGCGGGCCTGAACTCCGGTGGACTGCCGGGCCTGCGGCCTGGTCTGGTCCCCGTTTTTTCCGCGTCGCCCGTCTCCCGCAGGCGGTCCACGAGTCGATACGTTGCCGGCAACTATATCTTTGGGTACCGCCTGCCAAGCTCGGGGCCGAGAACATTTACAACTGTGCCCGCAGCCGGTGAGGCATCCGCGCCACAGCGGCGCCCGCTCCTCCCCGCTTTGGCCGGCGCCCGTCCCGTAACAACCGTTACAGCGGCGGATTTGTGTGGGCCAGCAGACGGTAGCGCGCAGGAGCAAGGTCTACAAAGTCTTGTCCCCCCGCAACTACCAAAGGAAATGCGCCATGAAGACTTTTCAGAAATTCTTGTCGACGGGCTGGCTGGCGACGGCCGCGCTGCTGGCCGGCGCCACCCCAGCGTGGGCCCAGGTATCGCTGGGTGCGGCGTCAGGGTTCTCCGTCCTGGGGGGTACGAATGTCACGTGCACCGCCGGCGTGGTCACTGGTGACGTCGGGGTTTCGCCCGGCAGTGCGGTTCCGTACACCAACACCGGCTGCACGATCGCCGGCGCCACGCCCCCGGCCACCAACGCGGCAGCGGCCGTGGCGCGCGCGGACTTCCTCAACGCCTACGCGGCACTCCAGGGCCAGACTTGTACCGCCATGCCAGGGGATCTTGCGGGGCAGACACTCGCCCCCGGGGTCTACTGTCTCGACGCGGTGGCCAAGGCCGGCACGCTGACGCTCACCGGGCCGTCGACCGGGATCTGGATATTCCTCGTCAATGGCGCTCTGACGGGCACCAACTTCACGGTGGCCATGATCGGCGGGGGGCAGCCCTGCAACGTGTACTGGGTCCCGAGCGCTGCCGTGACCATGACGGACTCGGCGCTCAAGGGCAACATCCTCGCGGGTGACGCGACCATCGGCTCCATCACCTTGACCCGGGGCACGCTGGCCGGGCGGGCCCTGGCCAACGTCGCCCTGACCATGACGGGCGCCAGTGTGGTCGGCTGTGATGCACTGTCGGTGCCGGACGAGACGTCCTGCAAGGACCGGCATCACCACGACAAGGACCACGACAAATGCGATCGTGATGGCGGCAAGCACGGCAGGGATTGCGATCGGCCCCGCACGGGCCACCTCAACCCGTTCCAGTGGAACGACCGGGACGGCAAGGGTGGCAAACGCTAAGCCTGCCGGGGCATTGATGGAGTCGTCGAAGAAATACGCAGGCGCGCCGCCCGGATTCTGCGTTTCTTCTGCGCTCGACGCTTAGAGCTCTTGCAGGGTACGCACCTTGACACTGCGCCCCTTGATCTTTCCCGCGTTCAGGCGCTGCATGGCCTCGCGCGCAATCGCCCGCTCCACCGCCACGAAGGTGCAGAACTCGGTGACGTGGATCTTGCCGATCTGCTCGCGCGTGTAACCAGCCTCGCCGGTCAGCGCGCCCAGCACATCGCCGGGGCGGAGCTTCTCCTTGCGTCCGCCCAGGATCTGCAGCGTCACCATGGGCGGCAGCAGCGGCTCGCTGCTGGCCGGCTTGAGCTCGTCCAGCGAATGCCAGACCGAGGGCTGCTGCTGGTACTGCTCGATGCGGCCGACCGCGCCCATCTCGTCCAGGCTGGCCAGGCTCAGCGCCAGGCCGGCCTCGCCGGCGCGGCCGGTGCGGCCGATGCGGTGCACGTGCACTTCCGGGTCGGGCGAGATGTCGACGTTGATCACGGCTTCGAGCTGGGTGATGTCCAGCCCGCGCGAGGCCACGTCGGTGGCCACCAGCACCGAGCAGCTGCGGTTGGCGAACTGCGCCAGCACTTGGTCGCGCTCGCGCTGCTCCAGCTCGCCGTACAGCGCCAGCGCGCTGATGCCCTGGCCTTGCAGCAGCGTCACCAGTTCCTTGCAGCGTTGTTTGGTGTTGCAGAAGGCCAGGGTGCTGACGGGGCGGAAGTGCAGCAGCAGCTGCGCCACCGCCGGCAGCCGGCTGGCCCGTGTCACTTCGTAAAAGCGCTGTTCGATCTTCGGCGCGTTTTGTTTGGTCTCCACCTTCACCTGTTGCGGTTCGCGCAGGAACTGCTTGGCGATCTTGTCGATGCCTTCCGGGTAGGTGGCCGAGAACAGCAGCGTCTGCCGCTCCCTGGGGCACTGCTTGGCCACGCTGGTCATGTCATCGAAGAAACCCATGTCCAGCATGCGGTCGGCTTCGTCCAGCACCAGGGTGTTGAGCGCCTGCAGGTCCAGCGTGCCGCGCTGCAGGTGGTCCAGGATGCGCCCCGGCGTGCCCACCACGAGGTGGGCGCCATGCTCCAGGCTGGCGACCTGCATGCGCAGCGGCACGCCGCCGCACAGGGTGACGATCTTGACGTTGTCCTGCGCGCGCGCCAGCCGCCGCAGCTCCACCGTCACCTGGTCGGCCAGCTCGCGCGTGGGGCACAGCACCAGGGCCTGCACGGCAAAACGCCGCGGGTTCAGGTTGGCCAGCAGGGGCAGGGCGAAGGCGGCGGTCTTGCCGCTGCCGGTCTGGGCCTGGGCGATCAGGTCCTTGCCCAGCAGCGCCAGGGGCAGGCTGGCGGCCTGGATCGGCGTCATCTCGGTATAACCCAGCTGCTGCAGATTGGCCAGCATGGCGGGGCTGAGGGGCAGGCTGCCGAAACCCGCTTTTGACGGGGCGGCGGCGGTCGTGGGGGAGGGGGTGGTCATGGCCGATTATCGACGCCCTGCACACCATGGGGGCAATGCACGAGCCCGCAGGTGGCACTAGACTCGGCCCTTTCCCAACCCCGTGACGAGGAATCCACCCATGATGAACCGCGACCTGGAAACCGAATTCAAGGCCCTGCTGCCGGGCCAGAGCACCGAGGCCGGCGCCACGCGCCGCACCGCGCTCAAAGCCGCGCTGGGCGTGGGTTACGCCGCCTCCACGCTGCCCATCATGGCGCAGACGGCGATCAAGACACCGACCGACGGCCTGACGGTGGGCGAGGTCGCCATCGACGTCCGGGGGTTCAAGATGCCGGCCTACCGCGCCATGCCGGCGGGTGGCAAGAACCTGCCGGTGGTGCTGGTGTTGTCCGAAATCTTCGGTGTGCACGAGTACATCGCCGACGTGACGCACCGCTTCGCCCGCGCCGGTTACCTGGCCATCGCCCCTGAGCTGTTCGTGCGCCAGGGTGATGCGCAGAGTTATGGCGAGATGGCCAAGCTGATCGCCGAGGTGATCTCCAAGGTGCCGGACGCGCAGGTGGCCGGCGACCTGGACGCCGCCGTGGCCTGGGCCGGCGCCCATGGCGGTGACCTCAAGCGCATGGGCATCACCGGCTTCTGCTGGGGCGGCCGCCAGACCTGGCTCTACGTCGCGCACAGCCAGCACATCAAGGCCGGCGTGGCCTGGTACGGCCGCATCGTCGGCGCGCAGAGCGAGCTGACACCGAAGAACCCGATCGACATCGCCGGCCAGATCCATGGCCCGGTGCTGGGGCTGTACGGCGGCGCCGACACCGGCATCCCGCTGGCCGACGTCGAGAAGATGAAGGCCGCGCTGGCCGCCGGCAATGCCAACTCCAAGGCCTCGCAGTTCGTGGTCTACCCGGACGCGCCGCACGCCTTCCATGCCGACTACCGGCCCAGCTACCGCAAGGAAGCCGCCGAAGACGGCTGGCAGCGTTGCCTGGCGTGGCTCAAGCAGCACGGCGTCGCTTAAGCCCCGTCTTTCAATCCGCTCTGTACGGTGTCCGCGATAGGCCGCCTGCGGGCGGCTTTTCCATGGGCCGGGCCGGCCCCCTCTTGACACGTCTGAGAGAATTGCAGGCATGACCCTGATTGCCATTCTTCTCGGCACGCTGGCGGCCGGCATCGGCAGTGTCTGGCTGGCCGCAGCGCTGAGCTTCGGCGTGCTGGCGCGTTACACCCAGCACATGCTGAGCCTGGCCGCCGGCGCGCTGCTGGGCACGGCCTTCCTGCACCTGCTGCCCGAGGCTTTCGAGAGCGCCGTCGAGCCGCACACCCTGTTTCTCACCCTGCTGGTGGGCGTGGTTTTCTTCTTCCTGCTCGACAAGGCCGAGTTGTGGCACCACGGGCACGAGCACCATCAGCACGAGGCCGGCGATGCGGACCCTGCGCAGGAACACGGCCACCAGCACGGCCATGCGCACGGGGCGGCCGGCCGCAGCGCCGGCGGCTGGGCCGTGCTGGCCGGCGATAGCGTGCACTGTTTCGGCGACGGCATCCTGATCGCCTCGGCCTTCATGGCCGACCTGCGCCTGGGTGTCATTGCGGCCGTGGCCGTGCTGGCGCACGAGGTGCCGCACCACATGGGCGACCTCATGGTGCTGCGCCTGACCAGCGGCACACGCAAGGCGGCCCTGCTCAAGGTCACGCTGGCCGGCGCCATCACGGCCCTGGGGGGGCTGGTGGGCTACTGGCTGGTGGACCTGCTGCGCGACTACCTGACGTATTTCCTGGTCGTGGCGTCCAGCAGCTTCGTCTACGTGGCCCTGGCCGACCTGATCCCCCAGTTGCAGAAGCGTCTGAGCCTGTCCGAGACGCTGGCCCAGATCGCCTGGCTGCTGGCGGGCATCGCCCTGGTCACGCTGGCCAGCGCGGCGACGCACGCCCACTAGGTGTGAAAGCAGTGTGAACAGGCCCTACCCATGAAATTCAAGATGAACGAGCGCTCGCTTTTTGCGGTGCTGTTGCGCTCGCCCTGGTGGATCAGCCTGCTGATCTCCGTGCTGATGTCGCTGCTTGCCTTTGCCCTGCTGCCGCGGGAGTACGCCGTGGTGGTGATGCTGGGCACCTTCCCGTTTGTGGTGGTGGCCGCCGTGGCGGCCTGGCGCCAGTGGCGTGCGCCCGGCGCGGCCCAGCTCGACGCTGCACTGCAGCGCGCCGCCGCCATGAACTGGCGCGACTTCGCCGCCTGGGTGCAGGCGTGTTATGCCGGCCAGGGCTACAGCGTCACGCGCATCGAGGGCGAGGCGGCCGATTTCCGGCTGGAGCGCCAGGGCCAGACCAGCCTGCTGAGCTGCCGGCGTTGGAAGGCCGCCAGCCACGGCGTGGAGGCGCTGCGGGCGCTGCAGTCGGCCTGCGAGCAGGCAGGCGCGCGCGGCGTCTACCTCAGTCTGGCGCCGGTGTCGGAAGCGGCCGAGCGCTACGCCCGGGAGAGCGGCCTGCAACTGGTGCACGGCCAGGCCCTGGCGCTGTTGCTGACGAAGTAAAGAAGTTCGTTGGCTCTTGCAAGTGCGCCCGGGGCGCCCATGTGCGGGAAATACTGGAACTCAAGCGTGGAAACATTCATCAAGACGGTCTTCGGCCTGCTGCTGCGCCTCGTGCTGGCGCTCCTGGGCCTGGTCTTCCTGCTCAGCCTGTTGACGGTGGCCCTGGCGCTGCTGGCCTTGTGGGGCCTGCGCGCCCTCTGGGCCCGGCTCACGGGCCGGCCGGTGCAGCCGCTGGCCTTCACCATCCTGCGCCGCGCGCAGTGGCAACGTTTCTACCGCCCCGGGGCGGGGCCGCGCGCCGACGATGCCGACGTGATCGACGTCGAGGCGCGGCAGGTGCCGCCGGGACCGCAGGACCGGCTGGGCCGCTGAGGCGCCGCCTTCAGTCGGCCGCCCATTGCGGGTTCCAGACCACTTCCCACAGATGCTGGTCCGGGTCCTGGAAATAACCGGCGTAGCCGCCCCAGAAGGTCACCTGCGCCGGCTTGACGATGGTGGCGCCCGCGTGCGCGGCCCGGGCCATGACGGCATCCACTTCGGCGCGCGAGGCCACGTTGTGGCCCAGCGAAAGCCCGGTGGGGCAGGGCGGGGTGAGGGCAAGGCCGCTGTCGCGCGCCAGACTGCTGCGCGGCCATAGCGCCAGCCTCAGCCCGTGTTGCAGGTCGATGAAGACCACTGCGCCGTGCTCGAATTCGGTGCCGATGATGCCTTCGGTCGCAAAACCCAGGCCGTCACGGTAGAAGCGCAGCGCGCGCTCCAGGTCCTCGACACCCAGGGTGATGACGGTGATGCGCGCTTGCATGGCTGCAGTATGAACCCGGTGCGCAGGTGATGCAATGCCTGCACCGCGGACACCGCGGCGGCGGCGGGGGCGCAGTTAAACTGCCGGCCCATGCGATCTACTCCCGCCGCCCTGTCTCCCCGTCTCCTGTTTGCGCTCTTGTTGAGCCAGTCCCTGCTGCCGTCCGCCCAGGCCCAGGCCTTCGATGCGGTGCGCCTGGCGCCGGGGCAGGAGGGCGGGCGCATCGGGCTGGCTGCCATATCCGGCACGCAATACCGCGGTTCGGATGAGCGGCGCAACCTGGTGTTCCCGGGCATCGACTACCAGTGGCGCAACGGCTGGTTTGCCGGGGTGGCCAATGGCGTGGGCTACAACGCGGCGCAGCAGCCCGGCCTGCAGTACGGTGCCCGCCTGACCGTGGACATGGGACGCGACGAAGGCCGCTCCGCCGTGCTGCGCGGCATGGGCAGCATCGATCCGCAGCCCGAGCTGGGGGTTTTCTTCAACCGCCTGCTGGGGCCGCGCCTGGCCCTCACCTCGTCCCTGCGCCCCGGCGCGGGCCGCCAGCGCCAGGGCCTGGTGTTCGATCTGGGTACGAGTTACGGCGTGCCGCTGGACGCGCAGACGCGTTTTTCCCTGGGCCTGGGTGCGCACTGGGTCAATGCCGACTACATGCAGGATTTTTTTGGCGTGACGCCGGCGCAGTCGGCTGCCAGCGGCTATGCCGTGTCCACGCCCGGGGCCGGCTGGCGCAACCTCAACGTCAGCCTCGGCCTGAGCCACCGGCTCGACGCGCGCACCTTCCTCATCGGCGGGCTGAGCCGCAGCGCGTTGCAGGGTGCCGCCCGCGACAGCGTGCTGACGCGCGAGAGCCTGAGCACCAGCGCCGTGCTGGCGCTGTCCTACACGTTCTAGTTCACCAGGGGTTCAGCCCCGCGCCACCGGCCGCGCCGGGTTGCTGCACCACTCGCTCCAGCTGCCCGCATAAAGCGCGGCGCGGCCCAGGCCGGCGATTTCCATCGCCAGCAGATTGGGCACGGCGCTCACGCCGCTGCCGCACTGATGCACCACGCTGCCCGGGTGACGGCCGGCCAGCAGCTCCAGGAACTCGGCCTTCAGCTGCGCCGGGGCCTTGAACTTGCCGTCCGGCCCGAAGTTGAGGTTGAAGGGGCGGTTCAGCGCGCCGGGTATGTGGCCGGCCACCGGGTCCAGCGGCTCCACCTCGCCGCGAAAACGCGCCGGTGCGCGCGCGTCCACCAGGGTCTGATCGGGCAGCTCCAGGTGCTTGAGCACCTCGTCACTGCTGGCGAGCACGGCACGCGGCGCGCCGGCCTTGAAGGAGGTGCGCACCCGCGGCTGGTCCGGGCCCACGGCCACCGGGCCGTTGGCGGCCTCCCAGGCCGGCAGCCCGCCGTCGAGCACGGCCACGGCTTCATGGCCGACCCACTTCAGCATCCACCACAGGCGACCGCAGAAGCTTGAGCCCTGGCGGTCGTAGACCACGGCCTGCATGTCGGCCGTGAACCCCACGCTGGCCAGCCAGGCGGCAAAAACCTCGGGCCGGGGCAGGGGGTGGCGCCCGCCGTTGACCGCGTTGGCGCCTTTGGCACTGAGGTGGCGGTCCAGGTCGGCACGCACGGCGCCGGCGATGTGTACGCGCTCGTATTGCTGGTTGCCCTCGGCCGGCTGCATCAGCTCGAAGCTGCAGTCGAAGATCATCAGCGGCTTGTGGTCGTGCACCAGATGCTTGAGCTGTTCGGCGCTGATCAGGGTCGTGTACATGGTGATCTCCTAGTGTTCTTCAGCGGGAGTATCGGGGATGGCGCGTTCGCGCAGGAAGGTGGCGACCACGCCGCTGGCGATGATGAGGGCGATGCCCAGCCAGGCCGACAGCGGCAGCTGGTCACCGAACAGCAGCAGGCTGTAGAGCGAGGCAAACACGATGCCCGAGTACTGCAGGCTGGCCACCACCAGGGTGTGGCCGTGCGCATAGGCGCGTGTCATGCACCACTGGCCCAGCGAGGCCAGCACGCCGATGGGCACCAGCCAGAGGGCGGCCTGCCAGCGGATCTGCTCCCAGGGTGTGAGGCCGGCGAACAGGATGCCGACGAGGCCGATGACCGTGGTGCCGATGGCGAAGTACAGCACCGTGCGGCCCACCGGCTCGCCCACGCGGCCCAGGGCCGTGACCTGCAGATAGGCCAGCGCCGCGCTCATGCCCGAGAGCAGGCCGATCAGGCCGGCAAACATCTGGTTCTGGTCGATGGCCGGGCGCAGCGTCAGCACCACGCCGGCAAAACCCAGCAGCACCGTGGCCAGCAGCGGGCCCTGGCGTTCGGTCTTGCCGTAGAGGATGGCGCCGCCGACGATGAAGGCCGCCACCCAGATGCCGCTCATGTAGTTCAGCGTCATGGCCGTGGCCAGGGGCAGGTGGGCGATGGCGTAGAACCAGGCCGTGAGCGCCGCGCCGCCGACCACGCTGCGCCAGGCGTGCATGTAGGGCACGGGCGTCTTCAGCGGCGTGCCGCGGCCGCGCAGCACCAGGGCCACGAAGACGATGCTGATGAGGCCGCGGTAGAAGACGATCTCGAAGGTGTTGAAGTTCTGCGAGGCGATCTTGACGCCTACGCCCATGGTGGCGAAGAAGAAGGCGCCTAGGACCATCCAGAGGGCTTGCATTTACTGATTTCCTCTTATGTTTTCTCTGGCGAGGCGTTGAACAACCCCCCACTCATCCCCCCGCCCTAAGCACGCGCGGTCGCGCGTGCGGGCCGTATTGCCCCGTATGGGCACGCAACGGCGGCGCCGTTGCTGAGTGCCCCCCGCCGGGGGCAGAGAAGGGAGCCTGGATTTTGCTTCTGGTTTTCTGGAGAGGCTTCTATGGAACGAGGAGCCGCCACTGCTTGAGGTCAGCCTAGATTGCTGGCCTGCAGTCGTAGTAAAGAGCTGCGTCTTTGTGTGCCAACGACGGCGGCCGCTATGCGGCCTGCCGTGAGCGAGACAAAAGAGCGGGCCCGTCGTGCCGGTCTCGTTGCTGGCCGGCGCAGCCGCCAGCCGTGGCGTGCAGAGCGTGTGGAGTTCTCTACGACCGTTTCCTTGTGGTCGGGGCGCACCGGTAGGCAACGCGACCTCCCTCGCCGTAGAAGCGTAGCCGGAGACCCGAAACCACATCCAGGCTCCCCTCTCTACCCCGGCGGGGGTAGAGAGGGGCGGGGGGGAGAGTGGGGGGAGAGAAGGTGCCCCGTCAGGGAAAAACATCACGGGGCAACAAGAAAAATCAGAGAGACATCTGCTTCCGGTACCACTCATGGAAGTGCTGCATACCCTCTTCCATGGGGCTCTGGTAGGGGCCGACCTCGTTGTCGCCGCGCTCGAACAGGGCGCGGCGGCCGGCGTCCATGCGTTCGCCGATCTCGTCGTCCTCGATGCAGGTCTCCATGTAGGCGGCCTGCTGGGCCTCGACGAATTCGCGCTCGAAGGAGGTGATCTCCTCCGGGTAGTAGAACTCCACCATGTTCAGCGTCTTGTTCACGCTGATCGGGTGCACGGTGGAGACCGTGAGCACGTGCGGGTACCACTCCACCATGATATGCGGGTAGTAGGTCAGCCAGATGGCGCCGCGCTCGGGCCGCTGGCCGTTGCGGTACTTCAGCAGGGCGTCGTGCCAGCGCTGGTAGACCGGCGAGCCCGGGCGCTGGAAGGCGGAGGACACGCCCACGGTCTGCACCGAGTAGTGCTCCTTGAACTCCCAGCGCAGGTCGTCGCAGGTCACGAAATGACCCAGGCCCGGGTGGAAGGGGCCGACGTGGTAGTCCTCCAGATAGACCTCGATGAAGGTCTTC
>JAHRYV010000015.1 GCA_020621965.1 Curvibacter sp. | reverse complement strand
CAACCGTTTTGCGAGGCGATTCTGGCGGCGTTGAATAAAAGCAAGCCAACCGATGAACATCGCCCCTGCATCTCTGAAGAAATATTCAAACTGCCTGGCGTGACAGACCCAGCGTGGGAAAAGCTCGACCTGTCGCAGCATGAGGAGTTGATGAAGAAATTGTATATCCTTAATTCAGTGGGATCGGCGGAGTATTTCCGTCCGAAGAAGCTGATGCCGCAGATGTATCCATCACCGGCACAGCAACAGCGTTTCGTTGATAACAGGAGGAAGTCTGGAGCGGAATTGTTTATATTGCGCTTGCCGCCGAAATTATTTGGCGACCGGGTGCTAGTGACGTTGCGCTACAAGAATGAATTATGTGGGAGCCCCCCGCAACTGCGAGGCGAAAGTGAGGATAGTGCCTGGATTACGTCGGATCTAAAGGAAATCGCGACAGGCCCTGGTCTGTTCGACTCCAGAGCAGCGCGGCCATTGATGTACCGCGGAAGGCTGTATCTGGCTAGACCATATGGAACAGATCAGGATCTGGAAATCTTTGTGCCGCGCCAAATGTATCTCAGCAAAATCTGCAACATTGGTTTTGACGGCGCTATCAAATCCAAGGGGGATCGGAAATAAGCATTGAACTGAGTATTGAATCGCCCCGGCCTCACCAGGCATTTCCGAGCCGTTGGGTTGGGTGATGACGTCAAGTCGGCCACCCTCGGCGAGACCCGCCTGGGGTGCAGCTGGGCATCGGTGTAGGAATGACCGACTGCTTCAAGTCATGAGGGTGTCGAGCCCCTGACCGGGCGGGACGATCAGGGCGGGCAAGAAGGGGGCAGATTTATTTTCTACTCCATCGATGAACCCAACGTCATGTGAAAGTACAAAAAGGACGGCGGCATGAACCACTCTGCATTCGAAAAAAGTCAGTTGACGACGTACATCAGATCGCTGTGCCTAATATCCGTGCTGCTATCCGTACCCGTCACCACACATGCCGATTACTTCATTGATGGTGAAGGCAAGGAGCAACCGTTTTGCGAGGCGATTCTGGCGGCGTTGAATAAAAGCAAGCCAACTGATGAACATCGCCCTTGCATCTCTGAAGAAATACTCAAATTGCCCGGCGTGACAGACCCAACGTGGGAAAAGCTCGACCTGTCGCAGCATGAGGAACTTGCGATGGAGATGATGACACTGGGCATGGTCGGATCGACCGAATACTTCAGAGAGAAAAAACTGGCGCCCAATATGTACCCCACCTCCGAAGGGAAGCGGCGCATGCTGGAATTTGCCAAACAAGGTGGTGCAGAACTGTTTGCCTTGCGACTAGCGCCAAAGCTTTTTGATGACAGGGTACTGATGACATTGCGTTATCAGGCGCCCAGGTGTGGCATTCCCTACGATCTTCGAGGGGAGGAATATCACCCAGTCTGGGTCACTTCAGATCTGAAAAAAATCGCAACCGGGCCTGGTTTATTTGATTCCTGGGTTGGCCGACCCTTGATGCATCGCGGGCGACTGTATTTGATGAGGACGCTCGGTAGCGCCCAGGATCTGGAGATCTACGTGCCGCGCCGCATGTATCTCAGCAAAATTTGCAGCATCACCTTCACCAGCGCGAACAATTTTGCGGGCAGGCGGAACTGAGCATTGAATCGACCCGGGTTCACCAGACACTTCCGAGCCGCTGGGTGATGTGACGTCAAGTCGGCCACCCTCCGCGGGACCCGTCTGGGGTGCCGCTGGGCGCCGGTGTAGGAATGACCGACTGTTCAAGTCATGAGGGTGTCGAGCCCTTGACCGGGCGGGACGACCAGGGTCGGCGCGTCTTCAAGACCGCCCCCGGCGCCATTCGGGCCGGCGGGGGATAATACGCGTTTATCGTCCCCCAAAACTATTACTAAATGGCTCAATACGTCTTCTCCATGAACCGCCTCGGCAAGATCATTCCGCCGAAGCGTTACATCCTCAAGGACATCTCGCTCTCCTTCTTCCCCGGTGCCAAGATCGGCGTGCTCGGCCTCAACGGCTCGGGCAAGTCCACGCTGCTCAAGATCATGGCCGGGGTCGACAAGGAGTTCGAGGGCGAAGCCATCCCGATGGCCGGCCTGAAGATCGGTTACCTGCCGCAGGAGCCGCAGCTCGACCCGAACGAGACCGTGCGCCAGGCCGTCGAAGGTGGCATGGGCGAAAGCAAGGCGGCCCAGGCGCGCCTGGAAGAGGTCTACGCGGCCTACGCGGATGAAAACGCCGACTTTGACGCCCTGGCCGCCGAGCAGGCCAAGCTCGAAGCCATCATCGCCACCGCCGGCGACGGCGGCGAGCACCAGCTGGAGATCGCCGCCGACGCGCTGCGCCTGCCCCCATGGGACGCCGTGATCGGCAAGCTCTCCGGCGGCGAGAAGCGTCGTGTGGCCCTGTGCCGCCTGCTGCTGTCCAAACCCGACATGCTGCTGCTGGACGAGCCGACCAACCACCTGGACGCCGAATCGGTGGACTGGCTGGAGCAGTTCCTGCAGCGTTATTCGGGCACCGTGGTGGCCATCACCCACGACCGCTACTTCCTGGACAACGCGGCCGAATGGATCCTGGAAATGGACCGCGGCTCCGGCATCCCTTACAAGGGCAACTACAGCGAGTGGCTGCAGCAGAAGCAGGCCCGCCTGGAGCAGGAGCAGAAGGGCGAAGAGTCCCGCGCCAAGGCGCTGAAGAAGGAGCTGGAGTGGGCACGCCAGAACCCGAAGGCGCGCCAGGCCAAGAGCAAGGCCCGTCTGGCCCGCTTCGAGGAACTGTCCGATTTCGAATACCAGAAGCGCAACGAGACGCAGGAGATCTTCATCCCCGTGGCCGACCGCCTGGGCAATGAGGTGATCGAGTTCAAGAACGTCAGCAAGTCCTTTGGTGACCGCCTGCTGATCGACAACCTGAGCTTCAAGGTGCCCGCGGGCGCCATCGTCGGCATCATCGGCCCCAACGGCGCCGGCAAGTCCACGCTGTTCAAGATGATCGCCGGCAAGGAAACGCCGGACAGTGGCGAGGTCAAGATCGGCCAGACCGTGAAGATGGCCTTCGTCGACCAGACGCGTGACGACCTGTCGAATGAAAAGACCGTGTGGGAAGACGTCTCCGGCGGCCTGGACATCCTGACCGTGGGCAAGTTCCAGATGGCCAGCCGCGCCTATTGCGGCCGCTTCAACTTCAACGGCGGCGACCAGCAGAAACGCGTGGGCACGCTGTCGGGTGGTGAGCGCGGCCGTCTGCACCTGGCCAAGACCCTGATCGCCGGCGGCAATGTGCTGCTGCTGGACGAGCCGTCCAACGACCTCGACGTCGAAACCCTGCGTGCGCTGGAAGATGCGCTGCTGGAGTTCGCCGGTTCGGTCATGGTCATCAGCCACGACCGCTGGTTCCTGGACCGCATCTGTACCCACATCCTGGCCGCCGAAGGCGACAGCCAGTGGACCTTCTTCGACGGCAACTACCAGGAGTACGAGGCCGACAAGAAGAAACGCCTGGGTGAAGAGGGCGCCAAGCCGCACCGCGTGCGCTTCAAGGCCCTCAAGTAAGACGCCCGCAGCAGCCCGGGCCGGCCGGCCCGGGCGCGCTCAGGACTCGGCGTCGCCGGCCGCCGGTTTGTCGCGGCCGAATTCCTTGCGCAGCCGGGCCAGCTTTTGCAGGCCGGCGGCGATGCGCGCATTCATCGAACCCTCGGGCATGTTGCCCTGCGCATCCGGCGCGCCGGCGCTCAGGCCCGTGAGCAGCTCCAGCGCCTCGTCCACCGTGCCCACGGCCCAGATGCGGAACTTGCCGTCGCGCACGGCCTGCACCACCTCGGGTTTGAGCATCAGGTGCACCGCATTGGGCGCCGGGATCAGCACCCCCTGCTCGCCCGTGAGGCCGCGCGCGGCGCAGATGTCGAAGTAACCCTCGATCTTCTCGTTGATGCCGCCCACGGGCTGCACCACACCGAACTGGTTGACCGAGCCGGTCACGGCCAGCGACTGTTTCAGCGGCACGTCGGCCACGGCCGACAGCAGGGCGGCGAGCTCGGCCACCGAGGCGCTGTCGCCCTCCACGCCGCCGTAGGACTGCTCGAACACCAGGCTGGCCTTGAGCGACAGCGGCAGGCGCAGGCCGAAGCGCGCGGCCATGAAGGAGGAGAGGATGAGCACGCCCTTGGAGTGGATGGGCCCGCCGAGCTTGACCTCGCGTTCGATGTCGATCACCTCGCCCTCGCCCACGCGCACGGTGGCGGTGATGCGCACCGGGTGCGCAAACGTGCTCTCGCCCAGCACGATCACGGCCAGGCCGTTGACCTGGCCCACGTGCTCGCCCGTGGTGTCCACCAGGATCTGGCCGCGCAGGATCTGCTCCTGGTAGCGCTCCTGGATGCGTTCGTGGCGGTGCCGGTGTGCTGCCAGCGCCGCCTCCACGTGCTCGCGCTCGATGCGCTCGACCTGGGCGGTGGCGGCCGCATGGTCGGCCTCGCGCATCAGGTCGTCCAGGGGCTGGGTCTGGGTGGACAGGCGCTGCGCGTCGCTGGCCAGGCGCGCGGCGTGCTCGATCACACGCGCCACGGCCGGCGCCGACAGCGGGCGCAGCTGCTCGCGCCGCGCCAGCGTGGCGATCAGGCGCGCGTAGGCCACGGTGTTGGCCGGGTTGCGCTCGATCTCACTCTCCAGGTCGGCGTTGATCTTGAAGAGGGCGGGGAAGTCCGGGTCGTACTGGCTGAGCAGGTAATACACGAGGCGTTCGCCGATCAGCACGATCTTGAGGTCCAGCGGCATGGGCTCGGGTTCGAGCTGTACGGTGCTGGTCAGGCCGATCAGCTCGGACAGCGACTCGATGCGCACCCGGCCCGACTTCAGGCAGCGCTTGAGCCCGTCCCAGGCATAGGGTTGCTGCAGGACCTTGAGCGCGTCCAGCACCAGGAAACCGCCGTTGGCGCGGTGCAGGGCGCCGGCGCGGATCAGGGTGAAGTTGCTGATCAGCGCGCCCATGTGGACCTGGGCCTCGATGCGGCCCAGCAGGTTCTGCAGCGTGGGGTGGTCTTCGTAGACCACCGGGCGGGCGCCATCGGCCGGGTTGGCGACCAGCAGGTTGACCAGGTAACGCTGCAGCGCGATGGAGCCGGAGTAGGTGGTGGTCTCGGTGTCGCCCTCGCTGTGGGTGGAGGCGCGCAGCGACTCCCCGCTTTCGATGATGTCGGCCAGCGCGGCGTCCAGGTACTGGCCCACCTCCGGCAGGTCGGCATAGCGGGGCTTGAGGTCCTCCACCAGATGCGTGACCGTGGTGCGCAGGGCCTCGCTGCCGGCCTGCTTCATGCGGTTGAGTGTCTCCTGGTGCCAGCGCGGGAATTCGTTAGTCACCTTGTGCAGGCGCTCGTGCAGGGACTGGAGGTGCTCGGCGAGTTCCGCCTTGCGTGCGTCGGGCAGCTTTTCGTAGTCTTCCGGCGACAGCGGCGACTCGTGGTCGTCCTGCATGGGCACGAAGACCAGGCCGGCGGGCGCGTGCACCAGGGCGATGCCCTGCTGTACCGCCTCGTCGCCCAGGGCCTTGAGGGCGGTGGCCTCGCGCTGCTTGGCTTCTTCCTGCAGGGCCTCGATGCGCTCGCGGTAATCCTCGCCCTGGAAGACGGCGTTGATGGCCGGCGTCAGCGCCGCCACGAACTGCTGCAGGTCGTCGCGCAGCCGGGTGCCGCGGCCGCAGGGCAGGCGCAACAGCCGGGGGCGGGTGGTGTCGGCGAAGTTGTAGACATAACACCAGTCGGCCGGTGTGCTGCCGTTGTGGCGCCCGGCGTCGAGCAGCTGCTGGGTGATGGCGTGGCGGCCGCTGCCGGTCTCGCCCAGCACGAAGAGGTTGTAGCCGGCGTGTTTCATGTCCAGGCCCAGCTGCATGGCCTCGACCGCGCGGCCGTGGATCTGCGCAGCGTCCAGATCGGGCAGCTCGCTGCTGCTGGCAAAACCCAGCTGGGCCGGGTCGCAGGCCATGTACAGGGCCTCGGGCGGGAGCGGGGCGGGTGTGGGCATGGTGGGGGCGGGGTGGTGGTCGGCTCAGTCTGCCATCAATTTGCGCCGCACCAGTTCGATGTTGTTGCGCAGCGCGTACAGCTCGTCGGCATAAGACAGCGGCACGCGGATGCGGCCGGCCCGCGCCTCCAGCGCACCGAGTTCCTGCAACAGTTCGGCACGGGTGCCCTCGCCGGCCTGCAGGCGCTCTTCCAGCTGGCGCAGCTGGCCGTACCAGCGGAACACCCGCGAGCGGATGCGGAACTCGTACAGCGGCGGCACGATGCGCGACAGCGGCAGCAGCAGGGCGATGATGACACCCAGGGCCAGCCACATGCGCTCGAGCAGATTGGCCAGCGTGAAGGGCAGGTAGCGCTGCAGCAGCGGCACGCCGCTCTTGATGGCGCGCTCGGCCTCCTGCGCCAGCGGGTACTCGGTCTGGCCGATGTGCGGGAACTCGCGCGCGCGGTTGAACCAGCCGGCCTGGCCGTGCAGCTTGAGCCCGGCCTGCGCGAACAGCTGCAGCAGCGCCGGGTGCACGTCGGGGGTGGCCAGCAGGGTGGTGGTGGTGGCGATCAGGCGCACGTCGCGCGCCGGCACGTCGCCGGCCAGATCCACCACACCGCGCGGCAGCGTCACCGGGGTGAGGAAGGCGAAGCGCCGCGCGTAGGCCTCGCTCTGGCTGAAGTCCATCAGGCGGATGTCCGGTGTCTGCAGCAGCATCTGCACCATCAGCGATTCGGGCGCCGAGGCCAGCACCAGGGCGTCGATCTCACCGGCCAGCAGCGCCATCACGGCCGGGGTCTGGTCCAGGCGTGAGAGCTGCATGCCGCCCGGATCGATGCGGTTAGCCTCGAACAGGCGCTCCATCAGGCGCGGCACACCGCTGCCTTCGGCGCCCACGTTCAGGCGCAGGCCCTTGAGGTCGGCCAGCGCGGCCAGCGTGCCCTGGCGATTCACCTTGCGCGCGCTGTCCGCGCGGTAGAACAGCCAGACCGGCTCCACGAACAGGCTGCCCAGCGACTCGAGTTCGCTCTCGTCCGCGGCGGCCTCGTTGCTGCCGCCCTGCACGAAGCCGATGTCGACCGCGCCGTCCTGCAGCAGGCGCAGGTTCTCCGCCGAACCCTGGCTGGGCTGCAGGCGGACCTGGATGCCGTAGCCGGCCAGCACCTTGGCGTAGCGCTTGCCCAGCTCGTCGTAGGCGCCTTGCGCCGGGCCGGTGGCCAGCGTGATCTTGCGCGGCGGCATCGGGTCCAGCCACCAGTAGGCCAGCACCAGCAGCACCAAGGCCAGCAGCACGAAGGGCCCGGCCGAGGCCCAGAGGTCGCGCAGCGAGAGCAGGGTGTGGCGGATGGTCTTGGGCATGGGGGCGGTCCCGGGATCAGTGAGGCAGAAGTTCGGTGCAGGCCGGCCAGTGCTGGTCGCCCAGGCGCAGGCCCTGGGCCGCGTGCACGGCATTCACGGTGGCACGCGCCGTGGCTTCGGCCGCCAGTGTGGCCAGCAGCAGCATGTCGGCGTTTTTGCCGCTGGCACCGGTGCCCAGGGCGAACAGGGTGTCGCCGTCGAACAGGGTGTGCACCGGGTTGATGGCGCGCGCCAGGCCGTCGTGCGCCACCTGGGCCAGGCGCTGCGCCTGCGCTTTGGTGAGCACGGCGTCGGTGGCGATGACGCCGATGGTGGTGTTGGTGCCGGTCAGCAGCTGCTGCGGCAGTTGGCCTTGCAGCAGGGCATCGCGTGTGCCGAGCAGCCGGAGCCCGTCTTCGCTGCGCGCGCCGGCCAGCAGCCGGCCGCTGGCCGGCTCCAGCACGTCGCCCACGGCGTTGCAGGCGATCAGGGCGCCGACGGTGCAGCCGCCTGCGGACACCGAGGCGCTGCCGATGCCACCCTTCATGGCGCGCGCGTGGCCCAGCAGCTTGCCCACCAGCGCGCCGCTGCCGGCGCCCACATTGCCTTGTGCCGGTGCCTGCCGGCTCGCGGCGACGCAGGCCTGGTAGCCGGCCTGGGCGTCGGGTCGGATGCGGGCATCACCCACGCCCAGATCGAACAGCACCGCCGCCGGCACGATGGGCACCAGGCCGTAGCCGGTGTCCAGGCCGATGCGGTTTTCTTCCAGCCAGCGCATCACGCCGCCGGCCGCGTCCAGGCCCCAGGCGCTGCCGCCGGCCAGCAGCACGGCGTGCACCTGCTGCACCAGGTTGGCCGGTTGCAGCAGGTCGGTCTCGCGCGTGCCGGGTGCAGCGCCGCGTACATCGACACCGGCCACGGCGCCCTGGCGCGCGATGACCACACTGCAGCCGGTGGGGCGGCGCGTTTCGCTGTAGTGGCCGACTTCGATGCCGGCCACGTCGGTGATGGCGCCCGAGTAGGGCAGGGACGGGGCAGTGCTCATGCGCTGATTATGCGCAGCAGCAGAATTATTCGATGACCTGCACGCGCACCGGCACCACGCCGGCATTGATGCTGGCGATGGACTTGAAGGCCGAGCTGGAGAGGTCGATGATGCGCCCCTTGGCGAAGGGGCCGCGGTCGTTGATACGCACCACCACGCTGCGGCCGTTCTGGGTGTTGGTGACCTTGACCCGGGTGCCGAAGGGCATGGTGCGGTGCGCCGCCGTCAGCTTGCCCTGGTCGAAGCGCTCGCCGTTGGCGGTCTTGCGGCCGTGGAACTCGTTGCCGTAGTAGGAGGCCATGCCGGCTTCCGTGTGACCGCTGGAGACGCTGCCACCGGACTTCGGGGCGCTGCCGCAAGCACTGAGCACCAGCAGGGCCAGGACGCAGAAGCCGCCGGTCAGCAGGCGGGCCAGGGGCGGGTGGTGAAAACGGGCTGTGCTCAGGCTCATGCGGGTAGGGCGGCAGGACGATGCGGCCACTATAGCGGCAAGGTCGCGCAGAGGCCCCGCCAGCACCCGCACCAGGCGACGGAGTGCGGCGTCGGCGCGACAGTCGGTGCTCAGTCGGTGCTCAGCCGCCGGGCTTGCGGGCGATCAGCGTGAGGAAGGACTTGACACGTTCGCCCGGCGCGGGGAAGTCCTGCGTCTCGCGGCGTTCGATCGACCAGCCGTCGAAGTGGTCCAGCCACTGCTGGGCGGGCAGCAGGCAGTGCTGCTGCGGATCGAAGAGGTCAAGGTAGGTGGTGCCCTGCACCAGCAGGTTGAGGACAAAAACGCCGCCGGGCCGCAGGTGTTGTTGCAGCTGGGCCAGCTGGCGCAGGGCGTGCGCGCAGTCCAGGAACATCAGCAGGCCGATGGCGGCGACGGCGTCGAAGTCCTCCTGCAACTGGTAGTCCGCCAGTTCGGCCTGCCGGGCCTCGACGGCCAGGCCCTCGGTGTGGGCACGCTGGCGCAGGTGTTCGATGGCCGTCGTGCTGGCGTCCAGGGCCAGCACGCTGCAGCCCTGGCGCGCGGCAGCTACCGCCAGGTTGCCCATGCCGCTGCCGAAGTCCAGCACCCGGCCGCGCAGAAAGGGCAGCGCGCCCTGCTCGAAGGGGTTGAGTTGCAATTCGGCGGCGCGCACCTGGCGCTGGAACTGCCGCTCGAAGAAGTCGACGGTGGCCGAGGTGCTCATGACGGTCTTCCGCGTTCAGGCCAGACGCCGCAGCACATGGGGCCCCAGCACCAGCACGCCGATGACCAGCGCCGCCAGGGCCGCCAGCAGGACGGCGCCGGCCGCCACGTCCTTGGCCTGGCCGATCAGCGGGTGCTGCTCCTGCGTCACCGCGTCGGCCAGCAGTTCGAGCGCGGTGTTGAAGGCCTCGGCCGTCCAGACCAGCGCCATGGCCAGCACCAGCCAGAGCCATTCGGGCGGGGACAGGTCGAAGTAAGCGCCGGCGCCGACCACGGCGACCGTGGCCACCGCGTGGATCCAGGCGTTGTGCTGGGTGTGCAGCAGCGTGCGCAGGCCGGCGAGGGCGTAACGCACGCTGCGCAGGCGGGCCGAGAACTCAAAAGGTTGGACGGGCATGGTGATGGTTCTGGTGCAGATGTCGCATTCTGAACCCTGCCAGCGGGTCGGGCACCGGCCTGGCGGATCGGAGTCGGAAACTGTATATTCATACAGTCATGACCGATTTCAACATTCCCGTGCAGGCCCTCAAGGGGCGCGGCGCCGCCACGCGCATGGCGCACCGCTTCGAGCGCGATACGCGCGCGGCCTTCGACGACGGCTGGTCGACCTGGGACGAGGCGCTGCAGGGCGCCGCCCCGAAGCTGCCGACCGAAGTGCGCTGGGAAGACGCGCGCAGCGCGCTGGTGCGCAACGACTCGCCGGACATCGCCTTCGACCGCTCCGTCAACCCCTACCGCGGCTGCGAGCACGGCTGCAGCTACTGCTATGCGCGGCCCACGCACAGCTACCTGGGGCTGTCGCCGGGGCTGGATTTCGAGCGTGTGATCATCGCCAAGCGTGGGCTGGCCGAGCAGCTGCGGCGCGAGTTGTGCGCGCGGTCCTACCAGCCGGGTCTGATCGTGCTGGGCTCGGCCACCGACTGCTACCAGCCGGTGGAGCGCGAGCTGCGGCTCACGCGCGCACTGATCGAGGTGCTGCGCGAGGCTCGCCATCCCTTTGCCGTCATCACCAAGTCCAGCGGCGTCGAGCGCGATCTGGACCTGATCGCCCCCATGGCGGCCGATCGGCTGGCGGCGGTCTACGTCACCATCACCACGCTGGACGGCGAGCTGGCGCGCCGGCTGGAGCCGCGTGCCGCCTCGCCGCAGCGCCGCCTGCGCACCATCCGTACGCTGGCCCAGGCCGGTGTGCCGGTGGGCGTGAGCGTGGCGCCGCAGATTCCCTTCCTCAACGAGGACATGGAGCAGGTGCTGGAAGCGGCGGCGCAGGCCGGTGCGCGCAGCGCCTTCTACAGCGTGCTGCGCCTGCCGTGGGAGCTCAACGAGCTGTTCCAGCAGTGGCTGGAGCTGCACTACCCGCAGCGCGCCGCGCGCGTGATGGCGCGCCTGCGCGAGATGCGCGGCGGCCAGGATTACGACAGCGACTTCGCCACCCGCATGCAGGGCAGCGGCCTGTGGGCCGACCTGATCCGCCAGCGTTTCCACAAGGCCTGCGCGCGTTACGGCCTGAACCGCGAGCAGGCGGAATTGGACCTCACGCAGTTCCGCCCCGGCCTGGCGCGGGGGCAGAGCAGCCTGTTCTGATGACTACCGGATTGTCTCGAACGGCAGTGAGGGGAATTCGAGCTGTCGGCCTTCTACGTCATGACCGTTGCATCTCAGCATGGCGACTGGAGGTCGTACGTGGAGGGAGACATCGGGGGCATGCAAAGACTAGCTGCCGATCGGCGACTGGCCGCCTTGGGTTCTACTTCGTTGCCGGGCGCAGCGGTACTGCTCTCCTTCTCTGTGGCCGATGAGACGACCGACACGAGATGTGGCAAAAAGGAAAAATCTGCCCCCAATGCTTTCTCTTGTGTGGCGACCCTGGCTTACAGGAAGCGTTTTGGGAAGTCTTGTTTGAAGGTCTGGATATCGGCAAAGACGAACTTAGGATGTATGGTCTTGGGGTCGAAGCTCTTGGTGTCCTTCTTGGTGCGCCCTTCCTTCCAGTCTATTTCCTCGCGTCGGTCGATGGGGTAAGCCATGATTTGGTAGATGCTGTCGCCGTCAAAATATGCGAGTACCTTGAGATCGATGAACCTTTTGGCTGTGGGCCATTCGTAGAAGGTGATCGGTCCCCATGGGTTTTTCCCGGAAGTCATACTCTCCTGCGTTGCGCGCCCTTCGCGGTAGACGACGGCAGCTTTCAGCTTCCAGTGTTCTTCGATCCAGCGCCTTAGTTCGTCGGTCTGGAGAAGAATTCTCTCTTTCAACTCACTCTTGGCAGAGGTCAATCGATAGTTCAGGTCGTTCCAGTAAGCCAGCGCTTGCTCCCAGTCGACGGTTTCGGTGGGTCGGATGACGCGCCCTGCGCTATCTTCGTGAGTCAGCACGATGTGCGAGGCATGCAGATCCACAAAGCAGTAGATCGTATTGGGGACTCGGAGGCGGGTACGGGCGGTTGGGCTGCCAAAGCCTCTGGTCTTGACGTCGACGCGGCCTAAGTCTTGGACCTTGAAGTCAGCTTTTTCCTTATGCAGGCCCTCGATGGTGTGTCCTTGCTGTTGCATAAACAGCGCGTAGATCTTCTCGCCGAAGCGTCCCAGTCGTGGCGGGGTAGTCGCGGCCAACGCGGACTTGAGCTCCGCTACGTTTTGGAAACTCATCTGTCGTCCTCCTTATGTGGCTCCGATCATGCGACGAATGAGTATATTTCCGCCACGAGTTCCAGCCTCGTTTGAATACGAGGTCTTCCCAAAGAATCATCAGCTAGCATGCAAAATTGGTGCTCTAACCTTTCAGATCCGGATCGCGCTTTAGAGGGCGCCTTGGCCGTACTACGCGCAGGTGGAACGCATGAACAAGCAGAAGGCCTGCTTATGGATGCGTTAAAGCAGCTTAGTGAGAGCTCGCAAGGAGTTCGCGAAGGTCTGATCCTCAAAGCATGGATCGGTGGGTGCATGGTGCTGGGAAGTGACGAGCGGCATATTCAGGCCAAGGGCCTGCTCAATGAGATTCTTCCAGACTTGCGAAGCACCGCGGCTGTGGCGCTAGGTGATGCAGAGCTTAGCTCTGCGTGGGCTACAGCCGAGGCTGTGGCAGGCTGGATTGCGATTTGTGCGAACGAAGACGCCACCGCCCACATCCAGTTCCGGCGCGCTATCCAAGCGTATGACACCTGCAGCAAGTGCGAACCGGAGGATGCGCTATTTGCCGCCTATTTCTACATCGTTACGTCTATGGACCCCGATATGAGTCCTCAGGCGACGTACGAGTGGTCGCGACCATACCTGCAAGTGCTGCCTCCCCTGCACTGCCGGTATGGCGCGCAGCTGCTTGAGTTGCTGGGTGACTGGTTTTATATTGAGGGCGACGTCGAGGGCGCCAAGCGTATGTATTCGATGTTGCTAGAAATAGCCGATGTGGAACAGGCCCACGAGGCATCGAAGCAGACCGTGCAAGAGCTGGTGGTGTCTACTAAGCGCAAGGTGCGCGAGATGGGACTTGATGGCGAGCAGTAGGTAGGTGCATACAGATGCCCTGCAAGCGGTTGGAGATGCGATGTACAAACAAGTGTCGGGTGACAAGTCTTGCCTCCTGCCGCCCCTTCCCAGCCAACCAGCTTGAGTCGTCCGCATCAGGCCGATTAGCCGAGGAAGGCAAGATCCAGCACAGGCCTTTACTTCGGGCTTACTTCTGCACCGGCTCGATCGTGAGCACCGTGTAGGCGCCCTTGACCTTGTCGGCCGTGAAGCGCACGGTGTCGCCGGCCTTGACCTTGTCCAGCAGCGCGGGGTCCTGCACCTGGAACACCATGGTCATGGGGCCCATGTCGAGGTTGGGAATGTCCCCGTGTTTGAGCGTGATCTTCTTCGCTGATTTGTCGACCGTGCGCACCAGGGCTTCGACCTGGGGGCGCCCGGCCGCGGCCTGGGCGAGCTGGACCGCAGGGGCCGGGCTGTCGTGGCCATGGCCATGGCTCTGGGCCAGCGCGGGGGCGGCCACGGCCAGCAGGGAGCAGAGGAGGATGGTGTGTTTTTTCATGGTGAATTGCATGGGAGGCGAAACGGGAATTATCGGTAAGACTGGAACACGCTGGCGGTGCCGCCGCGCTGCACCAGCAGCACGTCGTAGGCATCCTTGTGGCCGCCGTAGTCCGGGCCGTCCATGCCGGGCGAGCCGATGGGCATGCCGGGCACGGCCAGACCCAGGGCGCGCGGTTTGTCCTTGAGCAGACGGCGGATCTCGCGCGCCGGCACATGGCCTTCGATCACATAACCGCTCACCAGCGCGGTGTGGCAGGAGCCGAACTTGTCGGCCAGCCCCAGGCGGCGGCGGTAGTCGTTTTTGGTGGCGTTGCTGACGTCGTGGGTCTGGACCTCGAAACCCTGGTCCTGCAGGTGTTTGATCCAGTCGTGGCAGCAGCCGCAGCTGGCCGTCTTCCAGACCTCGACCACGGGGCGTGCGGGCTGGGCCGCCAGGCCGAGGCCGGCCAGGGTGCCGGCCGCCAGGGCAAAGGAGGTCTGCAAGAGTTTGCGTCGGTTCATGGTTCTCTCCTCTCAGTTGGGACGGACGGTGATGGTGCCCTTCATGCCGGCCTGGAAGTGGCCGGCGATCAGGCAGGCGAACTCGAATAAACCGGCGCGGTTGAAGGTCCAGATGATCTCGCCGCGCTGGCCGGGCTGCACGTGCGCCATATAGGGCTCCTCGTGCTCCATGCCCGGGTGCTTGAGCATCTGCTCGGCATGCGCCATCAGTTCCTTGGGTGTGCCGAGCACCAGCTCGTGCAGCAGCTTGCCCGTGTTGCGCAGGCGCAGGCGCACGGTCTCGCCCTGCCTGACCTCGATGCGGTCGGGCGTGAAGCGCATATCGTCGGTCATGGTCAGCGTGATGGTGCGCGTGACCTGCCTGGCCTCGCCGGCGATGCCCCAGTCCTTCTGCTCCTTGATCACGACCCGGGACGGTGCGTGTGGCTTGTCGCCGTGGGCCCAGGCCGGGGTGGCGGCCAGCAGGGCGGCGCCGATGATGAGTGCAAGTGTCTTCATGGTGTCCTCAGTGATGTTGCAGGTGTGAATTGGGTTTGACGGCCTTGAGCTCGACGGCGGGCTGGCCGCTGTCGGGCGCGGCGGCGCGCGGCGTGGCCGGCGCTTCGTCGAGCCATTCGTAGGCCTGGGTGCCGGCCGGCTGCGCGTACCAGCCCGGGTCGCTGTAGTCACCGGCCTTCTGGTGGCGGCGCACCTTGAGCGTGGAGAACATGCCACCCATCTCCAACGGGCCATAGGGGCCGGTGCCGGTCATCATGGGCAGGGTGTTGTCGGGCAAGGGCATTTCCATCTCCCCCATGTCGGCCATGCCGCGTTCGCCCATGAGCATGTAGTCGGGCACCAGCTTCTGGAGCTTGCTTACCAGGCCGCGGTGGTCGACGCCGATCATGGTGGGCACGTTGTGGCCCATGGGGTTCATGGTGTGGTGGCTCTTGTGACAATGGAAGGCCCAGTCGCCCTCCTCGTCGGCGACGAACTCCAATTGCCGCATCTGGCCCACCGCCACGTCGGTGGTCACCTCCGGCGCGCGCGCCGCTTGCGGCCAGGGACCGCCGTCGCTGCCGGTCACCACGAACTCGTGGCCGTGCAGGTGTATGGGGTGGTTGGTCATGGTCAGGTTGCCCACGCGGATGCGCACCTTGTCGCCCAGGCGTACGTTGAGGGAGTCGATGCCGGGGAAGGCGCGGCTGTTCCAGGTCCAGAGGTTGAAGTCCAGCATGGTGTTGATTTTGGGCGTGGCGCTGCCGGGTTCGATGTCGAAGGCATTGAGCAGGAAACAGAAGTCGCGCTGCACCTCGCTGATCAGCGGATGCTTCGTTTTCGGGTGCGTGACCCAGAAGCCCATCATGCCCATGGCCATCTGCGTCATCTCGTCCGCATGCGGGTGGTACATGAAGGTGCCGGGCCGCCGGGCCACGAACTCGTAGACGAAGGTCTTGCCCACGGGAATCCAGGGCTGGGTCAGCCCGCTCACACCGTCCATGCCGTTGGGCAGGCGCTGGCCGTGCCAGTGCACCGAGGTGTGCTCGGGCAGCTTGTTGGTGACGAAGATGCGCACGCGGTCGCCTTCCACTACCTCGATGGTGGGGCCCGGGCTCTGGCCGTTGTAGCCCCACAGGTGGGCGCGCATCCCGGGCGCGATCTCGCGCACCACGGGCTCGGCCACCAGGTGGAACTCCTTGACGCCGTTGTTCATGCGCCAGGGCAGGGTCCAGCCGTTGAGCGTGACCACGGGGTTGTAGGGGCGGCCGCTCTCGGGGTGCAGCGGCGGCGCGGTGTCGGGTTTGTCCATCAGCACTGGCTCGGGCAGGGCCGCCAGCGCCACCTTGCTGACGGAGGCCGCGGCGACGGCGGTGAGGGCGGCGCCACTGAAGAAATTGCGTCGGTTCATGGTCAATGTCCTTGGGAAGCGGGGGCGGCGGCGGTAGCGCCGCCGCGCAGCTGTGTGAGCGCGCCGGGCGAGGTGCCGGTCAGGGTCAGTTGCAGGTCGGCGTCGGCCAGCCAGAAGTCGCGCTGCGCCTCCAGCGCCTGGTTCACGGCCAGGCTCTGGGCGCGGACCTCGCCCAGCAGGTCCCACACGCTGGAGAGCATGCCGTTGTAGCGCAGCAGCATTTCGTCGCTGATGTAGCGGCGCAGCGGCACCACCTCCTCGCGGTAGTGGCGCGCCAGGTCCCAGGCGGTGCGCCAGCCGTAGTAGGCCTCGCGCGCCTCGCTGCGCACCTGCACGGCTACGTTGCGCACACGCACGGCCGACTGTAGATAGATCGCCTCGGCGCGCGCATTGCGCGCGCCGCCCCAGTCGAAGATCGGCAACGGCAGCTCCAGTTCCCAGCCGTGTTTCTCGTCGCGGGCGCCGGCGCCATCCACGGTGCTGCTGTGCTTGTAGGCCAGTGTCAGGCCGTCGAGGTAACCCGTGGTCTTGACCAGGCCCAGCGCGTCGGCCACATAGGTGGTCTCGGCCACGGCGGCGCGCACGTCCAGCCGTTCGCGCAGCGCGCGCGCTTCCACGTCGTTCAGTGCGGTCGGCTGCGCCGGCAGCTCCGGCAGGCGGGTGCTGAGCGTGTACTGCGTCTGTGTGCCCCACAGGCCCAGCAGGCGGGTGAGCTTCTCGCGCTCGCTCCAGGCGCGCTGCTGCGCCCGCGCCAGCTGCGCGGCGGCATCGGCCAGCACCACCTGTTCGCGCGCCTGCTGCAGCCGGCTGAAGTTGCCCACCCGGGTCATGCGCCGCGCCAGTTCGGCGCCGGCCTCGGCGGCGGCCTGCACGTCGCGCAGGTACTGCAGGCTCTGCTCGGCGGCGACGGCGTTGATCCAGGCCTTGCGCACCTCGGTGGCCAGGCGCACGATGTCCTGCGCCGCCTGCAGCTTGGCCAGCTCGTGCTGGCGGCCCTGCCACTGGCTCTTCCAGGGCAGCAGGAGCAGGCCCACCACGTCAAAGCGCAGTGTGCGCTCGATCTCGCGGGTCTCGCCCTCGGCCAGCTCGGCGATGGAGAAGTGCGGGTTGGGCGCGCGGCCGGCCTGCACCCGCTGGGCGTCGCTGATGTCCAGGGTGACGAGCGCCTGCTGCAGCGCCGGGCTGTGGAGCAGCGCGATGCGCACGGCGCTCTCGGCCGTCAGCGGTGCCTGCAGCAGCTCGGCCACGGTGGCCTCGGCCTGCGGGTCGGGCCGGCGCAGCTGCACCGGCACGCCGGCGGTGCGGCCTTCGGTGAGCTGCTGCACGTCGGCCAGGTTCTGCTCGGGCGCCAGCGTGGCGCAGCCGGCCAGCAGCAGCGCGGCCAGCGCCAGTGCGCCGCGTCTCATGAACCGGGGTTTCATCGGGCCGGCTCCTGGGTGGCGGGCGTGGGGGCGGCGGCGGGCGGCGCGTCCTGTGCCTTTTCCCACTTGATGACATCCTGGTGGCCACGCGGGTACTGGCCCACCGTGGCGTTGGCGGCTTTCCAGTCGGCCCGCTCGCTGACCAGGCCACCGATGCCGGCCATGGGCTGGTAGGGCACGGGGGGCACGGCCGCGCCCGGGGCGACGGCGGCGGCGGCCTGCTGCGGCACGTTCTGGGCGCCGGCCAGCAGCGGCAGGGCCAGCGCCAGCAAGGCGCATCGATATTTGTTCATGAAAGACTCCTCAACAGCCTGCAAGGCAGGACACGCGTGCGCCGACGCCCCGATCGGGCCGACGGCGGACGCACCACGGGCGGGAGGGTCAGGAAATGGGCGGCTTCAAGCCCGGCGCCGGCGCGGCGCTGGCGTAACGCGGCTGGCTGGAGCGGGGGGCGATGGCGGGCAGCAGCGGCGCCACGGCCTGCGGGAGCACTGCCGTCAGGGCCACGGAGTGGCAGATCTGGCAGGCGGTGCAGGTGCCGCAGTCGGCGCTGGTGTGTTCATCCTGCGTGTCGGCGGGTGCCCCATCGTGGCCCATGGCATGGCCAGCCGCCTGCCCGTGGTCCTGGTGGCAGTCGTCCATTGCCGCCTGGCCCGCCGGCGCGGGGCCGCCGAGTGCCTGCGCGGCCACCTCGACGGCCATGGCGTCGCCGGCCCAGCTGCGCAGGGGCAGCAGGGCGATCATCAGGGCCAGGACGAGGAAACGCATGGCCGCATGATAAAGCCTTCGGGCCGCACGCCTTTTCCGGGCCGCAGATCAGCCGGAAAAGGCGCAGGGTCTATCGCGGCGGCCTCAGGCCCGTTTCAGGTCCTGTTTGCGCAGCGGCAGTTCGCGGATGCGCTTGCCGGTGGCGGCAAAGATGGCGTTGAGCACCGCCGGCGCGGCCACGGCAATGGTGGGTTCACCCACGCCGCCCCAGAAACCGCCCGAGGGCATGACGATGGTCTCCACCGCCGGCATGTCGGCCAGACGCATCACCGGGTAGCTGTCGAAGTTGCCCTGCTCGACGGCGCCGTCCTTGATGGTGATCTCGCCGAACAGCGCGGCCGACAGGCCGTAGGCGAAGGAGCCTTCGACCTGGGCCTCGATCTGCTGCGGGTTGACGGCGTGGCCCGGATCGGTGGCGGCCACGATGCGGTGGATCTTGAGCTTGCCCTCGGCACTGACCGAAACCTCGGCGCAGGCCGCCACGTAGCTGCCGAAGCCCATGGTCTGCGCCAGGCCGCGAAACACACCGGTCGGCGCGGGGGTACCCCAGCCGGCGCGCCGGGCCACGGCCTCCAGCACGGCCAGGTGCTTGGGGTGATTGACCATGAGCTTGCGGCGCAGGGCCAGCGGGTCCTGGCCGCTGGCGTGGGCGATCTCGTCGATGAAACACTCCAGGTAGAGCGTGTTCTGGTTCAGGTTCACGCCGCGCCAGAAGCCGGCGGGCACATGCGGGTTGCGCATGGCGTGGTCGATCAGCAGGTGGGGGATGGTGTAGCCCAGCGACGCCTCGGGGCCGGAGGCGGCCAGGCCCTGGAACACCAGCATGTCCTTGCCGTCCTTCATGGCCTGCGGCGCCACCGTGGCCAGGATGGACTGGCCCGAGATGCGCATGTGCAGGCCTTCGATATTGCCGTTCGCGTCCAGCCCGGCCGTGAGTTTGCACTGCGTGATCGGGTGGTAGAAGCCGTGTTGCATGTCCTCTTCGCGCGACCAGATCAGCTTGATCGGCGTGCCCGGCATGGCCTTGGCGATCTGCACCGCCTGGGTGACGAAGTCGTTGCGGCCGCGCCGGCCGAAGCCGCCGCCCAGGTACTGCTTGTAGACCTCGCACTGCGCCGGCGGCAGGCCGGCGGCCTCGGCGGCGGCCTCCAGCGCGGCCTCGCCGTTCTGCGTCGGCACCCAGACCTCGCAGCGCTGGGGCGTCCAGCGCGCCGTGGCGTTCATGGGCTCCAGGGTGGCGTGGTTCTGGTAGGGGTAGCTGTAGACCGCCTCGATCTTGCGCGCGGCGCCGGAAATGGCCGCGGCCGCATCACCCTGGCTGTTGCCCACCGCCGTGGCCTCGCCCTCCAGCCCGCCCTGCAGGGTCTGCCGGATGTCGGCCTGCGCGATGGTGGCGTTGGGGCCCAGGTCCCACTCGATGGGTAGGGCGTCGAGCGCGCTCTTGGCGCGCCACCAGGTGTCGGCCACCACGGCCACGGCGCTGGGGCCGACCTGCACCACCTTCTTCACGCCGCGCCGGCGCAGGATGGTGGCGGCCTTGAAGCTCTTCACCGTGCCGCCGAAGACCGGGCAGTCCTTGATGGCGGCGTTGAGCATGCCCGGCAGCGTCAGGTCGATGCCGTAGTCCTGCGCACCGGTGGTTTTCTTGAACGTGTCCAGCCTGGCCAGCCGCTTGCCGGCGATCTTCCAGGTGGACGGGTCCTTGAGCACGATGCTGGCCGGATCGGGCGGTGTGAGTCGGGCGGCGGCGGCGGCCACGCGGCCGAACAGGGTCTTGCGCCCGCTGGGCGCGTGCGAGATGACGCCGCTGGCCACGCTGCACTCGGCCACCGGCACGCCCCAGCCTTCGGCGGCGGCCTGCACCAGCAGCATGCGGGCGGTGGCGCCGCCCTTGCGCACGTACTCGTGCGACTCGCGGATGCCGCGGCTGCCGCCGGTGGCGAAGCTGCCCCAGGCCCGGTCGCGCGCCAGGCTCTGGCCCGGGGTCGGGTATTCGGTGGTCACGCGCGCCCAGCTGCACTCCAGCTCTTCGGCCACCAGCTGGGCCAGGCCGGTCAGCGTGCCCTGGCCCATCTCGGAGCGGGCGATGCGGATCACCACGGTGTCATCGGGTTTGATCACCACCCAGGCGTTGACTTCGGGCGTGCCGGCGCGCACCGCGCTGGTCTGGGCCTGCGCCAGCGGCACGTGAAAGCTCACCATCAGGCCGCCGGCGGCGGCACCCGTGGTGGCCAGGAAGCCGCGGCGCGAGAGGCCGGGGTTCAGGTCGTGGCTCATGCGGCGCTCCCTTCGTCGTGTTCGGCCGACCGCTCGGCGCTGCGCGGCACCTGGCCCTGCACCACCATGCGAATGGCGGCGCGCACGCGGTTGTAGGTGCCGCAGCGGCAGATGTTGCCGACGGCGGCGTCGAGCTCGGCGTCGGTGGGGTTGGGGATGTAGCGCAGCAGGGCGGAGACCGTCATGATCATGCCGCTCTGACAGAAGCCGCACTGCGGCACGTCCAGCGCACGCCAGGCGCGCTGCACCGGGTGCGTGCCGTTGCGCGACAGGCCTTCGATGGTGACGATCTTCTGCTCGGGCGTGAGCGAGGACAGCGGCCGCACGCAGCTGCGCACCGGGGCGCCGTCCACATGCACGGTGCAGGCGCCGCAGGCCGCGATGCCGCAGCCGTATTTGGTGCCGGTGAGGTTGAGCTGCTCGCGCAGCACCCACAGCAGCGGGGTTTTGGGCTCGGCATCGACGTCCACGTCCTCGCCGTTGACATTGAGTTCTGTCATGTCTGGTCTCCTCGGGGGGTAGGCAACGAGGCCGGGATGCTCCCGGCCCATGCATCTTTATAGGCCATTTGGCCGCCTGTCATCGCGACGGCGGCGGTGTGGCGCTGGGGCTCAGCCGGCCTTGATGGTCACGGTGCGCCGGCGGGTCTTGGTCACCGCGGGGCGCGGCGGCAGCAGATCGGCCAGGGTGTGGCGGTCCAGGTGTTGCAGGAATCCATCCAGGGCGCCCTGCAGCACCGAAGTGAGCTGACACTGGCTGGTGATGCGGCACTCATTGGCCGGGCCGAAGCACTCGACCAGCTGGAAGTCGCTTTCCATGCTGCGCACCACCCCGCCCAGGTTGATGGCCTCGGGCGGCGCGGCCAGGTGCATGCCGCCACCCTTGCCGCGCACGGTCTCGATCCAGCCGGCCAGGGCCAGCTGGTGGGTGATTTTCATCAGGTGCGCCTCGGAAATGGCGTGGGCCCCGGCGACCTCGGCGATGGTGCACAGGCGCTCGGGATGCTGCGCCAGATACATCAGCAGGCGCAGCGCGTAATCGGTCATGCTGGTAAGTCTCATGGCCGTATTGTCTCAGGCCAGGAGGGTACCGGGCCGGGTGTCGGTTTCCATGGGTTTTGCCTCACTTCTTGAGCGGGTTGACGGGGACCGCGGTCGGTTTCTGGTCCGGCCGCGGCCGGACCATCCAGGGAAAGAAGCGCCACAGGTACAAGGCCAGGGCGGTGATCCAGGCCAGGGCCGAGCCCTGCAGCAGCACCGGGCCGAGGGCAGAGGGATGCAGTGCGCCCAGGCGCAGCGCCACCGCGACCAGCACCAGGGCATAGCTGGCCACCATGCTGCGGTCGGTGGCCAGCGGCCGGCCCAGGTGGCCCAGCGCCGTGCGTGTGACCATGCCGATGATGAGCACCGAGAAGCCGCCCATGGCGATCACGTGCACGTGCACGGCGTTGCGCAGCGGCGCGCCGGCGGCCTGGGCCGCCGCCAGCAGCAGGCCGGCGCCCAGGCCGGCGTAACCCGCGTACAGGATCCACAGCAGGGGCTGGCGCCGCACCACCAGCGGCTTCCAGCTCAGCAGCTGCCACAGCGGCAGCGCGCCGGCCAGCGCCAGGGCCAGCGCCTGCGGCACGGGCCACTGCAGCAACACGAACAGAACCGCCAGCGTGCCGGCGACCAGCTGCACCCAGCTGCTGCGCACATGCATCGGGATCTGCAGGCCGGGCACGGCGCGCATGGCGAAGAAGGGAATCACGCGCCGCGCCACCAGCAGGGCGATCACCGCCATGCACAGCAGGCCGGCATTGAAGCGCTGCATCAGCACGCCGTAGTCGCCGTTCAGGGCCGCCAGCAGGTAGAGCACGTCGGTGATGCCGAGGCCCAGCAACAGCAGCGGCACGGCGTAGTTGCGCCGGTTGCGCGTGCCGTAGACCGCGCGCGCCATGGCGCCGGCGGCCAGCAGGAAGAAGGCCGCCTCGGCGCCGAAGCCGAGCCAGAACCCGGTGAGCCCGGGCCAGAGCAGCGCCAGGCGCGCCGCCAGCCACAGCCCGCAGGCGGCCAGCAGCAGGCCACGCGGCATCGGGTTGACGCCGGTCCAGTTGGCACCGGCGGTCACCAGAAAACCCACGGCAATGGTGGCCACGAAACCCCACATCATCTCGTGCGCATGCCAGGCCACGCCGCCCAGCGGCGCCTGCAGCCATTGCGGGGCAAAGATCCACAGCGCCACGGCGATCAAAGCCCAGCCGGTGCCGGCCAGGTAAAGCGGGCGAAAGCCCATTTCCAGGAAGGCGTGCAGCGAGGGCGCCACGCGAGGGCGCGCCGCCGGCTCGTCGATCTGCAGCAGCGTGCTCATGACGTCAAGGTCTCGACAGCGGCCGGCGACTCGGGCGCAGGGTTGGCCAGTTGGTAGCCGTACCACAGGCTGTCGGCGATGCGGTGCGCCAGCTCGCCGGCGCGCGCACGCAGCGCCGCATTGGGCAGGGTCGCCAGGGTCTGGTCGAACAGTTGCAGCCAGTGGCCGAACAGCTCGGCGCTCAGGCCGGGCAGGGCGGCGTGCACCGGCATGGGCATGCCGCGAAAGCGCCGCGTGCCGCGCAGCGCCGAGGACCAGAAGTCGCACAGCTTGGCCTCGTGGGCCGGCCAGTCATGGATGCGGCTGTTGAAGATGGGGCCCAGCCGCGCGTCGCAGCGCACACGGGCGTAGAAGCGCTGCACCATTTCGGTGACTTCTTCTTCGCGGCACAGCTGCGGGTCAGGCATGGCAATTCTCAAAGATTCAGGCTATGTGCATCTTATAACCAAACCATCGGGTCCGCCAGCGTGGGCGTGCCGCCGTCAGGGTTATGCGGGCTTCAGCTGTTGCGCCGCCTTGTTCAGCCAGAGCTGCAGGTTGTCCAGCAGTTCGGTCTGGCTGAAGGAGCAGCTTTCCTCGGCAAACAGGGCGCTGGATTCCATCCGGTCCAGCAGGCTGTGTAACACCTCGGCATAACGCGGCGGCAAGGCCGCCAGCAGCTCGGTCTGCGCGCGGGCGTGGCGGCTGAAAGCGGCCGGGCTGATGGTGCCGCGGCGCAGGGCGTCGAGCTCGGACTGCATTGGAGGGAGGGAAAGGTGGCTCATGATCTCGACTCGTTCCTGCCATCAAGTCTAGCGAGCTGGGCGAGAGACTGTTCGATATTCCCGTCAGTTTTCTGCTTCAGCGTTCGACCGGTTACGGACGATCGCAGATGTGGAAAGCGGACGTTCAACGTTTGACATGAGAGGCTCGATCCGGCTTGTCGGGGCGAGTCCTCTCGATGGAAGGGGTGGGCATCACCACTCCAACTCGATGCTTTTTTTTGCAGCGCTCAAGCCGAGGAATGAGATACTTGTTGGCCTATAGGCGACTTCACTTTTCGAGAAGTCGAACTCGCCGACCAATCCCATGCTCTGTATCTTGCCTTCTGCGCGAACCGGTTCGGTGATTACTGCGAAGCGAACGCCATAGAAGACAAACGTAAGGCCAACAACTTGATTTGGTTGGTCGATCGTGCGAATGACGTTCCATGACACGCCCGCTTCTAGGCTGCTTGCTCCGATGGAGTGTGAGACGTGGTACAGACCAATGCCATCTCGAATGTCTGCATTGCAGTAGAGGTAGCGAATGAGAGAGTCGGGTGGCTCTATGGCATTGGGCTGCTCTCGATGGAGCGCGCGAAGGTAGCCAAGATTGAAGAACGTCTTTAGGGCCCACTTCTCCAAGAGGCGCCCGTTGATCTTGACTCTGGCTTCGACGGTTGGCTGGCGATAGACCTCCGACACCAAGAACTTTGAAAGTCTTGCAGCCTCACCATCGAAGTCGGATAGCGCGGAGTTGTGCTTTGCACAAAGTATCTTCGCGACCGCACTCTTCAACGAGATGGTGCGTGGTTCATCTCGGCACCATTCCAAACCAAACGCGGTTATTGACTCGCCGTCAAATATGCCATCGCTCACGTAGTGCTCTCGGGACATGCCATCAGCACAATCGCCGAGGCTAGACGCCCAGCATTTCACAGACAGAACTCCCGCAGTGATGCCCAACGTTGGAGACCAGGCGGCGCCGAAGGCAATAGCCTCTGGGCCGACCTGTTAGCCATGCCCTCGCTTGTATTCAACAGAAGGTCATTCATTCCTTGTCCCCATCTGAGTCGGACAGCTTCTTCCAGCCCATGGCTTCAAAGATGAATCCAAGAAAAGCGAAACCTCCAGCGCCAGCCGCTGAAGAGGTAAAGACCGCCAGAAGAATGGCGATGCCGAAGCAAACAGGGGCGGCGACGTGGTTGGACTTCATGATGACTAACGCAATTTTGACCGTACATCGCTGCGATCCAAAACGGAACCTTGCGGTCCAACCTGGCTGACCCCGCAGGGCCAAGTGCTCGATGGCAAGGCGTTTTCTCCCGTTGTATCGTTCATCTTTTTGTTACCAGAAGTAGTCGACAGACTCGGCAGTATCGTACCGGCTGCCGTGGGGCTGCATATCCCCCAAACGAGGGCCGAGGGACTGCACTGCGTCGCCACGGCATCCGCCAGGGCGAGGCTTCGCGTTTACCCGTACTTTCCGCGTGGCGAGTTCGCGACGCGGCGACGCATTGGGCCGGTGTCGACACGCTAGACTGCATGCCAGTCTTATTCGTTTGCCCGTCATGATCCACGTTCGCCGTGCCAGCCGCGCCATCCTCGCGGTCTGCTTTTTCTGCGCCTTGTTGCAGAGCGTCGTCTCCTACGCGCAGACCGCGCCGTCCGGCGGGCCGGCAGCGGGCCAGACCGCCGCGGCCAAGGCGGCCGAACCGTCGGCTTCGGCGCGGGATCTGTTCCTGCGCTACAAGGACCGGCTGCTCCAGGTGCGCGTGCTGCTGGCCAGCGCCAGCGAGCAGTCGGCCCTCGGCTCCGGTTTTGTCGTGCGCAACGAAGGCGCGCAGGGCGCCCTGGTGGTGACCAACTACCACGTGGTGTCGTCGCTGGCGGTGGAGCCGCAGAAATACCGCATCGAACTGCGCGGCACCAATGAGCGCAAGGTCAACGCGAAGCTGGTCGCCGTCGACGTGGTGCACGATCTGGCCGTGCTGCGCACCGAGCCCGCCGCGGGGGAGCCCGCATGGACGGCCTTCGAGCTGCGTGAGGCGCCCCTGGTCCAGGGCAGCAAGGTGTACGCGCTGGGCAACCCGCTCGAGCTGGGTTTTCTGATCGCCGAGGGCATCTACAACGGGAGGGTCGAGTCGCGCATCTACGAACAGATGCTGTTCTCCGGCGCCTTGAACTCGGGCATGAGCGGCGGGCCGGCCATCGACGAGGCCGGCCGCGTCGTCGGTGTCAATGTCGCCACCCGCCGCGACGGTTCGATGCTGAGCTTTCTGGTGCCGGTGCGCTACATGCGCGAGTTGCTGGCGCGCGCCGGCCAGGCCGAGCCGCCCGGCGAGTGGCACAGCGCCCTGGCCCGGCAGTTGCGCGGCCACCAGGATTTCGTCGCCGGCAAATTGCTGGGCGGCGGCAAGGCGCCGGCAGAGGCCGGCTTTGCCAGCCAGACGCTGGCCGGGCGCACCGTCCCCACCCTGGATGGCGGCCTGACCAAGTGCTGGGCCAACGGCCTGACCGGCGAGAAACTGCGTTATCACCGCGACAGCCTGGACTGCAGCCTGCGGTCCGAGCTGTTCGTCAGCCGCAGCCTGTCCACCGGCTCGCTGAGCCTGCAGCACGTGGTCTTGCGCAATGACAAGCTGCCGACGATCAAGTTCCTTCACATCGCCTCCGGCGCACGCTCGCTCGGCGTGGTCAGCTCCGGCAACGACAACATCTCCCGTTCGGAATGCCACGACCGTTATGTGCAGGGCAGCCAGCATGTCTACCGCGTCGGCATCTGTGTGCGCGCCTATCGCAAGTTCGCGGGGCTCTACGACTACAACGTGCAGGCCATCCAGGTCGACGATGCCCAGGAGCGGCTGAGCAGCAGTCTGCAGCTGCGCGGCTTTTCGTTCGACAACGCACAACAACTGACCACGCTCTTTCTGGAGCGCCTGCAATGAACTGGTTTGTCGAGCATCTGCACCGCGACGGCACCGTGCTGGCGCGCCTGCCTGTCACCGGAGCACATTTCAACATCGGCCGCGCGCTGGACAACACCCTGGTGCTGAACGATCCCCACTGCGCCGCCTACCACGCACAGTTGCGCATCGGCAGCGACGGCAGCGCCGAGCTGCACGATCTGGACACCCGCAACGGCATCCGCGCCCAGCGCGGCAAGCGGCAATCCGCCTATGCCGTCACCTCGGATGTCATCTACAACCTGGGCGGCAGCCTCATCCGCATCCGCAACGCCGCCTGGCCGCTGGCGCCCGAGCAAGTGCTCTCGCGCCTGCCCATCTGGCCGCTGGCCGTGCTGGCCCTGGCCCTGGTGCTGGGCCACGGGGCCTGGAACCTCTGGCTCAACGACCTGGGCGACAAGACGCCGCCTTATCTGTACGGCCTGAGCGGCATTGCCGCGGCCATGTGCATCTGGAGCGCGATGTACGCGCTGCTGGGGCGCATCCTGACGGGCGGCGACCGCTTTTTCACCCATCTGCTCATCGCCAGCTGTGCCTACCTGGGCGCGGCCTTGATCGACGACGGGCTGAAGCTGCTGGCTTACGCCGGCGGCTGGCTGTGGCCCATGCGCATCTCTTCCTACGTGATGGTGGTGCTGCTGGCGTTCACCGTGCGCGCGCATCTGCGTGTGGCCGATCCGCGCCACTGGCCCAAGCTGCGCTGGGCCGTGGCCGCGGTGGCCGTCCTGTCCATCGTCGTGCCGTTGGCGCAGCGCTGGATCTCCGAACACCGCCTGACCGCCATCCAGACCCTGAACGTGATCGAGCACCCGGCCCTGCGACTGGCTTCCCCCGTACCCATCGCCGACTTCATCGCCTCCGGCGTCCGGCTCAAGGAGCGCGCCGACCAGGACATCACACGCGACGATGGCGAGGAAATCGGCGACGACTACGACGACTGAGCCCCGAGGGCGCGGTGCCTGGGCTCGCGCCCAGGCGCCGTGTTCCGGGTCGAAGGGTCATTATGATCGGCGTCTTCCCCACAGCGGAATTTGGAGAGGTGGTCTCATGGATTTGAAAGAGGCAGGTCTCAAGTGGGAAGAGCTGCACAAGAACTGGGTGGACGCCAACCAGGAAGCCCGGCGGATGGAACTCAAGAACCTGCTGCATTACAAGGCCTGCGTCGAGGGCCGGGGGCCCGCCCCGACGGCCGAGGAGTTGCATCTGGCCGAAAACCTCCGGCACGTCGCCAACGACGCGCAGGCCGAGTGCGACGAATTCGTACGTTCGGTGCTGCGCTGATTTCGCCGCGGGGACCTTGCGGGTCCTCAGTGGCCGAGGATGCGGGCGAGGAAGTCGCGGCTGCGCTCGCTCTGCGGGTGTCTGAAGAATTCGTCCGGCGTGTTCTGCTCGACGATCTGGCCCTGGTCCATGAAGACCACGCGGTCGGCCACCGCTCTGGCAAAACCCATCTCGTGCGTGACCACCAGCATGGTCATGCCCTGCGCGGCCAGCTCCGTCATCACGTCCAGCACCTCCTTGATCATCTCCGGGTCCAGCGCCGAGGTGGGCTCGTCGAACAGCATGATCTTCGGGTTCAGGCACAGGGCGCGCGCAATCGCCACCCGCTGCTGCTGGCCGCCTGAGAGCTGCAGCGGGTACTTGTGCGCCTGCTCGGCGATGCGCACGCGCGCCAGCTGGGCCAGCGCCAGTTCCCGCGCGGCCGTCTCCGACAGGCCCTGCACCTGCATGGGCGCCAGCGTCAGGTTGTGCAGCACGCTCAGGTGCGGGAACAGGTTGAACTGCTGGAACACCATGCCCACGCGCCGACGCACGGCCTCGATCACCTGGAGCTCGTCGCCCAGTTCCAGCCCGTCCACGACCAGCCTGCCCTGCTGGTGTTCTTCCAGCCGGTTGATGCAGCGGATCAGCGTGGACTTGCCCGAGCCGGACGGGCCGCAGATCACGAGGCGTTCGCCCGCGCGCACCGTGAGGTCGATGTCGCGCAGCACGTGGAAGCTGTCGCCGTACCACTTGTTGACGCGCTCGAAGGTGATGATGGGTTCGGACATGGGGCGTCACCGTACCTGGCCGGGCCGGAGCTGCGTTTCCACCCACCGGCTGTAGCCCGACATGGCGAAGCAGAACAGGAAATAGATGGCCGCGATGAAGAGGTAGGCCTCGAGTTTGTAGGGCCGCCAGTCGGCGTCGGAGTTGAGCGCCAGGCCCAGGGCGCCGGTCAGCTCGTACAGGCTGACGATGGTCACCAGCGAGGTGTCCTTGAACAGGCCGATGAAGTGGTTCATCAGGCCCGGCAGCACGGCGGCCAGGGCCTGCGGCAGCACCACGCGGCGCTGGGTCTGCCACCAGGACAGGCCCAGCGCGGCGGCGGCCTCGAGCTGGCCGCGCGGCAGCGCCTGCAGGCCGCCGCGCACCACCTCGGCCAGGTAGGCGGCGGCAAACAGCGTGAGGCCGACCAGCACGCGCAGCAGGACGTCGATGCTCAAACCCTGCGGCAGGAACAGCGGAAACAGGAAGGAGGCCATGAACAGCACCGACACCAGCGGCACGCCGCGTACCAGTTCCACGTAGACCGTGCACAGGGCGCGGATGGCCGGCAGCTCCGAGCGCCGGCCCAGCGCCACCACCACGGCCAGCGGAAAGGCCAGCGCGATCGATAGCGTGGACAGCAGCAGCGTCAGCGGCAGGCCGCCCCAGCGCCCGGTCTCCACCACGGCCAGGCCGGCCACGCCGCCGTGCATCAGCCCGAAGTACAGCACCAGGCCGCCCAGCCACAGCCCCAGCAGCGCGGGGCGCCAGCAGCGGCGCAGGCAGCTCGCCCCCAGCAGCGCCAGCAACAGCCCGGTGGCCAGCAGCGGGCGCCAGTGCTCCTCGTAGGGGTAACGCCCCAGCAGGATCAGGCGGTATTTCTCGGCCACCACGCCCCAGCAGGCGCCGGCGCCATCCAGCGTGCAGGGCTCGAAGCGCGGGGCCCAGTGGGCGCGCAGCACGGCCCAGTCCAGCAGCGGCGGCAGCCACCAGGCCAGAAGGGCGACGAGGGTCAGCGTGGCCAGCGTCGTGGGCGTGTCGGCGAACAGGCGCGCGCGCAGCCCGGCCAGCGGGCCGCGGCGGCGCAGGGGTGCCGGGCGGGGCGGGATGGGCACAAAGACCGCCATGTCTTAGCGCTCCTGGAGCGCGGCGCGCGCGTTGAACCAGTTCATGAACAGCGCCGTGGCCAGCGAGAGGCAGAGGTAGACGGCCATGATGACGGCGATGCACTCCACCGCGCGGCCGGTCTGGTTGATGGCGGTGTTGCCGATGGACACCAGGTCCGGGTAGCCGATGGCCACGGCCAGCGAGGAGTTCTTGGTGAGGTTGAGGTACTGGTTGCCCAGCGGCGGAATGATGACACGCAGCGCCTGCGGCAGCAGCACGCGGCGCAGCGTCTGCCAGCGGCTCAGGCCCAGGGCGGCGGCGGCCTCCAATTGGCCGCGCGGCACGGCGCCCAGGCCGCCGCGCACCACCTCGGCCACGAAGGCCGCGGTGTACAGCGTCAGGCCCAGCAGCACGGCCAGATACTCGGGGCTCAGTGTGAACAGGGTGTCGCCCGCGTCGTTCAGCACCCAGGCCAGGCCATTCTTGTCCAGCGCCAGCGGGCCCAGGCTGCGCGCCTCGCCGATGGCCGGCAGCGCCTGGGCCAGCAGCAGGTAGCCCAGCAGCAACTGCAGCAGCAGCGGGATGTTGCGAAACAATTCGACATACACCGCGCACAGGGCGCGCAGCAGCGGGTGGCGGGCCAGGCGGCCGACGCCGATGGCCGTGCCCAGCAGCGTGATCAGCAGGCAGCCCGGCAGCGCCACGCGCAAGGTGTTGAGCAGGCCGGCGACGAAGGCCTGCCAGTAGGGCCGCTCGGCATCGTAGGCCAGCACGGTCTCGCCGATGTCGAAGCCGGCCGGCTGCGCCAGGAAATCGAAGCCGCTCTGGATGCCGCGCGCCTGCATGTTGTGCGCGGTGTTGACGGCCAGCCAGCCGAGCAGCAGCAGCACGGCGGCCACTGCCAGCGCCTGCCAGAGCAGCGCGCGCCAGCGGCGGCTGCGCCAGTTCAGACTTTTCATCGCAAGGGCAAGGGGTACATCAGGCCGCCCTGGTTCCAGAGCCGGTTGGCGCCGCGCGGCAGCTTGAGCGCCGACTGCGCGCCCACGTTGCGCTCGAAGATCTCGCCGTAGTTGCCGGTGGTCTGGATGGCGCGCGCCAGCCAGTCGCGCTCCAGGCCCAGCAACTTGCCCATGTCCTCGCCCGTGCCCAGCAGGCGCTTGACCAGCGGGTCGGCGCTGGCCTTCATCGTCTCCACATTGGCCTGGGTCACACCGTATTCCTCGGCCTCCAGCAGACCGTGCACGACCCACTTCACGATGGCGAACCACTCGTCGTCGCCGCGGCGCACCATGGGCCCGAGCGGCTCCTTGGAGATCAGCTCGGGCAGGATCAGGTGCTCGGCCGGGTTCTTCGCTTCCTTGGTGCGGGTGGAGGCCAGGCCCGAGGCGTCGGTGCTGTAGGCGGCGCAGCGGCCGGCGAAATAGGCGCCGGTGGCGGCCTCGAACTTCTCGAACACCACCGGCTTGAGATTGAGCTTGTGGGCGCGCGAGTAGTCGCTCAGGTTCTTCTCGGTGGTGGTGCCGGACTGCACGCACACCGTCTGGCCCTTGAGCTGCCGGGCGCTCTTGATCCCGCTCTTGGCCGACACCATGAAACCCTGGCCGTCGTAGTAGGTGACGGCCGTCGTGTGCAGGCCCAGCGAGGCGTCGCGCGTGAGGGTGAAGGTGGTGTTGCGCGCCAGCAGGTCCACCTCGCCCGACTGCAGGGCGGTGAAGCGCTGCTGCGCGTTCAGCGGCACGTACTTCACCTTGCCGCCGTCGCCCAGCACGGCGGCCGCGGTGGCGCGGCAGAAGTCCACATCCAGCCCGCTCCAGCGGCCCTGGCTGTCGGTGGCGCTGAAGCCGGCCAGACCGGTGTTGACGCCGCAGACCAGCTGGCCGCGCGCCCGGATGGCCTCCAGCGTCTTGCCGGCCTGGGCCGGCAGGCAGCACAGCAGCGACAGGGCGGCGGCCGCGGCGACCTGGGGCAATGACGGGCGGGGCATGGGCAGAACTCCTGGAGTACACGAGGAAACGGCAGGCGCGCTCGGGCGGCACCCGGGGACGGGTGGAGAATACTCCAGTCACAGCCCCTGGGTAGCACCGCACCATGACGTCCAACACCTCCGTTCCCGCCAGCCCCACCGAACCCGGGCGCCCCATGGCCGGCTGGCGCCTGCGCCTGTACACCGTCATCTTCGAATCCGACACCCGCGCCGGCCGCCTGTTCGACATGTGGCTGATCGTGCTCATCCTGGCCAGCGTGCTGGCGGTGGTGCTCGACAGCCTGCCCGCGCTGCCTGGGGCGCAGCGCGAGCTGCTGTACCGGGTCGAGTGGCTGTTCACCGCCCTCTTCACCGTGGAGTACCTTGCGCGCCTGGCCTGCGTGCGCCACCCGCTGCGCTACGCGCTGAGCTTCTACGGCGTCGTCGACCTGCTGGCCCTGCTGCCCACCTACCTGGCCTTGCTGGTGCCCGAGGTGCACGCGCTGATCGACGTGCGTGTGCTGCGCCTGCTGCGGGTCTTTCGCATCTTCAAGCTCACCGCCTATCTGGCCGAGTTCCAGGCCCTCGGCGGGGCGCTGCGCGCCAGCCGGCGCAAGGTGCTGGTCTTCATCTCGGCCGTGCTGATGATCGTGCTGGTCATGGGCACGCTGATGTACGTGGTGGAGGGGCCGGCCAACGGTTTCACCAGCATCCCCACCGCGGTCTACTGGGCCATCACCACCATGACCACGGTGGGTTTTGGCGACATCACGCCCAAGACCGAGCTGGGGCGTTTCATCGCCTCCATCATGATGCTGCTGGGCTGGGGCACGCTGGCCGTGCCCACGGGCATCGTTACGGCCGAGATGACCGCGCGCCGCCTGGGCAGCCAGCCGGTCTCGCGTACCTGCCCGGAGTGCCTGGCCGAAGGCCATGCGCCGGAGGCGCACTACTGCCTGCACTGCGGCAGCGCCTTGCCCCACCTCGAGCAGCCGGACCGTTCCTGAGTCCGGCCGCGCCGGCCTGGCGGCGCCAGGCCTGAACCATTCCTGCTGAATTTGTCACGGCCGGCGGTTCTTTTTTGCTATCAAATTTGATTTCGCCGCCGCCGGGGCGCAAAATTACGACCTGCGCACCCATTCCCCCCGAGGCACCCCATGAAAAAGACGTCCCAAGGCTTCACCCTGATCGAGCTGGTGATCGTGATCACCATCATCGCCATCCTGGCGGCCATCGCGCTGCCGCGCTACATCGCGGCGCAGCGTGATGCGCGCGTGGCCAAGATGCAGGCGGTCTACGGCTCGGTCCGCACCGCTGCGGCCCTGGCCAAGGCGCGTTGCGAGCTCGACCTGGCGCAGGGCCTGACGGGCGCGGGCACCTGCGGCAACGCCACGGTGCAGGTCAATATGGACGGCACGCTGGTGGACATGACCTTCCGCTACCCGGCCGCCAGCGCCACCGGCATCCAGGCCGCAGCCAGCATCGACGCGGGCGCCGACGGCGTCACCATCGCCGGCGCCGGCCCGATCACATTCACCGGCAATGGCGCCGCGACGCCGGCCAACTGCGTGATCAGCTATGCAGCAGCGGCGTCGGCGACCGCGGCGCCCGTCATCACGCTCGACACCACCGGCTGCTGATCCCGCGCCGCCCGGCGCCCGCACGGGGCCGTTCATGACAGGCCCCATGCCCGGGACTCGTTGGATAATTCCCGTCATGCGCGACGCGAGTCATCCAGTGAGTCCCTTATGACCAGCCCCTCCTTTTTGCCCCCCGTCACGGCACCGGCGCAACTGGATGCCACCCTGCAGCGCCAGGGTTACGCCGTGCTCGACGCCGCCACGGTCGGCCAGCTCAGCGGTTGTGCGCCGCAGGCTCTGCAAGCCCTGCTGCCCTACTGGGACGATCTGCCGCCCGACAATTTCCTCAAAGACGGCGGCCGCTACCGCCGCCGGCGCCATTCCTGCTTCGTGCTCGACGGCGAGCGCCTCACGCAGGCGCCGCACCGCGCGCACTGGCAGCCGCTGGAATACAACGCCCTGCACGGCGGCATGCAGCGCCTGTTCGAACCCATGGCGCCGGCCGTGGTGCAGCAGCCCGTCTGGGCGCAGCTGCTGCGCTGGCTCGGGCACGTCACCTCGGCGCTCAAGGGCGCGCGGCCCTGGTATATCGAGGCGCACCAGTTCCGCATCGACACCACCGACGGCATCGGCCGGCCCACACCCGAGGGCGCGCACCGTGACGGCGTGGATCTGGTGGCCGTGTTCCTGTTGGCCCGCCGCGGCGTGAAAGGCGGCGAGACCCGCGTGTTCGAGGCTGGGGGCCCCAACGGCCAGCGCTTCACGCTGGCCGAGCCCTGGTCGCTGCTGCTGCTGGATGATGCGCGCGTGATCCACGAGACCACACCCATCCAGCCGGTGGCGCAGCCGGCCTATCGTGATACGCTGGTCGTCACGCTGCGCGCCGGCGCTTTCCAGGGCGAGGACGCCGCAGCGCCCGCAGTCTGATTCCCGAGGAGGAGGCCCCGTGTTCAAGCACATCCTGCTGCCCGTCGACGGTTCCGAAACCGCGCAGAAGGCGGTCGAGAAGGCCGCGGGCCTGGCGCGGGCCTTCGGCAGCGACGTCACCGCCATCTACGTGATCGATCCCTATCCCTTCACCGGCCTGGGCAGCGACTTCGCCTACGGCCAGGCCGAGTACCTGAGCGCGGCCACCGTCGAGGCCAGGGAGGCCACCGAGGCCGCCCGCGCCACGCTGGAGCAGGCGGGCGTGAAAGTCACCACCTCGGTGATCGAGGCGCATGCCGCCTGGCGCGGCATCATCGACACGGCCACGGCGCTGGGGGCCGACCTCATCGTCATGGGTTCACACGGCCGCCGCGGCCTGGAGAAGGTGGTGCTGGGCAGCGTGGCGCAGCGCGTGCTGTCGCATGCGCACCAGCCGGTGTTCATCGTGCGCGACTGAGTCGCGCGCCGTTTCCTCAGCCGCGCCGGCGGGCCTGCATCTCGGCACCCATGGCGGCCTGTGTCGCCGCGTCCATGGTGGTACGGGCGGCGGGATAGACCCGCCCTTCCTCGGTGTCGATGTGCCCGGCGTAGATGGCGATGAAGCGCGCGATGGTGTCCCGCGTGGCCGCGTCCACGCCACCGCTGGCACCGGCCTCGCGCCAGCGCAGCAGGGTGGGGCGCACGGCCGCCCACAGGGTTTCCATCTGCCGATGTTCGGCCTGCAGCTGCAGGACGGCCGCGCGCAGGGCCGCGTCGCCTTGCGCCAGCAGGGGCGGGAACACGTGCAGTTCCTCGTCCTGGTGGTGCAGGGGCGCGGCGAGGTCGAAATAACGCAGCACGTCGGCTGCCGCCGAGCGGGTCTGGGCGTCATGCCCATTTTTCGCCACGTAGTCCGTCAGGCGCTGCAGCAGGTCCAGGCTGCGCTGCACCCGCTCGTGGCAGGCCTCCAGCATGTCGTAGGGCTGCTCGAAGCCCACGGCCGGGGCGTCGAAGCCGGGCAGGGCCTGGCCCATGTTCAGCCGGCGGGTTTGGCCGTCAGGTCGGCCAGCTGCTTGCGCAGGGCCTTCTCGTCGTTGAAGCGCTTGGTGGCTTCGCGCGCCACGGCCATGGAGCCCAGCGTCTTGCCGGATTCGTCGCGCACCATCTCGAAGCTCATGTCCACGTAGATGAACTCGACGCTCTTGTGCAGCGAGCGGGTGATCATGGACGTGCGGCCCGGTTTGACGCCGCCGCGCTCGAGCGCCTGGTTGAAGCCGTCCCAGTGCGCCTTGCGCATGCGCTCGGGAATGATGAGGTCCAGGCTCTGGCCCACGGCCTCGGCCGCCGACCAGCCGAAGACTTTTTCGGCACCGCCGTTCCAGACACGGATGATGCCTTCGAGGTCGCAGAAGATCAGCGCCTCCGGCATGCAACGCAGGATGTGGGGGGCGGCGCTTTCGAGGGTGAGGGCAGAGGTCATGGTGGCCTTAAAGAAATATCTGCAAGACAGCTATAGCGTAGCCCAAGCCCGGCGTGCAGCCAATAGTTCCTCGGAACTAGGAGGGGCATGCGGGTCATCGCTTGACAGGGCACGGCACCGCGTCCTGTTGTGCAACAGATCGTAAGCGCCGTCTGCCGCGGCCCGACTGCCCCCCGGGGTAGCTGCTTACATTTCCCTACAAGTCATGCGACAACTCGTTGCCATGACGAGACAATGGTCTTCGTGTCGCTTGCTGCCAGTGTGGACAGGGGGCTGCGGGCTTCATCTTTCATCTTCAGACGAATCAACAAACAAGGAGAAAAGATGCTGAAAAGTAGTAAATGGGTGCTGGCCGTTCTGGGCCTAGCACTGGGAGCCGCAGCCTGGAGCGCGGAAGGCGAGAGCACCCCGGAACAGCGCCGCGCCGCGTTCCAGGCCCTCAAGTGGCAGGCCGGTCCGGCCACGACGGACGTGGGCAGCAACGCCACCCTCAAGCTGCCGCCCGGGGCCCGTTTCCTCGACGAGGCCGAAGGCGCCAAGTTTCTGAAACTCACCGGCAACCTGCCGTCGGCCAACAGCATTCTGGTCGGCGACAACTGGTGGGCGGCGTTCTCGTTCAGCTCCGTGGGTTACGTCAAGGACGACGAGAAGATCGACGCCGATGCCCTGCTCAAGAGCATGAAGGAAGAAGACGGCCCGGCCAACGAAGAGCGCCGCAAACTGGGCATGGGTGAGCTCTACACCGATGGCTGGCACATTGCGCCGCATTACGACTCGGCCAGCAAGCACCTGGAGTGGGCGCTGCGGCTGCGCACGCCGGGCAACGACACCCCCACGATCAACTACACCGTGCGTCTGCTGGGGCGCAGCGGTTATGAGAGCGCCACCCTGGTCTCCGATCCGTCGACGCTGGATGAGGATGTGAAGGCTTTCAAGGCCGTGCTGAAGGACTTCGACTTCAAGTCCGGCGAGAAATACAGCGAGTTCAAGCAGGGCGACCGTGTGGCCGAGTTCGGCCTGGCCGCGCTGGTGGCCGGTGGTACCGCGGCGGTCGCCGCCAAGACCGGCTTCTGGAAAGTGATCGTCGGCGTCTTCGCCGCCTTCTGGAAGCTGATCCTCGCGGGCGTCGCGGCAGTGGTCTTTGGCATCGGCAAGCTGTTCGGCAAGAAGCAGGAGCCGAAGGCGCCGCAAGACCCGCAAGAGCCGCAAGACAAGTGAGGCTCTCGTCCGAGGCTGCGCTGATGCTGCTGGCATCGGCGCTGTATGTCTACGACGCACTGATCCTTCTGGCCAGCAACGAGGCCCTGCTGGTGCGGCAGGGGCGCGGCTGGCGGGCCGTGTTCGGTTCCCACCGCTGGCGCCTGGCCGGCAAGGAACCCTGCGCCCCCGGCCTGCTGGCGCCGCACCGGCCCATCGTCCGTCTGGCCTGGCAGTTCGCGGGCCAGCCCGCGGCTGCCTGGCCGCGTCAGCAGATGCCCTTGCCGGTGGGCCTGGGCGGCCTGGCGCTGTGCGCCTGGCTCTCGGGCCTCACCCTGTTCGTGCTGTTGCCGCTGAGCCTGTTCGGCCAGCTGGGCACCTGGATCACGCTGGGCGTGATCGGTCTGCTCTACGCGGTCAATCTCAGCGCGCTGGTGCTGTTGTATCGCATCCACCGGCGCCTGCAGGTGCCGGCGGGCAAGTACTGGTCCGTCGCTTTCGAGTGCCTGGTCTGCCCGCCGTTTTGCATCAACCTCGTGCGCCGCGCCTGCGAATGGCAGGGTCTGAAGGACGATTTTCTCCAGGCCAGTGGGGCCCTGCTGACGCCGCCGGCCCTGGCCGAGGTGCACACGCAATGCCTGCTGCGCATCGACGAGCAGATCGCCTTCGAAGACGAGCAGAGCAGCCGCATGGCCGCGCTGCAGCGCGCGCGCGAGCGTTTCCTGCCCCAGGGAGCCCGGCCATGACGGCGACCGAAATCGGCGTGACGGCCGTGGGCCTGCTGCTGGGCTACTGGCTGGTGTCGTTTTTCCTCAAGCCGGGCGGCTCGGTGCGTCCACCCGCGGACGCGCCGCCGACGCAGTCGCCGACCGAACCGATGGAACGGCCGCAGCCCTGGCACGAGGTGCTGCAGCTCGCCCCCGACGCCGGCACGCAGCAGATCCGTGAAGCCTACTTCCGGCTCGCCGCGCAGTACCAGCCGGACGCGGTGCAGGCGCTGGGGCCGGAGATCCGGGAGCTGGCGGCGCGCAGGCTGGAGGAGATCGAAACCGCCTACCAGGAGGCCCTGCGCGGTACCGGAGGCGCGGCATGAAGGCCCTGCTGGCCCTGCTGATGGCCGGCAAGCTCGGCAAGGTGCTGCTCACCGGCGGCACCATGTTCCTGTCGATCTTCGTCTACGCCTTCAGCTTCGGCTGGGCCTATGCGGTGGGGGTGGTGCTGCTGCTCTTTGTGCACGAGATGGGGCATTTCGTGGCGGCGCGCAACCGCGGGCTGGAGGTCGGCGCGCCGGTGTTCATCCCCTTCGTCGGCGCCTGGGTTGCGCTCAAGACCACGGAGCTGGACCCCGAGACCGAGGCCTACGTCGGCCTGGGCGGCCCGCTGCTGGGCACGGCGGCGGCCTTTCTTTGTTATCTGTATGGGCTGGACAGCGGCGAGCGGCTGTGGCTGGCCGTGGCCTACACCGGCTTCATGCTCAACGCCTTCAACCTCATCCCGCTCTCGCCGCTGGACGGCGGGCGCATCGTGCGTGTCATCTCGCCGAAGATCTGGTTTCTGGGTGTGCCCGTCCTGATGGGGGCCTTCCTCTGGAAGCCCAGCCCGCTGCTGCTGCTCGTCGCCATCCTGGCGGCCCCCCAGCTGTGGGCCGCGTGGAAGGGCGAGGACACGGCGGTGCGCCACATCACGGCCCCGCGCGTGAAGTGGGCCTATGGCGTCCAGTACCTGGCCCTGCTGGGGGCGCTGGCGCTGCTGGCCTTCGAGGTGCACGAGCGGCTCGGCGCCTGACCATCGAATTCAAACGTAAACAAAAAGGAGGTTCTTCATCATGGCCAAATGTGCCTACTGCAACACCACCATCCTCTTCGGCGGACGCAAGCAGGGTGAGCTGCGTTTCTGCAACGCGGAATGCGAACGCAAGGGGGCCGTGGCCGCCATCGCAAGCGCAGTCCCGGCCGACTATGTGCGCCAGCGGGCGCTGCAGGTACACGCGGGGACGTGTCCCCTGTGCGCCGGCAGCGGGCCCGTGGACGTCTACACCACCTACCGTGTGTGGTCGGCCGTGGCGCTGACCTCCTGGTCGAGCCGGCCGGCAGTCTGCTGCGGCTCATGCGGGACCAACCGGGCCCTCGGCGACGCCTTGTTCTCGCTCCTGCTGGGATGGTGGGGCCTGCCCTGGGGGCTGCTCATGACGCCGGTCCAGATCATCCGCAACGTCGTCACGCTGGTGCGTCGGCCTGCGCCGCACGCGCCCACGCCGGCGCTCGAACAGATGGTGCGCATGCAGATCGCGCAAGAGCAGGCGCAGTTGCAGCGCGCCCCAGGGCTGGTCTGACCCCTTGTGGGGGGCGCCGCGCGCCTCCTACTCGCACTGCCCGAAGTAGCCGCAGGCGGTGCGGAAGTCGCAGCCGTCCTTCTTGATGACGGTCGGGTTGCTGCACTCGGGGCAAGCAGGGCCCGCCGCTCACGATCCTGATGCTTTCCTGATGCCGGCGGTGGTACGCTGCCACCATGGATGCGCAAGCTGCACCGTCATCGTTCCGGCGCTGGGGGACTGTTGCCGCTCTGCTGGTGCTCGCCACGGCCTTGAGCCGGGTGCTGGAGCCGCATGTCTCGCTGACCAGCCAGGCCATGATCTATGTGCTGGCCGTGGTGATCGCGGCCTACCGGCTGGACTGGGTGCCATCCGTGGTCTGTGCGGTGGGTGCCGTCACCGCACTGAACTTCTTCTTCGTGCCGCCGCGCTGGACCTTCGCCGTCGAGAGCCGCGAGCATCTCATCTCCCTGGCCGTCATGCTGGTGGTCGCGCTCGTCATCAGCCGGCTGGCCAGCGGCTTGCGGCGCGAAACCGACATTGCGCGGCTCAACGAAGTGCGCGCGCGTCAGCTGCAGGCGCTGGCCAGCGAACTGGTGGCGGCACCGACGCCGCAGGACGTGCGGCAGTTGGGGCAGGCGGCGCTGGACGCCGCTTTCAGCGGGACCAGCCAGCTGGTGCTGGCCAGCGACGAGGGCGAACCCGAACCCTTCGCCGCCCTGGAGCCGGCGGTGCGCGACGGCCTGCGCGCCTGCATGAAGGAGCGGGCCGTGCTGGGCCCGGGCACCGGGCGCTGGCCCGGGCTGGCGGCCTGGTACCTGCCACTGGGCGACCAGGGCGAGGTGTTCGGCGCAGCCTGCGTGCGGCCCGCGCCGGCGGCCGACGACGGCGGGCGCGAACACGCCCAGGCCCTGTGCGCCCTGCTGGCGCAGGCCCTGGGGCGGCTGCGCCTGAGCCGCTCCATGCAGGCGGCGCAGAGCGAGGTCGAGCGCCAGCAGTTGCAGAACACTTTCCTGGCCGCCATTTCGCATGACCTGCGCACGCCGCTGGCCGCCATCGTGGCCGCGGCCACCTCGCTGCAGATGCAGCGCGAACGGCTCGATGCGGCCGCGCAGGCGCGCCTGCTGCAGAGCATCGTCAACGAAGCCGACTACCTCGGTACCATGAGCGACAACACCCTGCAACTGTTGCGGCTGGCTAGCCCGGGCCAGGTGCTGCAGCGCAGTTGGGAGTCGGTGGAGGAGATCGTCGGCGCCGTGCTGGGCCGCGTGCGCCAGCATGATCCGGCGCGCCGCATCCGCTCGCGCGTGCCCGAGGGACTGCCCCTGGTGCGCGCCGATGCGGTGCTGCTGGCGCAATTGCTGGCCAACCTGCTGGACAACGCCCTCCAGTACAGCGAGGACGAGGTGGAACTCAGCGTCGAAACCCGGGCCGGCACGCTGGAGCTCTGCGTGAAAGACCGGGGGCCCGGCATTCCCGAAGCCGAGCGCGAGGCGATCTTCCAGCCCTATGTGCGCGGCGACCGTGCGGGACGGCGCGGTACCGGCCTGGGGCTGGCAGTCTGCCGTGCCATTGCCCGGGCCCACGGCGCGCAGCTGCTGCTGCGCGCGCGCGAGGGCGGCGGCAGCTGCTTCTGTCTGCAGCTGCCCGTTGAGGCGCAGCCCGCGTCGCCGGAGCCGTCGCGATGACTTTGCATGTGCTGGTGGTCGAGGACGACCGCGAAATCCGCACCTTGGTTCAGTCCGCGTTGACGCTCGAAGGCTTTGAAGTGCAGACGGCGGTGACACTGCGCGAGGCCACGGCCCTGCTGCAGCACCGTCCGCCCGAGCTCATCGTGCTCGACCTGGGGCTGCCCGACGGCGAGGGCCTGCAGCTGGTGCGCGAGGTGCGACGCAATTCCAGCCTGCCGATCGTCGTGGTGTCGGCGCGGCATCAAGAGACGCAGAAGATCGAGCTGCTCGATGCCGGCGCCGACGACTACCTGACCAAGCCCTTCAGCGTGGCCGAGTTGCTGGCCCGCATCCGGGTGGCACTGCGCCACCGCGGTACGGCGCTGGCACCCGCCGTGACGGTGCATGAACTGGACGACCTGCACATCGATCTCGCCACCCGCACCGTGCTGCGCGACGGCCAGCCGGTGCACCTTACCCCCACCGAATTCAAGCTGCTGGCGCGCCTGGTGCGCAGCGCCGGGCGGGTGGTGACGCACCGCCAGCTGCTGGCCGAGGTCTGGGGCCCGGAGTACACCGAGCACACCCACTACCTGCGCCTGTACATGGCGCAGCTGCGCGCCAAGATCGAGCGCGACCCGGCCGAGCCGCGCCACCTGCTGACCGAGACCGGCGTCGGCTACCGGCTGGCGGCCGAGTGAGGTGTCGCGCCGCGGCGCCTTCCTTATGCGTTCCTGATGCCGGTGCGGCGACAGTAGCGTCCATGCTCACTCTGCATGGATGGATATGAATCAACAGACGCATGGCCGCGAAAGCCTGGCCGCCCTGACGCTGGGCGCCCTGGGCGTGGTGTATGGCGACATCGGCACCAGTCCGCTCTACACCATGAAGGAAGTTTTCGGACACGCCACCGGCATCCCGCTCGATGCCCCGCATCTCATCGGCGCGGTGTCGACCATCTTCTGGGGTCTGATGCTGGTGGTCACGCTCAAGTACGTGTTGCTGATCCTGCGCGCCGACAACCGTGGCGAGGGCGGCATCATGGCGCTCACCGCGCTGGCCGCGCACGCCGCCGGCAAGACCGCACAGCGCCGCGTGGCCCTGCTGCTCACCGGCGTGATGGGCGCCGCGCTCTTCTACGGCGACAGCGTCATCACGCCGGCCATCTCGGTGCTGAGCGCGGTCGAGGGGCTGGAGGTGGCCACGCCGCTGCTCAAGCCCTATGTGCTGCCGATCTCGGTGACGGTGCTGGTGGGCCTATTTGCCGTGCAGCGCTTCGGCACTGGCCTGGTCGGCAAGCTGTTCGGGCCGGTCATCCTGCTGTGGTTCGGTGTGCTGGCCTTCACCGGCGTGCTGGAAATCCTGCGCGAGCCGGCCATCCTGGCCGCGCTCAATCCGCTGGAGGCGCTGGCCTTTCTGCGCACCCAGGGCTGGCACATGTTCGTGGCGCTGGGCGCCATCGTGCTGGCCTTCACCGGCGCCGAGGCGCTGTACGCCGACATGGGCCACTTCGGCAAGCGGCCCATCCAGCTGGCCTGGACCGGGCTGGTCTTGCCGGCCCTGGCGCTGAACTACATGGGGCAGGGCGCGCTGCTGATGCGCGACCCCACGGCGCTGGAAAACCCCTTCTACCGCCTGTTCCCCGCGGCCTGGCTGATCCCGGCCGTGCTGCTGGCGACGCTGGCCACGGTCATTGCTTCGCAGGCCGTGATCTCGGGTGCCTACTCCATGACCAAGCAGGCCGTGCAGCTGGGGCTGCTGCCGCGCCTGCAGGTGCACTACACCTCGGCCAAGGAGGCCGGCCAGATCTACATGCCCCAGGTCAACTGGCTGCTGCTCGTTGCCGTACTGCTGGCGGTAGTGGGCTTCGGCAGCTCGTCGGCGCTGGCCTCGGCCTACGGCATCGCGGTGACGGTGACCATGCTGATTACCACCGCGCTGACCTTCTTCGTCATCCGCCACGCGTGGAACTACCCGCTGCCGCTGGCGCTGGCGGCCACCGGCGCCTTCCTGCTGCTCGACGGCATGCTGGTGGTGTCCTGCGCGCTGAAGTTCCTCGATGGCGGCTGGTTCCCGCTCGCCGCGGGTGTGCTGATCTTCATCGGCATGGCCACCTGGCGGCGCGGCCGCGAACTGCTGCTGGACAACATCCGCCGCGGCGATCCGGAACTGCTGCCCTTCATCACCAGCCTGTCGGCCGACCGCATGCACCGCGTGCCCCGTACCGCGGTCTATGCCGTGGCCAATCCCGCCACCGTGCCGCAGGCCTTGATGCACAACCTCAAGCACAACCAGGTGCTGCACGAGCGCAGCCTGATCCTGACCGTCTCGTTTCATGACGTGCCGTGGGTCCCGCTTGGGGAAAGGCTGCAGCTGACACCGCTGGTACCCGGCTTCTGGCGGGTACAGGTGAACTACGGCTTTCTCGACCAGCCCGACATTCCCAAGGCGCTGGCGCTGTGCGAGACCCAGGGCCTGCCCATCAACCTGTTCGAGACATCCTACTTCCTGAGCCGCGAGATCGTGGTGCCCACCCGCGGCACCGGCATGGCGCGCTGGCGCGAGGCCTTGTTCTCGCTCATGTCGCGCAATGCCGGCAACGTGGCGGACTTCTTCCGCCTACCGAATAACTGCGTGATCGAACTGGGGACGCGGGTGCAGATCTGAGGCCGACAGCCGGCCGCCCGTCGGGTGGGCTTCAAGGGCGCGGCGGTGGCGCCCGCTTGTGCGCCGTTGCGCGGTAGGCAGCCACGATCCTGCGCGCCGCCGCCTCGTTGATGTCCCTTCCCTCGAGGAAATCGTCCAGTTCGGCGAACGTGACACCCAGGTCCGCTTCGGCCGGGCGCTGTGGCCGCAGGCTCTCCAGGTCGGCCGTAGGCGTCTTGCGGACGATCCGCTCGGGCATGCCCAGATGCAGCGCCATCGCGCGCACGCGCCGCTTGGTGAGGCGGCTCAGCACGGCCAGATCGCAGGCGTAGTCGCCGTGCTTGGTGAAATAACCCATGACCGCCTCGGCCGCCTCGTCGCTGCCGACGACCAGCCCCTGGCGCTGGCTGGCCACGGCGTACTGGGCCACCATGCGCTGGCGCGCCTTGACATTGCCGAGCAGCGAATCCTCCTGTGCCGGGTCCGTCGGCTGCAGGCCGGCAGCCTTCAAGGCCGACAGCATGGCATCACTGGCGGGCTGCATGTCCACCGTCAGCACCTCGTCCGGCGCGACAAAGGCGAGCGCGCACTGCGCATCGTCCTCATCGAGCTGGCGACCGTAGGGCAGCCGCATGGCAATGAAAACCGCGTCGCCGCCCTGGCGGCGCACCTGCTCCACGGCCAGCTTTGACAGCCCGCCCGCGGTGGCGGAGTCAATGCCGCCGCTGATGCCCAGCACCAGCGCGCGCCGCTGGTGACGCACCAGGTAATCGGCCAGAAAGCCGATGCAGCGCTGCGTTTCCAGCGCCACGTCGAACGCTGGCGGGATACCGAGTTCCTCGATGATCTGTTGCTGGACCACCCGGGACTCGGGACTCATGGCAAAGACTGGCGCCCTACCCGCACTGCCCCACGTAGCCGCAGGCGGTGCAGAAGTCGCAGCCGTCCTTCTTGATGACGGTCGGGTTGCCGCACTCGGGGCAGGGCCGCCCGGCCAGGGCGCTGGGTTCTTCGTCGCTGCCCGGGGCTTCGAGCACACCCATCTCGCGCAGCGGGTAACCCTCTTCGTCCAGCACGCCCAGCATGGCGTAGCGGTGGATGATGAGGCGCGCCATATAGGCCACGGTGGAAGGCCAGGTCTGCTGGCGGCGTTCGCCGTGCGGCAGGCCGGGCACGAAGGCCATGAAGTGGCCCAGGGGCTCGGCGTAGTTGAGCAGCTTGCGCAGCTTCATGCCGATCCAGGCCGGGTCCACCACGCGCATGTCCAGCGAGAGCAGGCGGGCCAGGCCGTCGAGCGCGCGCGGGTAGTTGCCCGACAGGCCCATGGCGCAGGGCCGGTTCACCGGCGTGCCGTCGGGGCCGGGCAGGCTGACTTCCTTGAGCGTGAGTGTGAAGGCCTCGCCCGTGCCCGGGTTGTCGATGTCCACCGCCCAGGCCAGCGTGCCCGAGGGGCCGGTGAGGGGTTCGTCGCGCGCGAACATGGCGTCGATCACCGGCGTGGCCAGGGGCTGGGCGCGCTCGCGCCACACACCCAGCTGCTCGCAGCGCCAGCGGATCACGGCGGCCGTGGCGGCCACCACACCCGGGAACAGGCGGCGCTCGCCGTGCGGCGGGAAGGGCATCTCGAAGGCGCGCTCTTCGGCCACCGTGGCCAGGGCGTCGAGCTTGAGGCGCAGCCAGGCCGGGTCATTCGAGCGCAGGTCCATGGACAGGGTCTTGGCCATGGCACCCAGGCCGCGCGGCTGCTCGGTACCGTTGACCCAGACCTCGAAGGGCTGGGGCGGCGCGCCCACTTCGGAGGCCAGCTCGCCCACGAACAGCGCGAACTCGCCGAAGGGGTGGTGCACCATGAAGCTCCAGGCCAGGTTGCCGCCCGGCAGCTCCGGCCGCCCGGGCCAGCGCAGCGAGGAGAGCACTGGCGCGGGCAGGCGCTCCAGCGCCAGGCGCTGGTTGGCGTCGGCGATTTGCAGCGGCGCCGCGGTGGGCGTGACGCTGAGCACCGAGCCCAGCACCGCGTTGGGCCGGTAGGTGGCCAGGCCCTTGAGGCCGGCCTTCCACGCCTGCAGGTAGAGATCCTGGAAGTCGGCGTAGGGGTAGTCGGCCGGCACGTTGACGGTCTTGGAGATGGCGGTGTCGATGCTGGGCGCCACGGCGGCCACCATGGCCGCGTGGTCCTGGGCGCTCATCTCCAGCGCGGTGACGAAGGCCGGCGTCAGCGGCGCGGCCTCGCCCTTGAGGTGCCGGTACAGGCGCCAGGCGTGGTCTTCCACCGCGTATTCCTTGAAGCTGCCGTCGGGCATGCGCTTCTTGCGTGTGTAGTGCCAGCTGAAGGCCGGCTCGATGCCGTTGCTGGCGTTGTCGGCAAAGGCCAGGCTGATGGTGCCCGTGGGCGCGATGGACAGCAGGTGCGAGTTGCGCAGGCCATGCTTGCGGATCTTCTCCTTCAGCGCCGCCGGCAGGCGCGAGGCGAAGCGCGGGCTGCTCAAGTACAGGTCGGCGTTGAAGAGCGGGAAGGCCCCGCGCTCGCGTGCCAGCTCGTTGGACGCGTCGTAGGCCGCATCGCGCATGGTCTCCGAGATCTTGCGCGCCATGTCGCGCGCTTCCTGCGTGTCATAGCGCAGGCCCAGCATCACCAGCGCATCACCCAGGCCGGTGAAGCCCAGGCCCACGCGGCGCTTGTTGCGCATCTCCTGCTCCTGCTGCGGCAGTGGCCAGACGGTGACGTCCAGCACGTTGTCGAGCATGCGCGTAGCCGTGCGGCACAGGTCGGCAAAACCGGCGAAGTCGAAATTCACCTTGTCGTCGAAGGGCTCGCGCACGAAACGCGTCAGGTCGATGGAGCCCAGACAGCAGCAGCCGTAGGGTGGCAACGGTTGTTCAGCGCAATTGTGAACGTACAGACCGTTGGCATCGAAGGCGTGCAGGTCGGTGACGGTGACGTCATAGACAGGCTCGACGCCGTCGTCTTCCAGCGACTCCACGGTAGCGACAAAACGTTCGCGGTTCAGATTGCGCTTGTAGCTGCCCATCAAGGCGGCCAGTCGCCCGGACTTGGCCGTGTCGGCAAAGCCGACACGTTCAGCATAAACGGCCAGGTTGTCGCCGCTGATGATGAGCTCATGCGAGGCCTGCTGCGGGTACTCACGCTGGCCACCCTTGCCGTCGGGCATGAGCACGAAGCCGGCAGGGCGGCGTTCCCGGTAGACGGTGCTCGCAATACCCAGACGCAGCAGCATGCGCTGGGCTGCCTCCAGCAGCGCTGGATCGGATTGCGACAGGCGCACACTCACGCCCTTGTCCTGCGTGCCCTGCACCGAACCATCGGCATCGAAGAGGCCGCGCAACAGAGCGCAGCAGAAATCGGATGAGCCGGCCTCCATCTGCGGTGTGATGGTCTTGCGGTCCGGCGTGGCGCCCATGGAAAAGGCCAGGTCGCGCAGCGCGGCTGAGGCCATGCGGCATTCACCGTTCGCCGTGATCGGTCGCTGCCAGCCCCTGAAATCAGACCGGTGGGGCAGGGTGGCTATTGCCTCGGTGGCCGCAGCCATGATGCCACTGGCGCTATGGTTCTCCAGGCGAATGTCGCTACCCACCACCTTGAGTTCCGGTGCCCAGACCGAGAGTACGGCCTTGGTCGCGCTCAGGCGGCCATCACCAATCAGCAGGCCCAGCAGATAGCCTTCTTCGGCGGTGCCCCGGCCTTCCCAGCCTTCGAGCGGACGGTGGTTGTTCAAGACAATTTCGTCGCCGGCTTTGAGCTCGCCGGCAGCGCACCAGTCGCTGTGCGTCAGATAGCGGGTGCGCCGGGTCACCTTGCGCACCGGGTGATCCGCCGTCAGGCGCAAAGCGTGGCCTTCGCGCGTGCGCAGCCGTAGCACGGGCTTGGTCCCTGTGGCGAAGAATCCGGCGGACTCGGAACGATAGGGTTTGCCATCGACGATGGCTTCGAAGGGCACGCCGATCAGTTCGTGCACCTGGCGGGCGCCGCCAGCTGTCATGACCCAGGCATCGGCCGTGACGCAAGGGTTGGTGCTGGCGATGCTCTCGCAGTACGACAGGTTGTTGTCGCGGTTGATGGTGTCGATGAAGAGCACACCGGGTTCGGCGTGATCGTAGGTGGAGCGCATCACCTGCTCCCACAGGTCGCGTGCGCGGATCTTGCGGTAGATCCACAGGCCGCGTTCGCCGGAATAGTAGGCACCGTCGGCCTGCTGCCCGACACCGGCCTCGGCGCGGTGCACCAGTTCGAATTCGGTGTCGTTCACCACGGCCTGCATGAAAGCGTCCGTCACGCCGACCGAGATGTTGAAGTTGCGCAGGTCGCCGCTGTCCTTGGCGTGGATGAATTCCTCGATGTCCGGGTGGTCGCAGCGCAGCACGCCCATCTGCGCGCCGCGCCGGCTGCCGGCCGACTCCACCGTCTCGCAGGAGCGGTCATAGACGCGCATATAACTCACCGGGCCGGAGGCGCTGCTCTGCGTGCTGCCCACCCAGGCGCCGCGCGGACGGATGCGCGAGAAGTCGTAACCTACGCCGCCGCCGCGGCGCATGGTCTCGGCCGCCTCCATCAGCGCCACGTAGATGCCGGGGTGGCCCTCGTCGTCATGCGCGATCGAGTCGCCCACCGGCTGCACGAAGCAGTTGATCAGCGTGGCCGTGAGGTCGGTGCCGGCGGCGGACTGGATGCGCCCGGCCGGCAGGAAACCCTGCTGCAGCGCGTGCAGGAAGCGGCCCTCCCAGTGCGTGCGCTGCTCGGGCGCCTCCACCTGGGCCAGGGCGCGCGCCACGCGCTGGTTGACCTGCAGGATGCTCTGCTCGTCGCCCTTGGCGTATTTCTCCAGCAGCACTTCCTCGCTGATGTCCTGCGGGGCCAGTGCCTGGGTGCCTTGTTGCGTCGTGTCGCTCATGTAACCTCCACTTCAGTTGCCTACAGCATGCTAGGGCCGACCCGGCGTGTGGGTTTGACCTGCCACAAACCTTGTTTGAGTGTGGGCATTGCGTTGTTTCGAGGGGAACCTACTTGCCAGTGTGGCACGGTCGTGATGAAAATCAAGCCATGAATATCTCTACTTTCGATGACCTGCTGGCCGCCGCGCGGCAACAGCCCGAGCCGCAGCGCCTGCTCTTTGTTTTTGCCAGCGCCGAACTGCCGGCCGACAGCTCGCCCGACCAGGCGGCGCGGTTTGAGGCCGGTCAAGGCGGCGCGCTGGCGCCACTGATGTGTGTGGACAAGACACCCGACGAAATTGTCTCTTTTGCGGCACTGGCCGATGAGTCGCGTCAATTCGGCCAGCCCTGGGCCTTGGTCTTTGTGGCGGGCATGCCCGACGGCCGCGACGCCGAGGCGCCGCTGCAGCGCATGGTGGAAGACATCAAGCGCGGCGCCATCGGCAACTACCTGCCGTTCAACACCCAGGGCGAGGCGGTGCGGCTGGGCTGACCCAGCTGCGGCAACCGCGCGCCTGACGACCCTGCATCACGACCATGGAAACACCCCGCCTGCGAGTCGGCCGACCCATCACGCCGGAAGAATTCGAGCTGCTGGAGGACGAACAACTGCTGCGGCTGATCCCCAAGGCCTACCGCGAGTACTTCCCCGGCAAGGACTTCTGCGCCGACGGCTACTTCTACCTGCACGACGGCACGGCCTGGAGTTTCTACAAGGGCGGGTTTCTGGACGAGTAGGGTGCGGCTCACTGCGCGGGCGCGAGAAGATAAATGCGCAGTGGCAGCTGTATTGCCTGGTGCCCAACATCGAGAAGCTGGCGCATCAGGGTTACTGCTGAGGAAAAGGGCGGGCCCGAGGCCTTGCCAGCGGTGATGCGGGTGGGAAAATGGCCACCATAACAAGCCAGAATCAAAGCGGAGGCAGCCGATGCGGCGACAGCGTCAATCCAACTTCAATCAGAACCTTCTTGCCTGCGGCCAGCGGGTTTTTGCACAGTCTCGTTAGACAGCATGCGCCGGACTCTCATCGTCGCCACCATTGCTTCTACGATCACGTTCGCTGGTGTCGCAGCATCTTCGCCCCCTGCTCTCGACCAGTTTCGTTTGACGTTGAACGGGCTAGGGCCGTTGCGGATTGGAATGACGCTCAAGGATGTCGAGGATGCTGGCTTTCGCGTCAAGATCGAGCACAACTTTGATGTAAATGAGTGCGCACAAGCTGAAGTGGAAGGACAAAAGCACATCTGGCTCATGTTCGAGAATGGCCGTTTGGCCCGCGTTGAAGTGTATGGAGGGCGAACGACCACATTTAGTGGGGTCCGAGTTGGGGACACTGAAGAACGGGTGCGGAAAACCTATGGTGCTCGATTGACTGTTGAGCCTCATAAGTACGATGACAATGGCCATTACCTGATCGTGTTTTCTACAGATCGGCGCCAGGCACTCGTCATGGAAACCGACGGAAAAGTAGTCACGGAGTTTCGAGCAGGGCTTGCACTTCCTGCTCAGTACGTTGAGGGGTGTTTGTGATGAACGTGCTGTCTAACATTTCAATCGAGAGCGGATCGCCTACGGCTCCCACTCATCTCAGACGTTAGACCGCGTATGAAGCTGTTAGGCATGCACCACTATTGCCCAAACTGCCACGCAGTTGTTGCTCCAGATGCGGAAGCATGTACTTCATGCGATGCCAACTTCACTGGCGATGGCTGGCGCCCCGTAACGGAGCTACCTGAGTCAGCTCAAGGGTCCTCAGCTGCGAGCATTGTTGTAAAGCTGGGCATCGCCTCTGTCGTCATCCCAGCGGTCGGCTTTCTTATCGGGCTGCTTTTGGCGAGTTTCATTCCAGGTTGTCATTGCGATGAAGGCGCTGGTTGTCACGGATGTGGAGCGAATGGTGTGATCTCTTTTCTGTTGTTTGGAGGCTTCGTTAGCGCTCTTGCTGCTTGCATAACTCTGCTTCCGGGCTCCCTAATTCTCGCGGCCCTGATAAGTCTTTTCTCAGGGAAACGTACTTAGGTTCTACATGTCTAACCTTTTAGTCAAGCGCGGATTGCCTTCGGCATCCACTTACTTCAAACGTTGGGGGCCTTTATGAATGTCGCGCTGCCAGGGGTCAAGCCGGGCACTAACGCCGAGTCGCTGTTCAAGACTATTGGGTTCATCGTCATCCAGTGGGGCCACTGCGAGCAATCTCTTGAGCTTCTCGTTAATACACTTTTCCGCGAGTACGGTGGGAACAAGTTGCCGAAGGTAAAGAAGATGCCAAAGCCGCTTGCCGCAAAGATAGCCTTCGTGAAAGAGTGCGCCGCACACATACCTTTTCTGGCTCCGTTCCGCACTGAAATAGACTCTCTCGTCAGAGACTTCGAGGCTCTGACGCAAACGCGCCACGATCTTGTGCATGGCGCACTCACTGATGCGCCGGTAGTTGATGGGGTGTATTCATTCATTCGCCTTGACACCCATCCTGACATTCATGAGGTGAAAGAATTCCAGTATGACCTGAAGGTGTTCCCATCTCTCGCAGAAGCTCTAATGCGTTTGGGAAGTGATGCGCCAAAACTGGCGAGGCGCGTTTTTGATGCTCGCCCAAAACATCCATGATCTTCTCTGCCAATGCGTCAGACGACACTGGGTTGTCACCCTGCCAGTGCCAGAGAAGTAGGCCACGCCAGTCTATGATCCCTCTCTGTCTGTCATGGCCGCCGACCCCCAACCCGGCGGTCAACCGGACGTGCCGATAGGGCCGGCACGTCGGTTACTTCTACGTTAAGGCTACACATGACAACCCGCGCCGAACTGGAAGCCGAAGCCGGTTTCGAAGAGGGCTACGATCGTGTCGCCTACGGCGTCACGCGCCGTGAGCTTGACGCAATGGACGAATCGCGTGTCCGTGAGCTCTTGGCCAAGGGAAAGTACGGACACCCAGGTGAAAAGAGCCACGCAATTGTCGCGGCTTGGTTGGAATCTAAGGACGTTCAGCGGAAGGAAGACGCGTTGGCAACTTCTCGGCGTGCACTTGCCAATTCGAAGACGGCGACGCGGCTCGCAGCGGCAGCCCTCATTCTGAGCGCAATCATGGCGGCTCAAAGGTTGATCGAATGGTCTTCGCGGTGATCCTTAACATGTCGATCGACGCGGACGCACAGGTGCGTCCGGGCGCTTCGCGCACTCACCTTGTGCGCTGGTCATCTTCACGTTAAACCGCACCGACCATGGCGACTACCGAGCCCTTGCTGATCAACTGCGGGTCGCACGGAAAGCGCGTCTCTGCCGTTGTGTGCTGTCACATGCTCAAGGCGGATTTGCCGCCGGTTGGGTTCGTGGAGAACAGCGACGACCCCAATGACCTTCAGGCTTGGTGCAATGCGTGCGAAGCGAAGTTTCAAGCCGAGGGGGAGATGACCGAAGCGTTCCGCAAATTCAATGGCATGACGCTTGTTTGCGTCACCTGCTATGCGGAGAAGAAGTTGGTGCATATGACTCAACCGAGCGGAGGGAGCTATGCCGTTTAACCTTTTTCTGCAGCCGACGGCTTCGCCGCCCGCTGAGCGCCAACGTTGGGCGGCATAGAAACGAATGCATTACTGGAACAGAGACAACTTTGTGGGGCTTCTTGAGTTGGCACGCGAACTCGAGAACACCCAGGAGCTGAGGGCGATCGCCGAGTATTGCGTACTCCGGGAGAAAGGCTTGCGGACCCAGGCACTGGCACGGTTGGACGATTTCCTCACTGAGGCCGCTTTGTGGGACATCGACATGAGACGCCGCAACGTCCTGACCATTCTTCAGGCAGGCGCTCGTATCTCCACAGCACACCAGTTCATGACACACCCGCTTCTAATGCAATTGGTCTATCCGACTTTGGAGCAATGGGTAACGGATGAGCCTTCCGCGGTTGAGCCACTACGCTGGCTCGGCTTGTTGCGGTCAGATTCCGATGCCCTCAGGCGTGCCCTGTTTTTGGCACCAAGCGACGTTCCGGTTCGCCGAAGGCTGATCAATTTCGCACTCGGCGCCGCCGATCACGCAACCCATCATCTTAGCGAGTCGGTGCTTCTCTCTACAGTTGAGGAGACACGCGCATCGATTTCCACCGCCAGGGAATGGATCGCTTCTGCACCCGACATTAAGCCGTTTACCGATCTGTCCGCCGAAGCCGACGAATACCAGCAGATGATCGATGACTGGGTGGCCTATAACCAGTCGCCAGTTGGAGCATTCCCGCAGTGGTGCAAGGCAAGAGGACGCACATATTCTTGGCCGACGATTGTCTACTACGACAATGGCTCAGCCCAGCATGGCGCTGCAGCCGACGCGATGAAGCCGCGTGGCTGAGGTCCCACGTTGACAACACAAGGAAACACCGATGCCATCAAGTCTCCGGTCTCTGTCCGCCACGCTGCTCTGCAGCGCGGCGCTGCTGGTCGGCTGCGCCACGACGCTCGAGGAGCTGGCCTGCACGAACCCGCTCGACGCGAAGGTGGGGAACTCCTGTGTCGTGAGCGAGCAGACGCTCTGGCGTGGGGCGCGCCCGGGCCCGGAGGCGGCGACTGCCCTGGTCGAACTGGGCGTCAAGACCGTCGTCAGTCTCGAATTGCTGCTGGACGACCGCCATGCGTTCGAAGCCGCCACGCCCGCCAGCGGCGACGCCCGCGAGATTCGGTATTTCCAGCTGCGCGACTGGGAGCCGCTCGTGCTCCTGGCGCCCAGCCAGGTGGATGAGCACGTCGCCCGGTTTCTGGCCATCACCCGGACTCAGCCCAAGCCCCTCTACGTGCACTGCCGGTCGGGCCAGAATCGCACCGGCATCATGGTCGCCGCCTACAAGATCTTCCACGGCGCGGATATCGAGGCGACGATCGCGGAGATGGAGCAGTACGGCGGCTTCTGGTCCAAGCCGGATGCCGACTACCTGCGCACGCTCACGCCGCAGCGGCGCGCGGCCATCGAGCAGCGGGTGACACAATGGATACCCCGGCTCGGGCCCGGCGCCAGGATCGTCTGTGCCGACGGCAAGTGCGTCTTCGATGCGAGCGCCCTCTGATGCCTGCCCGTACAAGGACCATGACGATCTCTATCCCGCTCCAACCCGGCCGCTTCGTCGCCGTTTGCCTGGCGCTGCTGCTGTCGGCCTGCGCGCCCAGCGTCACGATGCAGCCCTTCGCCAGCGACGGCTGCAGCATGTTCCCGGACCGCGCACTCATCGGTGCGACGGACTGGTGCCGCTGCTGCCTGGCCCACGACCTGGCTTACTGGCGCGGCGGCACCGTCGAGGCCCGGCTCCAGGCCGATCAGGCGTTGAAGTCCTGTGTGCAGCAGGCGTCGGGGAGCGAGGCGCTGGCCGATCTGATGTTTGCCGGCGTGCGGGCCGGCGGCGGCCCCTATTTCTACACGCCCTATCGCTGGGGTTATGGCTGGGCTTTCGGGCGGCCTTATGGGCCGCTGACGCCGGCCGAAGAACAGCAGGCGTCGTCGCTGGAGCGCGAATACCGGGATCGGAACCCGACACTCGCCTGTCCCGGTACCGCCGTTGCCTGCCGGTGAGCGGCCAGAACCTTCCCGGTAGCGGCCCTGTCCCGCATGCCTTGAAACTCAAGGGGTTGAGAGGATCGGTTCTTGGGGCCTGCGACTGTCGCAATCGCGCTTGGGGCTGACGCGCGCTACGCCTACACTACATCGCACCATGATCACACCCGACCAATTCAACCAGCGCGGCGCCGCCATGCTGCCCGGCCACCTGGGCATCGTCATCACGCGCATCGCCGCAGGCGAGGTGCACGCGGAGTTGCCGGTGCGGCATGAGCTGATGGCCCCCAACGGTTTTCTGCACGCGGGCAGCATCGTGACGCTGGCCGACACCAGTGCCGGCGCGGGCTGCATGGCCAGCCTGCCCGAGGGAGCCAACGGTTTCACGACCATAGAGCTCAAGTCCAACCACCTGGGCACGGTGCGCGACGGCGTGGTGCTGTGCGTGGCGCGCATGGTGCATGGCGGTCGCACCACGCAGGTCTGGGACGCCACCGTGACGCAGCGCGAGAGCGGCAAGACGCTGGCGCTGTTCCGCTGCACGCAGCTGCTGCTGTACCCCAAGGCGGGCGGCTGAAGGCCGGCCCGCCACGACGGTCAGGTTTACGGCCGGCCGGTTTCCTCGTATAAAGCCCCCACTTGCAGCCGGTCTTCAGCGCCGGGGCGGGAGTGTATGTCGGAGGGCATCCATGTACGAATCCAAAACGCATCCGCCGATTCCGAAGGTGCATTTCATCCGGCGCGTGCTGGTCCATTTTTCGGCCGCCCTGGCCCTGCTGCTCGCTTCGCTGGTGGTCGGCATGGTCGGCTACGAGCACTTCGAGGATCTGCCCTGGCGGGATGCCTTCGTGAATTCCGCCATGCTGCTCGGTGGCATGGGGCCGGTGAATGCGCCGCTGACCAACGGCGGCAAGCTGTTTGCCGGGATCTACGCGCTCTATGCAGGTCTGATCTTTCTGGTTATCCTGGGCATCATCTTCACCCCGGTCATCCATCGTCTATTGCATACCTTCCACTGGGAGCAGCGCAAGTAGCGCAGTGCAAGGTGCGCGGCGAATCTCCCTGGCAGGCCCGGCTGCCCTGACGGGCTGCGGCTTGAGTCTCAACGTCAGGCAATCTTCAAGGAGATCGTATGAACCGAACGAAATTGTGGCTGGGCCTCGCGCTCAGCCTGTTGATCGCCGGCACCAGTCTGGCGCAGGGTCAGGCGCCCAAAGGTCAGGTGGCCGCCAAGGACAATTCCAACATCTCGGCGCCCGGCCCGACCGGCGGCAGTTGCAGCGCGACCAGCACCGACGGCAACAAGACCTGCTCCATCAGTTGCGACACGGGCAAGTCCGCGCTCTGTTCCAACACCAAGACGACCGTCTCGTGCCGCTGCGGGGGCTGAGCTGAGCCGGGCGGGCCGGCTGTAGGGCAATTCGTCTCGCGGCCCACAGTCCGGTGCCGCGTCCAGCCCGGACCCAAGCGTGGCCCGACCGGTGCACCTGGGCTGCACCACGCAGATGCTGTACCCCAAGGCGGGCGGCTGAGCGGCGACCCGTTGCGGGCCGTTACATCTTCCTCATGCGCAGGACGGGCCGCTGTCCTGAAAACAGGCAGGCGGCGCTTATAGTCCGGCGTTCTGTTTTTTTTGCGATCCCTCTCCATGAAGAAGATGCTGACCCTGGTGGCCGTGCTGGCCGTCCTCAATGGCTGCGCCGTGCACACGCCTTCGGGCTCGGTGGTGCTGAACCCCAACGGCGGCAAGCCGGCCGGTGGCGGCAAGTTCTGCCCGCCCGGCCAGGCCAAGAAGGGCAACTGCTGACGCCGCCGCCACGGCCGGTGGTGGGGCCGCGGTCCGTGTAGGACAATGGCGGCCATAACGACTGCGAAAGCCCCGTCATGACCGCCGAAGCCCCTGTTTCCGAAGAAGAACGCGCCCAGCTCGAAGTCTCCCTGCCGACCGCGCTGGAGCTGTGCCGCCTGGGCCTGGGCACGCTGATCGACATCCGCCAGACCTTCGAGATCGAGATGAAGGGCGCCATCCCCGACACGGTGCACATCCCGCTGTTCGAGGTCAAGCGCATGCTGGGCCATGTGCTGAGCGAGGACGAGCAGGACATCCTGGACGCGGGCAAGCCCAAGGACATGGATGTGATGAGCTTCTTCACCATGATCAACCAGCTGCACCACGGGCGCGACCACCTGCTGCTGTGCATCTGCAACAGCGGCCGGCGCAGCCTGGCGGCGGCCAGCCTCTTGCGCCGCATGGGGTACGACAAGGCGCTGTCGGTGGCTGGCGGTTTCCAGGCCTGGAAGAAGCTGCAGCAGACCGCACCGCCCGCGGCGCGCTGAAGCCGGCGGCTTGCCGGCGGCCCTGGCCTGGTACACACTAGGCAACCCTGCCCCGCGCGACGTGCTGCCGCGGCCCGGGGCATGCCTATGCAGGGGGAACCATGAGCAGTCCAGTCCGTGACGCCAACCGCGACGCCTTCGACTTCCGCGACCTGATCTACCAGCCGGCGCTGCTGGAGCTCAAGGACGCGCTGTACCCGCAGTGGGAGCGCCTGCATGTGCTGGACCAGCGCAACCAGGGCGCCTGCACCGGCTTCGGCCTGGCGTCCTGCATCAACTACCAGTACGCCGTGCGCGACAAGCCCGTGCGGGTGAGCGCGCGCATGCTGTTCGAGATGGCCAAGCGTTACGACCAGTGGCCCGGCGAGAAGTACGACTACTCCAGCTCGCGCGGCGCCATGAAGGGCTGGAACAAGCACGGTGTGTGTTCCGAGCAGCTCTGGCCCAACCATCCGAAACGCGGGCAGGCGGCCCACCTCACGCTGGAGCGCCAGAACGACGCACTGAACTGCCCGCTGGGGGCCTACTATCGCATCCTGCCGCGGCGCAGCGATGTGCACGCGGCCCTGAACGAGGTGGGTGTGGTGTTTGCTTCCGCAGCCACCCACGCAGGCTGGGACCAGGCCATGGGCCGGGGCGAGATTCCCTACCGCCCGGGCGCCGAGGCCGAGGGCGGCCATGCCTTTGCCATCGTCGGCTACACCGCCGAGGGTTTTCTGGTGCTCAATTCCTGGGGCGAGGACTGGGGTGGTTTTGCGGTGCGGCGCGGGCACCGGCAGAGTGGCGTGGCGCTGTGGCATTACGAGGACTTCGACCGCCACGTCTGGGACCTGTGGGTGGCGCGCACCGCGCTGCCCGTGGGCACGCTGGCGGCGCTGCGCGGCGCGCGCTACACGCACGCACCAGGCGGCACCCGCGTGAAGGAGACCGGGCCGCCGGTGCACGAGATCTGGAACCACTACGTGCACATCGACGACGGCCAGTACGACCCCAAGGGCGAATACCCCTCGCAGCGCGAGGAGGTGGAAGCCATCGTGCCGCGCCTGCTGCAGGGCGAGGACGGCAGGCCGCCGCGGCATCTGCTGCTGTACGCGCACGGCGGCCTGAACTCGGTGGAGCGCAGCGCCAGCCGCGTGGGCAAGTGGCGCCCGGTGTTCCGGGCCAACGGCATCGCCGAGCTGCATTTCATCTGGGAAACCGGCATGGGCGAGGAGCTGCGCGACGTGCTGCTGGGCAAGGAGAAGCTGGCCCAGGAACGCGTGGCTGGTGTCTCCGACTGGTGGGACATCTTCATCGAGAAGATCAGCCAGCCGCTGGGTTACGCGCTGTGGAACGAGATGCGCTCGGACGCCGACGTGGCCTTTGCGTCTCAGAGCGCGGCCGGCACGCATTTCCTGCGGGTGCTGCACGACGCCCTGCGGCGCGCCGGCCACGCCGCGCCGCAGCTGCACCTGGTGGGGCACAGCGCCGGCTCCCTCTGGCTGGGGCATCTGCTGCAGCGCTGGCAGGCGCTGGACGGGCCGGCCATCCGCAAGCTGATCCTGTTCGCACCGGCCTGCACGCTGGATTTCTTCAGCGAGCGCATCGCGCCGGCCCTGCAGGACAAGACCGTGCAGGAGCTGCACCACTTCCTGCTCGACGACCGGCACGAGCAGGACGACAACGTGGCCGCCATCTACCGCAAGTCCCTGCTCTACCTGGTGTCGCGCGCCTACCAGGGCCGCAAGGGCGTGCATCCCATCCTCGGCATGGAGAAGTACCAGGAGGCGCTGCGGGCCGAGCTGCAGCGGCTGCGCCTGGCGCAGCGGGTGCACCACTACAACACGCGCGACCACACGGACATGACGGCGAGCTCGTCGCACGGCGGCTTCGACAACGACCCGCGTACGATGAACGCCATGCTGCGCCTGGTGCGCGGCGCCGAGCCGCTGCGCCCCTTCACCGCGGCTGATCTGAGCGGCTACTGAGCGCAGCGGCCGTGGCGCTGCGGCGCCGGGGCGCAAGGCAGTGCGGCATTGCCCCTTATGCCGTGTCGACAGGAGGACACCATGGACAAAAGCGAGCAGGACCAGAACCGGCGGGCCAGCCAGTACGACAGGCTGGCCGACAAGTTCATCGAACTCTATCTGGCGGGGCGGGAGCGTGGCCGCGAGGCCATGGTGGTGGCCCTGGACCAGGCCGAGCAGCAGTTGAGCGCGCTCGGCGAGTTCAGCACGGAGCAGGGCCAGGAACTCAAGCAGTACCTCGAGCGCGATCTGGAGCAGACCATCGCCGATGCCCAGCACCTGGGCGAAGAGGCGCGTGAGCGTCTGAACCCGGCCCGGCTGGGCGCGGGGGCGCTGGCCTCCATCGCCCAGGCGCTGGAGCTGACCAGCCAGGCGTTGCACACGCTCAGCAACAAGACCCGGCGCCAGCTCAGCTACAAGACGGGCGAGATGACCACGGCCGGCACCCTGACCTGCCAGGCCTGCGGCCAGCAGGTGCATCTGAAGGCCACGGGGCATGTGCCGCCCTGCCCCAAATGCAAGGGGACCTCGTTCAGCAAGGGCTATTGAGGATCAGCGGGGCGCTGGGCCCGCCGGTTGGGCCGGCTCAGCCCGGCCGGCCGTCGATGCGCGGGCGGCCGTACCAGCCGCCGTAACGCAGCGCCCAGCCCACGGTGGCCACCGACCAGGCCAGCACGGCCAGCAAAGTCAGGGCCGTGGCCGCGGCACCCGCCGTCCACAGCGCGGCCAGCACACGCAGCAGCACGGCGGCCTGCAGCACCCAGTAGAGCGCCCAGGCCGTGTTGTCGGCCGCCAGCGGCCGACCGCCGTGGCCGCTGCTCACGCGCGTGGCCATGGCGATCAGGGTGGCGCCCAGGTAGCCCATGGTCAGGGCGTGCAGCGGCGCCAGGCCCAGCGAGAGTTCGTTGCCGCTGAGCGCCATCAGTGCGTGCGAGGCCGCATTGAGCGCAAAGGCCAGGCCGAGCCAGAAGAAGCCGCCGTGCAGCATGGCCAGCAGCCGGATCTTCAGGCTTTGCACCAGGCCCCAGCGCACGGCCAGCCAGAGCAGCAGCATGCTGGCGGGGATCTCCACCACCACCTGCAGCCAGCGCACCGCGCCGGGCAGCGGCCACCACCAGGGCTCGGCCAGCGCCGCCAGCAACTCGAACCACAGCAGGCCCAGCAGCAACCACAACAGCCACAGCGGGCGCCAGGCATCGAGCCGGGGCACGGCGCTGGCGGAGAAGAAGGGGATCATGCGGTGCGAGACGGTGGCGAACACGCTGGCGGCAAAACCCCAGATCGCCAGCTGGTTGGCGGTGCGCAGCAGCGGCTCGACCTCGAAGGCCAGCGCGGCCGTGGCCAGCCACAGCGCCAGGGCGCCGACCCCGCAGGCGACAGCGACCACCGCCGGGTGCAGGCGGTCGTCCATGCGGCTGCGGCGCACCAGGCGCAGGAAGCTCCAGCTCAGGCGGCTCCAGCCGGTGGCCACCAGGGCGCAGCCGGCGGCGGCCAGCAGCGGGTGCCAATGAAAGCCGGGGATGGTCAGGGCCCAGCCCAGCAGCATGAGCGCGATGGGCACGAGCAGGCGGCGCGCCGGCACCTCGCCCAGGCCCAGCCACTTGGGGCCGGCGGTGTAGAGGAAGCCGGCCATGAACAGCGGCATGAAACCCTGGCTCATGAGCAGGGCGTGCGCGGCCGGCGCCGGCACGGCCCAGGCGGGCGTGGCGCCCCAGGCGCGCATCAGCAGCACGGTGCACCACCATAGCGCGCTGACGGTCAGCATCAAGGCGGCGGCGAAGAAACCGAGGCGGTGTGGCGCGACCAGCAGCCAGGCGGCACGCCAGCGCATGTCGGCTGGCGGTGGGGGGCGGCGTGTGGGCCCGGCTTGCGGGCGGATCGGGATCTGTTTCACGGCGCCCCGGGGTCCTCAGGCCGGCACCAGCGCCTCCTGGCGCGTGAGCAGCCGTTCCACGAGATCGCGCACGCCGCGGATCTGGGCGCCGAAGGGCAGGGCCCCGACGCCGCTGAAGAACAGGCCTTTCTTGACATCGCCGCGCAGGGCGGCGGCAAGCTGGTTGTCGATGCAGAACTGGCCCCAGCCGGCCAGGCCGTCGCGCAGGCCGCACTGGGCCAGGCAGTCGAAGCTCTTGGTGCAGCGCGCCTTGTGGTGCACCACGGCCTGCAGCTTGCTTTCGATCTTGAGGTAGGCGCGCAGCCAGGGGGTGGCCACGGCGCGCGCGGGCAGGCCGGCCACGCTGGTGAACTCCACCAGATCCTCGGGTTTGGCCTCGGCCAGCACGCGCTTGAATTCGGGATGGGCGTCGCTTTCCGTCGTGACGGCAAAGGGTGTGCCCAGTTGCGCGCCGGCCGCGCCCAGCGACTGCAGGCGGGCGATGTCCTCACAGCTGCGGATGCCGCCGGCGGCGATGAGCGGGATGTCCCGCTCGATGCCGGCGGACTTGAGGAACTCGCGTGATTGCGGGATCACGTTCTCGAAGTCGAAGCGCGGATCGTTCAGGTCGCTTATCTTCGCCGCACCCAGGTGGCCGCCGGCCAGGCGCGGGTGTTCGATGACGATGGCGTCGGGCAGGCGCTTCTTGCGCTCCCACTTCTTCACCAGCAGCTGCACGCCACGGGCGTCGGACAGGATGGGGATGAGCGCGGCCTTGGGGTGGTCTTGCGCCAGGTCGGGCAGGTCCAGCGGCAGGCCCGCGCCCACCACCACGGCGTCGATGCCGGCTTCCAGCGCAGCGGTGATGGAGTGGGCGTACTCGGTGACGGCACGCATGACGTTGACGGCCAGCAAGCCCATGCCCTGGGACAGGTCGCGCGCGGCACGGATCTCGCGCCGCAGCGCTTCCAGGTTGGCCGCGTCGATGGCCACCTTGGCATCCTCGCCGGCTTCCAGGTGGCCGGTGGCTTCCATCAGATCGGGGTGGTGCCGGCGCAGGTCGACCGAGGACAGGGTGCCGACCCCGCCGAGCGCGGCCACGCTGCCGGCCAGCCGGTGCGCCGAGACGCCGATGCCCATGCCGCCCTGCACCAGGGGCAGCAGGCTGCGGCCAGCCAGGGTCAGCGGACGCAGGCCGCTGCGCGCCAGCCACGAGGTGCTGTCAGCGGGGATGAAGGGGAAGGGGAGAGCAGCATTCATGTGGGGTTCCAGGCAGGCGGGGACCTGCCGTCCCCCAAGACTATGGGCCAGTCTAGGGGGCCCCCGGGCGCGGTGTCTTGCGCTGGGTCAAGGTTTACCCAGGCCGGGGCGGGCACCCGGCGGGGCGGTGCCGGGGCGCCGATTCAGCGTCGGCGGGCGTAGCTGGCGTCGATTTCGTTGAACAGCGGGCTGGCCATGTTGTCGGTGTCGCCGTCGGCGTAGGGGCCGGTGCCGCTGTGGGTGGCGGTGGAGGCGGGCACGAACTCACCGCTCTTGACGTCGAACACATGCACCTCGCCTTCTTCGATCACGTAGTGCCAGCCATGCAACACCATCTTGCCCTGCTCCACACGCTCGCGCACCATGGGGTAGCCCATCAGGCGCTCCAGCTGCAGGATCACCGCGCGCTGCTCGGTGCGGCGCAAGGCTTCCGGGGACACCTGCACCGGCAGGGCCGCCTCGCGGCCCAGCTCCAGCCAGGCCGACAGGTTGATGGCGTGGGGCGGCGCACCCTCGTACAGGGCGCGGATGCCGCCGCAATGGCTGTGGCCGCAGATGACGATGCGCGAGACCTGCAGATTGAGCACGGCGAACTCGATGGCGGCGGCCGTGCCGTGGTAACCCGCCGAGCCGTCGTAGGGCGGCACGAAGGCGCCCACGTTGCGCACGATGAAGAGATCACCCGGCCCGGTGCCGGTCAGCAGATAGGGCACCAGGCGCGAATCCGAGCAGCCGATGAAGAGGATGGTCGGGTGCTGGCCGCGTTCCACCAGATCCTGGAACTGGTCCTGGATGCCGGGAAAGGTCTGGTCGTGAAAGCGCCGCAGACGCTCCAGCAGTTCGTCGGGCATAAATGGATGTGTCCGGGTTAGATTGGCCGGCTTACGCCAGGATGCTTCGCGTGAAGTGGCCCAACCCGGGAACGCCGCGGAACCGGCTTTGCCGGGCCGCTGGCGTTGCCCCCTGCAAGGGGCTGAGGCCTGCGGCTCCGGGCCTGCCTGCGCAGGCCCGGACAGGCCGACGAGCCTGAGCCTCTGGCATAGGCGCCGGGCATGGAGCGACACGCAGTGCGCGCAGCCTGGGGGTGTGCCATTACTGCACCAGCGGTGTGTCGGCGGCGTCCAGTGCCACGCCCTCCAGCTCGGCCTGGCCGGCCAGCAGCGCCAGGTACTGGCGCAGCGCTGTCACATAACTCTGCTGGCGCAGTGCCATGGCCACGGCGCCGTGCACGGCCTCGAAGGGCTGGTCGGCGCCGGCCTGGCGCTGGCGCACGTCCACCACGTGCAGGCCGAAGCGGCTGTGCACCAGGCGCGGCAGCACGCCCACGTCTGTCTGGCCGAAGATCTCGCGCGCGAACTCGGGCGCGCAGTCCTGCGCCGTCAGCCAGCCCAGCTCGCCGCCCTCGGCGCCGCTGGGGCAGTTGGAGAGCTGGCGGGCCACGCCGGCAAAGGGGTCGCCCGTGCCGTCGTGGCTGCGCACCTCCAGCAGCGCGTGTTCGGCCCGCTGGCGCAGGGCGACCACGTCCACCCCGGGGGTGACGGCAAACAGGATGTGCCGCAGGTGGGCGCGCTCGCCCACGCGGTAGCGCGCCGCATGGGCGGCGTGGTGGCGGCGGCAGGCTTCCTCCGAGGGCTCGGGGACCTGCACGTTCTGTTCGAGCAGTTGCTCGATGGCCTGGCTGGCGGCCGCGCTGGGCACGCCGTCGGCGCTGGAGACGTCGTTGGTGCCCAGCAGGCCGGCGCGCTGCGCGGCCTGGCGCAGCATCTCGGTGCAGGCGCGCTGGCGCAACTCGTCGTCGCTCAGGTGTTCATCGGCGCCGTGCAGCGCCACGCCGTTGACGCGGGCGATGGCGACGTCAGCGACGGCCTCGGTGCCGGCGCAGCCGCAACTGGTGGAACAGGGGGTCTTCATGCGGGTCTCCTCAGACGCGGGCGCCGGGCTGGCGCGGCAGGTTGTGGCCGGCCGGCACATTCAGGCGGCGGCTGCGCACCACCTGGTAGGGGCGCGTCAGGTAGCCCACCGCGGCAAAACCGCTCCAGACGTGCACCAGGCGCGTGAAGGGGAAGATCAGGAAGATGCTCATGCCCAGGAACATGTGGGCCTTGAAGACCCAGCCGGCCTGCAGCATCAGCTCGGCGGCGCCGCCGCGCAAGGTGACGATGCGCTGCGCCCACTCGGCCAGCACCATCATCATGCTGCCGTCCAGGTGCTGGGCCGACAGCGGGATGGTGGCCAGGCCCAGCGCGAACTGCAGCCACAGCAGGAGCAGCAGCACGATGTCGCTGGTCTTGCTGGTGATGCGGATGCGCGGCTCGGTCAGGCGGCGATGCAGCAGCAGCGTGACGCCCAGGAAGCCCAGCAGACCGAACAGGCCGCCCGAGACCATGGCCAGCAGCTGCTTGGCACCGGCCGTCATGAAGGACTCGTAGACGAAGTGCGGCGTCAGCATGCCCACCGTGTGGCCGAAGAACAGGAACAGGATGCCCAGGTGGAACAGGTTGCTGCCCAGGCGCAGCTGACCGGCCTTGAGCAGCTGCGACGAATCGCTCTTCCAGGTGTACTGGTCGCGGTCGAAGCGGATCAGGCTGCCGAGCAGGAAGACCGTGAGGCAGATATAGGGATAGATCCCGAAAACGAATTGATTGATGTAGCTCATGATCAGACTCCAGGCGCAGTGGGCTGCGCAACATTCCTGACGATGCGGATCGGCTGGGGCTGACCCGGCTTGGCCTGGCCTTGCGTGGAACAGCCGTCAAAGGCCAACGGCTCCTCCCAGCTCTCGTCCAGCGGCGGCTCCTCGGCCACCTTGACGGCCTGGGCCCGCTCGCCGGCGATCTCCAGCAGGGCGCCCAGCACGCTGGCGTAGGCGCTCTGGTGCTTGACCAGGGCGCTGAAGATGGCGTTGAGGATGTGGGCCATCTCGCCGAGGAAGGCGCGCGCTTCCTGGGCCGGTTGCGTGGAGACGAACTCCAGCACCACCGGCAGGTAGTCGGGCAGCTCGCCTTCGGCCAGATAGAGGCCGGCCTTCTCGTAGGTCTGGGCCAGGTCGATCATGGCCGGGCCGCGGTCGCGGCTGTCACCGTGCACGTGCTCGAACAGGTGCAGCGAGGTGCTGCGGCCGCGGTCGAACAGCTGCACGTACTCGGCCTCGACCTCGATCGGGTCGCGTGCGGCCAGGCTGCGCATCAGGGCTTCGAGCTCGGCCAGGCGGGCACTGCCCAGCGTGCGTTCGCTGTGCAGCGCGGTGCCAAGCTCGCCCAGATGGGCGCGCAGCTCGGCGTCCGGATAGCCCAGCAGGCGGGCCAGCACGCGCAGGGTCAGGGTTGCGTTGTTGGGCATGATCAGACCTCCGCCTTGATGGGGATGGTGCGGCGTTTGGAGCCGCCGAACAGGCTGGCTTCGCTGGCACCGTCCGAGCAGCCGTTGCCGAACGAGAAGCCGCAGCCGCCGCGCATGTCGAAGGTGTTCTCGGCGTACTCGCGGTGCGAACTCGGGATGACGAAGCGGTCCTCGTAGTTGGCGATGGCCATGATCTGGTACATCTCCTCCACCTCGGCCTGCGACATCTGCACCTGCTGCAGCGCCGTGGTGTTGATACGGCCTTCGACGTGTTTCTCGCGCTGGTAGGCGCGCATGGCCAGCATGCGCTCCAGAGCGCGTTCCACCGGCATGGTGTCGCCGGCGGTCAGCAGGTTGGCCAGGTACTTGACCGGGATGCGCAGCTGCTTGACGTCCGGGATCTCGCCATTGATGCCGATGTCGCCGGCGTTCGCCGCCGCCGTGATGGGCGACAGCGGCGGCACGTACCAGACCATGGGCAGGGTGCGGTACTCCGGGTGCAGCGGCAGGGCCACCTTCCACTCCACGGCCATCTTGTAGACCGGGCTCTTGCGCGCGGCCTCCATCCAGGCGTCGGGAATGCCGTCGATCCGGGCCTGCGCAATCACCTTCGGGTCGTTCGGGTCGAGGAAGATGTCGAGCTGGGCGCCGTAGAGGTCACGGTCGAGCTCCACGCTGGCGGCTTCCTGGATGCGGTCGGCGTCATACAGCAGCACGCCCAGGTAGCGGATGCGGCCCACGCAGGTTTCCGAACAGACGGTGGGCTGGCCGGCTTCGATGCGCGGGTAGCAGAAGATGCACTTCTCGGCCTTGCCGGACTGCCAGTTGTAGTAGATCTTCTTGTAGGGGCAGCCGGAGACGCACATGCGCCAGCCGCGGCACTTGTCCTGGTCGATCAGCACGATGCCGTC
>JAHRYV010000076.1 GCA_020621965.1 Curvibacter sp. | reverse complement strand
GCTGGCGCGCGCCGGCTGCAAGACGCCGCAGCCCGATGCGGTGGTCGCCTGCGTGGGCGGCGGCAGCAATGCCATGGGCATCTTCTACCCTTACATCCAGCACGAAAAAACACGCCTGATCGGCGTGGAAGCCGCGGGCGAAGGCATGGACAGCGGCAAACACTCGGCCTCGCTGCAACGCGGTAGCCCAGGCGTGCTGCATGGCAACCGGACCTATGTGCTGCAGAACGAGGACGGCCAGGTGACGGAAACGCACAGTATCAGCGCCGGCCTGGACTATCCTGGCGTCGGCCCCGAGCACGCCTACCTCAAGGACATCGGCCGCGCCGAGTACGTGGGTATCACGGACCAGGAGGCCCTGGCCGCTTTCCATTACCTCTGCCGCACCGAGGGCATCATCCCCGCGCTGGAATCCAGCCACGCCATCGCCTACGCCATGAAGCTGGCCAAGACCATGCGGCCCGACCAGTCCATCCTGGTCAACCTCTCGGGCCGGGGCGACAAGGACATCGGCACCGTGGCCGACCTCTCCGGCGCGGACTTCTACGACCGTCCGTCGATGCGCGGCATCCAGGTCAAAGGCGGGGAGGCACGCAAATGAGCCGCATCGCCGCCACCTTCGCTGCCCTGCAGGCGCAAAAGCGCAAGGCCTTGATTCCCTTCATCACGGCCGGCTTTCCCTACCCCGACATCACGCCCGAGCTCATGCTGGGCATGGTGGCCGCCGGCGCCGACGTGATCGAACTGGGTGTGCCCTTCTCCGACCCCAGCGCCGACGGTCCGGTCATCCAGGCCGCCGGTGACAAGGCCCTGGCCGCCGGCATCGGCCTGCGCCAGGTGCTGGAGATGGTGCGCACATTCCGCCAGAAGAACGGCACGACGCCCGTGGTGCTGATGGGCTACGCCAACCCGATCGAGCGTTACAACCAGCTGCATCAGGCCGGCGGCGACAACGCCTTCGCCCGCGACGCGGCGGCGGCCGGCGTCGACGGCGTGCTGGTGGTGGACTACCCGCCCGAGGAATGCGAGGGCTTCGCCGCCGCGCTGAAAAAGCACGGTCTGGACCTGATCTTCCTGCTGGCCCCCACCAGCACCGACGAGCGCATGGAACAGGTGGCGCGTGTGGCCAGCGGCTACGTCTACTACGTCTCGCTCAAGGGCGTGACCGGTGCCGGCACCCTGGACACCGGCGCCGTGGAAGCCATGCTGCCGCGCATCCGCCAGCACGTGAGGGTGCCGGTGGGTGTGGGTTTCGGCATCCGCGACGCCGCCAGCGCCAAGGCCGTGGCCGGGTGGCCGACGCGGTGGTGATCGGCAGCCGCATCATCCAGCTGATCGACCCCTTGCCGCGCGAACAAGTCGTTACCGCCGCCTCGGCTTTCCTGCGCGAAATCCGTCAGGCTTTGGATTCATAATCCCGGTCTTGTCTCAGACCGTCGTTGGAATCTGACCCCAATTAAAGGAAGCATCCCATGAGTTGGCTTGAAAAACTTCTGCCCCCGAAAATCCAGCACACCGACCCGGCCGACCGCCGCAGCGTGCCCGAGGGCCTGTGGATCAAGTGCCCGAGCTGCGAGTCCGTGCTCTACAAGACCGATCTGGAGCAGAACCAGAACGTCTGCCCGACCTGCAGCCACCATCACCGCGTCGATGCGCGCACCCGCCTCAACCTGTTCCTGGACAACGAGGGCCGCTTCGAAATCGGTCAGGAAGTGCTGCCGGTCGACGCCTTGAAGTTCAAGGACAGCCGCAAGTACCCCGAGCGCCTGAAGGAAGCCCTGGAAGCCACCGGCGAGACCGATGCCCTGGTGGTCATGGGCGGTGCCGTGCACGGTATCAGCCTGGTGGCGGCTTGCTTCGAATTCGGCTTCATGGGCGGCTCCATGGGCTCGGTGGTGGGCGAGCGCTTCGTGCGTGGCGTCGAGACCGCCATTGAACAGAAGGTACCCTTCCTCTGTTTCACCGCCACGGGCGGCGCCCGCATGCAGGAAGGCCTGCTGTCGCTGATGCAGATGGCCAAGACCAATGCGGCACTGACCCGCCTGGCCAAGAAGAAGCTGCCCTACATCAGCGTGCTGACCGACCCGACCATGGGCGGCGTGAGCGCCGGCTTCGCCTTCCTGGGTGATGTGGTGATTGCCGAGCCCAAGGCCCTGATCGGTTTTGCCGGCCCGCGGGTGATCGAGTCCACCGTGCGCGTCAAGCTGCCCGAAGGCTTCCAGCGCGCCGAGTTCCTGCAGGAAAAGGGTGCGATCGACTTCATCTGCGACCGCCGCGAACTGCGCAAGACCGTGGCCAGCACCCTGGCCATGCTGCAGCGCCAGCCGGCCGACGCCGTCATCTAAAGACAATCCAACCGCGGAACGCCGTGGAACCGGCTTCGCCGGGCCACTGGCGTTGCCCCTGCAAGGGGGGTGGCGTAGCGACACGAAGTGCGCGCAGCCTGGGGGTGTTCGTTATTACTGCAGGGCCAGACCCTGCAGATGGCCCAGCACGATGGCCGCCACCTGCAGCAGCACCAGCAGCACCAGCGGCGACAGGTCCACGCCCCCCACCAAGGGCACGAAACGGCGGATCGGTGCCAGCACCGGCGCCACCAGACGATCGATGAGGTCGGACAGCACGGTGTTGGACTGCACCCAGGACAGCACGGCGTAGACGATGACCAGGCCGATCAGGCCCGAGATCACCAGCTTCACCACGCCAAAGACCGCCAGAATCAGCACCGTGCCAAAACTGGCCCCAAAGCTGGTGTATGCCCACAACAGCGAGTACTGCGCCAGTTCGATCAGGAAGGTGGCCACCAGACTGGCCAGATCCCAGCGGCCCGCCGCCGGCACGAAGCGGCGCAGCGGCAGCACCAGCCAGTCGGTCAGGGCGAAGACAAAACGCCCCAGCGGATTGCCGGAGCGCGCCGCCATGGGGACGCGCTGGTGCTGCATGTACAGGCGCAGCAGGCAGGCGCCGCCGATGACGCCGGCGACGACTTCGAGCAGCAGGGAAAAGATCTGGAACAGCATGGTTCGGGAGCGAAAGCAGGCCAAATCATAGCGTCATTAAAATAGCGGGTTCAGGCCCTCTCTGAGGGCCACCTCCTACCCAGCCCTCTCATGTCTGAACACCACACCGCAGCCCCCGCCCAGGACGAAAACCAGCTGATCGCCGAGCGGCGCGAGAAGCTCAAGGCGATCCGCCAGCAGGAGGCCGAGGGCAAGGGGCCCGCCTTTCCCAACGACTTCAAGCCGGCCGACCGCGCCGCCGACCTGTTTGCCGCCCACGCCGGCCAGACCCCCGAAGGTCTGCTGACCCAGGCCAGCCGCGCCAAGGTGGCCGGCCGCATGATGCTCAAGCGCGTCATGGGCAAGGCTAGCTTCGCCACCCTGCAGGACAGCAGCGGCCGTATCCAGATCTACGTCAAACGCGACGAGGTGGGCGAGGAGGCCTACGAGGCCTTCAAGCACTGGGACCTGGGCGACATCGTGGCCGCCGAGGGCCTGGTCTTCAAGACCAAGACCGGCGAGCTCTCCATCCAGGCCACGAGCGTGCGCCTGTTGACCAAGAGCCTGCGCCCCATGCCCGACAAGTTCCACGGCGTGGCCGATCAGGAGGTCAAGTACCGCCAGCGTTATGTGGACCTGATGACCGACGAGGAGGCCCGCAAGCGCTTCGTGGCGCGCAGCAAGGCGGTGAGCTCGATCCGCGAGTTCATGGTCTCGCACAGCTTCCTGGAAGTCGAGACGCCCATGCTGCACCCGATTCCCGGCGGCGCCAACGCCAAGCCCTTCGTCACCCACCACAATGCGCTGGACCAGGAGATGTTCCTGCGCATCGCGCCCGAGCTGTACCTCAAGCGCCTGATCGTCGGCGGCTTCGAGCGCGTGTTCGAGATCAACCGCAACTTCCGCAACGAAGGCATCTCGGTGC
>JAHRYV010000075.1 GCA_020621965.1 Curvibacter sp. | reverse complement strand
CATGGGCACGCCCTTTGCCAAGCTGCTGGAGCTGGCCGGTGGCGTGCGCGGCGGCAAGAAGCTCAAGGCCGTGATTCCCGGTGGCTCCTCCGCCCCCGTGCTGCCGGCCGACATCATCATGCAGTGCACGATGGACTACGACTCCATCGCCAAGGCCGGCTCCATGCTGGGCTCGGGCGCCGTCATCGTGATGGACGAGACGCGCTGCATGGTCAAGTCGCTGCAACGCCTGTCCTACTTCTACATGCATGAATCGTGCGGCCAGTGCACGCCCTGCCGCGAAGGCACGGGCTGGCTGTCGCGCGTGGTCGACCGCATCGAGAACGGCCAGGGCCGCCCGGAAGACCTGGACCTGCTGGACAACGTGGCCGAGAACATCCAGGGCCGCACCATCTGCGCGCTGGGTGACGCCGCCGCCATGCCGGTGCGCGCCATGATCAAGCACTTCCGCCCCGAATTCGAACATCACGTGGCCCACAAGACCTGTCTGGTCCCGGCCTACGTCTGAGCGCATCAACGAGTACACGAACATGGTTGAAATCGAACTCGACGGCAAGAAGGTAGAGGTCCAGGAGGGCAGCATGGTCATGCATGCGGCCGAGAAGTCCGGCGTCTACATCCCGCATTTCTGCTACCACAAGAAGCTCAGCATCGCGGCCAACTGCCGCATGTGCCTGGTGGACGTGGAGAAGGCGCCCAAGCCCATGCCGGCCTGCGCCACCCCCGTCACGCAGGGCATGATCGTGCGCACCAAGACCGACAAGGCGCTCAAGGCCCAGAAGTCGGTCATGGAGTTCCTGCTGATCAACCACCCGCTGGACTGCCCCATCTGCGACCAGGGCGGCGAGTGCCAGCTGCAGGACCTGGCCGTGGGCTACGGCGCCTCCTCCTCGCGTTACGAGGAAGAGAAGCGCGTGGTCTTCCACAAGGAGGTCGGCCCGCTGATCTCCATGGAGGAGATGAGCCGCTGCATCCACTGCACGCGCTGCGTGCGTTTCGGCCAGGAGATCGCCGGCGTGATGGAGCTCGGCATGAGCCACCGCGGTGAACATTCCGAGATCGAGACCTTCGTCGGCCACTCGGTGGATTCCGAGCTGTCGGGCAACATGATCGACCTGTGCCCGGTGGGCGCGCTGACCAGCAAGCCCTTCCGCTACCAGGCCCGTACCTGGGAGCTGGGCCGCCGCAAGTCGGTCAGCCCGCATGACTCCACCGGTGCCAATCTGATCGTGCAGGTCAAGAACCACAAGGTCATGCGTGTCGTGCCGCTGGAGAACGAGGCCGTCAACGAGTGCTGGATCGCCGACCGCGACCGTTACTCCTACGAAGCCCTGAACAGCGAAGACCGCCTGACCGCGCCCATGATCAAGCAGGGTGGCCAGTGGCAGCAGGTCGACTGGCAGACCGCGCTCGAATACGTGGCCAACGGCCTGAAGAACGTCAAGGCCGAGCATGGCGCCAGCGCCATCGGCGCCTTGGTCAGCCCGCACAGCACGCTGGAAGAGCTGTACCTGGCCGGCGCCGTGGTGCGCGGCCTGGGCAGCGACAACATCGACCATCGTCTGCGCCAGGCCGAATTCGGCAAGAGCGAAGGCGTGCGCTGGCTCGGTCTGCCCGTGGCCGCGCTGACTCAGCTGCAGCGTGTGCTGGTGGTGGGCTCCAACCTGCGCAAGGACCATCCGCTGTTTGCCCAGCGCATCCGCCAGGCCGTGCGCCAGGGTGCGCAGCTCAGCGCCATCACCTCCAAGGGCCTCTACAAGAACGCCGACGCCTGGGCCATGAAGGTGGCCAACGCCGTCGTGACCGAGGCCGGCCAGTGGGCGCAGGCCCTGGCCAACGTCGCCGCCGCCATCGCCGCCGAGAAGGGCGTGAGCGCCCCGGCCGCAGGCCAGGCCACACCCGAGGCGCAGGCCATCGCCAGGTCGCTGCTGGGTGGCGAGCGCAAGGCCGTGCTGCTGGGCAACGCCGCCGCGCACCACGCCAACGCCTCCAGCCTGCTGGCCCTGGCCAACTGGATCGGTGCCCAGACCGGTGCCAGCGTCGGTTTCCTGACCGAAGCCGCCAACACCGTGGGTGCGCAATGGGTGCAGGCCCAGCCGCAGGGCGCCGGCCTGAACGCCGCGCAGATGCTCGGCGGCGGCCTCAAGGTTGCGCTGCTGCTGGGCGTCGAGCCGGAGTTCGACACCGCCGCCGGCCAGGCCGCGACCGCCGCGCTGGACCAGGCCGAGATGGTTGTCACCCTCAGCCCGTTCAAGACCAACCTGGGGTTCAGCGACGTGTTGCTGCCCATCGCGCCCTTCAGCGAGACCTCGGGCAGCTTCGTCAACGCCGAAGGCCGCCTGCAGAGCTTCCATGCCGTGGTCAAGCCGCTGGGCGAGACGCGTCCGGCCTGGAAGGTGCTGCGCGTGCTGGGCAATCTGCTGGGCCTGGGTGGTTTCGAGTACGAGTCCTCGCAGGAGGTGCTGGCCGCGGCCACCGTCCAGCCGGCTCATCTGTCCAACGCCACGCAGGCAGCCATCACGCTGGCGGCCCCGGCGACCGAGCCGGTGGTGGCGTCCATCTATCAACTCGACGGCCTGGTCCGTCGCGCGCCGTCGCTGCAACTGACGGCCGACGCCCGTGAACAAGGGGTAGCCGCATGATCGATGCGCTGTACAACGGCGGACTGAACCTGATCGCCGCCAACTGGTGGGCCACGATGGCCTGGCCGGTCCTGTGGATCCTGATCAAGATCGTGGCCGTGCTCGCGCCGCTGATGGGCGCGGTGGCCTACCTGACGCTGTGGGAACGCAAGTTCCTGGGCTTCATGCAGGTGCGTTACGGACCCAACCGCGTGGGCCCCTTCGGCCTGCTGCAGCCCATCGCCGACGCGTTCAAGCTGCTGACCAAGGAAATCATCACCCCCAGCGCGGTGAGCGGAGGCTTGTTCCGGCTCGGCCCCATCATGGCCATCATGCCCGCGCTGGCCGCCTGGGTGGCGATTCCCTTCGGCCCGGACGTCGCGCTGACCAACGTCAACGTCGGCCTGCTGCTGGTCATGGCCATCACCTCGATCGAGGTCTACGGCGTCATCATCGCCGGCTGGGCCTCCAACTCCAAGTACGCGTTCCTGGGCGCGCTGCGCGCCTCGGCCCAGATGGTGAGCTACGAAATCGCCATGGGTTTCTGCTTCCTGGTGGTGCTGATGGTCTCGGGCAGCATGAACCTGACCGACATCGTGCTTCAGCAGGACAAGGGCTACTTCGCTAGCAAGGACCTGAACTTCCTGTCCTGGAACTGGCTGCCGCTGCTGCCGATCTTCATGGTCTACCTGATCTCCGGCGTGGCCGAGACCAACCGCCACCCCTTCGACGTGGTCGAGGGCGAGGCAGAGATCGTGGCCGGCCACATGGTCGAGTACTCGGGCATGGGTTTTGCCATCTTCTTCCTGGCCGAATACGCCAGCATGTGGCTGGTCTCCATCCTGGCCGTCATCATGTTCCTGGGCGGCTGGTTGCCGCCGATCGACAGCGCGCTGTTCAACTGGATTCCGGGCTGGATCTGGCTGGGCGCCAAGACCTTTGTCGTGGTGTCGATGTTCATCTGGATCCGCGCCACCTTCCCGCGTTTCCGCTACGACCAGATCATGCGTCTGGGCTGGAAGATCTTCATCCCGGTCACCCTGGCGTGGCTGCTCGTCGTCGGCATCTGGATGCAGACGTCGTGGAACATCTGGAACTAAGGGGCTGACGACATGCAAGCCGCTTCAACCAATACCGCGTTCTCCATCAAGGACTTCTTCAAGAGCTTCATGCTGGTGGAGCTCTTCAAGGGCATGGCCCTGACCGGGCGTTATGCGTTCGCCCGCAAGGTGACGATCCAGTACCCGGAAGAGAAGACCCCGCTGTCGCCGCGCTTTCGCGGCCTGCACGCCCTGCGCCGTTACGACAACGGCGAGGAGCGCTGCATCGCCTGCAAGCTGTGCGAAGCCGTCTGCCCGGCCATGGCCATCACCATCGAGTCCGATGTGCGCGCCGACGGCAGCCGTCGCACCACGCGCTAC
>JAHRYV010000014.1:20848-69398 GCA_020621965.1 Curvibacter sp. | reverse complement strand
TTCTCTTGGGCAAGCAAGAGAAAGTTACTGCGCTGTCGGGCGCATATCCCGACAATGCCACGCAAACAAACCCCGAAGCCAGAAAAAAAAAGCCCGCACAAGGCGGGCTTCATCAGAAAGAAGGGGAAGAAGGCTTTACGCCCGTGCCGCCCGCAACTTCATCGAAAACTCCTGCAGCGCCGCAATACCACTCTCCTCGGCACGGTGACACCAGGCTTGCAGGTTGGCGATCAGTTGCTCGCGCGAGAGCGAGGTGTTCAGCCACAGCTGGCGCAGTTCTTCGCGCATGGTGACCATCTTGTCCAGCACCGGGGACGCGGCGCGGGCCTGGGCCAGTACGGGCGCCACGGTGGCGGGCACCTTGTCTTCGTCGCGGTGCAGCCAACGGCTGGCAGCCTTGATGACGGCGGTGTCGGCGCTGCGGGCCTTGAGGGCGGCCACTTCCTGCTGGAAGGCGGCCTGCATGCCGGCGGCGTAGCCGGCCATGATCTCGTAGCGGTTGGCGATCAGCGCTTCCAGCGTCTTGTCGTCGGCCACGGGCTTGATGTCGCCGAAGGCCAGCTTCGGGGCGGTCTTCTTGACCTTGGCCAGACCCAGCGCGCTCAGGATGCTGATGTAAAGCCAGCCGATGTCGAATTCGTAGGGCTTGACCGACAGCTTGGCCGAGGTCGGGTAGGTGTGGTGGTTGTTGTGCAACTCCTCACCGCCGATGATGATGCCCCAGGGCGAGATGTTGGTGCTGGCGTCGGGCGCCTCGAAGTTGCGGTAGCCCCAGTAGTGGCCGATGCCGTTGATGATGCCGGCGGCGGTGATCGGGATCCATGCCATCTGCAGGGCCCACACGGCGGCACCAGCGGCACCGAACAGGGCCAGGTTGATGATGAACATCAGGCCCACACCCTGCCAGGAATAGCGGGTGTAGAGATTGCGCTCGATCCAGTCGTCCGGGGTGCCGTGGCCATAGCGGGCCATGGTTTCCTGGTTCTTGGCTTCGGCACGGTAGAGCTCGGAACCTTCGAAAAACACCTTCTTGATGCCGAAGACCACCGGGCTGTGCGGATCGCCTTCCTGTTCGCACTTGGCGTGGTGCTTGCGGTGGATGGCAGCCCATTCCTTGGTCACCATGCCCGTCGTCAGCCAGAGCCAGAAGCGGAAGAAATGCGAGGGAATGGCGTGCAGGTCCAGGGCGCGGTGGGCCTGATGACGGTGCAGGAAGATGGTGACGCTGGCAATGGTCACATGGGTCAGGGCCAGGGCGACCAGCACGGTCTGCCACCAGCTCAGGTCCCACAGGCCGTGCGCGAGCCAGTCAATGGCCGCATTCAGCACAGCCCAGTCAGATACGAACATAGAAGTCCCTCAACGATATGAATAAAAATAAGCGCAGCCTGATACAAGATCAAGAGGCCGCGCCCATGGCATGGATTTTAAGGCTTCCACCCTGCTTTGGCCACCATAGGCCAGATCTAGGCAGAAACCCTAAGTTCAAGCCAGATGATTACTTTTTCTGCCAAATTGCGGCGAAAAAGCCATCTGTTTGGTGCAAATGGGGCCAAAGGCGCAGGTAACGCAAACCTTGCTCGCCGCCGCTGCACAGTTTGTTGCCATTTTGGACTTTCAGCTGGCCCAACAGTTCCCCGGCATCCAGGATCTGGAAGTCGGGATGGGCGGCGGAAAAGGCCTCGGCAATGGCCTCGTTCTCCTGCGGCAGGACGCTGCAGGTGGCGTAGACCAGCCGGCCGCCGGGTTTGAGCAGGCGGGCCGCACTGGCCAGGATGGCGGCCTGCTTGACCGTCATCTCCTCGACCGCCTTCAGGCTCTGGCGCCATTTCAGGTCCGGATTGCGGCGCAGCGTGCCCAGGCCGGAACAGGGGGCGTCGACCAGCACCCGGTCGATCTTGCCGGCCAGGCGCTTGATGCGCTCGTCGCGTTCATGGGCGATGGCCGCCGGATGCACATTCGAGAGGCCGCTGCGCGCCAGCCGGGGCTTGAGCGCTTCCAGGCGGTGGGCCGAGGTGTCGAAGGCATAAAGCCGGCCGGTGCTGCGCATGGCCGCGCCGATGGCCAGGGTCTTGCCGCCGGCGCCGGCGCAGAAGTCCACCACCATCTCTCCGCGGTGGGCATCGAGCAGCAGGGCCAGCAGCTGCGAGCCCTCGTCCTGCACCTCGATGGCGCCGCGGGTAAAGGCGTCGAGCTTGTTGAGCGCCGGCTTGCCCTCGATGCGCAGGCCCCAGGGTGAATACGGCGTGGGCACGGCCTTGATGCCGGCCTGCTGCAATTCCTTCTGGATGGCCTCGCGCTTGGCGAGCTGGGTATTGACGCGCAGGTCCAGGCCAGCGCCCTGGTTCAGGCTTTCGACCAGCGGCCAGAAACCGGCACCCAGCTGCTCTTTGAGCGGCTGCACCAGCCATTCGGGCAGGTTGTGGCGGTGCAGGTCGAGCAGTTCCTGCGGCTTGACCTGATCGCACTGGTCGATCCACTGTTTTTCCTGCTCGGTCAGGGCGCTCTTGAGAAAGTCACGCGGGCCATGGAAACCCAGGATGGCCAGGCGCCGCTCCTTCGGGCCGCTGCCCGACATGGCCAGCTTCTCGAACAGCAGCTTCTGGCGCAGCACGGCGTAGACCGTCTCGGCCAGGGTGGCGCGCTCGCGCGGACCCAGGCCGCGGTGCTCGCGAAAAAAGCGCGAGACGATGGCGTCGGCCGGGTGGTCGAACTTGAGGGTGAGCCGGACGAGCTCGGTGCAGACGTCCAGCAGGGCTTGGGGATGCATATCTAGTGATGCCTTGAACTTGGCCTAGGATTGTCCCATGGCTGAAGAAAAACTCCCCCCGCTGATCGAAACCCGGCCCGGCCTGTACCGCCACTACAAGGGGCTGATGTACGAAGTCATCGGCACCGCCCGCCACAGCGAAACGCTGGAGCCGATGACGCTGTACCGCGCGCTGTACGGCGAGCGCGGCCTGTGGGTGCGGCCGGCGGCCATGTTCGGCGAGGAGGTGGTGATCGCCGGCGTGCGCCAGCCGCGTTTTGCCTGGGTCGCGCAAGCGCCAGCGGCAGAAAAGCCGTAACGCTACATTTTCTGTAGCAATTCGACAATCGCGCGCGGGTAGATCTGGTGCTCCTGCGTCAGCACGCGGGCCGCCAGGCTGTGCTCGTCGTCCTGCGGCAGCACCGGCACCACGGCCTGGGCCAGGATGGGGCCGTGGTCCAGCTCGGCCGTGACCTGGTGCACGGTGGCGCCGGCGAACTTGCAGCCGGCCTCGATGGCGCGGCGATGCGTGTGCAGGCCCGGGAAAGCCGGCAGCAGCGAGGGATGGATGTTGAGCAGCCGGTCGGCGTAATGCTCGACAAAACCCGACGTCAGGATGCGCATGAAACCGGCCAGCACCACCAGCGCCGGCTGGTGGGCGTCGATGGCGGCCATCAGCGCGGCGTCGAATTCCTCCCGCGACCCGTAGGCCTTGTGGTCTAGCACCGCGGTGGCGATGCCGCGCTCGCGGGCAAAAACCAATCCCTTGGCGTCCGCCTTGTTGCTCAGCACGGCGGCCACGCGGGCGCCGTGGCGGTCTTGCCAGTGCTCGCGCTCGGCGGTCTGGACGATGGCAGCCATGTTGGAGCCGCCACCTGAGATCAAAATGACGATGTTCTTCATACCGGCACGAATTATGACCTTGAGCACCGACACCCCACCCCGCCCACCCGAGCTCAGCGCCATCGAGGCGCGTGTGCTCGGCACCCTGATGGAAAAAGCCCGCACCGTGCCCGACAGCTACCCGCTCACGCTCAATTCGCTGCTGCTGGGCTGCAACCAGAAGACCAGCCGCGAGCCGCTGATGGAGCTCGACGAGGCCCAGGTGGCCACCGCGCTGGACACACTCAAGCCGCTCGGCCTGGTGCGCGAAGCCAGCGGCGGGCGCACGACGCGCTACGAACACAACTTCCAGCGCGCCCTGGGCGTGCCGGAGCAGTCGGCCGTGCTGCTGGGGCTGCTGATGCTGCGCGGCCCGCAGACCGCGGGCGAACTGCGCCTGAACACCGAGCGCTGGTACCGATTCGCCGACATCTCGTCGGTGGAAGGCTTCCTGGAAGAGCTGCAGGACCGCCCCGCCGACAAAGGCGGTCCGCTGGTCGTCAAGCTGGCGCGCGCGCCCGGCACGCGGGAGCAGCGTTGGGCGCACCTGCTGTGCGGCCCCGTCGACGAGCAGCAGACCGCGGCGGCCCGCCCGACCGGCGAGGGCGCCGGCGGCAACACGACACAACGCCTGACCCAACTCGAAGCGGAGGTGGTGCAGCTGCGCGCCACCGTCGAGAAACTGTGCGCGGAACTCGGCATGTCGCCACCTGGACAGACGTAGGCGAACGACCGTGCTAAAACTGCGGTTAGACATGAGGACCTGCGTGTCGTCATCACTCGAAGGCCTATTTGGAGACCGTTATGGATTTGGCATTCACCCCCGAAGAACAGAAATTCCGCGAGGAGATCCGCGCCTGGGTGCGCGCGAACCTGCCGGCCGACATATCCCACAAGGTGCACAACGCCCTGCACCTGACGCGTGACGATCATCAGCGCTGGGCCAAGATACTGGGCAAGAAGGGCTGGCTCGGTTGGGGCTGGCCCCAGCAGTTCGGCGGCCCGGGCTGGAACGCCGTGCAGAAGCACTTGTTTGAAGAGGAATGCGCACTGGCCGGCGCACCGCGTGTCATCCCCTTCGGCCCGGTGATGGTGGCCCCGGTCATCATGGCCTTCGGCAGCCCGGAACAGCAAAAACGTTTTCTGCCCGGCATCGCCAGCGGCGAAGTGTGGTGGAGCCAGGGCTACAGCGAACCGGGCCTGGCTCGACCTCGCCAGCGTAAAGACCCGCGCCGAGCGCAAGGGTGACAAATACATCGTCAACGGCCAGAAGACCTGGACCACGCTGGGCCAATACGGCGAGTGGATCTTCTGCCTGTGCGCACCAGCAACGAGGCAAGCCGCAGACCGGCATCTCCTTCCTGCTGATCGACATGAAATCCAAGGCGTCACCGGTGGCCCATCGCTGCTGGACGGCGAGTGCGAGGTCAACGAGGTCTCTTCGACAACGTCGAGGTGCCGGCCGAGAACCTGATCGGCGAAGAGAACAAGGGCTGGACCTATGCCAAGCACCTGCTGAGCCATGAGCGCACCAACATCGCCGACGTCAACCGCGCCAAGCGCGAGCTCGAGCGCTTGAAGCGCATCGCCAAGGTGGAAGGCGTCTACGACGACCTGCGTTTCCGCGACGAGATCGCCAAGCTGGAAGTGGACGTGGTCGCGCTGGAGATGCTGGTGCTGCGTGTGCTCTCGGCCGAGAAGTCGGGCAAGAACTCGCTGGACATCGCCGGCCTGCTCAAGATCCGCGGCAGCGAGATCCAGCAGCGCTACGCCGAACTCATGATGCTGGCCGCCGGCCCCTACGCCCTGCCCCTGATCCGCGAGGCCATGGAAGCCGGCTGGCAGGGAGACTTTCCTGGTGGCGTGGCGGCCAACGCACCGCTGGCCTCGACCTATTTCAACATGCGCAAGACCACCATCTACGGCGGTTCGAACGAGGTGCAGCGAAATATCGTCGCACAGACCATTCTCGGCTGAACGCGCACACAGGAGAACAACATGGATTTCGATTTCACTGACGACCAGCAGCAACTGCGCGACGCCGTGCACAAATGGGTGGAAAAGGGTTATGGCTTCGAGCGCCGCCGCGGCATCGAGGCCGCGGGCGGTTTCTCGCGCGAGGCCTGGGGCGAACTGGCCGAACTGGGCCTGTGCGGCCTCTACATCCCAGAAGACGAGGGCGGTCTGGGCATGGGCCCGATCGAGGGTATGGTGGTGATGGAAGAACTCGGCCGCGGCATCGTGATCGAGCCGCTGGCGCAAAGCCTGATTGCCGGCGCGGTGCTGTCCGGTTATGCCCCCGCCGAGCTCAAAGGCGCCTGGCTGCCGAAGATCGCCAGCGGCGAAGCGCTGGTGGTGCTGGCCCAGCAGGAGCGCAAGGCCCGCTACCGTCTCGATGTCTGCGCGGCCACGGCCACACAAGCCGCTGGCGGCTGGACCGTCTCCGGCACCAAGAACCTGGTGCCGGCGGGTGACCAGGCCGACGCCTTCCTCGTCCCGGCGATGACGGACGGCAAGATGGCCCTGTTTCTGGTGGAGCGTTCCGCCCAGGGCGTGAGCACACGCGGCTACGGCATGCAGGATGGCGGCCGCGCCGCCGACCTGTTGATGAGCAATGCCCCGGCCCAGCGGGTCACGGCCGACGGCCTGCGCGCGCTGGAGCACGCGGTGGACATCGGCCTGGCCGCCGTCTGCGCCGAGGCCGTGGGCGTGATGGACCAGACCCTGGCCGCCACGCTGGAATACATGAACACGCGCAAGCAGTTCGGCGTGGTCATCGCCAGCTTCCAGGCCCTGCGCCACCGCGCCGCCGACATGAAGATGCAGCTGGAACTGGCCCGCTCCATGAGCTACTACGCCAGCCTCAAGCTCAACGCGCCGGCCGACGAGCGCCGCCGCGCCCTGGCAAGGGCCAAGGTCCAGCTGGGCCAGTCCATGCGTTTTGTCGGCCAGCAGGCGGTGCAGTTGCACGGCGGCATCGGCGTGACCGACGAGCTCATCGTCAGCCACTATTTCAAGAAGCTGACCCAGCTGGAGATGACGTATGGCGACAGCCTGCACCAGCTGGGCGAGGTCTCGGCCCGCATGCAGGAGAGCGCCGGCGTCTTCGCCTGAGCGCGCAATGAGAAAAGGCCCGCGGTCGCGGGCCTTTTTGCATGGCGAGGGCGGCCGGCTAGCTCAGCAGCAGGCGCGAGGACTTGGGCACGTGCGCCATCAGGAACTCCATCTGGTCGACCAGGATGCGCCGGTTGCGCAGGATGAAGTCTTCCCACAGGCTGGGCACGTAAGGGGTGTACAGCAAGGGCATGCCGGCCTGCTCGGGTGTGCGGCTGCTCTTGCGGTGGTTGCAGGCGCGGCAGGCGGTGACCACGTTCATCCAGTGGTCCTGTCCGTTCTGCGCAAAGGGAATGATGTGCTCGCGGGTGAGCTCGGTCTCGTGGTGGTGCTCGCCGCAGTAGGCGCAGACATTGCGGTCGCGAATGAACAGCTTGCTGTTGGTGAGGCTGGGGCGCAGATCGAAGGGGCTGATGTTGGGCACGCCCTTGGTGCCGATGATGCTGTTGACCGTGATGACGGACTGGGCGCCGGTGACGGCATTGTGGCCGCCATGGAACACGGCGATCTCGCCCCCGACCTCCCAGCGCACCTCATCGGCGGCGTAGTGCAGCACCGCTTCCTCAAGCGAAATCCACGACTGGGGTAGCCCTTGGGCCGACAGCTTCAAGACCTTCAAAACACGCCTCCTGACCGGTTACGAGAACCATCCAAATGGAACGTTTGCGTCTGCGGTGGCCCTTGCGATAGAGCCGCCTCGCCATTCAGACACAATATACCCCGAATTGATGACAATTGGGCGGCTTTGCTTTTGCTTACAGCTTGGGCCGCTATCAAAAACATACTGACGGCATGAAAGTTTTCCGCGGCTTCCACCACCCCGGCATCGCCCCGGCCTGCGCGCTGACCATCGGCAACTTCGATGGCGTGCACCGCGGCCACCAGGCCATGCTGGCGCTGCTGCGCGGCGAGGCAGCGCAGCGCGGCGTGCCCAGCTGCGCCCTGACCTTCGAGCCGCACCCGCGCGACTACTTCGCCGGCGTCACGCACAACGCCGCCCTGGCGCCCGCGCGCATCGCCACCCTGCGCGACAAGCTGGCCGACCTGCAGCGCTGCGGCATCGACCAGGTCGTGGTGCTGCCCTTCGACGCCCGCCTGGCCGGCCTGTCCCCGCAGGCCTTCATCGACGAGGTACTGGTGCGCGGCCTGGGCGCGCGCTACGTGCTGGTGGGCGACGACTTCCGCTTCGGCGCCAAGCGCGCCGGTGATTACGCCCTGCTCGACGCCGCCGGCACCGAGAAGGGCTTCGACGTCGCCCGCATGAACAGCTACGAGGTGCACAAGCTGCGCGTCTCCAGCTCGGCCGTGCGCGCCGCCCTGGCCGAAGGCCGCATGGACGATGCGGCCCGCCTGCTGGGCCACCCGTACCACATCTCCGGCCATGTGCTGCACGGGCGCAAGCTCGGGCGCGAGCTGGGTTTCAAGACCCTGAACCAGCGCTTCACCCACTGGAAACCGGCCGCCAGCGGCATCTTCGCCGTGCTGGTGCACGGGCTGGACCCCGAGCCCCTGCGCGGCGTGGCCAACCTGGGGGTGCGCCCTTCGCTGGACCCGGGCGACGTCAACGGCGGGCGGGTGCTGCTGGAGACCCATTGCCTGGACTGGCCGGCCGCTCTGGGTGCCGAGGGGGCCTACGGTAAAATCATCCGCGTGGAACTGCTGCACAAACTGCACGACGAACTGAAATACGACAGCCTGGATGCCCTCAAGCAGGGCATCACGCAGGACTGCGATGCTGCCCGCGCCTGGTTTGCCGGGCGAATTTGACGGGGCATCACCGGCGCACCTTGCCCCGCGCCAGCCCTCGCTCCCGTTGGTCCGCGACGTGGGCCACCACGTCTCTCGAAAAGTTTGCCATGACTGAAAAAGTTGATTACCGCGCCACGCTGAACCTGCCCGACACCCCCTTCCCCATGCGCGGGGACCTGCCCAAGCGCGAGCCGGGTTGGGTCAAGCAATGGGAAGACCAGGGCCTGTACAAGAAGCTGCGCGATGTGCGCCACGGCAAGCCGAAGTTCATCCTGCACGACGGCCCGCCCTATGCCAACGGCCAGATCCACATCGGCCACGCCGTCAACAAGATCCTGAAAGACATGATCGTCAAGGCGCGCCAGCTCAAGGGCCTGGACGCGCAATACATCCCGGGCTGGGATTGCCATGGCCTGCCGATCGAGAACGCCATCGAAAAACTGCACGGCCGCAACCTGCCGCGCGACGAGATGCAGGCCAAGAGCCGCGCCTTCGCCACCGAGCAGATCGCCCAGCAGATGGCCGACTTCAAGCGCCTGGGTGTGCTGGGCCAGTGGGACAAGCCGTACCGGACGATGGACTATGTGAACGAGGCCGCCGAGATCCGCGCCTTCAAGCGCGTGATGGAGCGCGGTTTCGTCTACCGCGGCTTGAAACCCGTCTACTGGTGCTTCGACTGCGGCTCCTCGCTGGCCGAGTTCGAGATCGAGTACCAGGACAAGAAGAGCAGCACGCTCGACGTGGGTTTCGAGTGCGCCGAGCCCGAAAAGCTGGCCGCCGCCTTCGGCTTGGCAAAACTGGAGCAGCCGGCTTATGCGGTGATCTGGACCACCACCGCCTGGACCATCCCCGCCAACCAGGCGCTGAACCTGAACCCCGAACTCGAGTACGCGCTGGTGCAGACCGAGCGTGGCCTGCTGCTGCTGGCCGCAGTGCTGGTCGACAAGTGCATGGAGCGTTTCAAGCTCACGGGCCAGGTGCTGGCCACCACCCTGGGCAAGAACCTCGGCCTGATCAACTTCAAGCACCCGCTGTACGACGTGGATGCCGGCTACCGCCGCCTCTCGCCCGTGTACCTGGCCGACTACGCCACCGCCGAGGACGGCACGGGTATCGTGCACTCGGCGCCCGCCTACGGCGTGGACGACTTCAACAGCTGTGTTTCCCACGGCATGAAGTACGACGACATCCTGAATCCGGTGCAGGGCAATGGCGCTTATGCGGCCGACTTCCCGCTGTTCGGCGGCCTGAACATCTGGAAGGCCGTGCCCGTGGTGCTGGAAGCACTGAAGAACGCCGGGCGCCTCTTCGCCACCCAGGAGATCACGCACAGCTACCCGCACTGCTGGCGCCACAAGACGCCGGTGATCTACCGCGCCGCGGCCCAGTGGTTCGTGCGGATGGACGAGGGCACGGGCATCTTCACCAAGGACAAGGCGCCGCAGACCCTGCGCCAGCTGGCCCTGGCCGCGATTGAAGAAACCAGCTTTTACCCCGAGAACGGCAAGGCGCGCCTGCGCGACATGATCGCCAACCGGCCCGACTGGTGCATCTCGCGCCAGCGCAGCTGGGGTGTGCCCCTGCCCTTCCTGCTCGACGTCGACAGCGGCGAGCCGCATCCGCGCACGCCGGAGATCATCGACCTCGCGGCGGAAGTGGTGGAAAAGGGTGGTATCGAGGCCTGGAGCAAGCTGGGTACCGCCGAGATCCTGCAGCGCATCGGCGACAAGACCGACGCAGCGCGCTGGAGCAAGAGCAGCGACATCCTGGAAGTGTGGTTCGATTCCGGCACCACGCACACCACGGTGCTCAAGACCTCGCACCCGCACAGCGGCCATGAGGATGGCGGCCCCGAGGCCGACCTGTATCTGGAAGGCCACGACCAGCACCGCGGCTGGTTCCACAGCTCGCTGCTCACGGCCTGCGCCATGTACGGCCGCGCGCCCTACCGCGGCCTGCTGACCCACGGCTTCACCGTGGACGGCCAGGGCCGCAAGATGAGCAAGAGCGTGGGCAACGTCGTCGCGCCGCAGCAGGTCAGCGAGAAAATGGGCGCCGAGATCATTCGCCTGTGGTGCGCCGCCACCGACTACTCGGGCGACCTGGGCATCGACGACAAGATCCTGGCACGCGTGGTCGACGCCTACCGCCGCATCCGCAACACCTTGCGTTTCCTGCTGGCCAACGTCAGCGACTTCGACCCGGCCAAAGACGCCGTGCCGGCGGACCAGCTGCTGGAAATCGACCGCTACGCGCTGGCCCGCGCCGCCGAGCTGCAAAAGGAAATTCTGGCGCACTACGAGGTCTACGAGTTCCACCCCGTGGTGGCCAAGCTGCAGGTCTACTGCTCGGAAGACCTGGGCGCCTTCTACCTCGACGTGCTCAAGGACCGGCTCTACACCACGGCGCCCAAGGCGCTGGCGCGGCGCAGCGCCCAGACCGCGCTGTACCAGATCACCCACGCCATGCTGCGCTGGATGGCACCCTTCCTCAGCTTCACGGCCGAGGAAGCGTGGAAGGTGTTCGGCGCGTCCGAATCCATCTTCATGGAGACCTACTCTGAGCTGGGTCAGCCCGATGCCGCCCTGCTGGCCAAGTGGTCCCGCATCCGCGAGATCCGCGATACCGTGAACAAGGACATCGAGGCGCTGCGCGCCGACGGCAAGGTCGGTGCCTCGTTGCAGGCCACCATCACGCTGGCGGCCGAACCCGCTGACCATGCCTTGCTGGCCAGCCTGGGCGAGGACCTGAAGTTCGTTTTCATCACCTCGGCCGTGACGCTGCAGCCCGGCAGCGCGCTGACCGTGCAGGTGACACCCAGCACGGCTCAGAAATGCGAGCGCTGCTGGCACTACCGCGACGACGTCGGCGCCGATGCGGCCCACCCGACGCTGTGCGGCCGCTGCACCAGCAACCTCTACGGTGCCGGCGAAAACCGGAAGTTCGCCTGATGGCCCGCAGCTCCGCTACCGGTGGTGGCCTGCTGAAATGGCTGGGCCTGGCCTTGCTGATCCTGGTGATCGACCAGATCACCAAGGTGCTGGTCCTGGCCTATTACCACCCGGGTGAGGTCACGGTGCTGACGGATTTCCTGAACATCGTGCGTGTGCACAACCGCGGCGCGGCCTTCTCCTTCCTGGCCGGGGCCGGCGGCTGGCAGCGCTGGCTGTTCGTGGGCATCGGCGCGGTCGCCACGGTCTTCATCGTCTACCTGCTGCGCGCCCACGCCGGCCAGCGCCTGTTCAGCCTGGCCCTGAGCTGCATCATGGGCGGCGCCATCGGCAATGTGCTGGACCGCCTGTGGCTGGGTTATGTGGTGGACATGGTGGATTTCCACCACCGCTGGCTGGCGCCGCTGTTCCCTGGCGGCCATTTCCCCGCTTTCAACGTGGCCGACAGCGCCATCACCTTCGGGGTCATCTTCCTGCTGCTCGACGAGTTCCTGCGGGTGCGGCGCGCCCGCGGCTAGCCCAGCTCTTTGCCCTAAACTGGCGCCATGAGCACGTCCCCCGCCTACGGTGCCCGGCGCAGCAGCCTCGGCCGCCTCAACGAGATCGTCGGCGTGCTGGCGCGCCATGGCCTGAGCGACATGGTGCGCCGCTGGGGCCTGGCCGATACGCTGGAGAAGGCCGGCCACCGCCTGCACTGGGACCACGCCGCCGACCTGGCGCGCGTACCGCCGCCGGTGCAGGTGCGCCTGGCCATGGAGGAGCTGGGCCCCACCTTCGTCAAGCTGGGCCAGATCCTGGCCGGCCGCGCCGATCTGTTCGGCCCCGAGTGGATCGCTGAATTCGAGAAGCTGCACAGCCATGTGCCGGCCCTGCCGCTGGAACTGCTGCGGCCGCAGCTGCGCGAGGACCTGGGGGGCGAGCCCGAGGAGGTGTTCGCCCGCTTCGACACCGAGCCACTGGCCGCCGCCTCCATCGCCCAGGTGCACCGCGCCCAACTCAAGGACGGCACCGAAGTCATCGTCAAGATCCGCCGCCCCGGCGTGGTCGAAGTCATCGAAGCCGACCTGCGCCTGCTCGACCACCTGGCCGCCATGGCCGAGGCCGAGCTGCCGGCGCTGGCGCCCTACCGCCCGCGCCAGCTGGTGCGCGAGCTCTCGCGCTCGCTGCACCGCGAACTCAATCTGGCCGCCGAATGCCGCAGCGCCGAGCGCCTGGCGACCAATATGAAGGTGCTGCCTTTCGTGGTGATTCCGCGTGTGCACTGGGCCCATACCCGCGAGCGCGTGAACGTGCAGGATTTCGTGGACGGCATCGCCGGCCATGAACTGGCCCGCCTCACCGAGCAGGGCCTGGACCGCCAGCTGCTGGCGCGCCGCGGCGCCCAGGCGGTGCTGAAGATGATCGTCGAGGACGGCTTCTTCCATGCCGACCCGCATCCGGGCAATGTGTTCTACCTGCCCGACAACAAGCTGGCCTTCATCGACTTCGGCATGGTCGGGCGCCTGTCCATGCGCCGGCGCGAGCAGCTGCTGCACCTGCTGCTGGGCCTGGTGCAGCGCCAGCCGCAGACCGTGGTGGATGTGCTGCTGGACTGGACGGGCGACGGCCCCGCCGTGCCGGTCGACAAGCTCGAAGGCGACATCGAGGTCTTCGTCGACCAGTACTACGGCATGCCGCTGGCCGAACTCAGCCTGGGCCAGATGCTGCTGGACGTCACGACCATCCTGCGTGAACACCATCTGAGCCTGCCGGCCGACCTGGCCCTGCTGATCAAGGCCTTCATCACGCTCGAAGGCCTGGGCCGCGGCCTGGACCCGGACTTCCACATGGCCGAAGAGGCCCTGCCCATGCTGCGCAAGGTGGTGCGCGCGCGCTACCAGCCCAAGGTGCTGGCCAAACGCGCCCTGACCAGCGCGCGCCGCCTGCTCGAAGTGACCGAGCAGCTGCCGCACGACCTCTCGCGCCTGCTGCGCAATGCCCGCCACGGCCGCCTGAACATCGGCATCGAGATCCAGTCGCTGCGGCGCGTGGGCGACCAGCTCGACCGCGCGGCCAACCGCGTCTCGCTCTCGCTCATCATCGCGGCGCTGATCATCGGCTCCTCCATCGTCATGACGGTGGGCGGCGGCCCCACGCTGATGGGCCTGCCCGCCTTCGGCCTGCTGGGTTTCGTCGGCGCCTGTGTCGGCGCGCTCTGGCTGGGCCGCGCCATCTGGCGCAGCAACCGGCACAAGGACGACGAGCTCTAGCGCGCCGCCTTGCGCGTCGCTCCGTTTACAGCGTGAGGATGGTGCTGCCCGTGGTCTTGCGCGCTTCCAGGTCGCGGTGCGCCTGCTGCACCTGCTCCAGCGGGTAACGCTGGTCGATCTGGATCTTCACCTTGCCGCTGCCCACCATGGCAAACAGGTCGTCGGCCATGGCCTGCGTGCCCTCGCGCGTGGCGATGTGGGTGAACACGGTGGGACGGGTGACGTAGAGCGAGCCCTTGCCGGCCAGCACATTGATGTCGATGGGCTCAACCTTGCCCGAGGCGTTGCCGAAATTGACGGCCAGACCGAAGGGGCGCAGGCAGTCGAGCGACTTCATGAAGGTGTCCTTGCCCACGGAGTCGTAGATCACCTTCACACCCTTGCCGCCGGTGATCTCCTTCACGCGTGCCACGAAGTCGTCCTTGGCGTAGTTGATGACGTGGGCCGCGCCGTGCGCCTTGGCCAGCGCGCATTTCTCGTCGGAGCCGGCCGTGCCGATCAGCTGCAGGCCCATGGCCGCGGCCCACTGGCAGGCGATCAGGCCCACGCCACCGGCGGCGGCGTGGAAAAGAATGTGGTCACCGGCCTGCAGGCCGCCCTGGGGCTGGGTGCGGCGCAGCAGGTACTGCACCGTCAGGCCCTTGAGCATCATGGCGGCGCCGGTCTCGAAGTCGATGGCCTCGGGCAGCTTGCAGACGCACTTGGCGGGCATCACGCGCACCTCGCAGTAGGCGCCGGGCGGCTGGCTGGTGTAGGCGGCGCGGTCGCCCGCCTTCAGATGGGTCACCCCCTCACCCACGGCCTCGACCACGCCCGCGCCCTCCATGCCCAGCTGCAGCGGCAGCGCCAGCGGGTACAGGCCGCTGCGCTGGTAGGTATCGATGAAGTTCAGGCCCACGGCCTTGTGGCGGATGCGGATCTCGCCGGGGCCGGGCTCGCCCACGCTGACGTCGACGATCTTGAGCTGCTCGGGACCGCCGTACTGGTCGATGCGCACGGCGCGGGAACGAATCTGGGTCATGGTGCTGTCTCCATTGTTGGTGCGCAAAATTCTACGTGAGCACATCATTGTGCGCTGGCCATCGGCGGGGCATAACCGCCGTGACAGCGGCCGCGCGCCCAACTTGCTACAGTGCAGGCCCATGCAAACCCGCCTGACCCCCGCCACCGCCCTGCTCCTGACCCTCCCGCCCCTGATGTGGGCCGGCAACGCCGTCGTCGGCCGCATGGTGGGCGAGCTGGTGCCGCCCATGATGCTCAACCTGCTGCGCTGGGCCCTGGCCGGGCTGCTGCTGCTGCCGCTGGCGACCTGGGTGCTGCGCCCGGGCAGCGGCCTGTGGAAGCACTGGCGGCGCTTTTCCCTGCTGGGCCTGCTGAGTGTGGGCGCCTACAACGCGCTGCAGTACCTGGCGCTCAAGACCTCCTCGCCCATCAACGTCACGCTGGTGGCCGCCAGCATGCCCATCTGGATGCAGCTGATCGGCCGCCTGTTCTTTGCCGCGCCTGTGTCGCGCCGCCAGATGGCCGGCGCCCTGCTGTCCATCAGCGGCGTGCTGCTGGTGCTCAGCCGCGGCCGCCTGGAAACGCTGCTGCAGGTGCAGTTGCTGCCGGGCGACATCTACATCCTGATCGCCGCGATCTGCTGGGCCTTCTACAGCTGGATGCTGGCGCGCCCGGGCGGCGAGCCCGAGGCCATCCGCAGCGACTGGGCCGCCTTCCTGCTGGCACAGATCGTCTACGGCCTGGCCTGGTCGGCGCTGTTCGCCGGCGGCGAATGGGCCGTGACGGACCAGCCCATTGTCTGGGGCTGGCCGCTGGCCGCGGCCGTGCTGTTCGTGGCCGTCGGCCCGGCCGTGCTGGCCTACCGGGCCTGGGGCATCGGCGTGCAACGCGCCGGCCCCACGGTGGCCAGCTTCTTCGGCAACCTGACGCCGCTGCTCACCGCCGTGCTGTCATCGGCCCTGCTGGGCGAGCTGCCCCAGCTCTACCATGGCGCCGCCTTCGCGCTCATCGTCTGCGGCATCGTGGTGTCGTCGGCGCGGCGCTGAACCGGCCGGGCTCAGAAGCCCGACACCTGCATGCCAATCGGGTTGCCGGCCTGGTCCTTGACCGAGGCGATGATCTTGAAGGCAGTGGCCTGCACCCGGGTGGGCAGGCGCACGAAATTGCTCTGCTGCACCAGCTCGTCGCCGTGCTGGAAGGACCAGGCGAAGAACTTCAGCGCCGGCAAGGTTTCCTGCGGCTTGGCCGTCACCAGCGGCACCAGGGCAAAGGTCCCCATGGTGATGGGCCAGACCCCGCGGCCCGGCTTGTTGGTCAGCGTCGTGGTGAAGTCGCCCGAGCGCACCCAGTCGCTGGCGGCCAGTGCGGCCCGGAAACCTTCATTGGACGGGCTGACGAATTCACCCGCCTGGTTCATCAGCTGCACGGGGACGAGCTTGTGCTCCTTGACGTAGCCGTAGTCGGCGTAGGTGATGCCGCCCTGCGTCTCGCGCACTGCCTTGGCCACGCCCTCGTTGCCCTTGGCGGCCAGAAAACCCTCCGGCCAGGCAATGCTGGTCTTGACGCCGAACTGGCCCTGCCAGTCCGGATGCACCTTGGCCAGGTAATCGGTGTAGTTGTAGGTGGTGCCCGAGCCGTCGCTGCGCACGATCACCCGGATGGGCAGATGGGGCAGGGCCAGGCCGTGATTGAGTTCGGCAATCTCGGGCGCGTTCCACTGGGTGATCTGGCCCATGAAGATGCGGGCCAGCACCCTGCCGTTCAGGCGCAGCTGGCCTTCGGTGATCCTGGGCAGGTTGACCACTGGCGCAATGCCGGTGATGGCGATCGGGAAGACCGCCAGGCCGTCCTTGGCCAGTTCGGCCGGCGCCGGCGCGACGTCGCTGGCCCCATAGCCGACTTCGCGCGCCCGGATCTTGCGCATGCCGGCGGAAGATCCAGCGGATTCATAGACCAGTTTGTGGCCGGTAGCTTTTTCGTAGGCCGCGCCCCAGCTGCGATAGATGGGAGCGGCGGCCGAGGAGCCCGCACCCACCAGAGGTTCGGCCCAGGCACTGGCCGAACCGGCCGCCAGCACGGCGGTCGCCCAGCTCAGGAAAACTCGGTATTTGTACATCCGTCACGCCTCATCAAGTCCGCCCATGTCGGGCGCGTGACGATCTTATGACGTCAAAATGACATTGATGTGACATCGCACGACCAACGCCGTTGGCATCGCCTCATCGAGACCGGCAGGCGCCGGGCGCCCACCCAAGGGGGATGACGCGGCGTTGTTGCGTCAACGGGGCGGATCGCGGCGCAGGTAGACCTCCATCTGGTGGCCGCGGCCGAACCAGCGCGCGGGCAGATTCAGGATCTCGCCCAGGATCTTCATGAGCCGGTAGATGACGGGGTTCACCTCATGCTTCTCGAAGAACTTGACCGAGTAGGTCACGGACTTCACCACCTCGAAGCCGAAGCGGGGCGCCGCGATGGTCAACGACTCGGGCGAGAAGAAGTTGACGTGGCCCACGTGATCGTTCAGGAAGTCCCACTTGCCGCGCCGTATGAACCGGGTCCAGCTGTTGGCATTCCCGGTGCCGATCAGCAGCAGACCGCCGGGGCGCAGGATGCGCGCGCACTCCTTGATCAGGTCGGCGGAATCGGCGACGTGCTCGATCACCTCGTACATGGTGACGACGTCGAACGACGCATCCTTGAACGCGATGTCCTGCAGATAACCCTGGTGGAGTTTCAGGCCCTTCTTGATGCCGTCGGCCACGGCCTGCGGCGACGTGTCCACCCCTTCGGCCTGCAGACCCAGACTGTTGGCGATGTGGACAAACACCCCGTTGGAGCAACCCACGTCCAGGATCCGGATCCCGGCGTTGTCCTTGTTCAGCAGCTTGCCGATGGTGCGGATGTCCCGCGTCTTGCGCCGCAACAGCCGGACATAACTCCGGTCGTCGGGCCAGGTGCCCTCGGCCTTGTCCCAGTGCTGGTTCGATTCGGTGAAACGCTGTTCAGTGGTCGAACTGACCAATTGCCCGCAGACGTCGCACCGGTTCAATTCCCCGCCCGGAACGACGATGCCGGCAGGCCTCAAGGCCGATACGCAGCCATTGGGACATTTTTCGATGAGTGGTTTCATGGTTTCCAACGGTAATGGCCTCGAATGCGGTTCGCGGCGGCTGCACGGTACGCCTGGACGGTAGCCCCCGACCGGGGCCGCGCCTCAGAAGCTGCCAGGATACGCGCCACCGTCGGCCAGCACGTTCTGGCCGTTGATGTAGCCGCCGTGCTGGCTGCACAGGAAGGCGCAGATGGCGCCGAATTCCTCGGGGGTGCCGAAACGCTGGGCCGGAATCGTCAGGCGACGGGCGTCGGCAATCTCGTCGATGCTCTTGCCGGTCTTCTTGGATGCGCCTTCCATGGTGGCCTTCAGGCGGTCGGTGTCGAAGGCGCCGGGCAGCAGGTTGTTGATGGTCACGCCCTTGGCGGCGATCTTGGGATTGCGCGCTACACCGGCGACGAAGCCGGTCAGACCGCTGCGCGCGCCGTTGGACAGGCCCAGGATGTCGATCGGCGCCTTCACCGCACTGGAGGTGATATTGATGATGCGGCCATAACCGCGTGCGGCCATGCCATCGACCGTGGCCTTGATCAGCTCGATGGGGGTGAGCATGTTGGCGTCGAGCGCCTTGATCCAGGCCTCGCGGTCCCAGTCGCGGAAATCGCCGGGCGGCGGGCCGCCGGCGTTGGTGACGACGATGTCGAACTCCTTGCGCTGCGCGAAGATGGCCGCGCGCCCGGCCGCGGTGGTGATGTCCACCGGCACGGCCAGCACCTGCGCGCCCCGGGCCTCACCCTTGAGCTGCGCCGCCGCGGCCTGCAGGGCCTCGGCGCCGCGCGCCACGATCACCACGTTGACGCCTTCGCGCACCAGCGCCTGCGCGCAGCCGTAGCCCAGCCCTTTGCTGGCGCCGCCGACCAGCGCCCACTTGCCTGCTATTCCGAGATCCATGATGTTGTTCCTGTGAGTGAAATCTGAATGGCCCAGATGATACGTTTACTGTCGAGTCCCTGTCCCGGGCCGGCTTTCAGTCGGCGGGCAGCCGCGCGGCGCGGCTGAAGACCAGGATGCCAGCCAGCACCAGGGCCGTGCCGGCGACGATCCAGCCGCTGAAGGGCTCGCCCAGCAGCCACACACCCATGAGGATGGTCGACATCGGGCCCACCATGCCGGCCTGCGCGGCCGGGCCGGCGCCGATACGCTCGATGGCCATCATCACCAGCAGCACCGGCACCGCCGTGCAGGCCGTGGCGTTGAGCAGCGAGAGCCAGATCACTTCGGGTGCCACCTGCGCCGCCGACAGCGGGCGCAGCAGTGCGAACTGCAGCAGGCACAGCAGGCAGGCCACGCTGGTGGCCAGCCCCACCAGGCGCAGGGAGCCCAGGCGGCGCACCAGCTCGCCGCTGTAGCTGAGGTACAGCGCATAACTGATCGCGCTCAGGAAAACAAGCAGCGAGCCCCAGGCCACGTCGGCGCCGGCCAGCGTCGCCTCGCGGCCGAACACCAGCAGCACGCCGGCGTAGCTGATGCCCATGCCCCAGAGCTGGGTGCGGTTGATGCGCCGGCCATACAGCAGCAGGCCGATCAACAGCACCAGGGTAGGCGTGAGGTAGAGGATCAGGCGCTCCAGCGAGGCCGTGATGTAGGCCAGGCCGGCAAAGTCCAGGAAACTCGCCAGGTAGTAGCCGGAAAAACCCAGGCCCAGCACACCCAGCCAGTCCCGCCGCGTCAGCGCCGCCTTGCCACGGCTGGCCCACCAGGCCATGGCCGCAAACAGCGGCAGCGCGAACAACATGCGGTACATGATGAGCGTGACGGCGTCGACGCCGTAACGGTAGGCCAGCTTGACGATGATGGCCTTGCCGCTGAAGGCGATGGCGCCCAGCACCGCAAAAACCAGTCCCGGCAGCTGCGGTATGGGCACGGTGGCAGGGCGCGATGCCGCAGCGCGCGGTCAGCGCCCGCCGGCCTGGACGCCGGCGCGGAAACGCTCGAGCCGGTCCGCCATCTGGGCCTTGTCCTGCGTCCCGTCCACCGAGTAGGCCACGCTGTAGAGCACGGAAGCCGCCGAGAGTTCGTCGCGCGAGCGCTGCGCCCCGAGCACGCTGGCAATGATGGTGCGCGATTTTTCGTAGAAGGCGTCGCCGGCGTAGGGCATGCGGGCGCTCACCAGCGACTCCCAGGTCCAGCGCTCGTTGTCGGGCAGCGACTCGGGCGGGCGCTGCTGGCGGTTGATCATCAGGAAGGTGGAGGTGTCCTTGTCCTCGCCGGCCGTGACCGAACTGATGTCCCAGACCACGCGGCCGTCCTCCAGGAAATAGGAGAGCTTGAGATGCAGGTCGCTGTTTTCGGCCACCTTCATCAGATCAGCCGGGTAGCTGAAGGACATGCGAGCGGAGCGATAGCTGAAACGCTTGCCGTAGTCGGCATCGATCACGACGGACGCCAGCGCGGCCGGCAGCATGTCGCGCGCGGCCAGGAATTCCTTCCACTGCTTCAGGGTCCCGTAGTAGCTGACGAAGGCATAGTCGGACAGGGTCTTCATGTCCAGCTCATACATGTAGCTGGCCGATTCGTCCGCGGCGTTGAGCAGGATGGCAAAACCGTCCGGCTGGGGCAGCGCATAGGTGACGATCTTCTCGTCGCTGTGCTCGATGTTCCAGCGCCGCACCTGCCACTTGCGCTGGTAGGCGTCGACGTGCACCGCCTCCTCCTTGGCCGGCCCCAGCGAGGTGATGCGCACCCGCTCGGAGCCGAAGCTGCGGCTGAAATAGAGCCCGCGCAACAGCAGGTCCATGAAGCGCTTGGAATCCTTCTGCAGCTGTGCCACCGGCGCGTCGTCCGGGGCCACCACACGCAGATAGATGAAGTTGCCCATCTTGCCGAAGATCAGCTTGCCGTTGCGGCCGATTTCCGCGTCGCGCCGCTCGCTGGGCATGACCGCGTCCCAGGTGCCATCGCGCTGCTTGGCCAGCATGCGCGGGAAGGTGGCCGTGACGTTGCTGCGGTACAGCAGCGCCTGCGCCCCGGCGGCCTGCGGGAACATGTCGTCGCGGTAGGTGGTCTGGAACCGCTCCGAGAGCGAGGTCGAGAACTGGCTCAGCCGCTCCTGCAGCGCGCGCCCGAACTGCACGTAGCCCATGGGCAGGTCCAGCGTCTCGTCCACCTTGCCCTGCAGCGTGCTGTCGGTGATGTCGAGCTTGAAGATGGCCTTGACGCGGACTTCGGCCTTGTTGGCCGGGGCCTGGAGCACCTCGCTGATCGGCAGGGCGAAATTGAGGTTTTCGTTCTGGGATTTGCGCAGCACCACACCCAGCACGCGGCCTTCGCGGTCCACCAGCGGCCCGCCGCTGTTGCCCGGCGACGCCGCGGCCGAGAAGCGCAGCCACTTCCAGCGGCCCTCTTCCTCCTCGGGCGTGTCCGAGGTGTACAGGCCGTCGCGCACGATGATGCCCTCGCCCAGGGCATTGCCGACGGCGAAGACCTTGTCGTTTTTCTTCGGTGCCACGCTGGTGCGCAGCACACCCTGCGGCCGGTGGTCCTTGACCGTGAAGACGATGAAGTCCCGCGCAATCGAATACTTCAGGATCCGGTCCAGCTCGACGATCCGGCCTTCCGGATCGCGCAGATGGATGCGCCGGCGCACGCTGTCGGAGGCCAGCGTCATCACGTGCGCGGCCGACACATACTGCCCGCCGCCCAGGGCGAAGGCCGTGCCGACGGACTGGTATTTGTCGTTGCGTTCCTTGAAGGGCAGCAGGTCGAAGGGGAGTTCCTTCTCGTAGCTCAGGGAGTCGGTGGTGGGCTTTTCCAGCACCACCTCGTACGTCGCCTTGGCCAGGGCCGTCAGCACCTTGGCGTTGAGCTCTTCGGCCTGCGCCGGCAGCGCCAGGGCCAGGGCCGCCATCCAGGCGACGGCGCGCCAACGAAGGAAACGGGCGCGCACAAGGGATCCGTGATTCAGGAAGGGGGTTGTCATGTATTTGTATTCCCTGCGATGACCGCACGCCGGCTAGACGCGCGGATGGACGATGAGACCGACTCTGGTTCAAAGTCTAGCAGAGCCCCCAGCGGTCAAATGCCCGCGGTTACGCTTGCTTGCACAGCCGCCGGGGCGGCAAAACCGCCGCCACCACGGCGCGCGCCCGGCGCCCTAGAAACCGGCCGCCAGGCCGTCGCGGCGGGCGTCGCTGGCTGCCACGTAACCCTGCACCTTGGGGTCGCCGGCGCGCCAGATGAACTGGCCGGCGCCGAAGTCCTGGTAGGAGTCGTTGATCACTTCCATCTGGTGGCCGCGCGCGATCAGCCCCTGCACGGTGGCCGGGTTCATGCTGGCCTCGACGTTGATGTTCAGGCCGGCGTTGTAGCGCCAGCGCGGCGCGTCGCAGGCGGCCTGCGGGTTCTGGCCGTAGTCCAGCATGCGCACCAGGGTCTGCAGATGGCCTTGCGGCTGCATATTGCCGCCCATGACACCAAAGCTCATCACTGGCTGGCCGTTCTGGGTGAGGAAGGCCGGGATGATGGTGTGGAAGGGCCGCTTGCCCGGCGCCACCAGGTTGGCCGGGTTCAGGCCCTGCGGGTCGACGCTGAAGCCGTGGCCCCGGTTCTGCAGGCTGATGCCGAAGGTCGGCTCCACGCAACCGGAACCGAAGCCCATGTAGTTGCTCTGGATGAAGCTGACCATCATGCCGTTCTCGTCGGCCGCCGACAGGTAGATGGTGCCGCCCTTGACCGGGTTGCCGGCCTTGAAGTCCTGCGCCTTGTTCATGTCGATCAGCCGGGCGCGCGCGGCCAGATAGGCGTCGTCCAGCATCTGCGCCGGCGTCACCTCCATGGCCGAGGGCTCGGCCACGTAGCGGTAGACGTCGGCAAAAGCCAGTTTCATGGCCTCGATCTGCAGGTGCTGGCTGTCGACGCCGTCCACCGGGTGACCGGCCAGCTCGAACTGGTCCAGGATGCCCAGCGCGATCTGCGCCGCGATGCCCTGGCCATTGGGCGGAATCTCGTGCAGGGTGTAGCCGCGGTAGTTCCTGGCGAGGGGCTGGACCCACTCCGGCTGGTAGGCCGCCAGGTCGCTGGCCTTGAGGGCGCCGCCGTGCCCGGCGGCGAACTTCTCGAGCGCCTGGGCGATCTCGCCACGGTAGTAGGCCTCCCCCTTGCTCTGCGCAATGGCGCGCAGGGCGCGCGCGGCGGCCTTGAACTGGAACAGCTCGCCCACCTGGGGCGCGCGGCCCCAGGGCAGGAAGGACTGGGCAAAACCCGGCTGGCCCTGCAGCTCCGCCGTCGCCGCGGCCCATTTCTGCTGCACCACGACGGGCATGAGGTAACCGCGCTCGGCGATCTCGATGGCCGGCTCCAGCAGAGCGGCAAAGGGCAGCTTGCCGAAGCGCTCGCTCAGGGCGACCCAGCCTGCCACCGCGCCCGGCACGGTCACGGAATCGATGCCGCGTTTGGGCGGCGTCTTGGCAGCGGCGCCGTACTTGCGCTGGAAGTACTCCGGCGTCCAGCCCTGGGGTGCGCGGCCGGAGGCGTTGAGGCCGTGCAGTTCCTTGCCGTCCCAGAGAATGGCGAAGGCATCGCTGCCCAGGCCGTTGCTGACCGGCTCGGTGATGGTGATGGCCGCCGCCGCCGCAATGGCCGCGTCCACCGCATTGCCGCCCTTTTGCAGCATGCGCAGGCCGGCCTGCGCGGCCAGCGGGTGCGAGGTGGAGACGACGTTGCGCGCGAAAACCGGCAGGCGCGTACTGGTGTAGGGGTTGGCGTAATTGAAGTTCATGGGGTGATTCCGCTTCAGTCTGCTGTGATCTTGCGTTCGCTGATGACTTTCTTCCACTTGGCCGATTCAGCCTTCACCGTGGCGGCAAAAGCCTGCGGCGTACCGCCGGTCGTCTCGGCGCCCAGGCGGGCAAATCGGTCCTTGAGATCGGGTTCGGCCAGGGCGGCATTCACCGCCTGGTTGACACGCGCCACGATCTCAGGCGGCAGGCCGCGCGGGCCGTAGACGCCGAACCAGGTGACGGATTCGAAGCCGGGCAGCAGCTCGGACACCGCTGGCAGCTCGGGCGCCAGCGCGCTGCGCTTGGGGCTGGTCACGGCCAGGGCACGCAGCTTGCCGTCGCGCACATGCGGCATGCCCGAAACCACGGAATCGAACAGCACGTCGACCTTGCCGCTGATCAGATCGGCGATCGACAAGCCGGTGCCGCGGTAGGGAATGTGCACAAGGAAGGTGCCGGACTGCGCTTTGAAGTTCTCGGTGGAGAGGTTGGAGATGGTGCCGTTGCCGCTGGAGGCGTAGTTCAGACGCCCAGGGTTCTTGCGCGCATGCTCGATGAACTCGCGCAGGGTCCTGGCCGGCGAGCTCATGGGCACAAGTATCACCTGCGGCGAACTGGCCACGTACACGATGGGCGTGAAGTCCGTCTCGGGGTCATAGGGCAGCCTGGGGTTGATGGCCGGCCCGATGCTGTGCGTACTCGAGGTGGTGAGCAGCAGGGTGTAACCGTCCGGGTCGGCCTTGGCGGCGGCCAGCGCGCCTATGGTGCCGCCGGCACCCGGCTTGTTGTCGATCACGATGGACTGGCCCAGCTTTTTTGCCAGTTCCTGCGAGAGCGCGCGTGACAGGATGTCGGTGGCGCCACCCGCCGGGAAGGGCACGATCAGGCGCACCGGCTTGGCAGGGTAGGTTTGCGCGGCCGCCGGCAGCGCCAAGGAGAGGATGGCGGCCAGCAAACCCGGCCATGTCTTGAAGTTCATGCGCATGTCTCCTGTTGACGACGGTTCTGACGACAACGGCACCCGAAGGTGCCGTTGTCGTCGCAGGGGCGAAAGAGATTCACTCCTCGACGAAGGCTTCCTCGCGCTTGGACTTGACCGACGGCAGCAGCACGATGACGAGCAGCAGCAGCGCCATGCCCAGCAGCGTGGCCGAGAGCGGGCGCGTGACCAGCACGCTCCAGTCGCCGCGCGACAGCAGCAGCGCGCGGCGCAGGTTCTCCTCCATCATCGGCCCCAGGATGAAGCCCAGCAGCAGCGGCGCGGGCTCGACCCCCAGCTTGATGAAGCCGTAACCGATGACGCCGAACATGGCCACCATCCAGATATCCCAGGTGTTGTTGTTCGTGGAGTACACGCCGACGGCGCAGAACAGCACGATGGCCGGGAACAGCCAGCGGTAGGGCACGGTCAGCAGCTTGATCCAGATGCCGATCAGCGGCAGATTCAGCACGATCAGCATCAGGTTGCCGATCCACATGGAGGCGATCAGGCCCCAGAACAACTCGGGGTTGTTGGTCATCACCTGCGGGCCGGGCTGGATGTTGTGGATGGTCATGGCACCGACCATCAGCGCCATCACCGGGTTGGGCGGGATGCCCAGCGTCAGCAGCGGAATGAAGGAAGTCTGTGCGCCGGCATTGTTGGCCGCTTCGGGCGCGGCCACGCCGCGGATATTGCCCTGGCCGAAGGGCACTTCGCCCTTCTTGAGCTTGGTCTTCTTCTCGATGGTGTAGGCCGCAAAGGCCGACAGCAGCGCGCCGCCGCCGGGCAGGATGCCCAGCATGGAGCCCAGGGTCGTGCCGCGCAGGATGGCCGGCACCATGCGCTTGAAGTCTTCCTTGGACGGATAGATGTGCTCCACCTTGCCGGTGAAGACCTCGCGCTTGTCTTCCGGGTGCGAGAGATTCTGGATGATCTCGCCGTAGCCGAACACCCCCATGGCGATCACGATGAAGCCGATGCCGTCGGTCAGCTCCGGGATGTCGAAGGAGTAACGCGCCACGCCGGAGTTCACGTCGGTGCCGACCAGGCCCAGCAGCAGGCCCAGCACGATCATGGAGATGGCTTTGAGCAGCGAGCCCGAGGCCAGCACAACGGCGCCGATCAGGCCCAGCACCATGAGCGAGAAGTATTCGGCCGGGCCGAACTTGAAGGCCACTTCGGTCAGCGGGGCAGCGAAGGCCGCCAGGATCAGGGTGCCGACGCAGCCGGCGAAGAAGGAGCCCATGCCGGCGGCGGCCAGCGCGGGGCCCGCACGGCCCTTGCGCGCCATCTGGTAGCCGTCGATCACGGTCACCACCGAGGACGATTCTCCCGGCAGGTTGACCAGGATGGCGGTGGTGGAGCCGCCGTACTGGGCGCCGTAGTAGATGCCGGCCAGCATGATCAGCGCAGCCACCGGCGGCAAGGCGTAGGTGGCCGGCAGCAGCATGGCGATGGTGGCGATGGGGCCCACGCCCGGCAGCACGCCGATCAGCGTGCCCAGCAGCACGCCGATGAAGGCGTACATCAGGTTCTGGAAAGTGAAGGCGACGCCAAAACCCAGCGCGAGGTTGTCGAATAGTTCCATGTTCTTCTGCTCCTCAGCCGGTGATGAAAGCCGGCCACACCGGGAACTGCAGATTGAGCAGCTTCACGAAGGCGCCGTAGCTGATGATGGCCAGGATGGTCGCCAGGACCAGCACTTCCTTGAGCTTGAAGCGCTCGCCGGCCAGGCTGGCCACGATGGTCAGGCCGTAGATGCCGGCGATCAGGCCCATGGACGGAATGCCGAACTTGGGCAGACCACCCAGCAGCACGCCGAACAGCACGTTGGCGCCGATGATGAAGCCCAGCGGCTTCCAGGCCACGCTGCCCAGCTTGTCGCCGGTCTCGCTGGGCTTGATCAGCCCCTGGGCGCTGACGGCCAGGCCGAGGATGGCCAGCAGTATGCCCAGCATCAGCGGGAAGTAGCCCGGGCCCATGCGGGCGCCGCTGCCGATGCTGTAGTTGTTGGCTCCCACCGCAAACGCGACACCCACGATGGTGAACATCAGCCCGGAGTAAAAGTCTTTTTCACTCTTGATTTTCACAAACTCTCTCCTGCGGGCCAAGAGCCCGAACACCGGGGATTCTGCCCCGGAAAGTCCCTGTATCCGGATGTGGATTACACCTATCCCCACCCCCGTATGCTTGGGTTGACCCCCCAGGGAATACCCTAGCGCCAGCCCCTGCCATGCCTATGTCAGAGGTGGTGTCGCACCCAACACTTCGTCGATCACCGTCAGGCCCTCGGCCACGCGCAGCGCGCCGGCCAGGCGCAGTGGGCGCATGCCGTCGGCCACGGCCTGGCGCTTGAGGGCATCGATATTGGGCTCGCGGCTGACCTTGTCCTTGAAGGCTTCGGTGATCACCAGCAGCTCGTACAGGCCCATGCGGCCCTGGTAGCCGGTCATGCGGCAGTCCACGCAGCCCACCGGGCGGTAGGGTTTGTAGCCGCCGCTGATGCTCCAGGGCTTGACCACCTCGGCCAGCTGCTCGCGTGTGGCCGTCTCATCGGGCTGCTTGCATTGCTTGCATAAGGTGCGCACCAGGCGTTGCGCCAGCACACCCAGCACGGTGGCGTTGATCAGATAGGGCGGGATGCCCAGCTCCATCAGGCGCGTCACCGCCGACGGCGCGTCGTTGGTGTGCAGGGTGGAGAACACCAGGTGGCCGGTCAGCGCGGCCTGCACCGCCATCTCGGCGGTTTCCAGGTCGCGGATTTCGCCCACCATGATGATGTCCGGGTCCTGCCGCATCAGCGCGCGCAGGCCCTCGGGGAAACCGAAATCCAGCTGCGGCTGCACCTGGGTCTGGTTGAAGGCCGGCTCGATCATTTCGATCGGGTCTTCCACGGTGCTGACGTTGACCTCCTCGGTCGCCACGCGCTTCAAGGTGGAGTACAGCGTGGTGGTCTTGCCCGAACCGGTGGGGCCGGTCACCAGAATGATGCCGTGCGGGCGCTTGACCAGCGCCTCCCAGCGCTGTGCGTCGTGCGGGGAGAAACCCAGCTCGGCCAGGTCCTTGACCGTGGTGTCGGGGTCGAAGATCCGCATCACCATCTTCTCGCCGAAGGCGGTAGGCAGGGTGGAGATCCGCATCTCCACCTCGTCGCCGCCGGGGTTGCGTGTCTTGATGCGGCCGTCCTGCGGGCGGCGCTTTTCCACCACGTCCATGCGGCCCAGCAGCTTGATGCGCGCCGTCATGGCATTGAGCACGCCCATGGGCATCTGGTACACGGGGTGCAGCACGCCGTCGATGCGGAAGCGGATCACGCCCTGCTCGCGCCGCGGCTCCAGGTGGATGTCGCTGGCGCGCTGGTCGAAGGCGTACTGCCACAGCCAGTCCACCACCTGCACCACGCTCTGGTCGTTGGCGTCGAGTTGTTTGTTGGTCTTGCCCAGCTCCACCAGCTGTTCGAAGCTGGAGCCGCCCGCGCTGCTGCCCGCCTTCTGCGCCGCGCGCACCGACTTGGCCAGGGCAAAGAACTCGGCCGTGTAACGCTGGATCTCCAGCGGGCTGGCGATGACGCGGCGCACACCGCGGCGGGTCTGGCGCTCCACCTCGCCCACCCAGTCGGTGATGAAAGGCTCGGCCGTGGCCACCACGACCTCACTGGGCGTGACCTGCACCGGCAGCACGCGGTGGCGCTCGGCGTAACCCGCGCTCATCACGTCGCCCACCTTGCCCACGTCCACCTTGAGCGGATCGATGCGCAGATACTCCAGGCCGGCGCGCCCGGCCAGCCACTGCGTGAGGTTCTCGATATCCAGCGCCTTCTGGTCGCTGGCCCGGCGCATGGAGACATTGGCCAGGCGCAGCAGCGCGTGCTGCGCGCTCTCGGCCGCGGAGCAGCGGGCGATGGTGCGCTGCGCCTCCTCGTCAGCGATCACGCCGTCGGCCTGCAGCCACTCGACCAGCAGGCGCCAGCCGATCGGGCCCACATGGTCGGTCTTGGACAGGCTTCTGGACTTGGGCTGGGCGCTCATGGAATCAGAGTTCTACGATGGGTTTGAAGCCGCGCAGCCACTTGGGTGCCGGCAGGCCCCATTGAGTCTGGATGATTTCAGCGCGCTCGGCAAGCACGGAACGCTTGGGACGCGAAGGCGTGCGCTGCGCCAGCACCACGGTGTTGCCTTCGCGCGTCGCCTTGAAGGCCCAGATGGCCTCGCGGCCGAAGGCGGCCGCGATCTTGTCCACGCTACGGTCGAAGCTGGAGGAACGACCGAACAGGTTGACCGTCATGCAGCCCTCTTCCGTCAGCAGGCGGCGGCAGTCGGCATAGAACTCGGCGCTGTCGAGCACGGGTGCTGCGGCCTCATGATCGTACAGATCCACCTGCAGCGCGTCCACCGTGCCGAACCACTGCGGGTTCTGGATCTCCTTGGCCGCATCGGCCAGGATGACCTGCATGCGGGTCGTGTCCGCCGGCAACTTGAACCAGCCGCGGCAGGCGTGCAGCACCTGCGGATTGAGCTCGATGGCCGTGGTCTTCATGCGCAGCACCTTGGCGCAGAACTTGGTCAGCGAACCGGCGCCCAGGCCCAGCTGCACGGCCTGGCGCTTGGGCACGGAGTCGGGCTCGACGAACAACAGCCAGGCCATCATGCGCTGGATGTACTCGTGTACCAGGCGGGTAGGGTCCCGCATGTCCATGGAACCCTGGATCCAGATCGTGCCTAGGTGCAGGTGGCGGATGTGGCCCTCGTCGGAGAACTGGACTTCGGGCAGGGTGAATTTTTGTTTGCTCAAGGTGAGGGGATTATCGCTTTCGTTTTTTTGGCAGTCCGTGGTTTCGACTGCGTCGCTTGGTCTACCCCCCACTCATCCCCCCGCCCTTCTCTACCCCCGCCGGGGTAGAGAAGGGGGCCTGGATTTGGTGGTTGGTGTTCCGGCTACGCTTCTACGGCGCGGGACGTCGCCACCTTGTGTGGAACGCCGGCATTTCAGGCCTGCGGTCGTAGTCCAAGGGTGCTGATCTTTGCGCCCCGAACGGCGGCCGTGAGCAGCCTGCCGTGAACGAGACAGATTGCGCTACGTTTCAATGGTGCTTCGCAGAAGAAAACCCATCAAAGATCACAACAACCCTGCCGACACCATCACCTCCCGCCAAGCCGCAAGCTTGCGCTCGAAGCTCCAACTCGCATTGGCCGGGCTGGTCGACGGCAGCTTCAACAGCGGGAAGTGCTCCACACCCAGGCTGGTCCGCACCAGCTTGGCATGTTTGTAGCTCTCGCCGCCGTTGTGCACGATCAGCTGCAGCTGCGGGCAATGGGCCTTGAGCGCAGCAAAGTCGTTCACCTCGGCGTTACGGATAGCGCTGTCCAGGCTGCCGCTGCGTTCGCAGCTGGCGTAGACGTCCCACAGCCCCAGACCCCGCGCCAGCAGCCAGGCGCAGCGGCGCTCGTAGTCCTCCCGCCCGGGCAGAGGATGCTGCGGCCACAGCGCCTGCAGGATCTTCCAGAACTGGTTGTGCGGATGGGCGTAGTACTGCTGCGCATTGAGCGAGGCCACGCTGGGGAAGCTGCCGAGGATGAGCACGCGCGTACCGAGGCCGACGATAGGTGACAGGCCAGTCAAGCGCATGGAAATCTGCCGCCCAATTCGGCCCCGAATCGAAGGATGTGATCAGAGTTCGGGTCGCGCCCATGCCACCAAGCACACACTTCTGGTCGAAGTATGCTTTGCGATTGCAACACAGGGACCCGCATCGTCAGTTTGCCCGTCCAAGCAACAAATCTCAACACCAAGGAGGAAATCTTGAAAAGGATCGCTGCAATTGTCGGAATCACCCTGGCTATCGTGACAAGCAGTCTAGCTGCCTGCCCCCAGAACAATGACAACCATGCGACGCCCAAAGATCTCACGGTCGTGGGAACGTCATTTCGAATCGTCGAAAACAAAGATGAACGATCCATCGTGACTGTTGGGTCTCTCAGAAATACCTCATCTGCCTGCATAGACAACATTCGAGTCGAAGTGAGGTATTACGATGCCAAGGACGCCTTGATAGACACCGTCACTCAGCAGGTCTATCAGGTTGAGGTACCGCCACATGAGGAAGTCGGTTTTCGCGTCTATGCAGACGCCGCACACCTCAAGGAGGCCTATGCAAAGCAGAGCGTGCGCGTGGTGTCCGTCGGCGCCACGAAAAAGACCAACAAACCGGAAGAGCGGCCCTTGCTCATGGAGATCCTCGTCGCCTGGGGCCCTATGCTGCTGTTGATCGGCGTCTGGATCTTTTTCATGCGCAAGATCAATCGCAAAGACTCGCCGCAGGCCCAGTCGCTGCGCCTGATCGAACAGCAAAACGCCCTGTTCGACGCCCAGAACAAGCTGCTGGAACGTCTGGCCGTCGCAGCGGAGCAACGCCCGCAACCAGGTGACCGCGCCTAGCGTGCGTTCTGCCCGTAGCCGCCTTGGCGGAGCGCTCATGACGGCGCCGCACGGATCAGGGGGACGATGGCGGGCAGCGCCACGCCGGCACTGGCCGTACTGGCATCGGCGATGCGCTCGATCGGCTGCTGGCGCAGCTCCGCCAGCACCTGTGCAATCCGCGGCAACTCCCCCGGCTCGTTGCGCCCCTGCGCCTCGCCGTTGGAGCGTTGCTCGGCGGTGCGGTACAGCCAGTGCGGCGGCATGTCGGGCGCATCTGTCTCCAGCACTATTGAATCAAGCGGCAGTTCGGTCGCCAGCCGGCGCAGGTTCTGCGCCCGCTCGTAGGTCAGCGCGCCGCCGAAGCCGAGCTTGAGCCCCAGGTCGATGAAGGCCTGGGCCTGCTGCAGGCTGCCGTTGAAGGCATGGGCGATGCCCCGCCACAGAGGGTCGCCCGCGCCCGCGCCCGGCGCTGCCCCGTTCGCCACGGCGCGCAGGCCCTTGAGCAGCATGTCCGCGGAGCGCCGCACATGCAGGATCACCGGCAGTCCGTGCTGGCGCGCCAGCTTGAGCTGCTCCACGTAGAAGTGTTCCTGCCGCTCGCGCAGCGGGCTGCTGCAGAGCTCGGGCACGAAATAGTCCAGCCCGATCTCGCCCACGGCCACCAGGCGCGGGTCGTCCTGGTGTGCCGTCAGCGCGGCGTCGAGCCGGGCCAGGTCGCTCTCCTGGGAGCGGCCGACGTACAGCGGATGGATGCCCAGCGCGTAGCTGTCGCCGAAGGCGTGCGCCAGCCGGCGCACCGCCTCGAAGCCGGCCACCTCCACGGCTGGCAGCACGCAATGGACCACGCCGTGCTCACGGGCGCGGGCGCGCACGGCCGCCACGTCATGGGCGAACTCGGGCGCGTCGAGATGGCAGTGGGTGTCGATCCAGTGCGGCATGCACCGGATCATGCCGCAAGCGGGGGCAGCGGGCGTAGGTGCTCACCACCCACCGGCCGCGGCGCACGCCCTGCGCTCAGGCGGTCGGGATGTACAAGGGGTAGAGCGTGCTCTCTTCCCGCTCGATGCGCTCGCCCAGAACGGTGCCGATCTCGGCGAAGTCCTTGGCAAACGCTCCTGCGAGTTCCTTGTCGACGCCGATCATCTCGTATTTCTTCAGGAAGTTCAGCGCTGCCCGGCCGATGCCGTCCATCTCCTTGCGGAAACCCCGGATCAGATCGGAGTTCATCTCGTCGTGGCCGTGGACGCGGTCGAGGTAGATGTAGAAACGCACGTTCTCGGTCAGCAGATGCCCCTGCAGACCGAGGCGGAATTCGTTCAGCTTGGCAGAGACCGTCGCGTAGTCGCGCTGGTCAAAAGCGGTCTTGATCGCCATGTAGATGGCCAGCAACTGTCGGTGATCGTTCTTCAGCTCATCGAGCAGCGTCGGGCTGTAGCGGATCCCGGTGCCCGGCGCGGTGCCGGCCTGCGCGGCCGACGCCTGGGCACGCCCATCACTGCGAGCGGCGGGCGAGTTGGGCGCGTCGGACGTGGCCGACTTGGAACGAAATAGCGTGAACATGTGGACTCCCTTTTAATGACCATTATCGAAAGATGGTATTTCTACCCAAGCCCGCCTCCAGCCGCAACGAGCGGCGACAAAAAATACACAAATAACGCACAAAAAACGGCCAAACAAGCACTTTTGTGGTGCTCAAAGCACAACAGCGCCCGCATGAGCGGGCCCGGGCAGGCCCCGGGACGACGTGGCGGGCCGAGCGTGCTGTTGTCACCGGGCGGGGTATTGCTGGCTAATTGCAGATACGAGGATTAGGATGGCCAAGCGACGGTGCCGGCGCACAACACATACCGGCGCCCCATCTCACCGGAATGGAGGTTGAACCATGAAGACATCGACCCTGGTACTGCTGGCGGTGCTGACCGCTTGCACGGGCGCCGCGCAGGCCCAGACACCGCCGCGCGGCGATGGCCCTCCCGCCGGTTACGGCCCGGGCATGATGGGCGGCTACGGCTCGGGTTATGGGCCCGGCATGATGGGCGGTTATGGCCGCGGCGGCATGATGGGCGGCTACGGCCCCGGCGACGGTCAGGCTTACGGTCCGGGTTACGGCCCGGGCATGATGGGCGGCTACGGCCGCGGCGGCATGATGGGCTACGGTGGCCCGCTGCACCTGCTGGACCTGAACGAACAGCAGCTGGCCAAGATCGACCAGATCCAGGACGAGACGCGGCGCAAGAACTGGAGCGTCATGGGCAAGCTCCAGGACGAACGCGCCCACATGCGCGATCTGTTCAGCGCCGACAAGCGCGACCCGGCGGCCATCGGCAAACAGGCCATGAAGATCGCCGAGCTGCGCCGCCAGTTGCTGGAGGCGTCGGTGGAGGCGCACAACCGCATCGAGGCCGTGCTCACCAAGGAACAGAAGGACCAGCTGCGCAGCTACCGCCGCCGCGGCTGGATGATGGGCAATGACTGAGTCCGCGCTGATGCGCTCGCCAGCGCCACCAGAGGAGCGGTCATGATGTTCGGCAACTGGGGCGGTGGCTGGGGCTACGGCGGCATGGGCTGGGGCATGCTGCTGTTCTGGGGGCTGGGCATCGTGGGCGTGATCGTGCTGGTCCGCCTGCTGGCCGGCACCACCGACCGGCGCACCCCCGAGCCGCCGAGCGCGCTGGAGATCCTGGCGCAGCGCTATGCGCGCGGCGAGATCGAGCGCGAAGAGTTCGAGCAGAAGCGCCGCGACCTCGGCGGCACCTGAGCCGCCCTCCGGTGCTCCTCGGCAACTAGACCAGCCGTCCTTGCTCCAGCCGCAGCTGGCGCTGGCAGCGCGCCGCCAGCGTGGCGTCGTGCGTAACGACGATGAAGGCGGTGCCCTGCTCGCGCGCGAGTTTCAGCATGAGTTCGAACACCCCCTCGGCGGTACCGCGGTCCAGGTTGCCGGTGGGCTCGTCCGCCAGCACACAGGCCGGCTGCGTCACCAGCGCGCGGGCAATGGCCACGCGCTGGCGCTCGCCGCCCGACAGCTCGGCCGGACGATGCAGCAGCCGCTCCTTCAGTCCTACCGCTTCCAGCATGCGGCTGGCCGCCTGCGCGGCCTGCTCGCGGTCCATGCGACGGATCCACAGCGGCATGGCCACGTTGTCCAGCGCGCTGAACTCGGGCAGCAGGTGGTGGAACTGGTAGACGAAACCCAGGTGCTGGTTGCGCAGGCGGCCCTGCACGGTCTGCGAAAGCGTGGAGAAATCCTGCCCCATCAGCTGCACGCGTCCGCTGCTGGGGGCATCGAGCCCGCCCAGCAGATGCAAGAGCGTGCTCTTGCCCGAGCCGGAGGCCCCGACCACGGCCAGGATCTCGCCGGCATGCACCTGCAGGTCCACGCCGCGCAGCACGTGCACGTCGAGCCGGCCTTCGGTGTAGCGCTTGTCCAGGCCCGTGGCCTGCAGCACGATCTTGGAATCACTCATAACGCAGCGCCTCCGCCGGGTTCACGCGGCTGGCGCGCCAGCTGGGATAAATGGTGGCGACGAAAGCCAGCACCAGGGAGATGACGCCGATGGGCATGATGTCGCTGCTTTGCGGGTCGCTGGGCATGCGGCTGATGAGGTAGATGTCGCGCGGCAGGAAGCTGGCGCCCAGCAGGCGCTCCAGCGTCGGCACGATAACGTCGATGTTGAAGGCCACACCCAGGCCCAGCAGCAGGCCGGCCAGGGTGCCGATCACGCCCACCGCGGCGCCCTGCACCACGAAGATGCCCATGATGCTGCCCGGGCTGGCGCCCAGGGTGCGCAGGATGGCGATGTCGGCGCGTTTGTCGGTCACCGTCATCACCAGCGTGCTCACCAGGTTGAAGGCGGCCACCGCGACGATGAGCGTGAGGATGATGAACATCATGCGTTTTTCCAGCTGCACGGCGGCGAACCAGTTGCGGTTCTGCCGTGTCCAGTCGCGGATCAGCAGATCGCCGCTCAGGCTGGCGGCCAGCTGCGCGCCGACCTCGCGCGCCTGGTGCAGGTCCTTGAGCTTGAGGCGGATGCCGGTCGGGCCTTCCAGGCGGAAGATGCGCGCGGCATCGTCCACGTGGATCATGGCCATGCCGGCGTCGTATTCGTAGTGGCCGGAGTCGAAGGTGCCGACCACCGTCATCTGCTTGAGGCGCGGCACCACGCCGGCGGGTGTCACCTGGCCGCTGGGCGCCACCAGGGTGACCTTGTCGCCTTCACGCACGCCGAGCTGGCGTGCCAGGTCGCGCCCCAGCACGATGCCGAACTCGCCCGGCAGCAGGCGCGCCAGCGCACCGCTCTTGAGGCCGGCGGCCAGTTCGGTCACGTCACCCTCCAGCGCCGGGTCGATGCCGCGCACGATGGCGCCTTTCATGTCCTCGCCGCGCGCCAGCAGGGCCTGGGTGCCGATGAAGGGCGCCGCGCCAATCACCTGCGGATGGGCCTTGACCTCGGCCAGCGTTTTGGCCACGTCGGGCAGGGCGGCACCGTAGGGTGAAAAGATCTCGATGTGCGAGACCACGCCCAGCATGCGGTCGCGCACCTCCTTCTGGAAACCGTTCATCACGCTGAGCACGATGATGAGCGCGGCCACACCCAGCGCGATGCCCAGCATGGACACGCCCGAGATGAAGGAGATGAAACCGTTGCGCCGCGTGGCGCGGCCGGCGCGGGTGTAGCGCCAGCCCAGCAGCAGTTCGTAGGGGATTTGCATGGGTAATTGCCTGAAGCCACGCATTATCAAGGATGCCCTTGGAACCCTCTGCATACCTCGCGCCGCGCGACAATACCGTCATGCATGTGCTGATTCCCTACGCCCTCAGCGACGACCCGCTCGCCCGGGACCTGTTGCGCACCCTGCAGCTCCCGCAACTGCAGGGTCTGCTGCAAAAGCTGGGCCCCGAACCCGTACAGACGCTGCCGCAAGACAGCCACGTCAGCGCCCATGAGCAGCTGCAGGCGCAAGCCCGCGGCCTGGATCCGCTGGCGCCGCCCTGGGCCGCGCTGCGGGCCCATGAACTGGGCCTGCCCGGTGCCGGCGCGCAGGCCTGGGCCTTCGTCATTCCCAGCCACTGGGAACTGGGCCAGGCCCGCGTGAGCCTGCGCGATCCGCAGACGCTGGACCTGCGCGCGGACGAGTCGCGCGCCCTGCTCGCGGCCATGTCGCCTTTCTTTGCCGAGGACGGCCTGAGCCTGCATTACGACCAGCCTTTGCGCTGGCTGGTGAGCGGCGCTCCCCTGGACGGGCTGACCACGGCCTCGCTGGAGCGTGTCATCGGCCGCGACGTGGGCCCCTGGCTGCCCCGCTCGCCGCTGCTGCGCCGGCTGCAAAACGAGATGCAGATGCTGCTCTACACCCATGCCGTCACCGAGCTGCGCGCCGAGCGCGGGGTGCCCGCGGTCAACTCCTTCTGGCTCAGCGGCAGCGGTGCCCTGCCCACGATGCCGACGGCCCGCCCCGCCGTGCGGGTGCTGGACGCTCTGGCGCCGCATGCCCTGCGCGGCGACTGGGCAACGTGGTCGCGCGCCTGGCACGCCCTCGATGCGCAACTGGCCGAGGCGCATGCCGCGCTGGACGCCGGCCAGCCCGTCATGTTGACGCTGTGCAGCGAACTGACCGCGCGCCGCTACACGCCCGTGCGCCGCGGCGCCTGGTCCCGGCTCGTGGGCCGACTCAGGCCGCAGCACCCGTCTGACATACTCGGAACCCCATGAAAATCGTCACCCGCGACATCCCGCCGCGCGCCGCCTGGGCGCTGGAGCAGGCCGGCGTGCACCCGCTACTGGCACGCCTGTACGCCGCGCGCGGCGTGGCCAGCAAGGACGAGCTGGACGACGCGCTGGCGCGCCTGCTGCCGCCGGCCACGCTCAAGGGCGCCGCCGAAGCCGCTGTGCTGCTGGCCGATGCCATCGCGCAAAACAAGAGGCTGTGCATCGTGGCCGACTATGACTGCGACGGCGCCACCGCCTGCGCCGTCGGCGTGCGCGGCCTGCGCATGCTCGGCGCGCAGCAGGTGAGCTACCTGGTGCCCGACCGCGTGGTCGACGGCTATGGCCTCACGCCGCCGATCGCGCGGCGCGTGAAAGACAGCGGCGCCGACGTGCTGATCACCGTGGACAACGGCATCGCCAGCGTGGACGGCGTGGCCGTGGCGCGTGAACTGGGCCTGCAGGTGCTGGTGACCGACCACCACCTGCCCGGCCCGGCGCTGCCGCAGGCCGAGGTCATCGTCAACCCCAACCAGCCGGGCTGCACCTTCGAGAGCAAATCCATGGCCGGTGTGGGCGTGATGTTCTACGTGCTGCTGGCGCTGCGCGCCGAGCTGCGCCAGCGTGGCATCTTCGATGCCGCCAGCCAGCCGAAACTCGACACCCTGCTGCCCCTGGTGGCCCTGGGCACGGTGGCCGATGTGGTGAAACTCGACCCCAACAACCGCCGCCTGGTGGCGCAGGGCTTGAAGCGCGTGCGCGCCGGCGCGCTGCCGCCGGGCCTGGCCGCGCTGTTCGAAGTGGCCGCACGCAAGGCGACCGTGGCCACCACCTTCGACTTCGGTTTTGCCCTGGGCCCGCGCATCAATGCCGCCGGCCGCCTGGCCGACATGACACTGGGCATCGAATGCCTGCTCACGGACGATGCCGCGCGCGGCGCCGAGCTGGCGCGCACGCTCGACGGCATCAACCGCGAGCGGCGCGAGATCGAAGGCGAAATGCGCGAGCAGGCGATGGAGATCGTCGAGTCGCTGTACGACGAATCCGAGGAGCCGCCGCCGGCGCTGTGTGTGTTCGACCCCGACTTCCACGAAGGCGTGGTGGGCATCGTGGCCTCGCGCCTGAAGGACAAGCTGCACCGGCCGAGTTTCGTCTTCGCGGCCAGCCAGGCGCCAGGCAAGGAGCACGAGCTCAAAGGCTCGGGCCGCTCCATCCCCGGCTTTCACCTGCGCGACGCGCTGGACCTGGTGGCCAAACGCCATCCCGGCGTGCTGCTGCGCTTCGGCGGCCACGCCATGGCGGCCGGCTGCACCATTGCCGAGGAGCATCTCGACGTCTTCGAACAGGGGCTGATCGCGGTGGCGCAGGAATGGCTGGATGCCGCCACGCTGACACGCCGGCTGGAGACCGACGGCGTGCTGCCGGTGGAGTACCGCCGCGCCGACATGGTGGACACGCTGCAGCGCGAGGTCTGGGGCCAGGGTTTTGCGCCGCCGACCTTCAGCGAAGAGGTGGAAGTGCTGTCGCAGCGCCTGGTGGGGGAGAAACACCTGGCACTCAAACTCAAGCACCAGGGCCAGCCGGTGGACGGCATCTGGTTCGGCCGCACCGAGCCCCTGCCGGCCCGCGTGCTGCTGGCCTTCCGGCTCGATGCCGACGAGTGGCAGGGCACGCGGCGCGTGCGTTTCCTGGTCGAAGGCGCGGAAGTCTAGGCGACTTCGACGCGGTTGCGGCCTTCGGCCTTGGCCTTGTACAGGGCCTTGTCGGCCCGCGCCAGCACCGTGTCGAGCGCCATCTCGTCGGGCCGGTTGGTCGCCACCCCGATGCTCACCGTGATGGCCGGCACGCCGTCGTGCGGCGCAGCCACCTCCGCGAGGATGCGCTCGGCCACCGCCACGGCCTCGTCCTGCTTGGTCTCCGGCAGCAACACGACGAACTCCTCGCCGCCGAAGCGGGCCAGCAGATCCGGTTGGCGCAGCAGCGACTGGATGCGCCCCACGAAATCCACCAGCACGCGGTCGCCCGTCTGGTGACCGTAGGTGTCGTTGACGGCCTTGAAGTGGTCGATGTCGAGCAACAGCAAGGCCATGCTGCGCCCGTACCGGCGGCAGCGCGCCAGTTCCTGCTCGCAGGCGGCCAGGAAGGCGCGGCGCGTCAGCACATTGGTCAGGGCGTCGCGCGCGGCGAGCTGCTCGAACTCCTCGCGCAGCCGGTCACCCGCCATGAGGATCAGCGCCACGCTGAGGGCCAGCGTCATGAAGGCATTGACCGCGACGTAGAGGGTCTGGATGCTCGTGGGCGTCAGCAGCCCCTCCTCGGGCAGCGGCATCCACGCCGAGACGAAACGCAGCAGCAGCACACCACCGTGCATCACCGCCAGCACCACGGCGAAGCGGGTCGAGAACACGGCACGCCCCTGGCGCCAGATCAGCCAGGCCAGCGACAGCATCATGGCGGCCCAGGTCAGCGAGACCAGCAGCACGCGGACGTTGTAGTCCGGCTCGACCAGGGTGTACCAGCCCAGCAGCGGCACCAGCGCCAACAGGACCCCGCCCCAGAGGCGCCAGGAGATCGGGCGGCCATAGAAGCGCTCGGCACCGAAGTAATACAGCGCGATGCCGCTCAACAGCATCAGATTGGCGCCCAGGATCGAGATGGCGTCCGGCAGCGCGCCGCGGCCGGCAAACATCAGCGTGGACAGGGCGACCAGGGCCGGCGCGCCGGCCCACAGCCCCAGGCCCCGGATGCTGCGCGGATAACCCATGCGCATGAAGGCCAGCACCACCGCCATCATCAGCGACATGATGCCGCTCATGATGATGAGGGAGCGCAGGTCGAGCGACAGCATGCGGTGCGACCAAGGTCTGTTCACATGAGCCGCCCAGGTGCGAGCAGGCCCTAACCCATCAGGTCGGACGCGCTGCGCGGCGCGCGGTCCAGGTGGTAGAGGAAATAGATCATCAGCGCCGTGGCCCCGACCATCAGCAAGGGGCCGAACAGCCAGAACAGCAGCGGCACGGTGAAGTAGTAGGCCCGCATGCCCAGACGGTAGTAGATGGCGGCGCGGTTGAGCTCGGCGCCCACGTGGGCCGGTTGCGTGACCTCGCGGCGCAGGTCCACCGGGGTGTTGATCTGGTAGCCGATGTGGTGGTACAGGCGGATCGACAGGCAGAAGGAAAAAAAGGCGAACAGCAGGTCGAACAACATCACCAGCAGCTTGAACAGCCAGATGTCGGCACCGGGCTGGCCCAGCACATTGAGCGCATGCCAGGTCCCGGACATCTTGTCGCCCTGGGCGCTGAGCGTGAGCACGCCGATGATGAGCAGGATGGCGGTGGAGGCCATGAAACTCGACGCCATGGTCGAATTGCGCAGGGTCTGCACGGCCAGGATGTCCCTGCCGTCGCGCATCACGCCCTCCACCCAGGCCATGCGCGCGGCATTCATGCCGTACAGGGCGCTGGCCGTCGGGTCGCGGCGGTCGCGCCAGCGCAGACAGAGCTGGTAGACCACCACCGCCCCCAGACTCAGGACCAGGCCGAGGACGTCGTACAGATGCGTGCGGATGAAATCAACCATGCGCGGATTGTGCCACCCCGGTGCGCGCCGGCAGCCGAACGGGCCACAGCCTAAAATATACAAGTGAGTTCCATTCTCAACGCCGACCTGCACTGCCACTCCGTGGTATCCGACGGCACCCTCACGCCCGAGGAACTGGCGGCCCGGGCCCGCGCCAATGGCGTCGAGTTGTGGGCGCTGACCGACCACGACGAGATCGGCGGCCAGTTGCGCGCACAGGCCGCCGCCCGCGCCCACGACCTGCCCTATCTGACGGGCACCGAGATTTCCATCACCTTCGCCGGCCAGACGGTGCACATCGTCGGCCTGGGCTTCGACGCGCAGGACCCGCGCATGCACGCCGGCCTGCGCCAGACCCGCGGCGGGCGCAGCGAGCGCGCCCGGGAGATGGCGGCCAGCCTGGCGGCGGTGGGCATCCACGGCGCCTTCGAGGGCGCGCTGAAATACGCCGGCAACCCGGAACTGATCTCGCGCACCCACTTCGCGCGCTTCCTGGTGGAGACCGGCGTGTGCCGCGAGACCAACGAGGTGTTCCGCAAATACCTGACCGAAGGCAAACCCGGCTTCGTGCCGCACCGTTGGGCCACGCTGCGCGACGCCGTGGCCTGGATCACCGAGGCCGGCGGCATGGCCGTCATTGCCCACCCGGCGCGCTACAGCTTCACCCCCACCGAGGAATTTGCCCTGTTCTCCGAATTCAAGGCCCATGGCGGCACCGCAGTGGAGGTGGTGACCGGCAGCCACAGCGCGGCCGAGTACGTGAAATACGCCGAGATGGCACGCGAGTTCGGCCTGGCCGCCTCGCGCGGCAGCGACTTCCACAGCCCCGACGAATCGCACACCGACCTGGGCGCCCTGCCCTTCCTGCCCGGCCAGCTGACGCCGGTGTGGGAACTGCTGGCCGATCGCATCCAGGCATGACACACCCTCACGCCGCCCGCGGCATGCTGCTCGCCGTGGCCGCGGTGGCCTGCTTTGCCACGCTGGACACCACCACCAAGTACGTCACGCTGACGGTGCCCGTGTTGCTGGCACTGTGGGTGCGTTACATGTTCCAGGCCGTGGCCACCACCGTGGTCATGCTGCCGCAGCGCGGGCGCAGCCTGCTGCACACCCGCCACCTGGGCCTGCAATGCCTGCGCGGCGCGCTGCTGTTCGTCACCAGCCTGTTCACCTTCCTCACCCTGAAATACATGCCGGTGGGCGAGTTCACGGCCATTGCCATGATCACCCCGCTGGCGGTCACCCTGCTGGCCGCCACCGTGTTGCGCGAGCATGTCTCGCGCCGGCGCTGGGCGCTGGTGGCCGGCGGTTTTGTCGGCACCCTCATCATCGTGCGCCCCGGCGGCGGCCTGTTCGGCTGGTACACCGTGCTGCCGCTGACCATGGTGGCGGCCTACTCGGCCTTCCAGATCCTGACCAGCCGCCTGGTCAAGACCGAGGACGCCGTGACCATGCACTTCTACACCGGCTGGGTCGGCGCCCTGCTGGGCTCGCTGGCCCTGCCCCTGGCCTGGCAGCTGCCGCAGACCGTGGGCGAATGGGCCGGTCTGCTGCTGATGGGTGCCATGGGCACGATCGGGCACTTCATGCTGATCCAGGCCTACCGCCGCGCGCCGGCGGCCACGCTCACGCCGCTGCTCTACGTGCAGATCGCCTTGGCCATGCTGGGCGGCTGGCTGGTCTTCCACCACATGCCAGACGGCTGGTCGCTGGTGGGCATGCTCATGATCGCCTGCTGCGGCGCCGCCAGCGCCTGGTTGTCCGTGCTGGAGAGCCGGGTCAGGCTGGAGCCGCTGGAGGTATGAGGCGGGGTCGGCTCAGCCCCCGATAATTGCGCATGGCCCAGCTATTCGAAGTTCACCCCGACAACCCGCAGGTGCGCCTGCTCAAGCAGGCCGTGGCCCTGCTGGAAAAAGGCGGCGTGCTCGCCGTGCCCACCGACTCCAGCTACGCCCTGGTCTGCCATCTGGACGACAAGGCGGCAGTGGACCGCATGCGCAGCATTCGCGCCGTGGACGAAAAACACCACCTCACCCTGCTCTGCCGCGACCTGGCCGAACTGGCCAACTACGCCCGCGTGGACAACCGCCAGTACCGGCTGCTCAAGGCCGGCACACCCGGCCCCTACACCTTCATCCTCGAAGCCACCAAGGAAGTGCCGCGGCGCGTGAGCCACCCCTCGCGCAAGACCATCGGCCTGCGGGTGCCCGAGCACCCGGTGCTGCACGAGCTGCTGGCCCTGCACAGCGGGCCGCTGCTGGCCACCACGCTGATCCCGGCCGGCGAGAGCGAGCCGCTCAACGACGCGCAGGAGATCCGCGAGCGCTACCAACACCAGCTCGCCGGAGTGATCGATGCCGGCGCCTGCCCGCACGAACCCACCACGGTGATCGACCTCAGCGGCGAGGAGCCCGAGATCCTGCGCCAGGGCCGCGGCGACCCGGCGGTGCTGGGCTTGTAGCCACCCCGCCCATTCGGGTTGCCCTCGACCGGCGCTGCCCCCCACTCTGAGACAATGCCCCCGTGGAAGCCTCCAACCTGATCCAGACCGTCCTCATCTACGCCCTGCCGGTGCTGTTTGCCATCACCGTGCACGAGGCCGCCCACGGCTACGCCGCGCGCCATTTCGGCGACAACACAGCCGCCATGATGGGCCGCATCACGCTCAACCCGATCAAACACATCGACCCGGTGGGCACCATCCTGATGCCGCTGCTGCTGTACTTCGCCACCAGCGGCGCCTTCCTGTTCGGCTACGCCAAGCCGGTGCCGGTGCGTTTCGATCTGCTGCGTCATCCCAAACGCGACATGGTCTGGGTCGCGCTGGCCGGCCCGGGCGCCAACCTGCTGCAGGCCCTGCTCTGGGGCGCGCTGATCTACCTGCTGATCGGCGCCGGCATGACCGAGCGCTTTTTCCTGGAAATGTGCCGCGCCGGGGTGCTGGTCAACGTCGTGATGTTCGCCTTCAACCTGTTCCCGCTGCCGCCGCTGGACGGCGGGCGCATCCTGGTCGGCCTGCTGCCCTGGAAGCAGGCGGCCATGGTGGCGCGCATCGAACCGTGGGGCTTCTACATACTTCTGGCCGTTGTCGTTTCGAACGAACTCAACAAGATCCTCCCGTTCTTTCCTAGCCTATTCAGCTTCGTAGTTCAGTTCTGGATGCAGCCCGTCATGGGCTTGACTTATGCCCTGCTCGACCTACTGCTGACCCCGCTGTCCCTCCTCCTCAAATAACGCCATGAGCACCGTCCGCGTCCTGACCGGCATCACCACCTCCGGCACCCCCCATCTGGGCAACTACGTCGGTGCCATCCGCCCGGCCATCCAGGCCAGCCGCGCCAGCGGTGTGGAGAGTTTCTATTTCCTGGCCGACTACCACGCGCTGATCAAGGTGGACGAACCCGCGCGCATCCAGCGCTCCACGCTGGAGATCGCCGCCAGCTGGGTCGCCTGCGGCCTCGATCCCGAGCGCGTCACGTTCTACCGCCAGTCCGACGTGCCCGAGATTCCCGAGCTGACCTGGTTCCTCACCTGCGTCTGCGGCAAGGGCCTGCTCAACCGCGCCCACGCCTACAAGGCCTCGGTGGACAAGAACAACGCCGCCGGCCTGGACCCGGATGCGGACGTGACCGCCGGCCTCTTCATGTACCCGGTGCTGATGGCGGCCGACATCCTGATGTTCAACGCCCACCGCGTGCCGGTGGGGCGCGACCAGATCCAGCACATCGAGATGGCGCGCGACATCGCCGCCAGCTTCAACCATCTGTACGGCGAGCACTTCGTGCTGCCCGAGGCCCAGATCGAGGAGACCGTGGCCACGCTGCCGGGCCTGGACGGCCGCAAGATGAGCAAGAGCTACGACAACACCATCCCGCTCTTCGCCCCGCGCGAGCAGCTCAAGAAGCTCATCGCCGGCATCAAGACCGATTCGCGCGCGCCCGGCGAACCCAAGGACACCGAAGGCTCGGCCCTGTTCCAGATCTACCAGGCCTTCGCCACGCCCGCCGAGACCGCCCAGCTGCGGCAGGCTTATGCCGACGGCGTCAGTTGGGCCGAGGCCAAGCAGATCCTGTTCGAGCGCATCGACCACGAAGTGGCTCCGATGCGCGAAACCTACGAATCGCTGATGCGCCACCCCGAGCGGCTGGAAGAGTTGCTGAAAGCCGGCGCGACCAGGGCACGTGCCATTGCCACCCCCTTCACCGCCCGGCTGCGCCACGCGGTGGGCCTGCGTGACCTGCGCGCGCAAGGCGAGGCCAAGAAGGACAAGGCGACCAAGGCGGCGCTGCCCAGCTTCAAGCAATACCGCGAAGCCGACGGCCAGTTCTACTTCAAGTTCGTGGATGCGCAAGGCACGCTGCTGCTGCAAAGCGCCGGCTACGCCAGCCCCAAGGACGCCGGCGCGGCCATCAAGGCCCTGCAGCAGGACGATGCCGCCCTGGCCACCCTGCCCGCCGCCGCCGATCCGCAGGCCCTGCAGGCCGCTCTGCGCCAGCTGCGCGACGCCCAGGCCTGAACTGCTACAATACGCGCCACCACAAAACCGGAGAGGTGGCAGAGTGGTCGAATGTACCTGACTCGAAATCAGGCGTAGTGGCAACACTACCGTGGGTTCGAATCCCACCCTCTCCGCCAAAAAACCAACCCCGCTACAGCGGGGTTTGTTTTTTGTGGATCGGATGCGTGAGAACCCGCGCAGCCCCGAGGAATTCGCGCCAGACGAATTTCGAGCAATCCCACTGCCACGAATACAGGCACTGCCGCCACACCAGCAGATCCTCCTGCCTTGGCACAAAATGGCCTCATGAAGCTCCTGCTGCGCCACCACCTTCTTCTGGTCGTCACCGCCCTGGTCGCAGCCCTGCTGCCCATGACCACTTCCGCGCAAGGCAGCGGCGGCAACCCCTGTCCCACCCTGCTGCAACACCAGTTCCCGCGCCTGCAGGACGACACCCCGCAGAACCTCTGCCAATACGCGGGCAAGGTGCTGCTGGTGGTGAACACGGCCAGCTACTGCGGTTTCACGAAACAGTACGAAGGGCTGGAGGCGCTGTACGCCAGGTACGAAAAACGCGGCCTGGTCATCCTGGGTTTTCCGTCCAACGACTTCGGCCAGCAGGAGCCGGGCGATGCCAGGCAGATCGCCGAACTCTGCTTCAATACCTACGGCGTCAAGTTCCCCATGTTCGACAAGACCGAGGTCGTGGGGCCGCGGCGCAACGCTTTGTACACCCAGCTCTACCAAGCCACCAAGGCCGCGCCGCGGTGGAACTTCCACAAATACCTGATCGGGCGCGACGGCCGGGTCGTGACCAGCTTTGCCAGCTCGGTCGAGCCAGGCAGCAAGGCGCTGGTCACGGCCATCGAGGCGGCGCTGCAGCAACGCTGAGCGCCGCCCGGCCCGGGCCGCGCTGCGTGCTCAGCCGCGCTGCGGCAACGCCGCGGCGGGCACCCGCACGGTGGGCGCCGTGCCCGCGTACGCCTGCTGCACCACCCCGGCCACCATGTCGGCCGTCACGGCCGACAGCGTCCAGCCCAGGTGACCGTGGCCCGTGTTGTAGAACACGTTGGCGCGGCGCCCGCGCCCCACGCGCGGCATCAGGTCGGGCATCATGGGCCGCAGGCCCGCCCACGGCACCACCTGGCGCGTGCTGACGCCGGGGAAGCACTGCTGCACCCAGTCGATCAGGGGGCGGATGCGATCGGCGCGGATGTCCTTGTTGTAGCCGTTGAACTCCGCCGTGCCGGCCACGCGGAAGCGGTCCCGCCCCAGGCGGCTGGTGACGAGTTTGGTCTCGTCGTCCAGCAGGCTGACGATGGGTGCCGCCGCCTGGCTTTGCTCATCGAGCAGGTTGACGGTGATGGAATAACCCTTCACCGGGTAGACGTTGACGCGGTCACCCAGTTGCGCGGCGAAGCTGCGGCTGAGCACACCGGCACAGACGACCAGACCGTCGAAGCGGTGGGTCTGCTGGCCCTCGTCCGTGCGCACGGTGACACTGGCGCTGCTGCCGTCGCTGCGCAGGGCCTGCACGTCCTGCCCGTACAGGCTGCGCACGCCCAGGCGCTCGGCGGCGGCGGCCAGGCCCACGGTGAACTTGTGGATGTCGCCGGTAGAGTCGCTCTCGGTGTAGTAGCCGCCGTAGTAGGTGCCGGCCAGCGTGGGCTCGATGGCGCGCATCTCCTCCGGTGTCACGGCGCGCCGGGGCAGGCCGCCGGCGGCCAGCAGCTTGGAGACTTCACCCGCGTGGTCGAAGCCTTTCTGGTCGCGGTAGATGTGCAGGATGCCCCGGCGCTTGAGGTCGAAGTCCACGCCCTCGGCGTTGGCCCAGGCGAACAGATGCTCGCGCGCGGCCACGGCCAGGCGCGCGGTCTCGATGGTGTTGTGGCGATAGCGGGGCATGCTGGCGATGAACTCGGCGAACCAGCTCAGCTTGTGCCAGCTGGGCTTGGGGTTGACCAGCAGCGGCGCGTCGCTCTTGAGCATCCACTTCATGCCCTTGACCAGGGTGGACCAGTGTGTCCAGACCTCGGCATTGGAGGCGGACAGCTGCCCGCCGTTGGCGAAGGAAGTTTCCATCGCCGCGTAGCGGTTCTTCTCGAACAGGGTGACGGCAAAGCCGCGTTTGGCCAGGGCGTAGGCAGTGGTGACGCCGGTAATACCGGCGCCGATGACGGCGATCGACTTCATGAGATCAGGCTCCAAACGTCATGAGGATGGGGTGCCGCGCACACCATGCGCGCTGCACGCCCCCTCTGTTTGGTACCTGAGAGATTCACGCGGCCGTGACGGCTGCGCTTGCTCCTGCGGTGTGCCGGGTGACGAGTTCCGGCCGCTCTTCAGAGTTCAATTGCCTGATCGGTCCTTTTGCCTGAGAGTTTCCGGGGCGGTTGCTCCTTCGGCGCTGCAGCGGGCACGGGGCGCGTCGCAGTCTCTCCCGATGTCAAGCTCGGTCATGTGCATGACCTGGACGCATTCTAGCGTCAGATTTCCTGGCTAAACCATCCAGTCCTGCGACACGATGCTGTCGCGTCCCATGCGCTTGGCCTCTTCCAGCGCCTGTGTGCACAGGTCGACGAGTTGCTGCGGCCGCCCACCGGCCGCCGGCTCGATCGCCGCCACGCCAATGCTCACGGTGACGATGCCGCCTACGCCGCCGCTGTGCGGCAGGGCCAGGGTGTTGACCTGCGTACGCACCCGGGCCGCGACCACGCGCGCGCCTTCCTCGTGCACCGCGGGCAGCAGGATGGCGAACTCGTCGTCGCCATAACGCGCCACCAGATCGGTCGGGCGAAACACCGCCTGTCCCAGTGCGCCGGCGATCTTCTTCAGGCGCTCGTCACCCAGGGGCGCCCGCTGTTGGTCGGCACTGGCGCGGAAATGATCGATGTCGATGAGCAGCAGCGACAGCGGCGCCTGCGCGTGTTTGGCCCGCTCCCATTCCCGCAGCAGATGCTCGTCGAAGGCAAGCCGGCTCAGCACGCCGGGCACGGGTGCACTGCCCTGCGGCCCGGCAGGCCGTTGCAGCGGATCACGGGGCGGGGTACTCATGGTCAGGTCGTTGTGGTGTTCAGGACGGCGGCCGTGGAGCCGGGGGCGGACTCTGCCGCAGTTGCTGCAGGTCGGCCAGGATCTGGGCCGAATGCTTGGCAGTATCTACCGAGCGATAGACCTTGGCAATGCGGCCGTCGGGGCTGACGAGGAAGGTGTAGCGCCGGGCCAACTTGACCACCAGCCAGTCCGACAGCGCGCCGTAGCGAGCCGCCACTTCCCCTCCGGCGTCCGCCAGCAGCGCAAAGGGCAGCTTGTATTTCTGCGCAAAAGCCGCGTGCGCGGCGCTGCTGTCCACGCTGATGCCCACCACCTCGGCGCCCTGGGCCTGCAGCTGCAACCAATCGTCACGGAAGTTGCAGGCCTCGGTGGTGCAACCGGGCGTGTCGTCCTTCGGGTAGAAATAGAGCACCAGCCACTTGCCGCGCCAGTCGGCCAGGCGGCGCAACTGGCCCTGCTGGTCGGGCAAGGCGAAGTCCGGCGCCGGCTGACCCGGCTCGGGCACGGTGGCCTGGCCTGCACCCGCCCGCATCGCCGCGCTGCCCGGCAGCAACAGGCACAGGGCACGGCGCAGGCGGGAGGTCACGGCCGCAGTTCCTTGAGGCCGCCCATGTAAGGCTGCAAGGCGGCAGGGATTTCCACGCTGCCGTCGGCGCGCTGGTAGTTTTCCAGCACGGCCACCAGAGTGCGGCCCACGGCCAGGCCGGAGCCGTTGAGGGTGTGCAGCAACTCGTTCTTGCCCTGGGCGTTCTTGAAGCGCGCCTGCAGGCGGCGGGCCTGGAAG
>JAHRYV010000014.1:0-20673 GCA_020621965.1 Curvibacter sp. | reverse complement strand
CTCGACCTTGTCGAACTGGTGCTGGCGGATCATGCCGCGCGTGTCGCGGCCATAAGAGCCAGCCTCGGAACGGAAACAGGGCGTGTGGGCGGTGAGCTTGATCGGCAGGTCCGACTCGGCCACGATCTCGTCGCGCACAAAGTTGGTCAGCGTGACTTCGCTGGTGGGGATCAGGTACAGCGCCACGTCTTCGGCCGCGCCCTCCTGGCCACCCTTCTTGGCGGCGAACAGGTCTTCCTCGAACTTGGGCAGCTGGCCGGTGCCGCGCAGCGTGTCGGCATTGACGATGTAAGGCGTGTAGCACTCGGTGTAACCGTGCTCCTGCGTCTGCACGTCCAGCATGAACTGGGCGAGCGCGCGGTGCAGGCGGGCGATGCCGCCCTTCATGACCGTGAAGCGCGAACCCGTGAGTTTGGTGCCGGTGTCGAAGTCCAGCCCCAGCGGCTCGCCCACATCCACGTGGTCCTTGACCGCAAAGTCATATTGCTTCGGCGTGCCCCAGGTCCGGGCCACCACGTTGCCGTGCTCGTCGCTGCCCACCGGCACGCTCTCGTGCGGCAGGTTGGGCACGGCCAGCAGCAGGGCCGCCATCTCGGCCTGGAGCTGCTCCAGCCGCGCCGCCGAGCTGTCCAGCTCGCCCTTGAGGGCATTGACCTCGGCTTTGGCGGCCTCGGCTTCGTCTTTTTTGCCCTGGCCCATGAGCGCGCCAATCTGCTTGCTCAGGGTGTTGCGTTTGTTCTGCAGTTCTTCGGTGCGGGTCTGGAGGGTCTTGCGCTCGGCCTCCAGGGCGCGGAACTTGTCGGCGTCCAGGAAGGGCTGCGGGTTCTTGCGCGTCTGCAGGCGCGCCAGCACACCATCGAGGTCTTTGCGGAGCAGGGTGAGGTCTAGCATTTGGGTATTGTAGTTTTCGTTCTCTTGTCTTTGTTTTCTTCGCTTTTCGCTGCTTTTTTCGCTGCGCGGGCTCTTGTAATCCCCCCCTATCCCCCCCGCCCCTTTCCACCCCCGCCGGGGCGGAAAGGGGAGCCTGGATTTTGCTTCTGCGCGCCGGCTACGCTTCTACGGGGGTGAGGTCGCGGTTCGGATTTGTGCGCCTGCATCTTCGGGAGCCGGTCGTAGTCAACGGCTGCAGATATGAGCGCCCCTGGCTGGCAGCTACGCGCCAGCAACGAGACAAAGTCGGTCTCGTGCGCGGCAGGTCGGAACGACCGCCGCCGGTGGCATGCTGTCGTGGAACCGTTGACTACGACCGGCTCCCTAAAGTCTCGGCGCCAAGTGGTGGTGGCGACGGCTCGAGCCATAGAAGCGCAGCCAGGACACCAAAAACAAAATCCCGGCCCCCTTCTCTACCCCGGCGGGGGTAGAGAAGGGCGGGGGGATGAGTGGGGGGTTACAAAAGCGCCGCCAGGCAAAACCGCAGGAAAAAAGAAATCAAGCGTCCTGCTTCAACCCCTTAGGCAAAGGAAACTTGACCGTTTCCTCGATGCCGTCCATCTTCCGCACGGAGACGGCCCCCAGCGCCCTGATGCGCTCGATCACCTGCTGCACCAGGATCTCGGGCGCCGAGGCGCCGGCCGTCAGGCCCACGCGGTTCTTGTCCTCGAACCATTCGGCGCGCAGCTCGTCGGCGTTGTCCACCATATAGGCCTCGGTGCCGAGTTTCTTTGCCACCTCGCGCAGGCGGTTGCTGTTGGAGCTGGTTGGGCTGCCCACCACGATGACCACGTCCACCTGCGGGCTCAGCAGCTTGACGGCGTCCTGCCGGTTCTGGGTGGCGTAGCAGATGTCCTGTTGCTTGGGTTGGCGCACCTGCGGAAACCTGGCCTTGACCGCCGCCATGATGCCGGCCGCGTCGTCCACGGAAAGCGTGGTCTGCGTCACCACGGCCAGCTTCGTCGTCTGGGCCGGCTGCACCTTGGCCACGTCGTCCACGTCTTCCACCAGGTGGATGCCGCCGTCGAGCTGCCCCACCGTGCCCTCCACTTCCGGGTGCCCCTTGTGGCCGATCATGATGAACTCGTAGCCTTCCTTGGCCAGCTTGGCCACCTCGATGTGCACCTTGGTCACCAGCGGGCAAGTGGCGTCGAAGATCTGGAAACCACGCGCCTCGGCCTCGCGCTGCACAGCCTTGCTCACGCCGTGGGCCGAGAACACCAGCGTGGCGCCGGGCGGCACGTCGCTGAGTTCCTCGATGAAGATCGCGCCCTTGGCCTTGAGGTCGTTGACCACATAGGTGTTGTGCACGATCTCGTGGCGCACGTAGATCGGGCGGCCGTACTTGGCCAGCGCGCGCTCGACGATCTCGATGGCGCGGTCCACGCCGGCGCAGAAACCGCGCGGCTCGGCCAGGATGACCTCGGCGTGCATGCTCATCACAGCACCCCGATCAGTTGCACTTCGAAGGTGACCGGGTGGCCGGCCAGCGGGTGGTTGAAGTCGAACAGCACCGCGTCCTCGCCCAACTGGCGCACCACGCCGCCGAACTGCCCCTTGCGGTCGGGGGTGGGGAAGTGCACCACGTCGCCCACCGCGTAGTGCTCCTCCGGGTCGCCCAGCTCGTGCAACTCCTTGCGCGACAGCCACTGCTGCATGGCCGGGTTGCGCTCGCCGTAGGCGCCCGCGGGCAGCTGCAGCGTGGTGTGCACCCCCTCCTCCAGCCCGATCAGCGCCTGCTCCACGGCAGGGGCCAATTCGCCCGTGCCCACGGTCAGCGTGGCCGGCTTGCCGCCGAAGGTGTTGACGAGATCGCCGGCCGGCCCCGAGAGGCGGTAGTGCAGCGTGAGGAAGGATCCGGGCTGGACCCGGGCAGGGGTGGTGGTCATGGAAGTCCCGATAAACTGGGCTCCATTGTAAAAAGACCTGCAATTGACGCCCGTCATGCCGCTCAAAGACCTTCCCCCCGACGCGCGTCCGCGCGAAAAGCTGCTGGCGCGCGGCCCGGCGGCGCTGTCGGACGCCGAGTTGCTGGCCCTGCTGCTGCGCACCGGCCTGGCCGGCAAGGGTGTGCTGCAGCTGGCGCAGGAGCTGCTGGAGAGCTTTGGCGGCATGGCCGGCCTGCTGCATGCCGGCGCCGACGACCTGAGACGCGTCAAGGGACTGGGCCCGGCCAAACGCGCCGAACTGGTGGCGGTGCTGGAACTGGCCCGCCGCGCCCTGGCCGAACAACTGCGCGAACGCGCCGCGCTGGACACCCCCCAGGCCGTCAAGGACTACCTGCAACTGCACCTGGCCCACAAGAAACACGAAAGCTTTGCCGTGCTGTTTCTGGACAACCAGCACAAGCTGCTGGCGCTGGAGGAGCTCTTTCGCGGCACCCTGGCGCAGACCAGCGTCTACCCGCGCGAAGTGGTGCTGCGCGCCCTGCACCACCACGCCGCCGCCGTGGTGCTCGCGCACAACCACCCCAGCGGCACCGTGCAGCCCTCGCGCGCCGACGAAATGCTGACCCAGGCGCTGAAGGCCGCACTGGCCCTGGTGGACGTGCGCGTGCTGGACCACGTGATCGTGGCGCCGGGGCTGGCCTTGTCCATGGCGGAACGGGGACTCATCTGATGGTCACCGTGAAGTCCCTGGCCGACCTGAAACAGGTCAAGAAAGCGATCGAAACGCAGGCCAAGCTGGAAGCCGAGCGCAAGGCCGAAGCGGCCAAGAAGGCTCGCCAGACCACGGCGGACAAGGACCTCTTCCTTCAAGCCGCCGGCAAGGTGCAGCCCCTGGCCCAGCCGGCCAAGGCGCTGCTGAAGAAGGAACAACCCAAACCGGTGCCGCTGCAGCGCCAGCTCGACGAGCAGGCCGCGCTGCAGGAAGCGCTGAGCGACGCATTCGACGCCAGCACCCTGCTCGACACCGACGAACACCTGAGCTACCGCCGAGCCGGCATCGGCCCCGATGTCGTGCGCAAGCTGCGCCGCGGCGACTGGGCCATCCAGCGTCAGCTCGACCTGCACGGCCTGCGCACGGAGGACGCGCGCGAGGCCCTGGGCCAGTTCATCCGTGCAGCGCACCAGCAGGGCCTGCGCTGCGTGCGCGTGGTGCACGGCAAGGGCCTGGGTTCACCGGGCAAGACCCCGGTGCTCAAGGGCCGGGTGCAGGGCTGGCTGGCGCAGAAGAAGGAAGTACTGGCGTTTGTGCAGGCACGGCCGGCGGAGGGTGGCGCGGGGGCGCTGGTGGTGCTGCTGCAGCCCGCTGTCTAGCAATCAAGCCCACTCATCGCTTCGAAACACATTGGAGAGGGTGATCACTTATGGCTAACGCTAGCAACGGCAGTAAGAAGCTGTGGCGTTATATGCCACTGATCTCTTTGGTTGACTTTCTTCAGACCAAGGAACTGCGACTCCCAAGAGCAGACTTGTTCGAGGATATCCAGGAAGGGTTCATTGGTTTGGACGCTCTGCTTGAAACCATTCCCCCAAAGCTTTTCCCACAAGCCAAGGAGGCAGTAGAAAAGCTAAACAGACAGTCCTTTGTCTCGTGCTGGCATCTCTCCTCGTCTGAGAGCCTTGCCATGTGGAAGGTGTATGGGGGTCACGCATATTCCGTTGCTTTGGTAAGCAGTATTGGAAAAGTGTCCTCAATCTGCCACGACTACTGCAAGGACCTGTCCGCAGCCGGGATGTTTGGCGAAGTCATTTACGAGAACTACGTCTCAAATGAAGTCCTAAATGTGGCCACGATGGGGATTCCGTTTGGATACGGAGAGCTCCCCATATCAAGCGCTACCCAAGTGTTGTTTATGAAGGCTAAAGCATTTAGCTATGAGCAAGAATGGCGATTAGTCATCCGCAAGTCCAGTGAAGACGCACCAGCAATCCGGGTCCCCGCTCCGAATCTGAACGAGTTTATTGAGGCGATCTACATCTCTCCCGAAGCACCCGAGTGGATGGTGCTGGCTATCAAGAGGCTCGTGTCACAGCAGTTCGGTCTTGCCAATATCCCGGTCACCAAGTCGCCGCTCAGCAAGCATTTCGGGAACTAGCTACGCCCGCCTTAACCCGGCGTATTTCTCATCCAGTCCGCCGTCCCGAAAAACGCCTCGCGCAGTTTGCTGCGCAGTGCCTCATCCAGCCCCACCTCCCCCATGGCCTGGTCCATGCAGGCCAGCCACTGGTCGCGTTCGACCAGGCCGATCTTGAAGGGCATGTGGCGGGCGCGCAGGCGCGGGTGGCCGAAACGTTCGATGTAGTGCTGCGGACCGCCGAGCCAGCCGCAGAGGAACCAGTCCAGCTTCTGCCGGGCGTCGGCCAGATCGCTGCCGTGGGCGGCACGCAGTTCCTTGTAGCCGGGCTCCAGGTCCATGAGGTCGTAGAAGCGTTCGACCAGGGCGTGGACCTTGTCTTCACCGCCGATCCACTCGAAGGCGGTGGCGGGCTTGCGGTTCTCTTCGGAAGTCATGCCCCGATTATCCCAGCGGCGCGGGAATGAGCGGCCGTTGCCGCCTCAATGGCAATCAGGTGGCCGCCTGGCGCAAGGTCTGCACCACCGGGCGGCGCAGCACGGAACGCAGGCCCCACCAGCCGGCCAGCCAGGCCAGCAGGGCACCGCTGACAGCCCCGACCGGCAGCAGCCACCAGCTACCCGTCCACTCGAAATTGAAGGCATAACGCGCCAGCGCCCAGCCCACCACGGCCGAGACCACGGCGGCCAGGGCCCCAGCCAGCGCCCCCACGCCCGCCAGTTCGGCGCGCTGCACCTGGCGCAGCAGGCCGCTGCCGGCGCCCACGGCACGCATGATGGCGTATTCGCGCGCGCGCTCCTCGCGGGTGGCGGTGACGGCGGCAAACAGCACCACCAGGCCGGCCGCCAGCGTGAAGCCGAAGAGGAACTCCACCGCGCGGCTGACCTGCTCCAGCACCCGCTGCACCTGGGCCAGCGTGGCGCTGAGGTCCACCACGGTGATGTTGGGAAACTGGCGCACCAGCGTGTTGTCAAAACCCGGCGTCTGCGGCGCACGAAAGGCCGCCAGGTAGGTGCTGGGCAGGTTGGGCATGCTGCTCACCGGGTACAGCGCAAAGAAGTTGGCGCGCATGGAGCCCCAGTCCACCTTGCGCAGCGAGGTGATGGTGGTGTCGTGCTGCAGGCCGGCGATGTCGAAACGCAGCCGGTCGCCGAGCTTGAGGTTCAGCGTCTTGGCGATGCCGTCTTCCATGCTGATGCCGTTTGCGTCTTCAGCCGTCCAGCGGCCGGCCACGATCTGGTTGTGCGCCGGCGCCTGGGCGCTGTGCGAGAGGTTGAACTCACGCTCCACCAGGCGCTGGGCGCGCTCGTCGGCGTAGTCCTGCGTCAGCACGGTGCGGTCGTTGACGGCCACCAAGCGGCCGCGGATCATGGGAAACCAGTCGTAGCCCGTGACACCGGCCTCGCGCAACTGGCGCTGGAAGGCCTCGGCCTGGTCGGGCTGCACGTTGATGACAAAGCGGTTGGGCGCGTCAGCCGGCGTGGCCTGGCGCCAGCTGCGGATCAGGTCGGTGCGCAGCAGCACCAGCAGCAGCAACGCCAGCAGGCCCACGGCCAGGCTGCTGACCTGCAGCACGGCGTAGATGGGACGCGCCGAGAGCTGGCGCGTGGCCAGCACCAGCCAGCGCGGCGCGGTGTTCTCGCGCACCACACGGCGCAGCAGCAGCACGGCGCCCCAGCTGGCCAGCGCGAACAGCGCCACCGCGCCGGCAAAACCGCCCACGGTGATCAGGCCCAGCTTCAGGTCGCTGCTGGCGGCCAGCAGCAGCACGGCAAAACCGGCCACGCCCAGCGCCAGCACGCCGATGGACATGGGGCGCAGATTGCCCATGTCGCGCCGGATCACGCGCAGCGCCGGCACCTGGGCCAGCTGCAGCACGGGCGGCAGGCCGAAGGCCAGCATCAGCGTCAGGCCCATGCCCAGGCCGAAGAACACCGGCCACAGGCCCGGGGCCGGCAAGGCGGTATCCACCAGCCCGGCCAGCAGCAGCACGAAGACATGGTGCACGGCCCAGCCCAGCGCCACGCCCAGCACACCGCCGGCCAGCCCCACCAGCAGAAATTCCAGCGCATGGCTGCGCGCGATGGTGGCTTGCGAGAGGCCCAGCACACGCAGCATGGCGCAATCGTCCAGATGGCTGTTGGCGAAGGCGCGCGCGGCCAGGCCCACGGCCACGGCGCTCAAGAGCGCGGCCAGCAGGGCCACCAGGTTGAGGAATTTCTCGGCCCGCTCCAGCGTCTGCGCCATCTCGGGCCGCCCGCCCTGCAGCGCCTCGATGCGCACGCCGCGCAGCTGCTCGCGTTCGATCCGTTCGTTGGCTTGTTTGACGAAGGCGTTGACCACCTTGTCCTCGCCCGCCACCGCATAGCGGTAACTCACGCGGCTGGCCGGTTGCACCAGCTGGGTGGCAGCCAGCTCGGACTGGCCGATCATGGCGCGCGGCGCGAAGTTGATGAAACCCGCCCCGCGGTCGGGCTCGACGCCGATAAGGCGTGTGATGCGCAGGGCCGATTCACCCAGCAGCAGCCGGTCACCCACCTTCAGGCCCAGCACCTCGAGCAGCGCCGGGTCGGCCCAGACCTCGCCTGCGGCCGGAATGTCACGCGTGGCCACGGGGGCCGCACCCGGCTCGGTGCTCACCGTCAGCTTGCCGCGCAGCGGATAACCCGCCTCCACCGCCTTCAGCGCCACTAGCCGCGTGGCGCCGCCCTGCGCCTCGCTGGCGCGCGCCATGGTCGGAAAACTCAGCGAGCCGGAGCTCTGCAGGCCGCTGCTCCTGGCCAGCGCGATCAGGCTGGCCGGCGTGGGGTTGTCGCTGACGATGACGGCATCACCGCCCAGCAGCTGGCGCGCGTCGCGCTGCATGCCGCCTTTGAGTCGGTCGGCGAAGAAGCCCACGGCCGTGAGTGCCGCCACCGCCAGCGTGACGGCCAGGATCAGCAGGCGCAGCTGGCCGGCACGCAGGTCGCGCCAGAGGGTTTTCCAGGCGAGTTGCCAGAAGGTGATGTTCATGGGGCTAGCTTAGGGGATTTTCATTCCCGGCCGGCCTTGCGGGTTTTCACGGTTTCTTCTCAGTCTGGTTTTGGACGATGATGCCGGAAAATATCTTCAAAGACTGGCGGCATGGCTGCATCGGGAGAGGCGCACCGGATGAACGTCCGTCCTTGGTTTTCTGCATGTTTGCGGCCTAAGTCACGTGGGCGCACTCGAGCTTACGCCCGCGTACGCATCATTTGATGGAGGAATCCTAGGTGCGTACTGTTTTGATATTTCTACTCTGTCTTTCTTGCGGTCTCAGTTTGACCAGCGCCGCAAGCTTCGACTGCTCGAAGGCTGCTTCAACTGTTGAGCGGTTAGTATGCAAGGATCAGCAGTTATCTCAATTAGACGAAAAACTTGCCGCTGCTTATCAGGCAAAGAGGCTCGCGACCTCGGATAGTAACTCTGTCCTTGAACAACGTCAGTGGTTCACTAGACGAAACCGCTGTCCAGACCGAGAATGCGTAAGGACCGCGTATGAAGAACGGCTCGCACAGCTAGCGACATGTACAGCTAAACCAACAGTCTCTGCCGTCTCTGCGCACGGAGCTATCCTGGCAGCCGACTGCACCGTGTGGATGTGGGGCTTCAACAACGCGGGGCAGCTTGGACGGAATTCAGTTGGATTGGAAGGGTTTGCCCAGCTCAAAGGTATCCCAACCATGGTGGGAGTGGTCGTAGCACACGATCACACGATTGGCATTGCAAGTGATGGCCGACCATATATCTGGGGATCATTAGAGTATTTGGCCTGCGGAGGCGATTTCCATCCCTACACTCCAAGGCTGATCCCGGTTTCTGGTCTTCCAACGGTAAGCGCAGCTGATGGTAACTGGCGCTTGATTGGGCTGCTGACCAAGGCGGGTGAAGTATTTCAGGTCGGGTGCGTCGTCCCATTTGAAGCAGGTTCGATCATCGAGCAGCCGGCACGCGTCGAGGGGCTACCGCGTATCTCAGCTCTTGCCGTTGGCGGTTCACACCGACTTGCCCTGTCGGAGATCGGTGAAGTCTGGTCCTGGGGTGGGCGCGATCCTTGTATGCGCACGACGGATGGACATAAGGTCGTAGCCCAGTCACCCGCCAAGAAAGTAACCGGTCTGCCGAAGATCGTGGCGATATCTGCCGGTGATCGGCATGCGATGGCGCTGGATGAAAGCGGAACCGTCTGGGTCTGGGGTTCCAATGAGAACTGGCAACTCGGGATTCATGGAAGTACCTGCGAGTCTTCTCCCCTGCCCCTTGCCGGACTCCCACCCGTCAAAGCAATCGCTACCGGCTGGTTTGAATCCGCGGCCCTCACGGAAGCCGGCAAGGTGCTGTTCTGGGGTAATCGGACGGGTAGAGGCTTCACACAACCAGCGCTGATCACGAACTTGGATGAGGTAATGTCTGTGTCCTTGGGCGGGAACGCCGCAGTCACAGCAGGCGTCTTCGTTATAAAGACGAACGGTGACGTCCTCAAATGGTTGCCCGATGAGAGGCCCAACTATTCGACTCCAACATCCACCGCATCGGGCCGACTGTCCTCGTTTCCCGATCCATCCGGTTCGCCGTTTAACGCCTATCGACATCAACGATGAAGATGGTTAGCGAACAGCCAGTGGCTCATCTGCATGCAGCGAGAGGCTTTACCGCTGGCACTCGAACACCAGCTATCCCGGCTTGACTGAGGTGCAGTCCAACAACACGCTGAAACGGACGTACAAACAGCAGCGTGCGCATGCTATTTGTTCGCTAGTTGGCCTGAGTGTTGAAGCCCTTGACAATCATCACTTCTCTTTCCAGATGACAAGGGCACGCGATAGCGTACCCTTGTCATCTTTGCATCCTGTTTTCGGTTTTCCCTACCCTTGTGTCTGTGCCGAGAAGCGCAGCGGCAGGCGGATCAAGAGCCGCGCATGTTTGAGCGCAGCGAGTTTGCGCGGATCCCGCCTGGCGCGAGCATCGCAGGTTGCCCCGCTGCACCGCAGCGGGGTCACAGACACCAGGGTCGCCTTTCTTTCGGTTACCTTGCTTTGGCGAAGCAAAGAAAGGTGACTCGCCCGCCGGGGCGAGACCCGGCTAGCCTCGAAAGAGAAAACTCAAGCCAAGGAGAACTCGTTCGCAGAGGCCTTCGACAAGCTCAGGCCGAACGGAGGGTTTGCTCAGCCGCGCCTTGAGCAGAAAGAAATCAAGCCGCCACGCGCAACTTCGCCCCCGCCAGCTCCGGCTGCAACTTCAACCGCTGCGCCCCGGTGTAGCAAAGGAAATGCTTGTTGGTCGCCCGCCCGATGGTGCACAGGCCGACGCGCTCGGCCACCATATGCCCCATCTGCGTAATCCCGCTACGGGACACCACAATCGGCACCCCCATCTGCGCCGACTTGATGACCATCTCGCTGGTGAGACGACCGGTGGTGTAGAACACCTTGTCGGCCCCCGCCATCGCGGCAGGGTCCTGCAGCCACATCCAGCCGGCGATGGTGTCGATGGCATTGTGGCGACCGACGTCTTCGACAAAGATCAGCATCTCCTCGCCACGGAACAGCGCGCAGCCGTGCACCGAGCCGGCCGATTTGTAGGTGCTTTCCTGCAGGCGGATGGCGTTGACGATGCCGTAGAGCTGGCCCTGGGTGAGGGTGGCCTCGGGCAGCACGATCTGGTCCACCTCGTCCATCAGGTCGCCGAACACGCTGCCCTGGCCGCAGCCGGTGGTGACGACACGCTTGGACGTCCGTTCCTCGATGTCGGTGATGCCCTGGCGGGTCTTGACGGCGGCGGCGCCGACCTCCCAGTCGACGGTGATGGATTCGATCTCGTCGACCGAGCGCACCAGGCGCTGGTTGCGCAGAAAACCCAGCACCAGCAGCTCGGGATGGCCGCCCAGCGTCATCAGCGTGACCAGTTCGCGCTTGTCGACGTAAACGGTGAGCGCCCGCTCCGAAGGAATCGCCAGCGGCGTGACCTCGCCATGCTCATTGACGGCGGTGATCTCGCGCGTCAGCGGGGCCTGGGCCTGGGTCAGGTGGGGCAAGGTGATCGTCGACATCTTTTCAGGGTACAACAAAACGGGCCGCGGCTGCAGAGCCCGGCCCGTTGACCGCAATCCACGCGGGGATCAGGATTTCTTGGCGGCGGCAGGCGCCGCGGGCGCCGGAGCGGCGGCCGTGGCCGGCTTGTAGACGAAGGGGCCCGGATCGGCGCAGGGCGCGGTGCTCACCGGCTTGGCGTCCTTGCCGGCCTTGCCCGACTTGCGGTAATGGGCCGCGACCTTGTCCTGCGACTTGCACAGTTTGTAGGCGTCGACCTTGCCGCCGTGGGCGGTCTTGGCAGCCGCCTCGGCGGCCTTGGCCTTGGCTTCGTCGCTCGGGGCTGGCAGCTTGGCCAGCGCGGACAGGCTGAGGGCGCCGACGGCGATGAATACGGCGATGGATTTCATGCTTGCCTCTCTTGTATGTGTGTGATCAGGCTTTGACGGGAGCGCCCGGTGCTGCCGGTTGGCTGCGCTGGGCCGGGATCTTGCCGGCCTTGATGTCGTCGTACCAGAGCTCGTGGTGTTCCCGGGCCCAGGTCTCGTCGACGTAACCGGTCTTCATGGCGTCGTAGGCGCCGGCCATGCCCAGCGTGCCCATGTAGATGTGACCGATGAACATGGCCATCATCAGCACGGTGGCCACGGCGTGGACCATGTGGGCGATCTGCATGCTGCCGCGCTCGTAGACCATGCCGGGCACCAGCTTGTCCAGGAACAGGCCGGAGGCCACGACGATCAGGCCGAGCAGGAAGACGCCGCCCCAGAACAGGACCTTCTCGCCGGCGTTGAAGCGGTGCGAGGGGATCTCGTGTTCGGAGATCAGGCCGCCGCCCTTGACCAGCCAGGTGATGTCTTCCTTGCGCGGCAGGTTGTCGCGCACGAAGGTGACGATGACCACCACCAGCGAGACGGCGAACACCGGGCCGGCGAAGTTGTGCAGGTTCTTCAGCACATAGGTCAACCAGCCGTACAGCGTGCCGCCGATGACCGGGTGCAGGAAGAACTTGCCGAAGGCCATGACGAGGCCGGAGACGGCCAGGATGCTGAAGGCGATGGCATTGGCCCAGTGCGCGGAACGCTCAAACGGCGTGAAACGCTCGATCTTGCGGCCGGTCTCGACCCCGTGCAGCTGTAGCGTGCCCTTGCGCCAGTAGAAGACGCCCACGGCGCCCAGCGCGATCAGCAGCAAGGCGCCGCCGTAAGGGATGAGCCACCGGTTGCGCACCTGGCGCCAGGCTTCGCCGGCATTGGTGAACATGGAGCCGGGATACTGCACGAAGGGCTGGATCAGGTTGCCGGCTTCAGGCGCCTGGTCCTTGGGCAGGCTGCTGTAGCCGGTCACCCCGCCGCCCACCTGGCGCCACATGGGCGCGTTGTTGCCGGGCTGCACGGCCGCGCGCTCGGCATTGGTCTGCGTCGCGTAGCCGGGTTCCTGGCTGGCGTCGGGCGTCACGTCGAAGATGTTCTGGCCCTTGATGCCCCTCGTCTCGGCGGGCGCCGCCTTGGCCGGCGCTGCGTCGAGCTTGAGTTGGTCCTGGGCCAGGGCCGGAGCGGCCCAGCCCAGCGCCATGAGCATGGCCACTGCAAGCAGTTTTTTCATGGGGCGTCCGATCTTCAGTTGACCCGGTTGTATTCGTTCATGCCGTTCTGGCCGCGCGCCTTGAGCTGCGACTCCCAGCTGGTCTTGTCACCCGGCTTCCAGCCGGACTGGACGTAGGCCTTGCCGGTGCCGGTGTGGGCCGGCGCGTCCTGCTTGGCGCCGCCGATCTCCTGGGCCCGCTCGCCGCAGGCGGCCAGCAGGAAGACGGCGGAAACGATGATCAGCGCTTTTTTCATGACTTGCCTCCTGCGGGTGCGGCGGGTTTGCCGGCCTGACGCGAGCCGTAGGCGGTGCCCCAGCCCCAGACTTCAGCGCCCTTGCCACGTTGCAGCACGCGGGTGCGGAAGATGTCGGCCACCATGTCGCCGTCGCCGGCCAGCAGGGCCTTGGTCGAGCACATCTCGGCACAGGCCGGCAGCTTGCCTTCGGCCAGGCGGTTGCGCCCGTATTTCTCGAACTCGGCCTGGCTGCCGTTGGCTTCGGGGCCGCCGGCGCAGAAGGTGCACTTGTCCATCTTGCCGCGCACGCCAAAGGTTCCCTGCGAGGGGAATTGCGGTGCACCGAAGGGGCAGGCGTAGGAGCAGTAGCCGCAGCCGATGCAGATGTCCTTGTCGTGCAGCACCACACCCTCGTCGGTGCGGTAGAAGCAGTTGACCGGGCAGACGGCCATGCAGGGCGCGTCGCTGCAGTGCATGCAGGCCACCGAGATGGATTTCTCACCGGGCACGCCGTCGTTGAGGGTGACCACGCGGCGGCGGTTCACGCCCCAGGGGACTTCGTGTTCGTTCTTGCAGGCGGTGACGCAGCCGTTGCACTCGATGCAGCGCTCGGCGTCACAAACAAATTTCATTCGTGCCATGACGTTACTCCTCAGGCTTTCTCGATATTGCAGATGGTGGTCTTGGTTTCCTGCATCATGGTCACGCTGTCATAACCATAAGTCGTCGCCGTGTTGACCGCCTCGCCGCGCACAATCGGCGCCGCGCCCTTCGGGTAATGCGCCAGCATGTCGGCACCTTGCCAACGACCCGAGAAGTGGAAGGGCATCCAGACCGTGTCGGGTCCGACACGCTCGGTCACCAGGGCCTGCACGTTCAGCTTCGCACCGGTCGGGCTGTGCAGCCAGACGCGCTCGCCGTTGCGGATGCCGCGGGCGTTGGCCGTCTTCGGGTTGATTTCCACGAAGGCTTCCTGCTGCAGCTCGGCCAGCCAGGGGTTGGAGCGGGTCTCCTCGCCGCCGCCCTCGTACTCGACCAGACGGCCGGAGGACAGGATGAGCGGGAACTTTTCGTGCACCTTGTCGGCGATGTTCTTCTGCTGCAGCGTCTTGTACAGCGTGGGCAGGCGCCAGAAGGCCTTTTTGTCGTCGTGGGTCGGGTACTTGGCCACCAGATCCGGCTTGGTACTGTAGATCGGCTCGCGGTGCTGCGGCACCGGATCGGGGAAGTTCCAGACCAGGGCGCGCGCCTTGGCGTTGCCAAAGGGGTGGCAGCCGTGGTTCTGCATGAACACGCGGATCATGCCGCCCGAGGAGTCGGTCTTCCAGTTCTTGCCCTCGGCCGCCTTGGCCTCGGCTTCCGTGAGTTCACCCCACCAGCCCAGCTTCTTGAGCAGCACGTGGTCGAGTTCCGGATAACCGGTGGTGATGTCGGCGCCCTTGGAGTAGGAACCGTCCTCGGCCAGCAGGTTCTTGCCGTCCTTCTCCACGCCGAAGTTGGCGCGGAAGTTGCCGCCGCCGTCCATGACGTGCTTGGAGGTGTCGTACAGATTGGGCGAGCCCGGGTGCTTGAGCTCGGGGGTGCCATAGCAGGGCCAGGGCAGGCCGAAGTAGTCACCGCTCATGTCGTAGCCGGTTTCCTTGTCGACCACCTTGCCCTTGCACTTGAGCGACTTCACGTCGAAGGCGTTCATGTTGCGCATGTGGGCCTTGAGGCGCTCCGGGCTCTGGCCGGTGTAACCGATGGTCCAGACGCCGCGGTTGATTTCGCGCAGGATGTCCTCCGGCACGGGTTCGTCCATGCCCTTGACCTTCTGCATCTTGTAGTTCTTGACCAGTTCCTTGCCGAAGCCGAGCTTCTCGGCGAACTGGTACATGATCATGTGGTCGGTGCGGCTCTCCCACAGCGGCTCGATGACCTTCTCGCGCCACTGGATGGAGCGGTTGGAGGCGGTGGCCGAACCGCTGGTCTCGAACTGCGTGGCCGCCGGCAACAGGTAGACGGCGCGGTTGGGGTTGAGGTCCTCCGGCTTGCCGGGCATCGCCGCCATGGCCGCGGTGGCCGACGGGTACGGGTCCACCACGACCAGCAGGTCCAGCTTGTCCATGGCGCGCTTCATCTCCAGACCGCGGGTCTGCGAGTTGGGCGCGTGGCCCCAGTAGAAGACGCCGCGCAGGTTGCTGTCCTGGTCGATCAGCTCGTTCTTCTCGAGCACGCCGTCGATCCAGCGCGACACGGTGATGCCGGGTTTGGTCATCATGGCCGGCGAGGCGAACTGCTTCTTGATCCACTCGAAGTCCACACCCCAGACGTTGGCGAAGTGCTTCCAGGAACCTTCGGCGATGCCGTAGTAACCCGGCAGCGAGTCCGGATTCGGACCGACGTCCGTCGCGCCCTGCACGTTGTCGTGACCGCGGAAGATGTTGGTGCCGCCGCCGGACTTGCCGACGTTGCCCAGGGCCAGCTGCAGGATGCAGGAGGCGCGCACCATGGCGTTGCCGATGCTGTGCTGGGTCTGGCCCATGCACCAGACGATGGTGCCCGGACGGCTGTCGGCCAGCATCTTGGCCACCTTGTACATCTGGGCCTCGCTCACGCCACAGGCCTCTTCCACGGCCGCCGGCGCCCACTTGGCCAGCACGTCCTTCTTGACCTCGTCCATGCCGTAGACGCGGTCGTTGATGTACTTCTTGTCTTCCCAGCCGTTCTTGAAGATGTGATACAGCAGGCCGAACAGGAAGGGGATGTCGGTGCCGGAGCGGATGCGCACGTACTCGTCGGCCTTGGCCGCGGTGCGGGTGAAGCGCGGATCGACCACGATCATCTTGGTGCCGGTTTCCTTGGCGTGCAGCATGTGCAGCAGGCTGACCGGGTGGGCCTCGGCGGCGTTCGACCCGATGTACAGGGCGACCTTGCTGTTCTGCATGTCGTTGTACGAGTTGGTCATGGCGCCGTAGCCCCAGGTGTTGGCCACGCCGGCCACCGTGGTGGAGTGGCAGATGCGCGCCTGGTGGTCGCAGTTGTTGGAGCCCCAGAAGCTCACGAACTTGCGCATCAGGTACGACTGTTCGTTGCTGTGTTTGGACGAGCCGATGAAGTAGACGCTATCGGGGCCGCTGGCCTTGCGCAGCTCCACCATGCGGGCGGTGATCTCGTTGAGCGCCGTGTCCCAGCTGATGCGCTCATTGCCGCCGACCAGCTTCATGGGGTAGCGCAGGCGGTACTCGCCGTGGCCGTGCTCGCGGATCGAGGCGCCCTTGGCGCAATGCGCACCCAGGTTGATCGGCGAGTCGAACACCGGCTCCTGGCGCGTCCAGACGCCGTTTTCCACCACGGCATCGATGGCGCAGCCCACCGAGCAGTGGGTGCAGACGGTGCGCTTGACTTCGATCTTGCCGTCGCCGACGGCGACCTTGTCGGCCGCGCGCGCCTTCTTCACCAGCGTGAGCTGCGAGGCGGCCAGGCCGACGCCCAGGCCCAGGCCCGAGCGGCGCAGGAAGACGCGGCGGTCCATGGTGGGCAGGGCTTGCGACAGACCGCGGCGCAGGCTGTGCACGAAGGGCGACCGCGCGGTGGTCTCGGTCGCCGGGGATTTCTTGGTGAGCAACATGGATGTCTCCAACGGTCGTTAGATCTGGGTGGTCTTGAAATAGCGCTTGACGTGCTCGGACAGGTGGTAACCGCCGCCCTTGGCAGGAGCCACCCTGGGTTGCGCCTCGACCGGCGCCACCGACTTGGCAGCCGGCACCATGCTGGCCACGGCGGCCACGGCACCGGCGGTGCCCGCACCCGCGAACAGGGTGCGCCGCGACAATTTCCCTTGGGATTGGCTCATGTTGTGTCTCCTGTTAGGTTCCGCTTAGGAACAGAAATACATATCGAATCTCGTCTGAATTTAACAACGCGCGGGTGTTTCAGCAAGCACGGCGTGCGATTGCGGACCGAGGGCTTTTCCCGAGGGTCGTAGCGCTAATTCAGCATGCACTGATATTGAAACACTCAGGCCGGCGCAGGCCGGGCCGCAGCCGGATCAACAGAAATCAAGGAGTTGCATCAATGTTGCGCTGCCGCACGCGCGCGAACGCAGACAGTCTGTCCATCCGGTTGCGACAACTTGTCGCAAGTCGACTCTGACCGAATGCGGCATTCGGCGTCGGGGAGCCTGTGCACGCTGTTGCATAGGTGTTGAAAACCACGCCAGCCGGGATGATCGCTCAGGGCCGGTCGATAGAATCAGACTCCCTATCTCTCGCACAACGTGACTCAAACGCTCCCCCACGCGGACGCCGGCAAGATGGCCGAGGGCTGGCCTTACTGGTCCATCCTGGTCGTCGATGACGAACCCGGCATGCGCAACTTCCTCGTCAAGACGCTGGCGCCACGCTGCCAGACCGTGATGGAAGCCGGCAGCGCCGAAGACGGCGCCGCGCTGCTGCGCGGCAAGCACGTCGACCTCATCATCCTGGACATCGCCCTGCCCGGCATGAACGGCGTGGCCTGGCTCAAGGAGCTGCGCGAGCACGGCTACACGGGCCAGGTGATCCTGATCACCGCCTTTGCGGACCTGGACACCGCCATCGAGGCGCTGCGCGCCGGCGCCTCGGACTTCATCCTCAAGCCCTTTCGCGTGCCGCAGATCCTCAACGCGGTGCGCCGCTGCTACGAGTCGGCCCGGCTGGCGCGCGAGAACTTCGTGCTGCGCCACACGCTCTCGCGCAGCCAGTTCGCCGACAACGGACTGATCGGCCATTCGCCCCAGATCCACGAGCTCTCGCAATCGGTGCGCCGTGTGGCGCCCGTCAACAGCACGGTGCTGCTGCAGGGCGAGTCCGGCACCGGCAAGGAGCTGGTGGCGCGCGCCCTGCACGCGCTGAGTCCGCGCGCGCAAGGTCCCTTCGTGCCGGTCAACTGCGCCTCGGTATCGCCCGAACACATGGAGAGCGAGCTCTTCGGCCACGCCAAGGGCGCCTTCGCCGGCGCCACCCGCGCGCGCGACGGCCTGTTCTACTACGCGCAAGGTGGCACGCTGTTCCTCGACGAGGTCGCCGAGCTGCCGCTGCCGCTGCAAGCCACGCTGCTGCGCGCGCTGGAAGACCTGCAGATCCGCCCGGTGGGCAGCCAGCAGCTGCTGCCGGTGAACGTGCGCATCATCGCCGCCACCAACCGCTCGCTGCAGCAGGAAGTGGCCGCCGGCCGCTTCCGCAAAGACCTCTATTACCGCCTGCAGGTGGTGGAGCTGGCGCTGCCGCCTTTGCGCGAGCACAAGGACGATATCCCCGAGCTGGTGGCGCACTTCACCGCCCAGCTGGCGCCGGTGCTGGGCGCCGTGCCGCTGCAGCTCACGCCCGCCGAGATGGACTACCTGATGCAGTACGACTGGCCGGGCAACGTGCGCGAACTGCGCAACCTGATCGAGCGCTCGCTCATCCTGGGCTCGCTCAACGTCTCCGCGCTCTACTCCATGGACAAGCGCCGCGGCGCCACCCCTGCGGCCGCCCTGCCCACCGACCTGCACGTGCTGGAGAAACAGCACATCCTGTCGGTGCTGGACTCGGTGCACGGCGACAAGACCCAGGCCGCGCAGCTGCTGGGCATCTCGCGCCGCACGCTGGAGCGCCGCTGCGCCGAGTGGGCCCTGTCGTGAATTCCGCGGCCGGCGGCCCCGCGCCGCGCCGGACCTGGCTGGCGCCGCGCTGGCTGACCCACTCCATCCGCAACAAGCTGCTGGCCATGGCGCTGTTGCCGCTGCTGGTGGTGCTGCCGCTGCTGGTGGGCGCGCTGGTCATCTGGGGCAATGCCGCCTACGACCGCCTGCTCATCACCAAGGTGCGCAGCGACCTGGCCGTGGCACGCGGTTACTTCGACCAGGTGCTGGCCGAGGTCGGCTCCGGCACCCACGCCGTGGGCAACTCGCAGGCGCTGTACCACGCGCTGCAGCGCCGGGACCTGGCCTCCGTGCACAAGCTGCTGGGGCGCGAACGCGAGCGCCTGGGCTTCGACTTCTTCAACCTCTACCAGCTCGACGGCCGTCTCATCACGGCCGGCTGGCTGCCCGCGGCCGAGCCGCCCACCGAGCTGCGCGCCCCGGCCAGCGGTGCCGCCGCCATCCAGGCCCGCATCAGCACCGACCAGGCCAGCCTGGCCCGGCTGGAGCCCGCCGAGCTGCTGGCGCTGGCGCCGCACCTGGCACCGCGCATCCACATCCCGCTGATCCAGACCCGCAGCGCCGCACCCACCATGCGCAGCGTGGAAGACCGGGCGCTGGTCATGCTGGCCACCACACCGGTGCGCGGCAACGACGGCAGCATCGTCGCCCTGCTGCGTGGCGGCGTGCTGCTGAACCAGAACCTGCCCTTCATCGACCACATCAACCGCATCGTCTACCCGGAAGGGTCGCTGCCCTTCGGCAGCGAGGGCACGGCCACCCTGTTCATGGACGACGTGCGCATCACCACCAATGTGCGCCTGTTTCAGGACCAGCGCGCCATCGGCACGCGCGTCTCGCAGGCCGTGCGCGAGGCCGTGCTCACCCATGGCCAGACCTGGCTGGACCGCGCCTTCGTGGTGAACGACTGGTACGTCTCGGCCTACGAGCCGCTGACGGACGCCGCCGGCGAGCGCATGGGCATGCTCTACGTGGGTTACCTGGAAAAGCCTTTCCGCTACGTCAAGTACGGCATGCTGGCGCTGATCGTCGGCATCTTCATGGTGGTGATGGTGCTGGCCGCGCTGTTCTCGCTGCGCTGGGCGCGCAGCATCTTCCGCCCGCTGGAGCAGATGAACCAGACCATGCAGCGCGTGGAAGACGGCGACACCGGCGCGCGCGTGGGCGCGGTGGCCGCACGCGACGAGATCGGCGCGCTGGCCGGCCACCTGGACGAGCTGCTGGACGTGATCGACGAGAAGACCCGCGCGCTGCAGCGCTGGGCCGAGGAACTGGACGCCAAAGTGGTCGAGCGCACGCGCGAGCTGGCGCAGAGCAACGCCTCGCTGCAGCAGGCGCAGCAGCAGCTGGTCAAGTCGGAGAAACTGGCTGCCATCGGCCAGCTCACCGCCAGCGTGGCGCACGAGATCAACAACCCCATCGCCGTGATCCAGGGCAACCTGGACCTGATGCGCGAGACCCTGGGCCCGCAGGCCGCACCCGTGCAGGCCGAGCTCCAGCTGCTGGACCAGCAGGTCGAGCGCATGCGCCTGATCGTCACCCAGCTGCTGCAGTACGCGCGGCCGACCGAATACGCCGGCTACGTCGAGGCGGTGGACGTGAACCGGACGCTGGAGAACTCCCTGGTGCTGGTGGCGCACCTGCTGGCGCGCACCCGCATCGAGGTCGAGCGCGAACTGCAGGCCACGGCGCGGGCCGGCGTGAACCGGCAGGAGCTGCAGCAGGTGGTGATCAACCTGATGATCAACGCCATTCAGGCCATGCCCGAGGGCGGGCGGCTGCGCCTGCGCACCCGCGACCGCACCGATCTGGATGGCGGCAAGACCGGCGTGCTGCTGGAGATCAGCGACACCGGGCCGGGCTTGAGCGATCGGGTAAAGGAGCGGCTGTTCCGCCCCTTCTTCACCACCAAAAACGACGGCAACGGCCTGGGCCTTTGGATCAGCGTGGGCCTGGTGGAACGCTACGGCGGCAGCATCGAAGGCCGCAACCGCCGCGAACTGGGCGAAGACGTGACCGGCGCCACCTTCCGTGTCTGGCTGCTGACCGAACCGCTGGCGCCGCAGGACGGCCCGACGGGCCCCATGGAGCCGCGCCGGGCTTAGCGAGGTAGCCGGAGAGAGAGAACTCGCGAAGAAATCGTAGCGAGCGGCCCGAGCGCAAGGCGGACGGAGCGCAGGAACCGGA
>JAHRYV010000074.1 GCA_020621965.1 Curvibacter sp. | reverse complement strand
CTGCTCGGCCTGCTCGATCAGCGTGTCGCGGAAGATCTCCCAGGTCAGGTCCTCTGCCACGCCGCCCACCTTCTCCAGCGCCTGGTAGATCGGCACCGTGCCGATGGGCACCGGGCTGTTGCGCAGGATCCAGTCGCGTGTGGTGTGGATGTTGCGGCCGGTGGACAGGTCCATCACCGTGTCGGCGCCCCAGCGCGTAGCCCAGACGAGTTTTTCCACCTCTTCCTCGATGCTGGAGGTGACGGCCGAGTTGCCGATGTTGGCGTTCACCTTGACCAGAAAGTTGCGCCCGATGGCCATGGGCTCCAGCTCGGGGTGGTTGATGTTGGCCGGGATGATGGCGCGCCCGCGCGCCACCTCGTCGCGCACGAACTCCGGCGTCACCACCGGCGGGATGGCCGCGCCGAAGCTGTGACCGGCTAGGCGCGCCTCGCGCTCGGGGTTGTTCAGGTAGGGGGCCATCCATTCGCGCCGCTGGTTCTCGCGCAGGGCCACGTACTCCATCTCGGGCGTGACGATGCCGCGCCGGGCGTAGTGCATCTGGCTCACGTTGGCGCCCGCCTTGGCGCGCCGCGGTGTGCGCTGCAGACCGGCCGCCTGCGCGCGCAGCGCGGCCAGGGCGTCGGCCTCGGCACCCTTGACGCCGTCGTCCAGCGCCACACGCGCGCGCCCGGCATAGGCTTCGGTGTCGCCGCGCGCTTCGATCCAGCCGGCGCGTTGCGGCGCCAGGCCGCGCCGCACGTCGATCTCGGCCTGCGGATCGGTATACGGGCCCGAGGTGTCGTACACCGTGACACGTTCGCCGTTGCTCAGGCTGATCTCGCGCAAGGGCACACGCAGATCCGGCCGCGAACCGGCCACGTGGATCTTGGTCGACGCCGGCAACGGCTCGCGCGTGAGGGTGATGAACCGGGTGAGTTGGTCGGTGGCGTTCATGCAAGGGCTCCTTGAAACAATGGTGTTGCTCCGAAGGAGGCTCGCCGAACGCGAACCAAGAGACGGCACGAGGCCAGCAAGGGGGGACAGACAGGGCAGCGCGTGCTGCGGCAGGTCAGGCTCTTCTTACGCCGGTACAAACCGGATCAAGTTCGCGGGTTCGGATAACCGTCTCAGCACATCACGACCATCTAAGGCCCCGTGCGCACCCCGGGCAGGACGCAGTGTACGCCCCCCCCTGCCCGGCACTCTTGACCGCAGTCAAGAATTTCAGGCCAGACCTTCGGCCTTGAGCGCGGCCAGCACGGCCGGGCGAGCGGCCACACGGGCCAGATAGGCCGTGAGGTTCGGCAGGCCGCTGATGTCGAACTTCACAAACTTGCTCCAGTTCGCCACGGTGAACAGGTAGGCGTCGGCCACGGTGAAGTCCTTGCCCACCAGGTATTCCTTGCCAGCCAGCTGCTCGTTCACCCAGGCCAGACGACGCCCGAGGTTGGCGCGCGCGGCGTCCTTCCACTCCTGCGCGGCCGCGGGGTTGAACAGCGGGGTGAAACTGCGGTGCAGCTCCATGCCGACGAAGGTCAGCCAGCTCTGCAGCTGGTAGCGCTCCAGCGTGCCGTTGGCCGGCGCCAGTCTCTTCTCGGGCTTCTGGTCGGCCAGGTACTGCACGATGGCCGGGCCTTCGGTCAGCACGGTGCCGTTGTCCAGCTGCAGCGCAGGCACATACCCATTGGGGTTGACGGCCAGGTAGTCGGCGCCCGACTCCATCTTCTTCGTCTTGGTGTCGACCTTCTCGGTCACGTAGCTCAGGCCGAGCTCCTCGAGCACGATGTGGGGAGACAAGGAACAGGCGCCGGGCTTGATGAAGAGTTTCAGTGTTTGTCCTGCAATAAAGATTGATGCACCCGCCAGCCGCGGGAATGGCCGCGCCAGTTTAGGCAAAGCGCACCGTCCCTGCCGGCGCCGGGCTGATCGGCCCTGGCCCCACCTCGGTGTTCGTGCCGGGCCGGTGGCCTACTTGATGCTGAAGCGCACCGTGATGGTCTTCTTGCCCGCGCCGTTGATCACGGCCACGGCCTTGGCGCCCTTGGGCAGCTGGGCGCCGGACGCCTCCAGCCGGTCGGCCGAAGCGGTCAGGGGGTACTCGGTCTTCTCGCTGCCCTTGAGCACCGTGAGCTTGCCGCTCATGCCAGTGGGCGCCAAGGGCTGGCCGTGGTCCTCGACATAGATCGCAACGCCCTTGGAATCGCTCACCAGTTCGAAGGACAGGTCGCTGGCCATCTGCGCCACGCCACCGTGTTTTGCCTGGGCGCCGCCGTGGGCATGCGCCGCACTGAAACCCAGGGCGGCCAGGCCCAACGCCGCGGCCATCAAGAACTTGTTCATGTCGTATCTCTCCATAGGAAGGAAGCGGCGCACTTAAAGGCAGGTGGCGCCGCAGGACCTTGATATTTTCAAGAATACGCCGGGCCGCCCCAAGCATTCTTGCGCCCCCTCGGGGGGCCGGGCGCCGCGCAGCGGCGACCTTGGGGGCTCAATAACTCCCCTGCCCGTTTGCGGCGGCCCCTTCACCCTCGGCATCCCCCGCCAGCAGGTGCTGCAAGGGCTGCTCGCCCAGCAGCCAGAACAGCACGGGCGTGAGCAGCGTGTCCAGCAGCGTGGAGCTCACCAGCCCGCCGAAGATCACCACCGCCACCGGGTGCAGGATCTCCTTGCCCGGGGCGTCGGCCGCCAGCAGCAGCGGTGTCAGCGCAAAGGCCGCCACCAGCGCCGTCATCAGCACCGGCGTCAGCCGCTCCAGCGAACCGCGCACGATCATGGCCTGGCCGAAGGTCTCGCCCTCGAACTTGCACAGGTTGATGTAGTGGCTGATCTTCAGGATGCCGTTGCGTGTGGAGATGCCCGCCAGCGTGATGAAGCCCACCATGGACGCCACCGACAGGCTCACGCCCGCGATCCACATGGCGATCACCGAGCCGATCAGCGCCAGCGGGATGTTGGCCATGACGATGCCCGCCAGCACCGCCGAGCGGTAGCGTGAGTACAGCACCAGGAAGATCATCACCAGCGACACCATGGACAGGCCCAGGATCAGCCGCGTGGCCGCCTCCTGCGCCTGGAACTGGCCCTCCAGGCTGACGAAGGTGCCGGCGGGCAGCTGCAGCTGGCCGATGGCCGCGCGGATGTCCGCGATCACGCGCGCCATGTCGCTGCCGTCGGTGTTGGCGTAGACGATGATGCGCCGGCGCCCGTTCTCGCGCCCGATCTGGTTGGGCCCGTCGCCCTCCTCCACTGTCGCGATGCTGCTCACAGGCAGGCGGCCCGCCGGCGTGTCGATCAGCGTGCGCGCCAGGTCCTGCGGGCTGCGCTGGGCGTCGGGCAGGCGCAGCACCAGCTCGTAACGGCGCGGGCCGTCCACGATCTGCGCGCCATGGGCGCCGGCGGTCAGCGCCTGCAGCGCGGTGATCGCCTCGCCCGGCGCCAGCCCGGCCTGCGCGGCGCGCGCCTGGTCCAGCCTCACCGTGATCTGCGGGATCAGCACCTGCTTTTCCACCGTCAGGTCCACCAGGCCCTGGGCGTTCGAGAGGCCGGCGCGCAGCTGCTCGGCCAGGCCGCGCAAGGTGTCGGTGTCGTCGCCGTAGATCTTGATGGCGATCTGCGCGCGCACGCCCGACAGCAGATGGTCCAGCCGGTGCGAGATCGGCTGGCCTATGGCCACCTGCGCCGGCAGCACCGCCAGCCGGCGGCGGATGTCGGCCATCACGGCCTCGCGGTCGCGCTCGCTGCGTTTCAGGTCCACGTCGATCTCGGCCGAATGCACACCCTCGGCGTGCTCGTCCAGCTCGGCGCGGCCGGTGCGCCGCCCCACCTGCAGCACTTCCGGCACTTCGCGGATCAACGCCTCGGCCACCGCGCCAACGCGGTTGGCCTCGGCCAGCGAAGTCCCCGGGTTGAGCAGGAACGACAGCACCAGCGAGCCCTCGTTGAAGGGCGGCAGGAAGGCGCGCGCGAAGAAGGGCACCGAGGCCGCGGCAAGCAGCACCACCAGCACGGCGCCGGCCACCAGCGTGCGCGCATGCGCAAACGACCAGCCCAGCAGCCGCGTGTCCTGCCGCTTGAGCCAGGCCACCAGGGGCGAATCGCCATGGCCCAGCCGTTTCATCTTCGGCAGCAGGTAATGACTCAGCACCGGCGTCACCGTCATCGACACCAGCATGGACGCCAGGATGGAGACGATGTAGGCGATGCCCAGTGGCGTGAACAGCCGCCCCTCGATGCCCGGCAGCGCGAACAGCGGCACAAAGACCAGCACCACGATGACGGTGGCGTAGACGATGCCCGAGCGCACCTCCACGCTGGCCTGGCGCACCACCTCGAGCACGCTTTGCGGATGTGCAGCGCCGCGGTTCTGCTGCAGGCGCCGCAGGATGTTCTCCACGTCCACCACCGCGTCGTCGACCAGCTCGCCGATGGCGATGGCCAGGCCGCCCAGCGTC
>JAHRYV010000013.1 GCA_020621965.1 Curvibacter sp. | reverse complement strand
GAGCAGGCCGAGCAGGGCGTGGACTACTTCACCATCCACGCCGGCGTGCGCCTGCCCTTCATCCACCTCACGGCCAACCGCGTCACCGGCATCGTCTCGCGCGGCGGCTCCATCCTGGCCAAGTGGTGCATCGCCCACCACCAGGAGAACTTCCTCTACACGCACTTCGAGGAGATTTGCGAGATCATGAAGGCGTATGACGTGAGCTTCTCGCTGGGCGACGGTCTGCGCCCGGGCTCGGGGGCCGACGCCAACGACGAGGCGCAGTTCGCCGAGCTGCGCACCCTGGGCGAACTGACGCAGATCGCCTGGAAACACGACGTGCAGACCATGATCGAAGGCCCGGGCCACGTGCCCATGCACCTGGTGCAGGCCAATATGACGGAGCAGCTCAAGCACTGCGGCGAGGCGCCGTTCTACACCCTGGGCCCGCTGACGACCGACATCGCCCCGGGTTACGACCACATCACCAGCGGCATCGGCGCGGCCATGATCGGCTGGTTCGGCACGGCCATGCTGTGTTACGTGACGCCCAAGGAGCACCTGGGCCTGCCGGATCGCAACGACGTGAAGACCGGCCTGATCACCTACAAGATTGCCGCCCATGCCGCCGACGTGGCCAAGGGCCACCCGGGGGCGCGGGCACGGGACGACGCGCTGTCCAGGGCGCGCTTCGAGTTTCGCTGGATGGATCAGTTCAACCTCTCGCTGGACCCGGACACCGCGCAGCAGTTTCACGACGAGACCCTGCCCAAGGATTCGGCCAAGGTGGCGCACTTCTGCTCCATGTGCGGGCCGAAGTTCTGCTCCATGAAGATCACCCAGGAGGTGCGCGAGTACGCCCAGGCGCAGGGCTTGGGCGAGGCGCAGGCGCTGGACGCCGGCATGGCCGGCAAGTCGGCCGAGTTCCGGCGTGCGGGCGGGGAGATCTACATCCCGATCAACCAGGGCTGACGCAGCGCGGCCATGGTCGGCGCGGCCTCAGCCGCGCTTGGCCGTGGTGCCGAGTTTGCGGTAGACCGTGGCGCGGCTGATGCCCAGGTTGCGCGCGGCCTGGGCCACGTTGCCGCGGGCTGCTTCCACGGCCTGGCGGATCAGGCCGGTTTCCACGTCGCGCAGCGGCAGGGTGGTCGTGGCGCCGGCGCGCGGGGCCACGGTGGGCGCGTGCCCCGCCAACTGGCCGCGCAGCTGCAGGCGCAGGCCGGACCACAGCGGCACGTCGATGACGCTGCCCTGGCGGGCGGCGTCGAACAGCATTTCCCAGGGGGTGGCGAAAAGATCGCGGCAGTGCAGCTCGTTGCCGGGGGTCAGCATGGGCAACAGCTGGCGTGCGGCGCGGTTGGAGGCGCAGACCAGGCCGTCGGCGTCGATGGTGAGCAGGCCGTCGGCGTCGTCGCCCAAGGGGATGCCGGGCCAGTTCAGGCGCAGCAGCAGGCGGTGCGGACGCAGCAGGAGCAGGGCGTTTTCGATGCGGCGCGCGGCGTGTGTGGCCAGGTGGCGCAGCTCGGGGCGCTCGGTGGCTTCCACCCCGGTGAGGTCGAGCATGCCGGCGCAGCGGCCGTCGGGCCCGAACAGGGGCGCGCCGGCGCAGCTGTAGACCGCCGTGTCATTGAAGAAATGTTCGCCGCGGTGCAGCCAGACCGGCTGCAGCTCGCGCAGCGCGGCGCCGATGGCGGTGGTGCCCACGCTGCCTTCCGAGAGGTCCACGCCGACGCGGGTGATGAGGGCGGCGCGGCGGTCGTTGCGGTCGATGGGGCCGTCGGTGTCGACCACCACGCCGTCATGGTTGGTCAGGATGGCGAAGTAACGCGTCTCGGCCAGGGCGCCGCCGAGCTGCTTGAGGATGGGGCGCGCGGCCTGCACCAGGGTGCGGTTGGCGTCCGCGGCCTGGCGCATGGCGCTGGCCGAGACGGCGTCGAAGCCCACGCGCTGGTCGGGGCGCAGGCCCTGGGCCAGGCAGCGCTGCCAGCTCTGGGCGATCCAGGGCTCCACCAGGCCGCCGGCCAGGGGTGCGGCTTCGTGCATGGCCAGCTGGCGGGCCTGGGCGATGCGCGCCAGGCGCGAGACGGGTTGGGGGGCGGGCATGGAAGGCATGGCGAACGGCGGAATACGAGTGGGGCGAGAGTCGGTGCCAGCGCGGCCCGCCGGCGGTGTTGCATTTTGAGAATAACCCCGGTGCCCGCCGTTCCTCCTAGGGTTCTCCCTAGTCAGGGGTTTGCAGCGCGCTCGAAGAATGCCTATGTTTACACATTCATAGGTCAGGCGCCGGCGCGGCGCGATTACCCGAGGAGAGACGCATGCAAAAGGTGTTGCACATCAACGCGGACAAATGCACCGGCTGTCTGCAGTGCGAGATGGCCTGTTCCTTCGAGAACTACGGCATCTTCGCCACCGCCAAGAGCCGCATCAAGGTGTTCGACTTCCACCACACGGGCAAGAAAGTGCCCTACACCTGCACCCAGTGCGACGAGGCCTGGTGCCTGCACGCCTGCCCGGTGGAGGCCATCACGGTGGACAAGGCCACCGGCGCCAAGGTGGTGAACGACTCCACCTGTGTGGGCTGCAAGGTCTGCACCATCGCCTGCCCCTTCGGCACGGTGAACTACGTGCAGGAGACCGGCAAGGTGCAGAAGTGCGACCTGTGCGGCGGCGACCCGGCCTGCGCCACCGCCTGCCCGACCGGCGCCATCACCTACATCGACGCCAACTGGACCGGCCTGGGCCGGATGGAACAGTGGGCCAACAAGCTCGGCAACCAGCCGTCGGCAGCTTAAGGAGACACATCATGGCATGGGCAGGAAAAATTCTCCGTGTGGATCTGAGCAAGGGCACCGTCAAGTCGGAGCCGCTGAACATGGCCTGGGCGCGCGACTACGTGGGCTCGCGCGGCCTGGGCTCCAAATACCTGGTGGAAGAGGTCGACGCCAAGGTCGACCCGCTGTCGCCGGCCAACAAGCTGATCTGGGCCACCGGCCCGCTGACCGGCACCATGGCCTCCACCGGCGGGCGCTACACCGTCATCACCAAGGGCCCGCTGACCGGCGCCATCGCCTGTTCCAACTCGGGCGGCTACTGGGGTGCCGAGCTCAAGATGGCGGGCTGGGACATGATCATCTTCGAGGGCAAGAGCCCGAAGCCGGTCTACCTGTATATCAACGACGACACCGCCGAGCTGCGTGACGCCGCCCATCTGTGGGGCCAGAGCGTGTGGACGACCGAGGCGACCATCAAGAAGAGCCACCAGGACCCGCTCATCCGCGTCTCCAGCATCGGCCAGGCGGGCGAGAACCAGGTGCTGTTCGCCAGTGTGGTCAACGACCTGCACCGCGCGGCCGGCCGCTCCGGCGTGGGCGCGGTGGCGGGCAGCAAGAACCTCAAGGCCATCGCCGTGCGCGGCACCAAGGGCGTGGGCAATATCCGCGACCCGAAGAAGTTCATGCAGGTCACCTACGAGAAAAAGAAGATCCTGCACGACAACGCCGTCACCGGCCAGGGCCTGCCCACTTACGGCACCCAGGTGCTGATGAACGTGATCAACGAGATGGGGGCGCTGCCCACGCGCAACCACCGCGACGTGCAGTTCGAAGGCGCCAAGGACATCTCGGCCGAGGCCATGGTCACGCCGCGCAAGACCGACGGCAAGAAGCACCTGGTGACCAACCAGGCCTGCTTTGGCTGCACCATCGCCTGCGGCCGCATCAGCAAGATGGACGAGACCCACTTCACCATCGAGAACAAGCCGCAGTACCGCGGCGCCAACGGCGGCCTGGAGTACGAGGCGGCCTGGGCGCTGGGCGCGGCCAACGGCGTGAACGACCTGGAGGCGCTGCAGTACGCCAACCTGCTGTGCAACGAATACGGCATGGACCCCATCTCCTTCGGCGCCACGGTGGGCGCGGTGATGGAGCTCTACGAGATGGGCGTGCTCAAGAAGGAGCAGCTGGGCATCGAGGCCAAGTTCGGCTCGGCCCAGGCGCTGGCCTACTTCACCGAGATCACCGCCCGGGGCGAGGGTTTCGGCAAGGAGATCGGCCAGGGCAGCAAGCGGCTGACGGCCAAGTACGGCCACCCGGACCTGTCCATGAGCGTGAAGGGCCAGGAGTTCCCGGCTTACGACGGCCGCGGCATCCAGGGCATCGGCCTGGCCTACGCCACCAGCAACCGCGGCGCCTGCCACCTGCGCGGCTACACCGTGGCCTCGGAAGTGCTGGGCATCCCGGTCAAGACCGACCCGCTGGAGAGCGAGGGCAAACCGGAACTGGTGAAGGCCTTTCAGGACGCCACCGCCGCCTTCGACTCCTCGGGCCTGTGCATCTTCACCACCTTCGCCTGGAGCCTGCCGGACCTGGCGCCGCAGCTGCAGGCGGCCTGCGACGAGGGCTACACGGTGGAGGAGCTGAGCAAGATCGGCGAGCGCATCTGGAACATGGAGCGCGAGTTCAACAACCGCGCCGGCATGACACCGAAAGACGACCAGTTGCCCAAGCGCCTGCTGACCGAGCCGGCCAAGACCGGCCCGGCCAAGGGCAAGGTCAATGAGCTGGCCAAGATGCTGCCCAAGTACTACGAGGTGCGCGGCTGGGACAAGGAAGGCCGGCCCACGGCGGACACGAAGAAGCGCCTGGGGCTGTAACAACCGACCTCCCTCGCCCCTCTGGGGAGAGGGCAGGGGTGAGGGGCACCGCCCGAGGGGCAAAGCCTGGAGACCAATATGCATCATGTGATCCTGGGCGCCGGCCCGGCCGGCGTGATCGCGGCCGAGACCCTGCGCAAGCACGCGCCCGACGACCAGATCACCCTGGTGGGCGACGAGCGCGAGGCCCCGTACTCGCGCATGGCCATCCCCTATCTGCTGATGGGCAACATCGGTGAAGAGGGCACGCTGCTGCGCAAGGGCGGCACCCACTACAGCGATCTGCGCATCGAAGCCGTGCAGGCCCGTGCCACCCGGGTGGACACGAAGGCCCGGCAGGTGCTGCTGGACAACGGCAGCACGCTGGTCTTCGACACCCTGCTGATCGCCACCGGCTCGCGGCCGGTGAGTGCGCCCATCCCCGGCATGGACCTGCCCGGCGTGGAAAGCTGCTGGACGCTGGCCGACGCGCGCGCCATCCAGGCCCGGGCCGCCCAGGGCGCGCGTGTGCTGCAGATGGGCGCCGGTTTCATCGGCTGCATCATCATGGAAGCGCTGGCCGCGCGCGGCGTGCGCTTAAGCGTGGTGGAGATGGGCGACCGCATGGTGCCGCGCATGATGGGCCCGGCCGCCGGCGGTCTGATCCGCCAGTGGGTGGAGTCCAAGGGTGTGGCGGTGTTCACCGGCACGCGCGTGGAAGCAATCGCGCCAGGCAAAGACAAGACGCTGGACGTCAAGCTGTCCAACGGCAAGACGCTCAACGTGGACCTGGTCATCAGCGCCACCGGCGTCAAGCCGGCCATCGGCTTTCTGGAGGATTCGGGCATCAAGTGCCTGCAGGGCGTGCTGACCGACGAACACCTGCAGACCAGCGTGCCGGGTATCTACGCCGCGGGCGACTGCGCCGAAGCCTTCGACAAGGTCAGCGGCTCAACCATCGTCAGCGCCATCCAGCCCAATGCGGCCGAACAGGCACGCGTGGCGGCGCTGAACATGGCAGCGCAGAACAAGCCCGGCAAGCGCGCCGCGCTGCGCGGCGTCACCCAGATCAACGTGCTCGACACCCTGGGCCTGATCTCCGCCAGTTTCGGCAACTGGCAGGGTGTGAGCGGCGGCCAGCACGCGGAGCTGACCGATGCGGCCCACTGGCGTCACCTGAGCCTGCAGTTCCAGGACGACGTGCTGGTGGGCTGCAACAGCGTGGGCTGGACGGACCACGTGGGTGTGATGCGCGGCCTGGTCGAAGGCCAGGTGAAGCTGGGCGCCTGGAAGGACGAACTGCTCAAGGACCCCACGCAGCTGATGCCGGCCTATCTGGCCACCGCGCAGGCGCAGGGTGTGTGGAGCGGGGCGGCCGACGCACGGCGGCGTTGATCCGTGCCGATAATGCGGTGATGAAGATCACCTTCAAGCTCTTCGCCTCGCTCACCGACTACTTGCCGCCGCATGCCAAGGGCGAGAACCAGGTGGTGATCGAGGTCGACCCCGCCGCCACCATCGCCCAGATCGTCGAGCCCTACGGCCTGCCGCACAAGCTGGTTCACCTGGTGCTGGTCAACGGCCACTACGTGGCCCCGGCGGATCGGGCCACGCGCACGCTGCAAGCGGGCGACGTGCTGGCCATCTGGCCGCCGATTGCCGGTGGTTGAGGCCTGTGCAGTCGTATTACCCCGAGACTTTCGAGCGCGACATGGCCTGCACCGAGGCCGAGTGGCTGGCCTGGCTGCCGGCGGCGATCGGCCCGCACGGCCATGAACTGGACGACGGCGCGGCCCGTGTGACGCTGGGACGCGGCGAACTGCGCCTGCAGTGGCGGGTGCAGGCGCCGCGTGTCATCGCCCTCATGCGCCTGCCCCGTCTGCAGGTGTCCTTCTGTTTCGAAGGCGTGCCCGAGGCGCAACGCCACACCTTTATGCAGCGCTTCGACCTCTACACCCAGCGCGGTGGGGGCTGATCAGGCTGCCAGCAGCGGGTAGTCCGTGTAGCCCTTGGCGCCCGGCGTATAGAAGGTGGGCATGTCCGGCGCGTTCAGCGCGGCCCCAGTCTTCATGCGCGCCACCAGGTCGGCGTTGGCCAGGAAGGGGCGACCGAAGGCGATGAGGTCGGCCTGCTTGGCCGCCAGCGCGGCCTCGGCGCTGTCACGGTCGAAACCGCCGGCCAGGATGAAGGGACCGTTGAACGCGGCACGCAGTTGCGCCTTCAACGCGGCTGGCACGGCCGGCGCGCCCATGGCCGAGTGGTCCAACACGTGCAGGTACAGCAGGCCCAGTTTGGAGAGGTCCTGCACCAGGGCGAGGTATTGCCCCTCCACCTCCGGATAGGCGCCCGTACCGTTGAAGACGCCGTGGGGCGAGAGACGGATGCCGACGCGTTCCGCGCCGATGGCCGCCACCGTGGCGCGCGCGATCTCCAGGGCAAAGCGGTTGCGGCCTGCGATGCTGCCGCCATAGGCATCCGTGCGCTGGTTGACGTTGGCGTTGAGGAACTGCTCGATCAGGTAGCCGTTGGCCGCATGCAGCTCGATGCCGTCAAAGCCGGCTTCCACGGCCAGCCTGGCTGCCTGCGCGTACTCGGCCACGGCCGCGGCGATGTCCCTCTCGGTCATGGCGCGCGGCGCGGTGTGCGGCTGCATGCCTTGCGCGTCGGTATAGATCTCGCCGGGCAGGGCGGTGCCCATGGGGCCGACGACTTCAGCACCGGCCGGCAGGTTGGCCACGTGCGACACACGGCCCGTGTGCATGAGCTGGATGACGATCTTGCCGCCTTTGGCGTGCACGGCATCGGTCACCAGCTTCCAGCCGCGCACCTGCTCGGCATTGAACAGGCCCGGAATGCGGGCGTAGCCCAGACCATTCGGGGACGGCGAGACCCCTTCGGTGACGATCAGGCCGGCCGAGGCGCGCTGGGCATAGTACTCGGCCATCAGCGCATTGGGCGTGTTGTTCTCGATGGTCCGGCTGCGGGTCATCGGCGCCATGACGGTGCGGTTGGCGAGCTGCAAGCGGCGTGCGGTGTAGGGTTCGAAAAGCAATGCTGATTCCTGCAAGAGAAAAGAAAACCAGCCGGGGGCTGGGATGGGCGCGATCTTAGCCCCGGCGCAAATTGGAGAGCGGGTGTCGCCGGGATAACACTGGGCTGCCTGGTGTGAAATGGTGCGCCGGATGCAGGAACCGGCCATTCCGGCTAGAAGCCGGAAGAGCCTACAGCGTCGTCTGCAGCAACGCGCCCTGGAACAGCACCGGGCCCGTCGGGCCCTTGTCGCCCGGCACACCGCCCTTCGGCTCCAGGCTGATCGCCAAGGCCGGCGTGGCCTGCAGCTCGCGCTCGGCCGCGGTCACGCGCAGCAGCCGGCCTTCACCCAGCACACCGAGCGAACGCGGCGTGCCCGAAGGCGGCACGGCCCACAGTTGCAGCGACTTGTCGGTCGCCTCCTGGAAGCCGCTGACGCGCTTGAGGATGAGGCGCTGGTGGCGGGTGTCCACCGTGACCAGCATGGCCGGCGCGTGCCGGTCGTCGGCCAGCACCGCCACGTACTGGATCTCGGGCGTGGCGCGCAGCTGGGCGAGGAGCTGTTCCTGGTCGGCGCTGGCCTGCCGCAGCAGGCCATGCTGCTGCTCGACCGTGTGCTGCAGGTTCAGCCCCACCAGCACGGCTGCCGCGGTGGCCAGGCCACCGGCGAACGCGGCGCTGCGCCAGCGGCCGAGGGCGCGGCGCAGCTGCGCCAGCACGCCGGCATCGGTCAGCTGGCGGGTCACGGCATGCCGGCCGGTGTGCAACGCGTTCTCGATGCGTTTCCATACATTGGGGCTGGGCTGTGCGCTGGTTTGCAGTTCGGTGATGGCGCCCAGGCGTTCCTGCCACAGCAGGGCGGCCACGCGCACGGTGGCGCTTTCGCGCGCCAGCGCCTCGAAGCGGCGGCGGGCGCCACCGCGCAGGGTGCCCAGGGCGTAGCTGGACGCCAGGCGTTCCAGCAGGGGCGGGTTGCCGGCGATGTTCATGCGTAGCGCTCCATGCAGCCGCGCAGTACGTCCAGTCCGCGCCGGATCCAGCTTTTGACCGTGCCCAGCGGCAGCCTGAGCTGGGCCGACAACTCGGCGTGGCTCAGGTCGCGCAGGTAGGCCAGGCTGATGACTTCGCGCTGGCGCGCTTCGAGCTTGCGAAGGCACTCGTGCAGGGCCCAGGCCTGCTCGCTGGCCTGGGTGGCGTCCAGCGGGCTGGTGGCGTCGCTGGCGACGGTGTCCAGGACGGTCTCGTCGAGAGACTGCGCCTCATCCACCCGCGCGGTGCCGCGCTGGCGCAGGAAGTCCAGCGCGCGGCTGCGCACGATCAGGCCCAGCCAGGCCATGGGCGGACTCAGCGGGGCGCGGTACTGGTCGGCGATGCGCCAGACGTTCAGAAAGGCTTCCTGCAGCACGTCTTCCGCGTGCTCGCGGTTGCCCAGCACACGCAGGGCCAGGCCGTAGAGCTTGGCGGCGCTCAGCTCGTACAGCTCGCGCAGCGCCAGTTCGGCGTCGGCGACGCTGGCGCTGCGCTCGTCGCGCAAGGCAATGCGGTGGATCAGGGCGATCATGGTGGCGTCTTCGGTTTCGGTGCGCATCGCGAGGGTCTGCTGATGGTGTTAGTACGGAGCGGCGGCCTTGTTGGATGCACGAACTTAACCGGGACAGGCCGACCCGGCATTAACCGGGGAAACCTTGTGGGCAATGGCCGTCCTTGCATCCAGTTCGATGGGCCCCGCGTATTCCTTGCGTGAGCGTTCTTGTTCACGATCTACAGGAGATGCGATGCAAGTTGCGAAAACCTTGATGGCGACAGCGGCCCTGGCGGCAGCGGGTGCCATTCCCCTGGGCGCCCGGGCCGACACCGGCAAACTGCTGCTGACCGGCGGCGTCAGCACCATCGAAGGCGCGGCCGGCGGCGGGATCACGCCCTGGGCCGTGATCGGCAGCAATGCGAGCGCGGGCGAAATCGGCGTGTCGGCGTATGGCTCGCGCCTGGTCACGCAGGACTACGGGCTCAACGGCTACGGCCTGGCGCTGGGTCTGCATGACCGTGTGGAGCTCTCGGTCGGCCGCCAGGACCTGGACACGGGCATCACCGGCGCCGCGCTGGGCTTGCCGGATCTGCACCTGCGACAGACCATCGTGGGCGTGAAGGCCAAGGTGGCGGGCGACGCGGTGCTCGACAGCGACAGCTGGATGCCGCAGATCGCCGTCGGCGCCCAGTTCAAGACACTGGATTCCTCCGGGCTGGACGGCACGCTGGATGCGCTGGGCGCCAAACGCGCGGGTGCGGATTACTACCTCAGCGCCACCAAACTGTTCCTGGCGCAGGGCGTGCTGGTCAACGCCACGCTGCGCGCCACCAAGGCCAACCAGAATGGCCTGCTGGGCTTCGGCGCCACGCTGGGCGGGGCGGACGACAACTACAGCTTCCTGCCCGAACTGTCGGTGGCCTACCTGCTGCGCAAGAACGTGGCGGTCGGCTTTGAATACCGCGCCATGCCCAACAAGCTGGAGACGGCGGGCCGGGCCGCGGGGCTGGGCGACGGCCTGAAGGCCGATGACTGGAAAGACCTCTTCATCGCCTGGGCGCCGAGCAAGCACCTTTCGATCACCGCGGCCTACGTCGACCTGGGGCGCGTCGTGCCCGCCACCACCGCCGGGCGCAGCCAGACCGGCGTCTACCTGTCCGGCCAGCTGGCCTTCTGAGCGGCCGCGCCATGCACGTCACCCATCTCATCACGGAGTCACCCATGAAGATCATCCTCGCCTCGTTTGCGCTGCTCGTCGGCGCCCTTTTCAGTCTGCCCCATGCCATGGCCCAATCGGTTGCGCCGGGCGACACCCTGTACCGCGCGCTGGGCGACAAGCCCGGCATCACGCGCCTGGTGCAGGACTTCGCCGCCCGCCTGCTGGCCGATGCGCGCATGAAGCCCTTCTTCGAGCAGGCCAATCCCAAGCGCCTGACGGAACAGCTGGTCGACCAGTTCTGCGCCGTCAGCGGCGGGCCCTGCGTCTACAAGGGCGCGGACATGAAGACCGCGCACGCCAACCTGGACATCACCAAGGGCGACTTCAACGCCCTGGTGGAGGTGCTGCAGCAGAGCATGGACGCGCAGGGCATCGCCTTTGCCGACCAGAACCGCCTGCTGGCCCGGCTGGCCCCGATGCACCGCGACGTGATCACCCTGCCATGAGGCGCGCACTATTGCTGATGGGCGCGCTGGTCCTGAAGGCGGCCACGGTTGCGGCCGGCCCGCTGACGGTGGAGGTGATCGACAAGAACGGCAAGCCGACGCCGAATGCGGTGGTGCTGCTGCAGGTGGCGGGCCTGGGTGGGCGGACGCCGCCGCCCTTGCCGCGCGAGGCGACCGTGGCGCAGGAGAAGATGCAGTTCGTGCCCGCGGTCTCGCTGGTGGCCCGCGGTGCCCGCGTCCGGTTCGTCAACCACGATGCCTGGGACCACCACGTGCGCGGCTCGGCCGCGGGCGCGGCGCAGTTCAGTGCCGCCGGCAAGGGCGGCTTCGAGCTGCGGCTGCCGGGGCACGAGGAGGGCAAGCCCGCCAGGCCGGTGGAGCTCACCCTGGACCAGCCGGGCGTGGTGGGCGCCAATCTGCTGGGCTGCCATATCCATGGCTCCATGCGCGGCTACATCTACGTGAGCGACACGCCCTGGGCTGCCAAGACCGGCGGCGACGGCACGGTCCACTTCGAGGAGGTGCCCGACGGCCCGGTGCAGGTGCGCGTGTGGCAGGCGGACCAGCTCATCGACCTGCCCCCGCAACTGCTGCAACTCACGCGCGCGCCGGCACGCGTGAGCATGCAGCTGCAGGTAGTGCCTCGCCGTGCGCGCCTGTGAACGCCGGGCGGATGGCGCCTGCGGGCACGCAGCCGGCCGCCATGCGGCGCTTCGACCCCTCTGCCCAGCGGGGGTGCGGGTAAACCCGGATTCATGCCGCCCAAGGGGTGATCCGGGCCACTGCGGGCAGGGAAACACCGCTTGCGGCAAAATCGAAGTTCCGTATATTTGGACATTCTTAACTATGAGCAGCCGGTCCGGCTCCATCCGCACCCATGCGGTGAGGGTCGTCCGGGTGATGTCCGCACCAATCAACCAGTCTACGCATGGCAAAACGAATGCACGGCCCTTTTTTCAGCACCTTCCGCAAGCTCTGGTTCCAGGACCCGGGCGCTGACAGCCTCTACATCAACGACATCGCAGTGCGCATCCGCGCCGGCCTGATGCTGGCCATCCCGTTGTTCATGAGCTTCACGCTCTACGACGCCGTGTTCGGCTCGCACTGGGTCGTGACCGGCAACTCGATCCGCGACACCTTCGACACCGACTTCGACGGCCACATCCTCTACAGCGTGGAGGCCATCCGCCGCACCTACGACTACTCGCTGCAGACCTGGGTGCTGCTGTACGCGCTGTTCGAGATGCTGGCGGGCATGTTCGCCATCACCTCCCGCTTCTCGCCCACGGTGCTCATCGCCAGCCTGCTGGCCCGCGGCCACGCCCCGGTCTGGAAGCCGCTGACGCCCAAGCGCTTCGCCTGGTCGATCGGCGCGAGCTTCATCGCGGTCTGCCTGGTCTTCTTCAACCCGGACACCTTCGCCGGCTGGGTCAACACGGTCGCGCGGCACGAGCTGCTGCCCACCACCACCAACTACCTGCCCAAATGGATCCCGCTGGCCCTGGTCTGGGTCTGCCTGGGTTTCATGTGGATGGAGACCGTGCTGGGTTTCTGTGTCGGCTGCAAGGTGCACGCGCTGCTGGTCCGCCTGGGCTGGATGAAGGAAGAGTGCGCCGCCTGCAACAACCTGAGCTGGAACGCCTGAGCGTTCAACGGCCTGTCCCGAAAAAAAGCCGCGCGCCGCGCGGCTTTTTCCTGAGCGCTGCGCCGCCGTGCGTTCGTCGTGTCGCGCGGTGCGTTGTGTTGCCCGGAACGGCCTTTGCCATATACCGCGGCTAAACTCGCAGGCATCCACCCGATGCCCGCAGGCGGCTGATCCCCGGCGATGCAGCCGAGCCGCCGGCATGACGTACCGGATTCGAAACTGCACATGAACCCTCACCTGCTGATCTGGGGCCAGTTCGCCGTCTGCGTGGTCGTGATCGGATACGCCGGCCTGTACCTGATCCGCTATGGCGATGCCATTGCCGCGCGGACCGGCCTGTCACGCAGCTGGATCGGCGTGATCCTGGTGGCGACGGTCACGTCCTTGCCGGAACTGGTCACCGGGCTGAGTGCCGTCACCATCGCTTCCTCGCCCGGGATCGCCATCGGCGATGTTGTGGGCAGTTGTGTATTCAACCTGGCCATTCTGGGCCTGGTGGGCATCCTCTGGCGCCCGGAGTCGATGCCTGCGGTCGCCAGCCGTCAGCACATGCTGGCCGCCGGCTGGGGGGCGGTGCTGCTGGTGGTCGCGGCCCTGGTGCTGCCCGCATTGGGCGACCTGGCCGTCATCGGGCACGTCAGCTGGGGTAGCTTGCTGATCGTGGCGCTGTACGCCCTGGCCATGCGGACCCTGTACCTGGCCGAGCAAGGACAGCCGGTTGAAAAGGCGCCCGCACCCGGGACCATGACCTTGAAGTCGGCGCTCACCGGCTACGTGTTTGCGTCCATCGCCATCGTCGGCAGCGGTATCTGGCTTCCGCTCATAGGCGTGGAGCTGGCCGCGCTCATGGGGTGGTCCGACACCCTGGTGGGAATCCTGTTCATCTCGCTGGCGACATCGGTACCCGAACTTGCCACCACCCTGGGGGCGGTACGCATCGGGGCAATGGGCATGGTCCTGGGCAACCTGCTCGGCAGCAATCTGTTCGACATGCTCATCCTTGCCATCGACGACTTCGCCTACCGTCCGGGCAACCTGTACCGGCAGGTCTCGTCGATGCATGCGCTGTCGGCGCTGATCGCCTGCGTGATGAGCGTGATCGTCATGCTGGCACTGCCGCGACGGCCGTCGTCCCGGCTCCTGCTGGGCCGCCCGGCCGCCGTGGCGCTGCTGGCCCTGTACTGCCTGAACGTGCTGCTGCAGTTCGTCGCGGGCGGCTGACGCCCTGTCCCATCCGCGCAACCGGTGTCCCGGCGCGCGGTGCCGCCGGGGCGGCGCGGACGTGAGCCGGTCAAAGCAGGCGGAAGGCGAGGACGGCGGTCAGCGTGGCCGGCAGGGCGGCGATGAGCAGGCCCAGGGGATGGATGGCCTCGTCCTCGAACTTGCCGCGCAGGATGGCAAAGCCGGCCGGGTTGGGCGCGTTGGCGATCACGGTCAGGCCGCCGCCGGTGACGGCGCCGGCCACCAGCGAGTACTTGAATTCGGGGCTCAGGCCCTCGACCAGCGAGCCCAGGTAGGTGAGGGCGGCGTTGTCGGTGACGGCGGTCAGCGCCGTGGCGCCGAAGTACACGGTGGTGGCGTCCATGCCCTGCAGCAGCGGCGCCAGCCACCACTGCTGCTGCCCGCCCAGCACCACCAGGCCGGCGAGGAAGAAGGCGACCAGCAGGCCCTCGCGCAGGATCAGGCGGTCCTGGTGCTGCGGATAGGCCGAGACAAAACCCATGAAAAAGAGGAACAGGCCCATGAACACGGCCGGATGGTGCGCGAAGGCCACCACTCCGGCCAGGAAGAACAGGTGCACCGCGACCACCCAGGCCGGCACACGTGCGCGCTGCCGGCCTGCGGGCGCCGGCGCGCTGCGCGCGACTTCACGCCGGAAGATCAGCGTGGTGACCAGGGTGTTGACCAGCACGGCGACGGCGGCTTTCCAGCCGAAGTGGGTCAGCATGAACCAGCTATCCCAGTCCCAGGCGGCGGCGACCATGAGCACGGGCGGCGCGGCGAAGGAAGTCAGCGTGCCGCCGATGGAGACGTTGACGAAGAGCACGCCCAGGGTGGCGTACTTGAAGCGGGTGGAGGCCGCGGCCACGAAGATGCGGTCGCGCAGCATCAGCGCGGCCAACGTCATGGCCGCGGGTTCGGTGATCAGCGAGCCCAGCAGCGGAACGAAGCTCAGCACCACGAAGTAGTAGGCCATGGCGCCGCGCAGCGGAACGAAACGCGCGATCAACTCCACCAGGCCGGCGCACAGCTGCAGGATGGCCCGGCTGCCGGCCACCACCATGATGGCGAAGACGAACATGGGCTCGGTGAAGTTGCGCGTGTCGAGGTAACGCGTGGCCGTGCCCGTACCCTGCAGCAGCGCCATGGCCACCAGCATGACCATGGCCCAGAAGCCGAAGACCACCTCCACCTCGCCCAGCAGGTGCCAGAAGCCGGCATGGGCCGGCCGCCGGTGCGCCAGGCGCTCGAAGTATTTGGTCGAGAAGGTGTGTACCAGCGCCACGCCGAAGAGGCCGGCGGCGACGAATTCCATGCTGATCAAGAGGTGCTCCGCTCTTCGAGTTGCGCGCGCAGGCCCCTGCGCAGGCGACGGATGTGGATGGGAAGGAAAACCGCCAGCAGCAGCGGCACGGTGACGACGACGTTGATGACCAGGCTGTAGGCCACACGTTCGGCCTCGGGTGCGCCGTTGACCATGGTGCGCACCAGGGCCGTCACCAGCACCAGCCAGATGGCCAGCAGGAACAGCTCCAGCGACTCCAGCCGGCTCGCGCGCGCCAGGCGCAGCGCCCGCGGCTGTTCGCCGGTGGGGAAACGGCGCAACTCGGGCAGTACCGTCTGCCACAGTCTGTTCATGAGCCGCTTCCTCGCGCAAGCGGGCCGGATGGATGGCGGTAGGCCTGGAACAACAACGCGTCGACCCCGAAAAGGGTCTAGCGTATCGGCCCGGCGCGCGGCTGGATATTCGTGGGCGGCCTTACGGTTGCTACGTACGTAGCGGTCTGCGCCTCAGATCTTGCCCTGGTCGGCCAGGCGGGCCAGTTCGATGACGCTGCCGGCGCCCACCTTGTGCAGCACACGCGCGCGGTGCACTTCGACGGTGCGCGGGCTGATGCCCAGCTGCTCGGCGATGTGGCGGTTGTGCACGCCCTGGATCAGCAACTGCATCACCTCACGCTCGCGCTCGGTCAGCTCGCCGCGGCCGCGCGCGGCCGGCGCCGGGATGCCTGGCGCCGGCTGGCCGGCGAGCGCGCGCTCAATGGCGGCGATGAGCTGGTCGGCGTCGAACGGCTTTTCGATGAAGTCCACCGCCTGGGCCAGAAAGGCTTGGCGCGCGGCCGTAACGTCGCCGTGCGCGGTGATCACGATCACCGGCAGCGCCGGCGCGTGCTGCTGCAGGCGCGCCTGCAGCTCCAGCCCGGACATGCCGGGCATGCGGATGTCGGCCACCACGCAGCCGCTCCAGTCCGGGCGCAGCGCGCCCAGGAAGTCCTCGGCATTGGCGAAGACCAGCGTGGCATAACCGCGCAGGCTCAGCAGCAGGGCCAGCGAGTCGCGCACGGAGGCGTCGTCGTCGACGATGTAGATGGTCTTTTTCGGCATGTGCTGATTCTCTACGCTGGGCGCTCGGCCAGGGGCAGCGTAAAGCAAAAATGGCCCTGGCCTGCGGCCGGCACCCACAGCCGGCCGCCGTGCGCCTCGACGATGGCGCGGCAGATGCCCAGCCCGATGCCCATGCCGCCGGGTTTGTCGGTGCTGCCGGCCTCGAACAGCTGGGGCAGGCGCGCTGCCTCGATGCCCGGGCCGCTGTCGCGCACCTGCACCAGCAGATGCTCGTCCGTGCGGTCCGCGCTGACTTCGACCCAGCGCGGGCCTGCGCTGGCGGCGGCGGCGTGCAGTCCGTTGTCGATGAGATTGCGCAGCACGATGCCGATCTGCACCGGGTCCATCAGCGTGACCGGCAGGGCCGCGTCGACGGCCGTGCGCAGCTCGATGCCTTCGAGCGCGGCATGCGGGCGATGGGCGGCGACCGCGGCCTGCACCACCTCCGCCAGGGCGCCGGGCTGCAGCTGCAGGGCGCCGGTGCGGAAGAAGTCGCGCAGCCGCTTGACGACGTCGCGGGCGCGGCCGGTGTCGCTGACGATGTGCCGGGTCACCGTGTCGAGCTGGGCGCGGCGCTGTGGGTCCAGGCCGTGCGCGTCCTGGACCAGCAGCTGGCAGGCCTGGGCGTAGTTGTTCAGCGCCGTCAGGGGCTGGCTGAGCTCATGTGCCAGCGCGGCAGCCATCTGCCCGGCGGTGGCCAGCCGCATGGTCTCGCGCAGGGCCTCGGCGGTGCGCGACCTTTCGTCGACCAGCACGCCCACCAGCAGGCCCGTCATGGTGATGGCTGCCATCAGGAGCTGCAGCTCGAACACCGCCAGGTCGGGCTGCGGGTAGGTCTGCACGGCGACGATGAGGGCCGGCTGGGTCAGGCTGGCGGCCAGCACGGCACCCAGCGTGCCCAGGCGCGTCGAGGCAAAAACGATGGGAATGAACAGCAGGTAGAAAAAGCGCAGGTAGATGCCGCCGCCGTGGCCCAGCAGGGCCCACAGCAACAGGCCGATGAGGGCGATGAACAACAGCCAGTAGGGTGAGCGCAGGGTGGCGAACAGCGCACGACGGCGCTGCGCATCGATGAGGATCAGGAACATCGGCAGCGTCACCAGCAGCCCGACCAGATCGCCGACCCAGTAGCGCGCGATGGCCTCGCCGATGGCGCCGGCCGTGCCCAGGTCCGGCGCCGCATAGGCCGCCACATAGGTCACGGCCGAGAGCAGGGCGCCCAGGGCGGCAATGCCGGTGAACCATGCCAGATTGCGCAGCGTTCCGATGTCCGGCCGGGGGCCGAGCGTGCGGGTCAGGGCGAGGGCCAGGCCGGCAAAGATCCAGCTTTGCGCCAGCGAGGCGGTGAGCACGGACCAGCCGTTGTCCGGCACACCGCGCACCACGAATTCAGCGGTCAGCAGACCCAGCCATACCAGCCACAGCCGTTGCCGCGACCAGAGCAGCAAGGCGATGGCCAGGGCCGGCTGGGGGTTCCAGGGCGTGATGTTGAAGCCCTGCAGCGGCCGGATGTAACTCACCCAGTCCAGCAGTACATACAGCAGCAGGTAAGCCGCGACGAGCAGCAGGTGGCTCCAGCAGCTGGGTCGTTGGCCCGGGTGGGGCGCCAGGTTCGTCATGGCCGCATTGTCGCCAATCCGAAGCAGCATGCGCGCAGCGGGTGCCGGCCGGCATTCCCATGCCTGCATTAAAGATATATATTCTCTGCATGTTACGCGACTGCCCCACCCGGGACTTGTCGTGTGCATGTCCAACCTCACAGGAGTCATCATGAAGTCAGCACATCGTCTACTGGCCGCGTTCTTCAGCCTGGCCTTGTTCGTGGCCGGGGGCGCCGTCCAGGCGGCCGAGCACGGGCAAGCCGAGGAAGCGGCCCACGGCCCGACCCGGCTGCAGCTCAACCAGGGCAAGAAGTGGGAGACCGACGCGCCGCTGCGCCAGAGCATGGCGGTCATGCGCGCCAGCATGGCCGAGAAGCTGGGGGCCGTGCGCAAGGGCAAGCTGACGGCCGAGGAGTATCAGGCGCTGGGCGACACGATCAACGCCGAGGTCGGCACCATCGTGGCCCAGTGCAAGCTGGAGCCCAAGGCCGATGCCATGCTGCATCTGGTGATCGCCGACCTGCTGGGCGCAGCGGAAGTCATGCAGGGCAAACACAAGGGTTCGCAGGCGGTGGCGGCGCGCAAGGCGCTCGGCGCCCTGAATAAGTACGGTTATTACTTCGACGATCCGCAGTGGAAGACCCTGAAGTAGGCGCGAGCAGGCGCAGGCGATCAGCCCGGCGGACGGTGCCGGCGCCATGGTAGAACTGGCACCTCGGTGCCCGTTTTTTTTGGGGTCGCCGCCGCCTGTCGCGCCGGCTGAAACGGGCGCAATCACCTCGCGCGATCAGGCCTTTTGCTTGTCAGGTTTTGAAGATCTATATAAAGTACATCTTTATGGGGTGACACACGAATCGAGGCTTCGGTGCCGCGCCATGACATATCTACTTCAAACAAAAGGAATTCATCTCATGCGCGCAACACGCAAGCTATGGACCTGGCTGGCCATCATCTGTGCGATGTCCTTCGCGGTCCTGGGCTGGGTCGGAACCGAGATCTATCTCTCCGCACCTCCCATTCCCAAACAGGTGCTCAGCGCCCGGGGCGACGTCCTGTTCTCCGAGGGCCAGGTGCAGCGCGGGCAGGAGGCCTGGCTGGCCGCCGGCGGCCAGCAGCTGGGCTCCGTCTGGGGACACGGCAGCTACCTGGCGCCGGACTGGTCGGCCGATTGGCTGCATCGCGAGGCCCTGGCCCTGCGCACCCTCTGGGCGCACAACCAGCACGGCAAGGACTACGAGCAGCTCAGCATCGGCCAGCAGGCCGAGCTCGACGGGCGGCTCAAGGCGGAGATGCGGCAGAACAGCTACGACACGCGCACCGGCGTGATCACGCTGACGCCCGAGCGCGCGGCGGCGGTGGCGCAGGTGAGCCAGCACTACCGTAGCTTGTTCGGCACCGACCCGGCCTTCGATGCGCTGCGTGAGCAGTACGCCATGAGCGCCGGCCGCCTGAGCGACCCGGCGGACCTGCAGGCGCTGCCGGCCTTCATCTTCTGGTCGGCCTGGTCGGCGGCGACCGACCGCCCGGGCGAGGCCAACCTGAGCTACACCAGCAACTGGCCGCACGAGCCGCTGGTGGGCAACACGCCCACCGCCGGCACCGGCATCTGGTCCATCGCCAGCGTGATCCTGATGATCGCCGCCATCGGCGCCATGATCTTCTTCCATTCCAGGGGCAGGGAAGAGGGCGACCCGGTGCCGCCCAAGTCCGACCCGCTGTTCGACCTCAAGCCCACACCGTCCATGAAGGCCACGCGCAAGTACTTCTACGTGGTCATCGCGCTCATCTTGGCGCAGGTGGGCATGGGGGTCATCACCGCGCACTATGCGGTGGAGGGGCAGAGCTTCTTCGGCATCCCGCTGGCGCAGGTGCTGCCCTTCACGGTGAGCCGTACCCTGCACACGCAGTTCGCCGTGTTGTGGATCGCCACCGCCTGGCTGGCCACCGGCCTGTACATCGCCCCCGCGATCTCGGGCCACGAACCGAAGTTCCAGAAACTCGGCGTGGACGTGCTGTTTTATGCCTTGCTGTTCATCGTGGCCGGCTCCACGGTCACGGGCTGGCTCGGCACCCTGCAGAACCAGGGCACCAACTACAGCTTCTGGATCGGCAACCAGGGCCTGGAATTCACCAGCATGGGCCGCGTCTGGCAGGTGCTGCTTTTTGTCGGCCTGTTGTTCTGGGTGTTGCTGCTGTCGCGCGGCCTGTGGCCGGCGCTGAAGAAACCGTCGGAGAGCCGCGGCCTGATCGCCATGGTCTTCCTGTCGGCGCTGTGCATCGGCGGCTTCTACGCCACCTCGCTGACCTGGGGCAAGCACACGCACTACGCCATGATCGAATACTGGCGCTGGTGGTTGGTGCACCTGTGGGTGGAGGGTTTCTTCGAAGTGTTCGCCACCGCCGTGATCGCGCTGCTGTTCACGCGCCTGGGCCTGGTGCGCGCCAGCACGGCCAACAGCGCCATCGTGATGGAGACCATCGTCTTCCTGTTCGGCGGCATCCTGGGCACCTTGCACCACCTGTACTTCACCGGCACGCCGACCTTCGTGATCGCCATCGGCGCCATGTTCTCGGCGCTGGAGGTGGTGCCGCTGGCCATGATCGGCTTCGACGCCTACCGCACCTACCGCCACACCCGGGCCGCGCCCTGGGTGCAGGCCTACAAGTGGCCCATCCTGTGTTTCCTGGCCGTGGGCTTCTGGAACCTGGTGGGCGCGGGCCTGCTGGGCTTCTCGATCAACACGCCGATCGCGCTGTATTACATGCAGGGCCTGAACATGACGGCGGCCCACGGCCACGCCGCGCTGTTCGGTGTCTACGGCATGCTGGGCATCGGCCTGCTGCTGTTCTGCCTGCGCGGGCTGTCGGCCCGTGCCGCCTGGTCGGACCGGCTGCTGCAGATCGCGTTCTGGCTGCTCAACATCGGCCTGGCCATGATGGTGTTCATGTCGCTGGTGCCGGCCGGCATCTACCAAGCCTGGGCCAGCATCAGCCAGGGCATGTGGTTCGCGCGCTCGGCCGAGATCATCCACTCGCCGTTCATGGAGACCATGGTGTGGCTGCGCGTGCCGGGTGATGTGGTCTTTGCCATCGGCATCGGCTTCCTGGCCTGGTTCGCGCTGCGCCTCTTGAAGGGCGACCCGCGTCCCCAGCCGAAGCGGGCATCGCAGGCCAGCCTGCAGGAAGGCTGAAGCGACAGGCGCTGAAAAAAAACGGGCACTTCGGTGCCCGTTTTTTCTGGTGGCGCCTGACGAGTCAGTCGCGGTTCTGCCACTTCAGCATGGCCACCGAGCCGCCGACGATGCCGGTCAGCGTGAGCACGGAACCCAGCGCCAGGGTGGAGATGCCCGAGAGGCCCTGGCCCACGGTGCAGCCCATGGCCGTGACGCCGCCGAAACCCATCAGCGTGGCGCCGATGATCTGGTTGCGCAGGTCGGTGATGGAGGCGAAACCTTCCAGGCGGAAGGTCTTGGTGTACAGCGCGTAGGCCAGCGCGCCCAGCACGACGCCCAGCGCGGTGGCGATGCCGAAGGTCACGCGCAGGGACTTGTCGGTCCACAGCATCATGAGCTCCAGCGAGTAGGCGGTGGGCGCCACGAAGCTGAAGGACTCCAGCGTGCGGGTGTTGGTGCCGAAGTAGGTCATCTCCAGCGTGTCCGGGTTCTCGGCGTAGCCGATGTGGCCGCTGAGGTACCAGGCCAGCACGACGATCAGGCCCAGCACTACCGCGCCGACGATCTGGTTGAGGTTGCCGCGGAAGCGCTTGTCCTTGAAGACGAAGCCCAGCAGGCCCAGGGTGACGACACCGAAGACGAGCAGCAGCGCGGTCTTGGCCGGCAGGCCGGTGGCGCGGGCCAGCAGGTCCGGCAAGCTCTGGGTCTTCAGACCGTAGGCGGCCAGGTCGATGGACACGGGGTCGAGCAGGGTGGCGCGCCACTGGGCGAACAGGCCCTTGAGTGTCATGTAGGCCGAGATGCCCAGGAAGGTCAGCACCACGAAGGAGCGGATGCTGCCGCCGCCCACGCGCAGCAGGTTCTTGTTGGCGCAGCCGCCGGCCATGGTCATGCCCAGGCCGAACAGCGCACCGCCCACCAGCAGCGACAGCCAGGGCAGGGTGGGGCGCTGGTAGACGGTGCGCGCCAGCTCGATCTGGCCGAAGTACTGCAGCAGGCCGGTGCCGGCCACGGCTACGGCGATGGCCAGCAGCCACATGCGCATGCGGCCCCAGTGTTCCATGTTGACGATGTCGGATATCGCGCCCATGGTGCAGAAATTGGTCTTGCTGGCGACGAAGCCGAAGACCAGGGCCAGCGCGAAGCCGCCCCAGACGACCCAGGCGGCCAGATTGACGGTGCTTTCCATTCAAATTTCTCCGTAGTGCTGTGCAGGAAATGGGGGATCAGGGTTTGGTCGCCACCTTGAGCAGCGTGTCCTGGATGGCGGTGGGTGCGTTCATGATGCCCATGAACTGGCCCATGCCGAGCTCGGGCCAGGACAGGGCGATGCGAAAGCGCGCGTACAGGGCGTGGACCTTGTTGTCGACGATGAAGATCTCGTAGGGCAGTGCGGCCACGTGGGCCGTGCCGTCGATCTTGTTGACCCACCAGCCTTCGCCGCTCTCCGTATTGTTCATGGCGACGCCGAAGACGGCGATCCTGCCTGCGGGCATCACCACCTCGTAGACCTTGGCGGTGTCGGCCGTGCCCTTGGCCAGGTTGGCGCGCACGCTGGCCAGCGCCTCCTCGAAGCTGGCGTGCTGCACCAGCTCGCTCTGCGAGTCGAAGCGCTCCATGCCGAACATGTAGCGGTAGCGGGCCAGGTCGTCGGCCGGCACATCGCCGCCGAAAGGCTGGCCCTCGCCCAGGGCCTGGGCCAGGCGGGTCCGCGCGGCCTGGACGGCGGCGTCCACCTGGCTGTACTTGCCGCGCACGAAGGCGCGGTGCCAGTACTCGGGGTTCATGTAGGAGACGGTGCCGTTGGCCTGCACGCCCACGCGCAGGGCGGCGGCGGTGATGGCCGAGCCACCGACCCGGCCGATGGCCTCCAGGATGCCGGGGTCGGTGACGACCACCGTGCCGGCCGCGATGCCCTTGGGCGTGTGGCGGCCGACCACGGTGAAGCCGGCGGCCTGCAGCTTCTGCTCAACGATGCCGAGCTGGGCGCCCAGTTCGGCGGCGGGCAGCTTGCTGCCCTGCACATAGGGGGCGAGCGCCAGGCAGGCCGGGGCGCTCAGCACGAACAGCAGACACAGAATCAGACGTTTCATGACATTCCCCAGGCGTTGGGCGCCAGGTCTGGACGCAAACACAAGATGGCCGTGATGTCCGCCGGTTCAGGGCGGCGTCGCCTCGCCGGCTGGCCACACGAGGAGTCAGATGAAAAGGCAGACGTCGGATTCGCCGGCGAACTTCATGAAGGTCGCCGCACCGCCGTATTCGATGTTGTCGATGAAGTCGCTCTTCTGGAACTCGAACAGGTCCACCGTCATCTGGCAGGCGACGAACTTGACGTCGGCTTCCAGGCACAGGTCGCGCAGCTCTTCCAGCGAGGCCACGCCCTTGGACTTCATCTTCTGCTTCATCATCATGGTGGCCATGGACTCCATGCCGGGCAGCATCTGCACCATCACGGGCATGGGCACCGGCATCGGCATGGCCGGGTTGCCCAGCGGGCTGATCTTGACGCTGCTGAGGTCCTTGCGCAGCAGCTGCAGGCCGTAGAAGGTGAAGAAGATCTGCACGTCCCAGCCCAGCGCAGCCGCGGTCGAGCCCAGGATGAAGGGCGGGTAGGCCATGTCCAGCGTACCCTTGGTGGCGATCAGCGCCATTTTTTTGCTCATGTCTTGTCTCCTCGTGTGCTTATGGTCTGTCGAGGTGCGCGGTGCTCAGGCCTTCTTGAGGAAGAACACGTACTTGCCGCTTTCCTCGCCCTGCTGCAGCAGGGGATTGCCGGTCTGCTCGGCAAAGGCGGCCATGTCGCAGACGGAGCCGGGGTCGGTGGCCAGCACCTTGAGCACCTGGCCGGAGGTCATGTCCGCGAGGGCTTTTTTGGTCTTGACGATGGGCAGCGGGCAGGCCAGGCCGGAAGCGTCGTATTCCTTGTCGAAGTTCATTTGTGTCTCCATTCGCTGCCGGTGCAGCATCGGTTGTAGGGGGCGATGTCGGACATCGCCTGCATGCCGGTCACGGGCCCGGACGGCCACGTGTAACCATTCTTGGGGGTACCCCTCGCGACGTCTATTACCGCAATGGAGGGTGGGATGTAATCCATGTGGGTAATAGGGTTAGGACGGAGGGTCGCGGCGGCCGGGCCGCCGCCGCGCGAGCGCTCACCAGCAGGCCATGAGGCGGCCGTCGGTGACGCGGGATTCGATGCGCTTGAGCGGGGTGTCGCCCTTCTTGATGCAGTCGCCGCTCTTCACGTCGAACTGCCACTCGTGCTTGGGGCAGGTCAGCGCGGTGCCCTGCAGGGCCAGCTCGGGGATGTCGGTGTTCTGGTGCGGGCAGTGGCTGTCGTAGACCCGGTAGCCCTGCGCGTCGCGGTAGATGAAGAGGCCGCGGCCCTCGCAGGTGGTGCGTAGCACCTCGCCCTCGGGCACGTCGGCGCTGGCCATGACGTCGCGCCAGGTCGGCGGCTCGCCGCGCAGCGCCGCGGGGTCGAAGCCGGGCAGGTTCATGGCCAGGATGATGTCGGTGGCCCAGATGATCTTGGCCAGGCCCAGGGCCGGGAAGGCCATCAGCAGCGCGTCCAGCACCTCCATGGGCGTGCAGCCCTCGCGCAGGGCGCGGTTGAGGTACTGGCGAAAACCGCGCTCGGTCTGTGCGTGCACCTTGGTGATGACGGAGATCAGGTTGCGGGTCTTCGGGTCCAGGTGCTTGCCGGTTTCCTTGAGGAACTTGAAGTAGTGGCCCATGGTCTCGGGCCGGGCCTGGACCAGATAGTTCAACGCGTCGCTCATGTGGCGCTCTCCTTGTTTTCGTGCCAATCAGTATGCGCCACCAGCACCGGGTGTTCGGCCAGGCCGATCACCTTCTGCGCCACGCCACCGATCAGGGCGCGGCCCAGGTGGGCGTCGCCGCGGCTGCCCATGACGATGAGGTCGGCGCCCAGGTCGCGGCCGGCCTGCAGGATCTGCTCGTAGGGTTTGCCGCTCAGCGTACGGCCCTCGGCGTCCAGCCCGCGCTGGCGCAGCTGTGCCACGCTGGTTTCCACGAAGGACTGGGCCTGGGCCTGGCCGCCCGGTTCGGCCACCGTCACCACGCTGATGGGCAGCCGGCATTCGGCGGCCACGGCGCCGGCCAGGGCCACCAGCTGCTGCCCCTGCGCGCCGGGTTCGGCCGCCACCAGCACCCGCTGCTGCCACATGGCCGCGCCGCGCGGCACGATCAGCACGCTGCAGGGCGCATGCGCCACCACACGCGAGACCATCTCGCCCAGCAGCAGCTTGGCCAGGAAGCCGCGCTTGCCGCGGCGGCGGATCACGATCAGGTCGCTGCCGCGCTCGCGCGCCTCGTCCACGATCTCCTGGTACGGCTCCGGGCCGCGGCGCGCCTGCATGGCCAGGGATACGCCCTGGGCCTGGGCCAGCGCGTGCACGGCGGCAATACGTTCGGCGGCCTGCTGGTCGGCGCGGGTGGCCAGCGCGGGGGCGGCGGCTTCGAATTCGGGGTTGCTGACGATGGGCAGCACGCCGCCCAGCGGCAGCTGGCAGCGCCGCGCCAGGGCCATGGCCAGCGCTTCGGCGCCGCTGTCGAATTCGCTGTGTTCGGTGGCCAGCAGCAGGTGTTGGAAAACGGTCGACATGCGGTGTAGGTCCGGCGATATGGGGGCTCAGTGCCCGGCGCTCAGCACGCCGGAGGCGGCCAGCAGCAGCACGGCCGCCTCCAGCGCGCAGATGACAGCATAGATGATGCCATTGCGCTGCTTCAGGAACAAAGGGATCAGCGCCAGCAGGGGCAGCAGCGAGCAGCCCGCGAGCACGGCAATGCCGATCATGTTGATGCGGTCGCCATGCCGGATCAGGGCCATCCAGTCGAACACTTCGGGTGTGCCCGCCAACTGGTGGTAAGTGTCCACCGGCAGGTTCCACAGGCTGGGCAGGCGGTCCAGCGGAACGTGCGGCGTGAGCAGGCCCGTCACGTAGGCGGTGAAGCTCAGCACCAGCAGCACCAGCCCGACGCGTGTGCCCCAGCCGAGCAGCAGGGCATAACGCTGGGCATCGGCCTGCACAGGCAGGGGCTGCTTCATACCCATAGTCCGGTTCCTTTCATGAGCGCGCGGATGCCGGCGAACAGCAGCAGGGTGATCACCATCTTGCGGATGACCGCGCCGGGCAGCACGTTGAGCAGTCGCGCACCGATGCGCGCGCCCAGCATCATGCCGACGACCGAGGGTACCGCGATCATCGGCAGCACGGCGCCGCGGTTCAGGTAGACCCAGGCGGCGGCCGAGTCGACCAGCGAGAGCACCAGCCCGGAGGTGCCGGCCGAGACCTTGAGCGGCGCACCCATCAACAGGTTGAGTGCCGGCACGTTGGCCCAGCCCGCACCGATGCCGAACATGCCCGCCATGATGCCGATCAGCAGGAACAGCACCAGCCCGATCGGCGTGCGATGCACCTGCCAGTCGACCGAGCGGCCCGAGGCGCCGTCGATGAACACGCCGTGCATGCCGAGGATGGAGGACAGCCGGTCCGGCTGCGCGACGACCGGGAACTCCGACTTCTTGACCGAGAACATCAGGGCCACGATGCCCAGCACGATCACGCCCAGCGCGATCTGGATCACGTTGGCCGGCAGCGCCAGGCCGAGCATGGCGCCGGCAATCGAGCTGATCGAGGCCAGCAGCGCCAGCGGCAGCGCCAGGCGCAGACTGGCCAGGCCGCCGCGCAGCAGCATGGGCCCGGCGGCCAGCGCGCTGGCCAGCGCGACCAGCAGGCCGGCGCCGCGCACGAAGTCCAGATGGAAGGGGAAAAAGCCGCCGACGATGGGCACGAACAGCGTGCCGCCGCCGATGCCCGCGGGCACCGCGACGATGCCGATCAGGAAACAGGTGACGAACAGCGCCAGCGGCCAGAACCACCACGGCAGGCTGCTGCTGGTCGCGCCGGCCGGCGCCGTCGTGGCCGCCCCGGCCAGCTCGGTCGCCTGGGCGGTCTCGCCGGGGAACAGCAGCATCAACAGCAGCAGGGCGCCCAGCAGCGGCAGGTGGTGGCGTGTGAATTTGAGCAGGGTGAGGGTCATGCCGCGCGGGTTCACTGGGGTTTGCGGATGGTGATGGCGCCGCGGATCTGGCCCACCGCATAACCGTTGCCCAGGTCCTGCGGGTAGTGCGTCTTGAGCTTGGCGGCCACGCCGGGCGCCAGCTGCTCGGCCGGGCCGTGGCACTGGATGCACAGGGGCTGCACCGGCAGGGCTTTCAGGTAGCGGTATTCCGGTCGCCCCTCGTTGCTGACCACTTCCCATTTCTCCAGCGTGGCCGGGCTCTCGCCGGCGGCGGCGCGGCGGTCGAAGTCCTCCAGCGCGGCGCGTTCCCAGGCATCGGGCACGGCCTTGGGGTTGCGGTTGCGCAGGCTCACGCGGCGGATGGCCCAGCCGGTCTGCGCCGAGGCGGCCTTGGCCATCTGCGGCGCCTTCTCGCGGCACACGTCCACGGCGGACGCGGCGCCGCCCTGGGCGATTTCAGCCTGCAGCACCTGCAGCAGTTTCGGCGGCACGGAGGCCGCGACCTGGCGGGCTTCGCCGACCCAGGGGGCGTCCTGGGCCTGGGCGTTCAGCGTGAGCAGCAGGGCCGCGGCGAGGGCGAGCTTGTGCATGGCGGGTCTCCTTCAGGCGACGGTCTGGTAATAGAGATTTTGCGGGTGGTTGGCCTGGGCGAAGAAGAACCAGCGCTCGGCCAGCAGGCCGAGGTATTGCAGCGCGAAGGCGGCCGCCAGCAGGGGCAGCGAGCCGGCCTGCAGCCCGGCGAGCATGCACAGCAGCGGTAGCGGAAACACCAGCAGCAGGAAGCTCCACTTCACGCCGCGCAGCATGGCGGCCGTGCGGCCGTGGAAGTACTCGCGCGTGTTGAAGGAGCCGCCCATGAAACCCTGCGACTTCTGCACGATGCGCGGGTGCTTGATGCCGATGGCCGTCTGCAGGGTGGACTTCGGCTTCAGGCGCGCATTGCGCAGCAGCGAGAGGCCGCGGCTGACGAAACCCGCCAGCGTGAACACGGTGGCGCCCAGGGCGTAGCCGGCGGCGAGTTCCGGTGCCAGCGCCCCGGCCAGCAGCGTGGCCAGCGTGAAACCCGAGGCCAGACCCAGCAGGGTGTAGTTGGCCACCGTCAGCGGGCTGGCCCATTCCTGCAGGAAGCGGATCGAGGCATAGATCATGGCCGTGCACACATACAGCGCCAGGCAGACCAGCGCGGTGAGCAGACCGATCAGCTGCACCGGCCCCTGGCCGAAGTAGTGGCCCAGGCCGTGCAGGAACACGCCGCCCATGAAGGCCGGCAGCACGATGACCTCGCGCGAGAGCCAGGAGCTGCGCCACTGGGTGGCGGTGCGCCAGGCGCGCTCGGGGCGGCCCAGGTGGAAGAAGGAGGCCAGCAGGCCCAGGCCGGAGAAGCCCAGCACCACCAGGTCGCCGGCCACGAGGTAGGCGCTGAGCTCGGGGCTGGGTGCCAGCAGCAGCCCGGTGACGTACAGGGCCAGGAACAGGCCCTGGGCCGCGCCGATCAGCGTGGTGAGAAAGATGACGGAGAAGGCGGGTTTCATGTGGAGTGGTCCTCGCGACCAGGGGCACGATTCGTGTATTCAGGCTGCTGACCGTCGATCTTGAGCGGGTTGTCCACACGCTGCAGATCCTCGGGGTGGATCGTCATCTCGGTCTTGCGCCGCGGCAGATAGTGGTTGGCCGGCTTGGTGCCCCACTCGGGCATGAGCTGGTAGCCGGCGCGCTCGTTGATGGCCACCGAGACCTCGGAGGCCGGGTCGTGGATGTCACCGAACAGGCGCGCGTTGGACGGGCAGGCGATCACGCAGGAGGGCTTGCGCTGCGGCTCGGGGATGGCCTGGTCGTAGATGCGGTCCACGCACAGCGTGCACTTGCTCATGACCTTGCGCTCCTCGTCGAACTCGCGCGCGCCGTAGGGGCAGGCCCAGGAGCAGTACTTGCAGCCGATGCACTTGTCGTAGTCCACCAGCACGATGCCGTCGCTCTCGCGCTTGTAGCTGGCGCCCGTGGGGCAGACCGGCACGCAGGGCGGGTCTTCGCAGTGCAGGCAGCTTTTGGGGAAGTGCACGGTCTGCGTGTTCGGGTACTCACCGACCTCGAAGGTCTGCACCCGGTTGAAGAAGGTGCCGTTGGGTTCGGCCGCGTAGGGGTTCAGGTCCACCAGGGCGCCGGCGGTGCCCGAGGTGTTCCACTGTTTGCAGCTGGTCACGCAGGCGTGGCAGCCGACACAGACGTTGAGGTCGATGACCAGGGCCAGTTGTGTCATTTCCACTCTCCCGTGCCGGCAAAGTAGGCCTGGCTCATGGGTGTGTCGCCGGTGCCCGGGGCGGCGGGCACGGCATCAAAGCGCGGCCAGCTTTCCTCGGGTTCGCCCGGCGCGGGTTTGTAGATGCGCACCCGCACGTCGTACCAGCCGGCCTGGCCGGTGATGGGGTCGGAGTTGGAGACGGTGCCGCCGGCGCGCGGGCCGGGCAGCTCTTCGCTGATCAGGTGGTTGAGCAGGAAACCCTGGCGCGACTCGTTGGCGTCGGGTGCCAGGCGCCAGGCGCCCGGCGCCTTGCCGATGGCGTTCCAGGTCCAGACCGTGCCGGGCTCCACCGCTTCGGAGTAGCGGCACAGGCAACGCACCTTGCCCCACTGCGATTCGACCCACATCCAGCCGCCGTCCTCGATGTCCTGCGCCTTGGCGGTGACCGGGTTGACGAAGAGGAAGTTGTAGGTGTGGATCTGGCGCAGCCAGGCGTTCTGCGAGTCCCAGGCGTGGTACATGGCCATGGGGCGCTGCGTCACCGCGTTGAGCGGGTAGGTGGTCGTGTCGGTGGCCTGCGACTCCAGCGGCGTGTAGTAGAAGGGCAGCGGGTCGAAGTAGGTCTCCACCCGCTTGCGCAGATGGTCCGGCGGCTGTTTGCCCGGGCGTTTGCCCTGGGCCGCGCGGCGGAAGCCCTGCAGGAACTCGGAATAGAGGTGGATCACGATCGGATCCTTGTCGCGCCGCAGGCCCATGGACTGGGCCCACTGCATGTAGTCCTGGTTCCAGTTGCGCATGTACTGGATGTTCTGCGGCATCTCGTAGTGGAAGACGCAGTTGTTCTGCGCGTACATCTCCCACTGGCGCGGGTTCGGTTCGCCGCGCATGGACTTCTCGCCGCCCTTGCCGCGCCAGCCGGCCAGGAAACCGATGCCGGAGCCCGGCGCGGTCTCGTAGTTGACGATGAAGTCCGGGTAGTCGCGGAACTTGCGTGTGCCCTCGGGCGTGGTGAAGGCCGGCAGCTTGAGGCGGCTGGCCAGCTCCACCAGCACCTCCTGGAACGGTTTGCACTCGCCCTTCGGGGGCACGACCGGGATGCGCACCGAATCCACCGGGCCGTCGAACTCGGAGATCGGCCGGTCCAGGATGGACATCACGTCGTGCCGTTCCAGATACGTCGTGTCGGGCAGCACCAGGTCGGCAAAGGCCGTCATCTCGGACTGGAAGGCGTCGCAGACCACGAGGAAGGGGATCTTGTATTCCCCATCCTCGCGTTTGTCGTTCAGCATCTTGCGCACTTCGCTGGTGTTCATGGTGGAGTTCCACGCCATGTTCGCCATGAAGATCAGCAGGGTGTCGATGGGATACGGGTCGCCGCGCCAGGCGTTGGTGATGGCGTTGTGCATCAGCCCGTGCGCGGAGAGCGGGTGCTCCCAGGAGAAGCCCTTGTCCAGGCGCACCGGCTCGCCCTTGTCGTCCACGAAGAGATCGTCCGGGCTCTCGGGCCAGCCCAGCGGCGCGCCGTCCAGCGGCGTGTTGGGTTTGACGGCCTGCGGGCCTTTCGGCGGGCGGGCGTTCGGCGGCACGGCGCGCGGGTAGGGCGCCTTGTGGCGGAAGCCGCCCGGGCGGTCGATGGTGCCCAGCAGGCTCATCAGGATGGCCAGCGCGCGGATGGTCTGGAAGCCGTTGCTGTGCGCGGCCAGGCCGCGCATGGCGTGGAAGGACACCGGGTTGCCGGTGACGGATTCGTGTTTCTTGCCCCAGCTGTCGGTCCAGGCGATGGGCAGCTCGATCTTCTGGTCGCGCGCGGTGATGCCCATCTCGTGCGCCAGGCGGCGGATGGTCTCGGCCGGCACGCCGGTGATGCCAGACGCCCATTCGGCCGTGTAGGGCTTGACGCGGTCGGCCAGCAGCTGGAAGGCCGGCACGGCGGGTGTGCCGTCGGGCATGGCGAACTGGCCCAGCAGGGCCGGGTCGGCGCCCTCGGCGTGGTCGGCCACGGGCTGGCCCGTGTGGCGGTCCCACCACCAGAAGTTGGCCGGGCGCAGCGGGTTGACGACGTCGCCGTCGGGCTTGCGCAGGAACATGCCGAACTCGTCGCCCTTGGCGTCCTGGTTCACCAGCTGGCCGGCGTTGGTGTAGCGCGCCAGGAATTCGCGGTCGTACAGGCCCAGGGCAATCAGTTCATGAATGAGCGCCAGCAGCATGGCACCGTCGGTGCCGGGCTTGATCGGCACCCACTCGTCGGCAATCGCCGAGTAGCCGGTGCGCACCGGGTTGACCGAGATGAAACGCCCGCCGCTGCGCTTGAACTTGGAGAGCGCCGTCTTCATCGGGTTGGAGTGGTGGTCCTCCGCGGTGCCGAACATGATGAAGAGCTTGGAGCGGTCCAGGTCCGGGCCGCCGAACTCCCAGAAGGAGCCGCCGATGGTGTAGATCATGCCGGCGGCCATGTTGACCGAGCAGAAGCCGCCGTGCGCCGCGTAGTTGGGTGTGCCGAACTGGCGCGCGAACAGGCCGGTGAGGGCCTGCATCTGGTCGCGCCCGGTGAAGAGGGCGAACTTCTTCGGGTCGGTGGCGCGCAGGTGCTTGAGGCGCTCCTCCAGCGTGCTGAAGGCCTCTTCCCAGGAGATTTCCTCGAACTCGCCGTCGCCGCGCTCGGCACCGGCCTTGCGCCGCAGCGGCTTGGTCAGGCGCGCCGGCGAGTACTGTTTCATGATGCCGGAGGAACCCTTGGCGCAGATCACGCCCTTGTTCAGCGGGTGCTCGGGGTTGCCTTCGATGTAACGAACCTCGCCGTTGCGCAGGTGCACCTTGATGCCGCAGCGGCAGGCGCACATATAGCAAGTGGTGTTGCGGGTCTCGTTGGTGGCCCCGGCCAGCGGCGGGGCCTGCGGGTCGTGCAGGGGGATGGATGCCATTCTGGGATTACCGCAAGTCCGGAGCAAAACGTCTATTACCGCCACGGGTAATTGCCCCCTTACCCAAATGGGTTATGGGGTATGTCCGGGGTGGTGGAGCAAATCGTTTCGTGCGAGGGCCCGCCGGGGCCGCTGCGCCCATCGCTCCCATATGACCTAGATCATGAAAATGCACCGTGCCAGGCTTCGAGTCAGGGAAAACCTGAGGGTCAAAGACGCCGGACGACCTTCCCCCAGGGGGTATTCATACCTATACTGATTCGTGAATATATAACCATAAACAATGCGCCTTTCAGGTGCATAGTGAGACTTGTATGCCCGCTTGCGTCAGTGCTGCCGTTTTGAACGGAGGCCGCTGAGATGAGGTCTGCGCTTCATCCCGCCGGCGTTGCCGTGAACCCGGTGTCGGCCGAAGCCCCACCGGTGGCCAGCCTGTTGGCGGAAATCACCGCCGGCTTGAGCAATGGGCGGGAACTCGAAACCCTGCTGAGCCAGTTTCTGGCGCCCATCGTGCGCCTGGCCGGCGCCCAGGCCGGCGTGGTACGCATCCTGTCCGAAGACGGGGCCCACATGCGCATGGTCGGCGACATCGGCCTGCCGCCCGCGGTGCGCCTGGCCGAACTCTCGGTGGACCGCAACTGCGGCACCTGCGGCGAGGCCGCCGACAGCGACGCCCCGGCCTGGAGCGCCGACATGAGTTCCTGCGCGCGCCACCACCCCACCGATGCGCGCTTCTACCAGGACTGCCGGCGCATGGTGGCCGTGGCGCTGCGCCACCGCGGCCGCCTGCTGGGCCTGTACAACCTCTTCTTCGACAGCGAGGCCGAGCTCGGCGCCGACGTGCAGATCGTGCTGCGTTCCATCGGCGAACTGCTGGGCCTGGCGCTGCACAACGCCCGGCTGGAGCGCGAGACCCTGCGCAGCACGGTGATGAGCGAGCGCAAGTTCCTGGCCAGCGAGGTGCACGACAGCATCGCCCAGAGCCTGGCTTTCGTGAACATGCGCCTGCCCCTGCTGCAGGACGCCATGCAGGCGCACGACGACCAGCTCTCGCAGAAATACTTCACCGACGTCGAGCAGGCCATGGGCAGCATCCAGTGCAACCTGCGCGAGATCATGACCAACTTCCGCGCCACCATGGACCCGCAGGGTCTGCTGCACGCCGTGCGGGGGCTGGCCACCGAATTCCAGCAGCGTGCCGGTTTTCCCCTGCAGCTGCAGTGCGAGGCCAGCGACCTGGGCCTGACGGTGGAGCAGGAGGTGCAGGTTTTCTACATCATCCAGGAGGCCCTGGCCAACGTCTGCCGCCATGCGCAGGCCAGCCAGGCCTGGCTCAAGCTCAGCCACCGCGGCAGCCATCTGGACGTGCGCGTCGAGGACGATGGCCGCGGTCTCGCCGCCCTGGCGCCCGACGGCAGTGCCCACTTCGGCCTGGGCATCATGCAGGAGCGCGCCCAGCGCCTGGGCGGCGTGGTCGAGATCGGCCTGCGCGGCGGCGGCGGCACCCGCATGCGCCTGACGGTGCCTTTCGCGGCACCGCGCCAGGGTGACGCATGACGGAGCCGGTGCGTCTGGTCTTGGTCGATGACCACGCCGTGCTGCGCAGCGGCCTGGCCGATCTGCTGCGCGGTCGCGGCGCCATGCAGGTGCTGGGCGATACCGGCAAGGTCGACGAGGCCGTGGCCCTGGTGCGCCAGCACCAGCCGGACCTGGTGCTGTTGGACCTGCGGCTGGGCAATATCGACGGCCTGAGCGTGCTGCGCGCCCTGCGTGCCGAGGGCCTGGAAACCCCGGTGGTCATCCTCACCATGTGCACCGCCGAAGAAGACCTGGCCAGCGCCCTGCGCGCCGGCGTGCGCGGTTACCTGCTCAAGGACATGGAACCCGACGAGGTGATCGAATCCATCCAGCGCGCCGCCCGCGGCGAACTGGTGGTGGCCCCCACCATGGCCATCAAGCTGGCCCAGATGTGGCAAAGCGGCCAGAAAGGCAGCGTCAAGCGCGACCTGGTCGACAGCCTGACCGAGCGCGAGCGCGAGGTGCTGGAGCACGTGGCGCGCGGCAAAAGCAACAAGGTCATCGCCCAGGCGCTGGATATCAGCCACAACACCGTCAAGCTGCACGTGCGCCACATCATGGCCAAGCTGGACCTGGGCTCACGGGTGGAGGCGGCGGTGTTTGCGTTTGAGCATCGGACGGCGGGTGAGGGTGGGCAGCCGGGCGGCGAGACGCGCAAGCCGGGGTAGGAATTCAGACAATCGGCGTTTGGCCCCTGGTCTCGCGAGCTCAGTCTTCCTTCACATCGTGGAGGAGCCGGCCACGGAATTCACAGACTGTCTTGGCCTGTTGGCCTTTGATCACGTGGATCTTCCGACTACCTGACCGTTCCTGAGCGTCGATATACGCCGTTCCGTTGTCGACAAACACCGACTGGTTGGGGCCGCAAGGATAGCCTCCAAGGCTTTCCAGCAGCAGGCGATTCAATTCTGAATCAGGGATGGTTGTTCGCCGGCTGTCCGTGACCGCGATGTAAGTCGCATCACAGCCGCGCCACATATTGCGTTCCCCACCATGAATGAAGTCGACGAGAACAACGTTGTCGATACGACCATCGTTGTTGATGTCGACCCTGGCGACACCTTCACGCGGATGTTTCGACCAGAATATTTCCTTCTCTGGCAGTCTGTCGATGGTGTGCCTCAGGTTGTAGTCGACGTACTCAACCAGGTCTTGGCCGACCTTGGCGCACAAAGGATTCATCTTTCCCTTGACGAGAGTGACCATGGGTTCGGCACGTCTTGCGAAACTGCAGATCTTTTGGAACCGCCCGTCGCTATCCATGCGCAATAGCTGGCTTAGGTGATCTTCGAAATGCGTGAGCAGATAGTATCTACCGCCGACAGCGAGAAATGACAGGTCGAAATCACCCATTGCTGGATTGTCGACCTCTGTCACTTCCGAATCCATCTTGCCGGATCGCCCGTATGCGTAATTCACGGCCATTGAACCGCCCGTGGAGATAAGCAGATGGTCCGGTGCTCCGTCGAGATTCATGTCGACGGACCAATAGCTGTAGATGCCGTATGGCGACACAGCGTGCTCTCCGAATGTCTGCTTAATCTGTTCCTCGCTGAGAGTGCGCTTGATGAAATCGACGCCGAGCAGCTGCAATTCGCCTCGATTTGAGAAGTCGGCGACTATTTGGCAATCCGCGGCTTCGTCAGACACATCCGTGGATCGTCGTTGTGTCAATGCCTCGGGTGCGGCCAGCTGCTTTAATCTTGCTGCGTACGCCTGCTGCAGGCATTCCACACTGTCGCAGCGATTGCGGACATTGTTTAGCCAGCCGCGCTGTTGCTTCTTTAGGGACTCGGGGGCCAGGGTCTGTTTCAGCGCCTGGGCATAGGCGGTCGTTAGTTCATCGTTCAGCTTCGATAGTTGCGGCGTGTCACAGATGTACTTTTCCACCGAGCTGGAAGCGTGGACGCAATCGAAGCTGGCAGCGTGTGCCATGCCGACGGCGCAAAGCCAGAGCGCCGCGATGCGGGCGTGGTGAGCCAGTGCCATGTGTCCTCCCTGTCGATTTGTTCTGACAAGGATTCTAGACAGCAACGGCGGGCGCTCGCATCCCTCGGATGGGGAATGGTGCGCCAGTCAGGGATGAGCTTAGTTCGCCGCCGCCGGATTGATCGGCAGCTGCATCGGTACGCTGTGTGTGAGCTTGCTGGTGTCGCCCAGAGCCGGGTCGAACCAGTGCAGGCTGCCGTGCAGCTTGACCACGTCGCCCACGATCAGCAGGCTGGGTGAGGTGAAGCCGCTGCTGGCCACCTTGGCGGGCAGGTCGGCCAGCGTGCCGGTCAGCACCTGCTGCGTGGCCAGGGTGCCGTGCTGCACGGCGGCGATGGGCCGGGTGCTGGGCGCGCCGTGCGCCATGAGCTGGCGGCAGATGTCGGGCAGGGCGTTGAGGCCCATGTAGATCACCACGGTCTGGTTGGGGCGCACCAGGGCTTCCCAGTCCAGGTCGGCGACGCTGCCTTCCTTCAGGTGGCCGGTGACGAACATGGCCACCTGCGCGTGGTCGCGGTGGGTGAGCGGGATGCCGGCGTAGCTGGCGACGCCGCAGGCGGCGGTGATGCCGGGCACGACTTCGAAGTCCACGCCATGCGCGGCCAGTTCCTGCATCTCTTCGCCGCCGCGGCCGAAGACGAAGGGGTCGCCGCCCTTCAAGCGCACCACCTGCTTGCCTTCGCGCGCCAGCTGCACCAGCAGGGCGTTGATCTGCTCCTGGCGCATGGTGTGTTCGTTGCGGCGCTTGCCGGCGTAGATGCGCTGCGCTTCGGGGCGGGCGAAGTCCAGCACGCCGCTGGAGACCAGGTTGTCATAGACGATGGCGTCGGCGCGTTCGAGCAGGCGCACGGCCTTGAGGGTCAGCAGCTCCGGGTCGCCCGGGCCGGCGCCCACCAGGTAGACGCGGCCGCGCGGGGCCGGCGCGATATGACGGGCGTTCATCACACGCCTCCCTTGCTGCTGCAGCCGCCACTGCCGCCGCCGCAACCGCCGCTGCCACAGCCACCCCCGGTGCTGCAGCCGCCGGCACTGCCGCCGGCCAGCTCGGCCTCTTGCGGGGCGAAGATGAAGTTGTACTGGCCGGGTTCGAGTTCGACGAAGTCGAGCACCGTGTCTTCCAGCAGGTCCGCGTGGTGCGGGGCGATGACGATGTGCACGTCCTGGATCTGCAGGCGCATGTCGCCGTCTTCGACGTCGTCGAAACCCATGCCGTAACCGATGGAGCCGTCGGCCTCGCGGCGGGCGGCCACGCGCAGCACGGCGTCCTGGGCCCCGGCGTCCTGCGCGGCCTGTGCGATCTGTTGCGCCGCGGCGCTGGTGATTGTGAACATGGTCTTGCTCCTCTTCAGTCTCTTGTCAGTGTTCGCCCTTGGTGCGCAACAGGCCGGCCAGGCGGTTGCCCTGCTTTTGCGGCCCGCCGCGCGGGAACAGCTCGTGCAGGTAATGGTTGTTGCCGCGCTCGGGACCCCAGCGTTCGGTGAAGTGCTTGATCATGGCGCGCACCTGGGCCTGCACGCCGTGCTCGGCGTAGAACTCGCGCAGGTAGCGGATGATTTGCCAGTGCTCGTCGGTCAGTGTCAGTCCCTCCTGCTGGGCCAGGGCGCGCACGAAGTCTTCCGACCAGTCGCTGAGGTCGCGCAGATAACCCTCGGAGTCGGTCAGCACGGGCCGGCCCTGGACGAGCAGCACGCGGGTGAAGGCGTCTTTCAGTTCGGGGCGCGGCGGGGCTTCGGTCATGATGCGGCTCCTGCGGTTTCCTTCTTGTGGGGGGTGGCCGTCGCGGCGGCGGTGTTGCGGCAGCGGCGCACGAAATCGACAAAGGCCGGCGCCCAGCCCTCGGGGCCCAGGCTGCGCAGATGGGCGTAGCCGGCCAGCACGTTGCGGTGGACGACGCCGTCCACGCGGCCGTCGATGCCGTAGCCCCGCGTCACGCCCCAGGCATAGGGCTGGTCCGCGGGCAGGCCGTCGAGGGCCGAGTAATGGAATTCGTGGCCGCGTACGGGCTGGCCCTGCAGGCCTGGCCAGGGCATGGCGGCGCTGGCGGCCAGGCTCACGTAGCCGCGACCCACGGGTTTCTTGTGCATGACCACGTCGCCCGGGATGGCCCCCACCATGCGGCCCGTCTGGCCCTGCCAGCTGATGGAGCGCGCCAGGTACATCAGGCCGCCGCATTCGGCATAAACCGGCAGGCCGGCCTCGATGGCGTCGGCGATCTGCGCGCGCAGCGCGGCGTTGGCCTGCAGTTCGGGCAGGAAGAGTTCGGGAAAACCACCGCCGATGAAAAGGCCGTCGATGTTGGCGGGCAGGGCGGCGTCGCGCAGGGTGTCGACGGGCAGCAGCTCGGCGCCGGCCGCTTCCAGGGCCTGCAGGTCATCGGGGTAATAAAAGCCGAAGGCCTGGTCGCGTGCGATGGCGATGCGCACACGCTGCGCGGCGGGCACCGCCGGCACCGGCGCGCTCGCCGGCTCGGGCGTGAAGCGCGGGGCGCTGGTCGCCAGTGCGCGCACGGCCTGCAGGTCCACCTGGGCGGCGATGCGCTCGCCGATGCGCCGCACCTGTAACTCGGCCTGCGCATGTTCGTTGCTGGGCATGAGGCCGAGGTGCCGTTCGGTCACGGCCAGCGCCTCGTCCTCGGCGATGGCGCCGAGCACCGGCACGTCGGTGTAGTGCTCGATCACGGCGCGCAGCTTGGCTTCGTGCCGGCTGCCGCCCAGGCGATTCAGGATGACGCCGGCGATGCGCAGGTTCTTGTCGAAGGCCTGGTAACCCAGGATCAGCGGGGCGATGCCGCGGGTCATGCCGCGCGCGTCGAGCACCAGCAACACCGGCAGCTCCAGCATATGGGCCAGGGCCGCGTTGCTGTTGCTGCCGTCCAGGGCCAGGCCGTCGTACAGGCCCTTGTTGCCTTCGACGATGTTGATGTCGGCGTGCTGGGCGTGCTGCCCGAACAGGGCGCGGATCTGCGCCGCCGTCATCAGGTAGGGGTCGAGGTTGTAGCAGGGCCGGCCGCTGGCCTGCGCCAGCCACATGGGGTCGATGTAGTCGGGCCCCTTCTTGAAGGGCTGCACGCGCTGGCCCTGCGCGCTCAAAGCGGCGCACAGGCCCAGCGTGACCGTGGTCTTGCCCGACGACTTGTGCGCAGCCGAGACGAGCAGGCGGTTCATGATGTGGATCTCAGTGGGCCGCGCCGACCGAGTCGGACGGGAATTCGTCCAGCCGCTGCGGCAGGAAGGCCAGCCACTTGAGCGCCAGCACCACCATGATGCCGACGATGCCCATGCCGCCGATGCCCAGCAGCCACTCGGGCAGGCTGGGCGTGTAGTGGTTGACCACGCCGTCGGCGAAGCTGCTGCTCACCTCGTAGCCGGGGAAGATCTGCAGCGGGTAGGCCTGGCTGCCGATGATGGTGACGTACATCTGGGCCAGCCCGCCGCCGATGACCAGCAGCGCGGCCAGCACCAGCGCGCCACGCGAGGCGCGGGTTTGCGGTGCCAGCAGCAGGGCCAGCGGCAGCAGGCTGCCCAGGCCGAGCTGGCCCAGCCAGAACAGCTGCGGGTACAGGCCGCCGTCGACCAGCAGGAAACGCTCCAGCCCGTGCTGCTTGGCGAAGTAGAGGTTGGTCAGGTGGTAGACCAGCACGAAGTAGGCGGCGCAGGCGACGAAGACGGCCAGCAAACGGGTGAGGCGGGCCTGCATGGCGGCGTCCAGCGGGCGCTCCGTCCAGCGGCTCACGGCCAGCAGCACCAGCAGGAAGATGGCCAGGCCGTAGGACAGCGAGTAGACGATGAACATCGGCCCCAGCAGCGCCGAGCCGAAGGCCTGGCGGCCCACCAGAAAACCGAAGATGGAGCCGGTACCGGTGGTGAGCAGCAGGCGCCACACAAAAGCGGCCAGGCCCGCGTACGTGGAGTACACGTTCATGCGCCGCTCCATCATGGTCCACAGATACGCCACCACCAGGCCCATGAAGCCGGAGTAGAGCACCACGTTCCAGGCGAAGATGGACTTGAAGTTGTAGTGCGTCATGGCCACGATCAGGCGGTCGGGCCGGCCCAGATCGAGCATCAGTACGGCCAGGCCGCCGGCCAGCAGGGCGATGGCCAGCAGGGCCGAGAGCGGGGCCAGCGGCTTGTAGGCCGTCTTGCCGAACACCGAGGCCACCGAGGCGACGTTGAGCGCGCCCGAGGCGGCCACCACCAGGAACACGGCAAACACGTGCGGGATGCCCCAGACGATCTGGTTGTTCATGCCGGTGACGTGGTGGCCGTGGTGCTCCATGTACCAGGCGGCCAGCAGGCCGACGGTGCTGACCAGGGCCAGCACGGCCACCAGGGCGTAGTAGCCGGCGCTGCGGCCTTCGAGTTGACGGAGTGCGATTTTCATTGTTTACAGCCCCATGTAGCGCACGCCCGGGTCGAGCTTGAGGTCCTCGCGCAGCTGGCGGGTGCTGTATTGGGCCACGCGCTTGGAGATCTCGCTGTTCGGGTCGTTGAGGTCGCCGAAGACGATGGCGTTGTAGCCGGCGGCGGCGCAGGCCGTCATGCAGGCCGGGTTCTCGCCCTTGTCCACCTTGTGCACGCACAGCGTGCAGCCTTCGACCGTGCCCATGCCGCGCGGCACGTCGGGTTTCTGGTTGGTTTGCGGCTCGTGGATGAAGGAGCGCGCCTTGTAGGGGCAGGCCATCACGCAATAGCGGCAGCCGATGCAGATGTGCTTGTCCACCAGCACGATGCCGTCGGCGCGCTTGAAGGAGGCGCCGGTGGGGCAGACGTCCACGCAGGGCGGCTCGGCGCAGTGCTGGCACATCACGGGCAGCGAGTGCGCCTTGCCGGTCTTGATTTCCTTGATCTCGATCTTGCGGATCCACTGCGCATCGGTCGGGCCCGGTTTCGTGGGCAGGCCGTTCTCGCTCTGGCAGGCGGTGACGCAGGCGTTGCAGCCGGGTGTGCACTTGCTGGTGTCGACCAGCATGCCCCAGCGCACCTTGGCGCTGGCGCCGGCCGGGGCTCCGGCGGGCGTGGCGGCCTGGGCGACCTCGATCAGGCGCACGCCGGGTGCCAGCAGGATGCCGGCCAGGCCGGCGGCGGCCACGCCCAGGAAGCCGCGGCGCTCGTTCTTCGGCTCGTCCTTGCAGGAGGAGCCGGATCCGCAGGAGCAGGGGGTGGAGGTCTCCGGTTTCATGGCGGCCGTTTTCAGGGTTGCTTGGGGCTGGTGGTCGTGAGCTGGCGCAGCTGCCGGCTCAGCTCGGCATGCGCGCCGCTGGGATGGACCAGCGGGTGGAAGGAGGACGTGGCCTTGCCTGGCTGCGTGGCGTGGCATTCGAAGCAGTCGACCTTGACGGCCGCATAGCTGTGGCAGCTGATGCAGAAGTTGGTCGGCGCGGCGGTGACGCTGTTGGTGGCCGGGCTGGCGTGGCACTCGATGCAGGCCTTCAGGCTGTACTTGGCACCGCGGACGCCACCGCGCATGGTGTCGTCACGCTGGTGCTTGAGGTATTCCATGTGGTTGCGCCGCATGTCGGCCGCCGGCTCCACGCACTGGCCGCTGCGCGCGGACTCGATGACCGGCTTGGGCACACGGCCGGTCTTGGCCGGCTCGTCGGCCGCCTGTGCGGATGCACCGGCCAGCAGGGCGAACAAGAGGAACAGATCGCGCAGGCGCATACGGATCACTCTCCCAGGCCCATCTGGATGTAGCCCGTGGGGCAGACGTCGTGGCAGATGTGGCAGCCGATGCACTTGTTGTAGTCGGTGTCCACGTAGCGGCCGGTGGTGGCCTGGTTCTTCTTCACCTTGAACACGGCGGTCTGCGGGCAATAGACCACGCAGTTGTCGCACTCGAAGCATTGGCCGCAGCTCATGCAGCGCTTGGCCTCGGCCTGGGCCTGGGCTTCCACCAGGGCCTGCAGGCGCTCGTCGAAGTTGTCCAGCGCCTCCTCGGCCGTGAGGTTGGTGATGGTGCGCTTGTTGCGTGCGGTGTAGGGGAAGTGGCCGAGGAACAGCTCCTTGCTGGAGATGACGTAGCGGTCGGAGCGGTTGTCGAAGTTGTGGATGGCCACGTTGCTGGTGTCGGTGCCGCGAATGGGCTCGTGCACCTCGCTCAGCGTCAGGCCCTTCTCGACCATCTTGCGCTTGAGGTCGAAGGCGTGCACGTCGATCTTGGGCCGCTTGTCCTGCGCCTCGCCCATCAGGAAGCGGTCGATGCCGTCGGCGGCAATGGCGCCGTGGCCGATGGCCGTGGTCAGCAGGTGCGGGCGGATCACGTCGCCGCCGGCGAACACGCCCTCATGGCCCTGCACCTGGTAGTTCTTGTCGGCCGGCACGGCGCCCTTGCCGTTGTTGAACACTTCCAGACCGGTGAAGTCCACCGCCTGGCCGATGGCCGAGACGATCAGGTCGGCCGGCAGGTCTTCCTCGGTGCCGGGGATGTTCTTGATCTCCAGCTTGCCGCCGGCGATCTTGGCCTCGCACTTGATCACACGCAGCGCGGTGGCGCGGCCGTCGGCGCCGCGCACCACGCCCACCGGCGCGTAGCCGCCGCGGATGGCGATGCCTTCGGACAGGGCGTGCTCGATCTCGTGTTTGGAGGCCTGCATCTTGTCCACCGAGAAGATGGAGGTCAGCGTCACGTCGGCGCCCTGCTTGGCCGAGACCGAGGCGACGTCGTGCGCCACGTGGCCGGCAATGGCGTGCTCGGGACGGTCGCTGGGGTTGATCTTGTCGATGTGGCCCAGGCGGCGCGCCACGGTGGCCACGTCGATGGAGGTGTCACCACCGCCGACCACCACCACGCGCTTGCCCACATGGCGCAGGCGGCCGTCGTTGAAGGCCTTGAGGAAGGAGGTGGCCGTCACGCAGTTGGGGGCGTCCGCGCCGTCGACCGGCAGGCCGCGGCCGGACTGCGCGCCCAGGCCCAGGAACACGGCATCAAAGTCCTTGCGGATCTGCTCCATCGTGACGTCGGTGCCGATGCGCGTTTTCATGCGCGTCTGCACACCCAGGTCCAGGATGCGCTGGATCTCGGCGTCCAGCACCTGGCGCGGCGTGCGGAAACCCGGGATGCCGTAGCGCATCATGCCGCCGAGCTCTTCGCGCTCGTCGAAGATGGTGACCGCGTGGCCCTTGAGGGCGAGCTGGTAGGCCGCCGACAGGCCGGCCGGGCCGCCGCCGATGACCGCGACTTTCTTGCCGCTGGAGGTCTGCGGCTTGTTGAAGGCCAGATTGTTGGCGATGGCGTACTCGCCGAGGAAGTGCTCGACCGAGTTGATGCCGACGAAGTCTTCCACCTGGTTGCGATTGCAGCCCGATTCGCAGGGCGCCGGGCAGACGCGGCCCATGACGGAGGGGAAGGGGTTGGCTTCGGTCAGGCGGCGGAAGGCGTATTCCTGCCACTTCACACCGGCCGGCGGCTTCTCGATGCCGCGCACGATGTTCAGGTAGCCGCGGATGTCCTCACCCGCGGGGCAGCTGCCCTGGCAGGGCGGCGTGCTCTGGATGTAGGTGGGGCACTTGTGCGAATGGTCCGCGTTGAAGATCTGCTGCTGCCAGGGACGCGGGGTGTTGTCGCCGTCCTTGAAGCGCCGGAAGTTGAGGGGTTTGACGCTGACGGATTCGGGGTTGGCTGACATGTCTTGTCTCCTGTAATCGTGCGTTGCGCGTTTATCGTGATCGTTTACTTGTCGCCGAGGCGGATGGCCGTGCTCACGAGCTGGTGGACGCCGCCCACCATGCCCATGTCGAAGCCGTACTGCGGCAGTACCTTGGTGAACTGGGCCTTGCAGATGGCGCAGATGGTGGCCATGAAGTTCACGTTGTGCTCGTCCACCACGTTCTTGAGCGCCTCCATGCGGGGCAGGGCGCCCTTGACGCGCAGCTCCAGCAGGTCGTCGGTCAGCAGGCCGCCGCCGCCGCCGCAGCAGAAGGTGGATTCGAAGATGGTTTCCGGGGCCATGTCGTGGAAGTTGTTGGCCACGGCCTTGATGATGTCGCGCGGGATGACGAACTGACCACCGGCGAAGTCGCCCATGCGCGAGGCCCGCGCCACGTTGCACGAGTCATGGAAGGTGATGATGCGCTTGTCGTTCTTTTCCTTGTCGAACGTGAGCGCGCCGCGCTGGATCAGGTCGTGCGTGAACTCGCAGATGTGCATGGGCTGCTTGTAGCGGTGGTCCAGCTGGTTCTGCAGTTCGATGGCGTAAGGGTCCTTGCCGCCCGCGCCGATGCCCACCAGCGTGTTCCAGAAGCTGTACGCCACGCGCCAGGCATGGCCGCACTCGCCGACCACGATGCGCTTGACGCCCAGCTCCAGGGCAGCCTCGCGGATGCGCAGCGCGATCTTGTGCAGCTGCTCGTAGTTGCCGATGAACATGCCGAAGTTGCCGGCCTCGCTGGCCTTGGACGACAGCGTCCAGCTCACGCCCGCGGCGTGGAAGACCTTGGCGTAGCCGATCAGGCTGTCCACGTGCGGCTCGGAGAAGAAGTCGGCCGAGGGAGTGACCAGCAGCACCTCGGCGCCCTTGACGTCCAGCGGGAAACGCACGTCCACGCCGGTCTCGTCCTTGGTGTCCTCTTCCAGGCCTTCCAGGGTGTCGGCCAGCGCCGGGCCGGGGATGCCCAGGTTGTTGCCGATGCGGTGTACCTTGCCGATGATCTCGTTGGCGTACTTCTGGCCCATGCCGATCGAGTCCATGATCTCGCGCGCGGCCATGGTGACTTCGGCGGTGTCGATGCCGTAGGGGCAGAACACCGAGCAACGGCGGCATTCCGAGCACTGGTAGTAGTAGCTGTACCACTCGTCCAGCACGTCCTTGGTCAGGTCCTTGGCGCCGACGAGCCAGGGGAAATACTTGCCGGCGAAGGTGAAGTAGCGGCGGTAGACCTGGCGCAGCAGGTCCTGGCGCGCCACCGGCATGTTCTTGGGGTCTTGCGTGCCGAGGAAGTAGTGGCACTTGTCGGAGCAGGCGCCGCAATGCACGCAGGCGTCCATATAGACCTGCAGCGAGCGGTATTTGCCCAGCAGCTCGCCCATCTTGGCGATGGCCTTGGCCTGCCAGTCCTCCACCAGCTCGCCGGGGAAGCCCAGGTTTTTCTGGATCGCCTCGTTGGCGACAAAGGGCTTGAGGTGCGAGGTCGCGCCCACCTGGATCAGCGGGATGACCGGGTATTCCTTGAGCTTCGGGGTGTCGAAGGCGGCGGTGGCCATGGTGCGGGGGGGCTCCGTTCGCGGTTTACTTGTCGAGGGCGGCGGCCCAGGCGGCCTGGTGGCGCGCCTCACGCGGGTTGTCGGCCATGTTGCGCGTCGGGCTGAAGAACAGGCCCGGGGCGTGCAGCAGCTTGCTGATGGGGAAGATGATCATCAGCAGCGCTACCAGGCCCAGGTGCACGAGCAGCACCGGTTCCGTAGGCAGCGGCTGGATGTCGAAGCGCGTCAGGCCCAGCATGTAGGCCTTGACGGCCACGATGTCGGTGTGGCGCACGAAACGCATGGCCAGACCGGTGAGGCCGATGGCGATGAGCAGCGCCAGCATCAGGTGGTCCGACGGAGTGGAGATGTAGCGCACGCGGTCCACCAGGAAGCGGCGCGCCCACAGGCCGCCCAGGCCCGCCACCATGGCGAAGCCGGCGTAGGTGCCGAAGGGCTGGATCAGGGTGATGACGGTCCAGACCGGTTCCTGGAAATAGCGCACGTGGCGCAGCAGCACCAGCAGCAAGGCGGCATGGAAGAGCCAGCCGAAGATCCAGGTCCATTTGCTGGAGCGAAACAGGCTTTCGAAGAACACCACCTCGCGCGCCAGGCGCCAGGGCACACCGGCCGGGGTGACGGGGGCGGGGGTGAGGGCGATCTTCAGCGGCGCCGGCGTGCGGGCGTACTGCCGGATCTTGCGCGCCAGGCCCAGCACCAGGACCGCGGTGGCAAAGTAAAACAGCGCAGCGTAGAAGAGGGAGAGAGCACTCATCGCACGTTAGCCTTGGTTCAATCAGTCAGACCGTCGAGCTTTCTTTCAGGGTGCAGCCAGCCAGCATCAGCAGGACGGGCCTGCCGACGCCAGACTGCTGCACGCAGCCGAAAGAACCGTGTGTCTTAGACGCAGCCCGTGGGCTTGGGCAGACCGGCGATCTTGCAGGCCTGCTTGGCGGGGCCGTAGGGGAACAGGTCGTACAGGTACTTGCTGTTGCCCTTTTCCTCGCCAAACTGCTTGCCGATGGCCTTGGTCAGCACGCGCACGGCCGGAGCGATCTGGTACTCGTTGTAGTAGTCACGCAGGAAGTTGATCACTTCCCAGTGGTTGTCGGTCAGCGGAACCTTCTCTTCGGCCGCGATGTACTCGGCGATGTCCTTGTTCCAGTCGGCCAGGTTGATCAGGTAGCCTTCCTCGTCGGTCTCGTAGGTGCTGCCGTTGACTTCGATGCCCATCTTGCTCTCCTCAGGTTGTCAAATAAGTTTTATGGTCTGGCGCTCAGAGCCAGGAATTCGGGGTGCCGTGCTCGGCCACCAGGTCGACGAAACCGCCGTAGTCCACCAGCGTCACGCCGTCCAGGGCGCGGGCGGCGACGCCGCGGGCTTCCATGTCGGGCTTGAGGGCGTAGAACTTGACCTTGCCGGCGGCCTCGCGCACGCGGGCCTCCACGTTGCTGCCGGCGGTGGCGGCATAGATGCCGTCCTCGATCAGCAGCACGGCATGGCCGGGCAGGGCCATGCGCAGGCAGCTCTCCAGCGAGCGGGCCTGGTAGGGGGATTTGTTGACGATGTGCAGCATGGGGTGGTACTCCTCAGAAACTCAGGACCACGTCCTGTTGCGCCATCAGCTCGGCCATCTGCGCCGTCTCCAGCACTTCCACCGGCACCAGCAGGTCCTTCTCGGTCAGGCCGCGTGCCTTCAGCGAGTCGGCGTCGACGTAGAGTTTCTCCACGTCGTAGCCTTCGAGCGCGCGGTAGCTGGGCGAGAAGTTCTTGATGCCGATCTCCTTGGTCTGCTGGCCCTTGACCAGCTCGTAGACGCCGTCGTCCATGAAGACCAGGCTCACGTCCTGGTCGAAGGTCGCGGTGATCAGCACCACCTCCAGGCTCTCCAGCGCGTAGATCGTGCCGTAGGGTGCCTTGCGGTTGACGAACATGAATTTCTTCATTCTTTTCCTCTCAGTCGCCGAAGGTCACAAGGCGGTCGGCCTTGATGCCGCTGTCCACCAGCTGGCCCAGGCCCGAGATGCGAAAGCCCGGGGCCAGCACCTCTTCCTTGATGCCGCGGCGCAGGGCCGCGGCCACGCAGACCACGAGATCGACCTTGTGCTTGGCGGCCAGCTCGGACCAGCGGTTGACGATGTGGCGGTCGTCCTGCGGCGGCTCCGTCAGTCGCGTGGCGTTGTTCACGCCATCGTGATAGAAGAAGACGCGCTGGACTTCATGGCCCTTGGCCAGGGCCGCCACGACGAACTGGTAGGCGCTGTCGGAGGCCTGATGGGTGTAAGGCCCTTCGCTGACGAGTAATCCGAATTTCATATCGTTGTCGTTAGTCTGTGGCGCTCAGAAGCGGATGTGGGTCGACGCGTTGAGGTTGGCGCGCGAACCGCGCCAGTCGTCGATCAGGTACTTGGTGAAGGGCAGGTCGCACTTCTCGAAGAAACGCGGCCAGCCGATGCGCTCGATCCAGTCCGACAGGCGCTCCCAGGGGCGGGCGTCTTCCTTGTAGGTGTAGAGAATCTTCTTCACCATGGCCGAAACTTCGGGCCAGCGCGGCGGGTTGTTGGGCAGACCCGAGGCCACCATCTTCATGAAGGTGGGCTTGCCGCGCGCGTTGGAGTTCTTCCCGCCGACCCAGATGGCCAGCTTGGAATGCTCCGGGTCGTTGATCTGCATGGGCGGGCAGGGTGGGTAGCAGGCGCCGCAGCAGATACATTTCTTCTCGTCGACTTCCAGCGAGGGCTTGCCGTTGACCAGGGCCGGGCGGATGGCGGCCACCGGGCAGCGGGCCACCACGGCCGGGCGCTCGCAGGCGTTGGCCACCAGGTCGTGGTTGATCTTGGGCGGCTTGGTGTGCTGCACGATGATGGCGATGTCGGCCTGGCCGCCGCAGTTGATCTCGCAGCAGCTGGTGGACATGTGCACGCGGTTGGGCATCTCCTCACGGCGGAACTCGTCGTAGAGCTCGTCCATCAGGGCCTTGACGGCGCCCGAGGCGTCGGTGCCCGGGATGTCGCAGTGCAGCCAGCCCTGGGTGTGGGAGATCATGGAGACCGAGTTGCCGGTGCCGCCCACGGGGAAACCGCTTTCCTCCAGCGCGCTGATCAGCGGCGCCACCTTGTTCGGGTCGCTGACCATGAACTCGATGTTGGAGCGGATCGTGAACCGCACATGCCCTTCGGCATAGGTGTCGGCGATGTCGCAGAGCTTGCGGATGGTGTAGACATCCATCTGCCGCTGGGTGCCGGCACGCACGCTCCAGACCTCGTCACCGCTGTGCGAGACGTGGTGCAGCACGCCCGGGCGCGGCCGGTCGTGGTATTTCCAGTTGCCGTAGTTCTTCAGCAGCGTGGGGTGCAGGTACTGCTTGTTGTCCGGCACGCCGCTCTCGATGGGGGTACGCATTTGAGCCATGTGTTTGTCTTCCCGTGATCGTTGTGTGGAGGATGAGGGATGCAGCGTTCGCCGGGCTCAGCCTGCCGCCTGCTTGCGCGCCATGTACTTGGCGGCGTCCTCGTCCCAGCCGTCGGTGCGCACGTAGGGGTTGGTGCGCGGTGTGGACACCATGTTCGGGTCCACCTCCAGCTCGACGCCTTCGAGGAAGTTGACCAGGCCGATGCGCTCGATCATCTCGCCGGTGCGCTCGTGCTCCAGCGCGTTCTCGGCGAAGAAGTCGATGATGCGCTTGCCCAGATCGACCAGCGCCTTGTAGTCCGCGTCGGTCTTGAGCGGCATGAAGGGCACCACCACGGTACCCATCAGGTCGCCGATCTTCAGCGTGCGCTTGCCGCCCACCAGGATGGTGGCGCCGGTGTCGGTGCCGTGGGCCAGCGCGCCGGTCATGACGTTGACGCAGTGCATGCAGCGCACGCAGTTGCTGTTGTCGATCTCCAGGCACTGGGTGTCGTTGATCTTCACGCTGGAAATCTTGTCGCCCTTGGCGACGTCCTTGACTTCCTTGAGCATGATGGTCTTGGTCGGGCAGCGGTTGATCACGTCGTTGACCAGCTCGTTCATGCCGTGCTTGGCGAACCACTTGCGCGCCAGCGCCTCGTCGGTGCGCATGTTGTCGCGCCAGGTGCCGATGATGGCCATGTCCGAGCGCTGGATCGAGTTCATGCAGTCGTTCGCGCAGCCCGAGAACTTGAACTTGAACTTGTAGGGCAGGGCCGGACGGTGGATGTCGTCGGTGAAGGTGTTGAGCACCTCGCGGTGGGCCTTGGCCTCGTCGTAGCAGGACTGCTCGCAGCGCGCGGCGCCCACGCAGGACATGGAGGTGCGCACGGCCGGGCCGGCGCCGCCCAGGTCGAAGCCCAGTTCGTTGATCTCGTCGAAGGCGTCCTGCACCTTGTCGGTCTTGGCGCCCTGGAACATGATGTCGCCCGACTGGCCGTGGAAGGCGATCAGGCCGGAGCCATGCTTCTCCCAGATGTCGCAGAACTTGCGCAGGATGTCGGTGTTGTAGTGCATGCCCGGGGGCGGCTGCACGCGCAGGGTGTGGAACTCGGCGGCGTCGGGGAACTGCGGTTTGCCGTCGGCGTCTTTGAGCTCGGTGAAGCGCGGGATCACGCCGCCGCCGTAGCCGAACACGCCGACCGTGCCGCCCTTCCAGTAGCCCTTGCGGGTCTGGTAGGACGTCTCCAGCTGACCCATGAGGTCAACCATGTAGTCCTTGTCCTTGGCCAGGCGCTTGAGGCCGGTCACGAAACTGGGCCACGGGCCGCTCTCGAGCTCGTCGAGCATCGGGGTGGGATGCATCTTCTTAGCCATGTCTTGTCTCCTAGGTGCCGTGTTTGACGACGGCGGTCATGCACTACTGACACTTGCCGGGCTCCGGGATAGGCCCTTTTTCTGATCTCACGGCTGCATCGTAGGGGTGGGGGTACCGTCTTTGCTATCCCCCTCGTTGAGTAGGCGGGACTACCCAAATGGGCTATATGGCGCCACCCGTCCCGGTTATAGACTGGCCGGCCCGGAATTGCGTCAATAGCATCGAACACGGCCGCGCGCCCGACGGCGGCCAGAAACAAGACGGAGACATGACCCAGATCACCCCGCTGGAAAAACTCCGGGTGCCGCTAGGCGGACAGGAAATCGAGCTGCAGCAGGTGGACTTCGACACCGGCGGCATGAGCTTCCTGCGCACGCGCATCCGCGAGAAATCCCGCTTCACCATCTTCGACATCGACCCCGCCACGGCCGAGGCCTGGGGCCGCGCCCTGCTGGACTGGGCCGGCAAACAGGCGCGCGAGACGGAGACACCATGAGCTTCGAGGCCGACCTGTCCCCGGCCAGCGTCGTCGACCTGGTCTTCCCGCTGACGGGTCGCAGCGTGCCGCGCGACTACACCCAGGCGCTGCATGCTGCGCTGCAACAGGAGTTGCCCTGGCTGGCGCAGGAGGCGCGCACCGGCATCCACCCGCTCAAGCTGGTGCAGGGCTCCACACCCGGCCCCGTGTGCCTGCTGTCGGCGCGCACCCGGCTGCTGCTGCGCCTGCCGCGCGAGCGCGTGGCGGCGGCCCGTGGCCTGATGGGCCGCACCCTGGCGGTGGACGGACACCCCCTGCAGCTGGGCGAGCCGCACGAGCGCGAGCTGCTGCCGCACGCCACGCTCTACGCCTACGCCGTCGCCGCCGAAGGCGCGGACGAGGCGGCCTTCATGCAGACCGTGGCCGGCGAGTTGCAGGCGCTGGGCGTGCGCACGCAGACCGTCTGCGGCAAACGCGGCGAGCGCCCCCTGGGCGGGCGCAGCCTGACCACCTTCAGCCTGATGCTGCATGCGCTGAGCGCTGCGGACTCGCTGCGTGTGCAGGAGCAGGGCCTGGGCCCGTACCGCCTGCTGGGCTGCGGCGTGTTCGTGCCGCACAAGTCGGCCGCGGCGGTGGGCGAATAGATTTCCGTGCAACCAACGACAAAAGGAGACATAGGCAATGGCATACAGCGTGAACGGCACCGAACTCGAGACCGACAACGAGGGCTACCTGCTCGAACCCGACTACAGCGAGGAGGCGGTGCAGGTGATTGCCGCAGCCGAAGGCATCAAGCTGACCGACGCCCACTGGGAAGTCATCAACTACATGCGCGACGAGTACAGGGAAAACGGCCACACGCCGAATTTCCGCAACATGCTCAAGGGTTTCAACGAGAACCGCGACGGGGATGTGGACAGCAAGTACCTGTACGACCTGTTTCCGCTGGGCCCGGCCAAGCAGGCGGCCAAGGTGGCCGGGCTGCCGCAGCCCTTGGGCAAGGGCGGGTATTGAAGTGAACCCCCCTGTGTCGGCTTCGCCGCCTTCCCCCCAAGGGGGGACAACGCCAGTGGCCGGGCGAAGCCCGTTCCACGGCGTTTCCCGCCTGGGTCATCTCGTGCGGGGCTTCTCGGCTCTTGCGCGACGGGCCCACTGAAGAGAACGAGAGACCATCATGGCACTGCGCATCAAGAACCAGTGGTTCAACGAGGGGCGGCCGAAGACGCCGCAGGAGAACGCCAGCGCGGTGGCTTTCATCACCTGGCGCGTCACGCAGAACATGGTCAAGCAGATGCGGGATGCGAAGTTCGACATCGACGTCGGGCCGCAGTACTTCGCCTTCATGCGTGAGGTGCTGGTCTTCCTCTGCCAGGTGGTCGACCGCATGGCGTTCGCGCGCATGTCGGGCGAGCAGCGCGCCGGGTTCACCAGTGCCCTGGTCGTGCGTGTGGCCGAGATCCTGGAGGAGAGCGAGCAGGAGTGGCTGGGCGAGCCGCCCACCGGCCAGGAGCGCTGGCGCAACCAGTTCATCGACCAGTACAACGAGGCGACCGAGGCCTACGCCGAGTTCGGCCACGGGCCAGAGGGGCCGGACTTCGCCTTTGTGCGTTACCTCGGCAGCCGGCTGGAGGCCGTGCTGCCCGAGAAGGACCGGCATTGGGTCAAGGACCAGGTGATGGCCTACGAGGTGCCCGAGGCGCTGGAGATGGTCAAGCGCGGCATGGACGGCGTGCTGTCGACCGAGCCACGCCCCAAGCGCCGCGCCGGCATAAGCGGAGACTGAACATGCGTGCACCGAGCCCCTTCGATCTGGACCAGCCCGCGCTCTACGCGCGCTGGCGCGCCGCCAAGCTGGCGTCGCATCCCCGGCGCGCCGAGGAGCTCATCGTCGACGTGGCCGATCCGCGCGCCCTGACGGCCGCCGAGCGCCGGGCCATCCTGGCGCTGTGTGCACGCACCAACATGGCCGTCTACCGCAGCCCGGTGACGGTGGAAGACAAGGAGCTGCCGCGCCTGCTGGGCGCGCAGCTGGGCCTGCACCGGCTCGACGCCAACTGGCTGGCCGACGAGGACGGCATCTCCTCCATCGCGGTCGCGCCGCAGGAGGAGGGCGGCCCGAAAGGCGAGTTCATCCCCTACACCGACAAGCCGATCAAGTGGCACACCGACGGTTATTACCACCCGCAGGCCCGACGCATCGAAGGCATGATCGTGCACTGCGTGCGCAACGCCGGCGAGGGCGGCGTCAGCCGCCTGGTGGACCACGAGATGGTCTACCTGGCGCTGCGCGAAGCCAACCCCGAGTGGGTGCGCGCCCTCATGGCCCCTGACGCCATGACCATCCCCGCGCGCGCCGACGAGCAGGGCGTGGCGCGGCCGGCGCAAAGCGGTCCCGTCTTTTATCTGCGGCACGACGGCGGGCTGCAGATGCGCTACACCGCGCGCACCCGCAGCATCGAATGGAAGGACGAGCCCGCCACGCGCGCCGCCGTGGCCGCCATCGAGCAGCTGCTGGCCGGCGACCCGCCCTGGGTGTTTCGCCTGCTGCTGCGCCCGGGCATGGGCATCGTGGCCAACAACGTGCCGCATGAGCGCAGCGGCTTCACGGACGACCCGCGCCAGCCGCGCCTGCTGTACCGTGCGCGTTACCTCGATCACGTGATGGACGAACGCCTCACGGCGCCGCAAGAGGAGGTCACCGCATGACACACTGGCTTACCGTCTGGCGCGCCGCCCAACTGGTGGGGGTCTCGCGCGGGGTGTTGCAGCAGCAGGTCCGCGACGGCTCGCTGGTGCTCACCGAAGGCCTGGTCTCCACCGACGAACTGCTGCGCCTGTACCCGGCCACCCAGCTGGAGGACACGGGCATCCTGGAGCGCGTGACCACCATCCGCGACGAGGCCTTCGGCCGCCGCCTGCGCGAGCGCCTGCTGCCCAGCCAGGAGGTGCTGGCCACGCGCCTGTTCAACCAGACCCAGGAACTGGCCGACGTGCGCCGCCACCTGCAGCGCTACCACGGGCTGGTGGTGGCCCTGCAGGACCGCCTGCATGCGCTGCAGGCCAAGGGCGCCACGCCCCTGGAGCTCGCCGAGCTGCAGGATTTCGTCGACGAAGGCCTGGCTGCGGCACTGGCCACCGAACAGGCCGATCTGCTGACGGTGATGGACGATATGCTCAAAGTCATGTCTGCACAGGTGACGGTGCGCCCCAGCGGCCACGAATTCACCGTCGAGGGCCACGACACCCTGCTGCAGGCCGGCCTGCGCGCCGGCCTCAAGCTCAACTACGGCTGCGGCAACGGCACCTGCGGCATGTGCAAGGTGCGGGTCATCTCCGGCGACGTGGTGCGCACCCAACCCTGCGACTACCCCATGTCCGAAGCCGAGCGCGCCCAGGGCTACACCCTGATGTGCGCGCACACGGCCGGCAGCAGCGAGCTCACGCTGGAGCTGCTGGAGGCCGGCGGCCCGCAGGACATCCCGCAGCAGCAGATCGTCACCAGCGTGCGCGCCGTCACCCAGCTGGCGCCCGGTACGCGGCTGCTGCACCTGCAGACGCCGCGCAGCCACCGCCTGCGTTTCCTGGCCGGGCAGTCGGTCACGCTGGGCGTGAGCCGTCCTGATGGCCGCGACGTGCACGCCCTGTACCCGGTGGCCAGCTGCCCCTGCGACGACCGCAACCTGCATTTTTTTATCGAGCGCCACGCGCTCGACCCCTTTGCGCGCCAGCTGTTTGCCGACGGCATCAAAGCCGGCGACGCGGTCACGGTCTGGGGCCCGGTGGGCGAGTTCGTGCTGGCCGACAGCCAGCGCCCGCTGGTGTTTGCCGCCTGCGACGCCGGGTTTGCGCCCATCAAGAGCCTGATCGAGCACGCGCTGGCGCTGGACGCCGCGCCCTCGCTCTCGCTGTTCTGGCTGGCCACCAAACCCGACGGCCACTTTCTGGAGAACCAGTGCCGCGCCTGGGGCGAGGCGCTGGACCAGTTCGAATACGAGCTGCTGGCCGAGCCCGACATCACCTTCGGCGCCGCCCAGCTGGCCGCGGCCATGCGCGCCGACCTGTTCGACATCGAGTGCGAGTTCTACCTCGCCGGCCCCGAGGCCTTCGTCAGCGCCCTGCGGGCCGAGCTGCGCGCCTCGGGCGTGCCGGCGGCGCAGATCCACACCAATGTGCTGCTGGAACCGGTGGGGGAGACCGCATGAGCGCTCTGGCCACTCCCATGATGGAAGACACCGCCTGCAGCGGCAGCGAGGCCTTTGCCCTGCGCGTGCTGGGCACCAGCATGGAGCCCGAGTTCAACGAGGGCGAAATCATCATCATCGAGCCCGACGGCGCGCTGCGCGATGGCAGCTACGTGCTGGCCCAGCACGAGGGCGAATGGATCTTCCGCCAGCTGTGCAAGGCCGCGAACGCGGGGGGCTGGACGCTGCACGCGCTGAACCCGGCCTTCGCCGATCTCGCGCTGGCCGATCTCTCGGCCGTGCGCGGCGTCATCATCCAGAAGTCGCTGCCGGGCCGCCGCCGCGCCAGCAAACGTTACGTCTAAGGAAAGCTCCGTGCCGTATTACATCTACCGCGTCAAATCCTTCGCCGGCCTGGAAAAGCTGGCCGAGCACGGCGCCTTTGCCCCGGCCTCGGCCCAGGCCAAGATCCTGCGCTCCGGCCTGGACGCGAACACGCGCGACCGGATCAAGGTCATCTTCGCCGACAACGAGCTGATGGCCGAAGACCTGCTGTGCCAGGTGCGCGAACCCGGCCCGCCCGGCGAAGAATAAGAGGGGAACAGGCCGTGGTCGATGAAGCCGAATACCGGCGCACACGCGATCAGGCCAACCCCTTGCCCTGCGTCTTCCATGCCGCCCTGCTGGCGCGCCACGCCGAATGTGAGCTGGTCCAGCGCCGCTCGCTGGCCGAGCGCGAAACCCTGGCCTGCCGCAGCGCGCCGGCGCATCTGAACTGCGAGACGCTGGAGCGCCTGTTCCTGGAGCGCGCCACCTTTCCCCTGAAGCTGCACCCCGGCGCGCCGCTGACCCATGCCACCGTCATGCGCCTGCACTGCGGCGGCCTGCAGGGTCTGCAAGAGACGCTGGGCGCGGACAAAGCCGACGTGCACCGCCTCATCAGCCAGGCTCAGCAAGCGCACGACAGCCTGACCGAGCTGCCCTGGCCCGACATCGTGGCCCGCATCGTCGCCTGGCAGCCGCGCAGAAGGTCGCCGCCGCCGGAGTCCAGCCCATGAATGCCCCCGACCGCGCCCTCATCGAGGCCGTACAGACCAACTGCCACATCGCTGACGCTGCCCACGCGGCCGACATGACGTTGTGCATCTACCTGCTGCAGATGCGCGAGTTCTACCGCTGGGAGCTGGGCCTGGCGCCGCTGCAGCCCATGGCGCGCGAAGCCGTTGGGGCCTGGCTCAGCGCGCGTGAAGCCCTGTGGGACGGGCTGGAGGGGCAGGCCTTCCGCGCGCTGCCGCTGGCCGACGGCGCGGTCGACCCCTTCGACGTGCAGGCCGCCAACGCGGCACTGGCGCCGCTGGGCCTGGTCTACGGCGCCGGCTACACCGCGCCGGGGCGCGCCAGCTTCTTTCTGGGCGCACTCGAATCGGCGCAGCCGCGCGACGGTGTGCTGCTGCGGGTGAGCGGGCGTGAGTATGCGCGGGGCCTGAGCTCGCCGCCCGCCGCGCTGCAGGACCAGACCATCTACCTGCGCCGCGAAGCGCTGCAGCGCTGGCTGTGGGAAAAGTACGAGGCCTGGACCCTGCGCCGCCCCGACGGCGCCTACAAGCGCGCGCTCGATGCCCATGGTTATGCGCAAGAGGGCGAGCAGGCCGTCACGCGCATGGTGCAGCAGCAGGCCGAGACCCTGGTGCTGCACGAACTGGGCGAGGCCCAGGCCGGCGCGCTGCTCGGCCCCGACTGGCCCGCCATGCGCCAGGCGCTGAACGACCGCCGCACCGAGCTCCATGTGCGCGCCGTGCGCGACCTGCTGGCCGACAGCCTGGTGACGCTGCCCACGCTGCTGCAGCGCCAGGACGCGGCCGGCCTGCATTTCTGGTTCGCCAACTTCGAGGGCCTGCGCGCCGAACTGGCGCCGCGTCTGTTGCATGCCTATGAAGCGTATTGCGCCGGTGACGACGGCCAGGCCCTGGGGCGGGCACTGGCTGGGGGTGCTGCCCACTGGCAGTCTGTATGCCAGCAGGTGCTGGCCCTGTACCGGGCCCACGGCGCGGCGGCGCAGCCGCACATCCGCACGCTGCTGGAGGCCTCGGCCAGCCGGCTGGCCTGACGGCGCGCCGCCTCAGCGCGCCCAGGCCAGCAACAGCTCCACGCTCTTGATGCCGGCGACGGTCAGCAACAGCGAGCCCAGCAGATGCAGTGCCGCCGTGCCCAGCGCCAGTGCATAACGCGCCTGCGTCAGCATGGCCACCACCTCGGCCGAGAAGCTGGAGAAAGTGGTCAGCGCGCCCAGAAAGCCGGTGATGAGCAGCAGGCGCCAGGCCGGGTCCAGCTGCGGCAGGGCCTGGAACACCGCCACCGCCACGCCGACCAGGTAACCACCGACCAGATTGGCCGTCAGCGTGCCCCAGGGCAGCAGTGAGCCCGGCGTGCTGAGCCACAGGCCCAGCCGCCAGCGTAACAGGGCGCCGGCACAGGCGCCAACACAGATGGCCAGAACGGGAAGCATGGGGGGATGATAGCGGGGCGCAGGCGCTCCCCCGCGCGCCCTGGCCATGCTCGTGGCCGGCGGGCGACACGTTCATGCGCTTGCTTGCCACCGGGACGGCGCCATGAATAATGCTGCAATATGGTTTGCACGGGACTACAGCAGGGGAGGCGCACGCGATGAACATCCGGCGATGTTATTCCGCACTTTTGCGGTCCATATCGTTAAGACTCATGCCCAGCGAGCAATGTCCAAGACACTCATATTCCTAGGGTCTGCGACGGCGGCCAAGTCGCAGGCCAAAGCGCTGGCAGCTGCTCTCCAAAGCACCGAGCTCGAATTTCTCCCTTGGTGGGAGGCGTTTACGCCTGGCCGAACGTTGTTGGAAGAACTCGACGCAATTCGCGGGAAGGTTCAAGGTGCTCTCTTGGTGTTTTCTCCGGACGCCGAGTCGGTTGTGCGAGGGAAAGCGGTACAAACTGTGAATCCGAACGTGCTGTTCGAGTTTGGGTACTTCTACGGGTACTTTCGCAAGGAGAAGGTCGCACTTGTCAAGTATGGCGAGTACTACACGCCAAGCGACTTCGGAGGATACATTCATATCGCTGGTAGCAAGTCCTTCAAACGGAGCGGAGCCGTGAAGGTGGCCCAGCGAACTGAAACAGAGTTCAAGCGCTGGGTGGACTCTGCTGGTTTCGCCGCGGCGGCATCTAAGGTGTCGATTGATGAGGCAGAAGAAACGAGAAAGGCTCAAGACGCAGCGCGGTTTCGTGCCAGCCGTGGCTATTTATCACCATGATAGATGGCGTGATGAGTCTTAACTGGTCGTATATGGACTCCCCCTCAAGTGCAATCGAGCGGGCGTTGGACATTCTGTATGCAGCCCCCGCCGGAGCGATGTGAAAAAAACACGAACAACCACCAGGAGACCCTCCGGCCGTGGCCTTGAAATGTCCTCGTTTTGCGCCTGGGACGGAGAGACGCTGGTGCTGAACGTCCTTGGCACACCCGGCGCCAACAGGGATGCCATCGGCAAACCGCAAGGCAAGCAACTCAGGATCAGCGTCACCGAGGCGCCCGTGGCGGGCAGGGCGACGGACCACATGGTCGGGTTCCTGGCCAAGGAGTTTGACGTCTCGGTGGCCGACATCACGGTGGTGTTCGGTCGCTTCAACGTGAACAAGCAGTTGCGCATCAGGGCGCCCGGCAGATTGCCTGCCGTCGTGGCCAAGGCGCTTGCGGGAGCAGAATGTGCCTGACAATTTTCCGCCGGCGCGGCGGCCCTGAGTGGCGGCGCTGGTTCTCATCCGCGAGGCCCCATGTCAGAACGTATCTATCCCACGGCCATCCAGGCGGCTGATGCACCCGCCCGGCTCAAACCCTCCAACTACCCCGAGCCGTTCGCCGCGCGCATGGCGGGCCGGGTCAAGCAGCCGCTGGGTGACCTGTTCGGCCTGGGTAACTTCGGCGTCAACCTCACCCGTCTGGCGCCGGGGGCCGCCTCGTCGCTGCGGCATGCGCACACCCGGCAGGACGAGTTCATCTACATCCTGCAGGGCCAGCCGACGCTGCACACCGATGAAGGGCTGACCCGCCTTGCGCCCGGCATGTGCGCCGGTTTCAAGGCCGGCAGCGGCAACGGGCATCGCCTGCTCAACGAGACGGCGCAAGAGGTGGTCTACCTCGAAGTCGGCGACCGGACGCCGGGCGACGAGGGGAGCTATCCCGACGATGACCTCAAGGCCTTGCTGGTCGATGGCCGGTGGCAGTTCGTGCACAAGGACGGCACGCCCTACTGACCCACTCCGTGCCAGCCATGTTCAAGATCTCCCACGCCCTGGCCCTCGTCGCGCTCGCGTTCCTGACCTCCTGCGCCAGCAGCCCGGACCGCAGCGCGCCCGAGTCGCGCCTCTACGCCCACCCGCAGCGCGTGGCCATCCTCGGTTATGAGGGCCACGCCATGGAGCCTTTCCTCTCGCGCGATGGGCGCTACCTGCTGTTCAACAACCTCAACGACCCGGCGGTCAACACCAATCTGCACTACGCCGAGCGGGTGGACGACCTGACCTTCCGCTACCGAGGCGAAATCGCGGGCGTCAACACGCCGGCGCTCGAAGGGGTGCCGACCCTGGACCGGCGCAACAACCTGTACTTTGTCTCGCTGCGCAGCTACGAGAGCAGCCTGTCCACCATCCATCGCGGTGTGTTCTCGCACGGCCGGGTGGCGGGCGTGGCGCTGGTGCCGGGCCTGTCGCGCAAGGAGGCGCGCCACGTCAATTTCGACGTCGACGTCAGCCCGGACGGCAACACCCTGTACTTCGTCGACGCCCGCTTCGGCCGCAGCGGCCCCGAGACGGCGGATCTGGTGGTGGCGCAGCGGCAGGGCGAGGGCTTCGTGCGTCGCAGCGACAGCGCGGTCCTGCTGCAGCACGTGAACACCGACGCACTGGAGTACGCGCCCTGCATTTCGGCCGACGGCCTGACGCTGCTGTTCACCCGCGCACGGCTGAGCCTGGTGGGCGGCAGTGTGGCGATCTACGTGGCGCAGCGCGCGCGCAGCACGGAGCCCTTCGGCCCGCCGGCGCGGCTGGCGGCGCTGGACGGCCTGGTGGAGGCGCCGACCTTCACGCCGGACGAACGCGCGATCTATTTCCACCGCAAGGACGGCGCCAGGTACGTCATCTATAGGGCCAGCCGATGAAAGCAGCATCTTCAGCAGCAGCGCCGACGGCGACGGTGGCGTCGGCCATCGGCCAGGCGATCCTCGATTTTGTCGGTCACATACCGGCCTCTGCCGAGCGCAAGAGCCGGGCGCCGGCCGAGGCCGCGCGCAGCAAGGCCAATGCCGCGGCCGCCAAGGCGGCGCTGGCGGCCGGCGCGCTGGCGTTGCCCCCGGGTGTGCTGGGCTGGCTGACGCTGCTGCCGGAGATGATCGGGGTGTGGAAGATCCAGCGCCAGCTGGTGGCGGACATCGCGGCGCTGTACGGCAAGAAGGCCGCGCTGACGCCGGAGCTCATGGTCTACTGCCTGTTCCAGCACACGGCAGCGCAGGGCGTGCGTGACCTGGTGGTGCGTGTGGGCCAGCGCGCCCTGGTGCGGCGCGCGCCCTGGCGCACGCTGGGACCCATCACCCGGCGCATCGGGGTCAAGCTGAGCCAACGCCTGCTGGGCAAGGGCCTGGCGCGCTGGCTGCCGGTGGTCGGCGCCATGGGGGTTGGCGCCTATGTGTACTTCGACACCACCCATGTGGCCGCTACGGCCATGGCGTTGTTCGAGGGCGAGATCGAACTGGAGCCGGCCGGCAGCAAGGGCTGAAGGTTGTCACAACTGCCGGGCAGAGAAGCAAGGGGGAAGCCTACGATGGCGCGAGAGCAGAATTCGTCGATGCCGCCGCACACCGAGCGGCGCATGCTGGAACTGGAGGCCAAGCTCGTCGAGCAGGACCACCGCCTGATTCCCGTGCTGCACTATTTTTTCACCCGGCGTCGGACGCTGCCCAGGGACGACCCACGGCGGGACGCGTCGCTGCGGGCGCTGCTCTGGCGCATCCTGTCGCCGCAGACGGCGGCCACGGTGGGGATCGGTCTGGCGTCGGTGCTGGGCCTGATGCTGGCCTATCAGGCCAACAGCCTGCTGTCGCAGCAGAATGCCAAGATCGATGTGCAGAACCAGCTGGCCGAAGCGGCCCGCCGGTCCGCGCTGATCGTCGAGCTGACCAGCATCAACGAGCGCATCGATGCCTACCGCGCCAAGGCGGCCGACGAGGTCACCCTGCCCAAGTCCCTGGTCGGCCGGATCGTGGCGCTGAGCAAGTCGCTGCGGCCCTACCAGTACATCTCTTATCAGTCGGACGATCTGTCGGGTTTCGGCTCGCCGTTCGCGGGCTCGCCCCGGGCGGCGGAGGCCGGCCAGGTGCAGCTGGTGGAGCGCGCCTTGAGCCCCGAGCGCGGGCAGCTGCTGCTGACGCTGGCGAGTGCGAACATCAGGAACTTCGGCGACCTCATCACCGAAGGCATCGATTTCCGTTACGCCGATCTGCGTGGGGTGACGCTGAGGGCCGTGAAGCTGATCAACGCGGAGCTGCAGTACTCGGACTTCCGGGGCGCGAATTTCTACGCGACGCAGTTCTCCAGCTCGGACCTGACGTCGGCGCGATTCGACGGCGCCTCGCTGATCGGGGTGAACTTCGGCGCGGTGGCCGGCGGGACGACCCGGCTGGACCAGGCCTCGTTTCGGGGCGCCCGGCTCAACCGGGCCAACTTTCTTGGGGCCTCGCTGACCAAGGCGGATTTCTCCAACAGCCTGTTGTTGCAGGCGAAGTTCGAGCCCGAGGTGATCGACGCCGATTTCGAGGGGGCCATCTTCTGCCAGCAGACCGAGACCCGGGACACGGAATGCGAGCGGCAGATCCGCGAACTGCGCGGCGGCGTCCCGGCCTTTGTCGACGCCGGCAAGTGGCGGCTGAGCGAGGAGCGGGTGGTCGGCCACAAGTTTGCCGACGAGAAGATGATCCACTATGTGTTTCGATCGGTCGCCCCGCGCTGAATAGGGCCTGCCGGCCGCGCGCCTTGCATTGCCGCGATGGCGGGCACAGGGCTTAGGATATGTCCTCAGTTCCTCTGGCGTCGCGTCCTTCGCCCCTTATGCACGACAAGCCCCAACCCGCCGCCGCCAGCCGCTGGCAGTTCTGGATCGACCGCGGCGGCACCTTTACCGACCTGGTGGGCCGGCGCCCGGACGGCAGCCTGGTCACGCACAAGCTGCTGTCGGACAACCCGGGCCAGTACCCCGATGCGGCGGTGGCCGGCATGCGCCAGCTGCTGGGCCTGTTGCCGCACGAGCCCATCACCCCCGAACGCGTGGCTTGCGTGAAGATGGGCACCACGGTGGCCACCAATGCGCTGCTGGAGCGCAAGGGCGAGCCCACCCTGCTGGTCACCACGCGCGGTTTCCGCGACGCCCTGCGCATCGCCTACCAGAACCGGCCGCGCCTGTTCGAGCGCCACATCGTGCTGCCCGAGCTGCTGTACAGCGCGGTGGTGGAGGCGGACGAGCGCGTGGGTGCGCGCGGCGAACTGGTGACGCCGCTGGACGAGGTCGCCCTGCGCCGCGCGCTGCAGGCGCAGTTTGAGACCGGCCTGCGTTGCGTGGCCATCGTCTTCATGCATGGTTACCGCTACACCGCGCACGAGCAGGCGGCCGCGGCGATCGCCCGCGAAATCGGGTTCACGCAGGTCAGTACCTCGCACCAGACCAGTCCGCTGATGAAGTTCGTCAGCCGCGGCGACACCACAGTGGTGGACGCCTACCTCTCGCCCATCCTGCGCCGTTACGTGGAGCAGGTGGCGGCCGAGATGCCGGGCGTGCGCCTGTTGTTCATGCAGTCCTCCGGCGGCCTGAGCGACGCGCACGCCTTCCAGGGCAAGGACGCCATCTTGAGCGGCCCAGCCGGCGGCATCGTCGGCATGGCACGGACCGCAGAGATCGCGGGCTTGGAGCGTGTGATCGGCTTCGACATGGGTGGCACCTCGACCGACGTGAGCCATTACGCGGGCGAGTTCGAGCGCGAGTTCGAAACGCAGGTGGCCGGCGTGCGCCTGCGCGCGCCCATGATGAGCATCCACACGGTGGCGGCCGGCGGCGGCTCCATCCTGCAGTTCGACGGGGCGCGCTTTCGCGTCGGCCCGCAGAGCGCGGGTGCCAACCCGGGGCCGGCGAGCTACCGGCGCGGCGGCCCGCTGGCCGTGACGGATGCCAATGTGCTGCTGGGCAAGATCCAGGCGGCGCACTTTCCGCATGTGTTCGGCCCGGCCGGCAACGAGGCGCTGGATGTACACGTGGTGCGCGATCGCTTTGCCACGCTGGCCGCGCAGACCGGCCGCAGCGCCGAAGATGTGGCCGAGGGTTTCATCAGCGTGGCCGTGCAGCAGATGGCCAATGCCATCAAGAAGATCTCCGTGGCGCGCGGTTACGACGTGACGCGTTACACCCTCCAGTGTTTCGGCGGCGCCGGCGGCCAGCACGCCTGCCTGGTGGCCGACGCGCTGGGCATGACCCGCGTGCTGGTGCACCCCTTGGCGGGAGTGCTCTCGGCCTATGGCATGGGCCTGGCCGACCAGAGCGTGATCCGCGAACAGGCGGTGGAGTTGCCGCTGGAGCCGGCGGCCATGCCCGCCATCGGTGAGCGGCTGGACGGCGTGGCCGCCGCCGCACAAGCCGAACTGCAGCGCCAGCAGGTGGGCGCCGCCGCGCTGCGTGTGCAGCGGCGTGTGCATGTGCGCTACGAAGGGACCGACACGGCGCTGATCGTTGGACACGGCTCGCTGCCGCAGATCACGGCCGCCTTCGAGGCCGCCTATCGCCAGCGCTTTGCATTTCTGATGCAGGGCAAACGCCTGATCGTGGAGGCCGTGTCGGTGGAGGCCGTGGTGGCCGGCGAGGCGCCGGCCGAGGTGCGCCATGCCGTGCATCCGCCCCGTGCCGTGCCCAGCTGCGAGACGGTGCGCCTGTACTCCGGCGGCCGGTGGCGCGAGTCGGCGCTGGTGGTGCGCGAGGATCTGCGCGCGGGCGATGTCATCCCCGGGCCGGCCATCATCGCCGAGCAGAACGCCACCACGGTGGTGGAGCCCGGCTGGGAAGCCGAGTTGACGGCGCTGGACCACCTCGTGCTCACGCGCCGGGTGCCGCGCGAGCAGCGTTACGCCGCCGGCACCACGGCCGACCCGGTGCTGCTGGAGGTCTTCAACAACCTGTTCATGAACATCGCCGAACAGATGGGCCTGCAACTGCAGAACACGGCGTACTCGGTGAACATCAAGGAGCGGCTGGATTTCAGCTGCGCGCTGTTCGACGCTGCCGGCAACCTGATCGCCAACGCGCCGCACATGCCGGTGCACCTGGGCAGCATGGGCGAGAGCATCAGGACCGTGATCCGCGACAACGCGGGCAAGATGCAGCCGGGCGATGTGTATGCGCTCAACGATCCGTACCACGGCGGCACGCACCTGCCGGATGTGACGGTGATCACGCCGGTGTATCTCGAAGGTCGCGCAGAACCCACGTTTTACGTCGGCTCCAGAGGTCATCATGCCGATATAGGCGGCATCACCCCCGGTTCCATGCCGCCGTTCTCGACCTGCATCGAGGAAGAGGGGGTGCAGATCCAGAACTTCAAGCTGGTCGAGCAGGGCGTGCTGCGCGAGGCCGAGATGCTGGCCCTGCTGCAAAGCGGCGAGTACCCCAGCCGAAACCCGCAGCAGAACCTGGCCGACCTGAAGGCGCAGATCGCCGCCAACGAGAAGGGCGTGCAGGAGCTGCGCAAGATGGTGGCCCAGTTCGGCCTGGACGTGGTGCAGGCGTATATGCGCCACGTGCAGGACAACGCCGAGGAGTCGGTGCGGCGGGTGATCACGCGTCTGAAAGACGGCCGGTTCACCCTGCCGCTGGACAACGGCGCGCAGATCAGCGTGGCCATCCGCGTCGATGCGCAAGCCCGCAGTGCCGAGATCGACTTCACGGGAACGAGCGCGCAGCAGAGCAACAACTTCAACGCGCCCACGGCGGTCTGCATGGCGGCGGTGCTCTACGTCTTTCGCACCCTGGTGGACGACGACATCCCGCTCAACGCGGGCTGCCTCAAACCGCTCAAGGTCATCATCCCGTCGGGTTCCATGCTGAACCCGAACCCGCCGGCCTCGGTGGTGGCGGGCAATGTGGAGACGTCGAGCTGCATCACCAATGCGCTGTACGGCGCGCTGGGCGTGATGGCGGCCAGCCAGTGCACCATGAACAACTTCACCTTCGGCAACGCGCAGTACCAGTACTACGAGACGATTGCCGGCGGCAGCGGCGCGGGTGATGGATTCCATGGCACGAGTGTGGTCCAGACCCACATGACCAATTCGCGCCTGACCGACCCCGAGGTGCTGGAGTTCCGCTTCCCGGTGCGCCTGCTGAGTTACGAGATCCGCCGCGGCTCGGGCGGTGTGGGCCGCTGGCGCGGCGGCGACGGCGGTGTGCGCCGTGTGATGTTCCTGGAAGACATGACGGCCGGCATCCTCTCCAACGGCCGCACCTCCGGCGCCTTCGGGCTGGCCGGCGGCCAGCCGGGCCAGGTGGGGGTCAACCGCGTGGTGCGCGCCGATGGCCGGGTGGAAACGCTGGGCCACATCGGCCAGACGGCCATGGCGCCGGGTGATGTGTTCGAGATCCACAGCCCCGGGGGCGGCGGTTACGGCCCGGCTTCCTGAGCGGAACGAGCTGCGGTTAGCATGCGGCTGTCATCAAAGAGTTTAGGTGGACCATGGCCGATGTCGAAGAACAGTTGCGTGCGCTGAACCTGCGCCTGGCCCGGCTGGAGGAGGCCGTGCTCAGCCTCTCGCCGCGTGCGGCGGCTGTTCCCCCACGGCCCGTCGTGCCCGCCGCTGCGGCGCGGGACGAGGAAGACCCGCATTTCCGCGACACCGAACCGCAGGCCTACGCCGGTCCGGCCGCCAGCCCGCGCGCCAGGCCGGCGCCGGTCTCGCCTTTTTTCGAGAAGTCGGTCGACCCGGGCGAGCTCTCGGTCACGCAGATCATGGGCTGGACCGGTGCCACGCTGCTGGTGCTGGCCGCGGCCTACCTGATCCGCCTGGTCTACGACGCGGGCTGGCTGACGCCGCCGCGCCAGCTCGGCCTGGCCATGTTGGGCGGCATCACCCTCGTCGCGGCCGGTCTCAGGCTGCGCCGCCTGGACAGCAACTACGCCAGCCTGCTGCCGGCCGGCGGCCTGGTGGTGTTTTTCCTGGCCATCTACGGCGCCCATCTTTATTACCACCTGATCGGCGCCGGCGTTGCGACCACGGCCGTGATCTGCAACTGCCTGCTGGCGCTGTGGCTGGGGCGCATCTTCGGCAGCGAGATCTACGGCCTGTTCGCGGTGGTGGGCTCCTACTCCGCGCCGCTGCTGCTGCGCGCCATGACCGGCTCGGTGGTGGACCTGGTCATCTACTTCACGGCCTGGAGCGTGGTGTTCTGCCTCTATGCGCTGGCCATCGGCAACCGCCGGCCCTATCTGCTGGCTGGCTACATGGCCCTGATCACCTTCCAGGTGCTCTGGGAGCAGCTGGCGCGCAGCCAGTGGGGGGTGGCCCTGGTGTTCCAGACCCTGCAGTTCGCGGTCTTCCTGAGTGCGGCCATCGCTTTTTCCGTGCGCCACGACCGGCCCATGACGCAGGCCGAAGGGGTGGTGCACCTGCCGCTGTTGCTGCTGTTCTACGCGCTGCAATACGCCATCCTGAGCCGGCATATGCCGGCGGTGGCGCCCTGGGTGGCGCTGGGCAGCGCGGCCGCGCTGCTGCTGGCCTACGGCGTGGCGCGGCGTGCGCTGGGGGTCTCGTTGCAGGCCGGCGGTTTCATCGTCGGGGCCTACTGCGCGCTGGTGCTGTTCCACGCGGTCTACCTGGAGCTGCTGCCCGACCGCTGGGCGCCCTGGGTCGTGTTGCTGGTGCTGCCGCCGGCGGCCCTGTTCGTCACACGGCCGGCGGCGGACGCGCAGCTCATGCTGCCTTTCAAGCTGCTGCTGGGCGCGCTGCTGGCCCTGAACTACGTGCGTGTGGTGCTGCTGGCTGAAACGGGCAGCGTGGGGAACGGCGTGCTGCTGGCCCTGCTGTACACGGCCGAGCTTTATGCGGCCTGGTTCGTCGGGCGCAGTCTGCCGGCCCTGCGGTCCTGGATCACGTTCGCCCTGTATGCCGCGCACATCGGTTTCATGGGGGTGGTGCTGCGCAGCGTCGACAACGCGCTGCTGGTCTCGCTGGCCTGGGGCGCACTGGCCCTGGTCACGCTGCTGCTGGCCTTCCGTCTGCGCGATCAGGACCTGGGCAAGTCTTCGCTGTTCATCTTCGCCGCCTCGCTGGTCAAGGTCATCCTCCACGACCTGGCCGGCGCCGCGCCGCTGCTGCGCATCGGCAGCCTGGTGGTGGTGGGCCTGTCGCTGTATGCGGGCGGTCTGCTGTACAAGCGGGTGGTGGCACTGGCGCGCTGAACAAGCCCTGGGTCCTGCCACTACACTTGTTCCTTTCAGCCGTTCGGGTCATTCATGGAGTTTCTGTTTTTGCTGCTGGCGCCCATAGCGGGTTTCCAGTTCCTCAAGGCGCGCGAGCAGCGGCGTCGTATCTATCTGCTGGGCGGCTATCTGAGCCAATACCAGATCGAGAAGCTGATGGAGAACGTCACCGAAGGTTATCTGCGCGCGTTGGGTGAGGATGAGCCCGAGCGCCGGGCGCAGATTTGGAGCATGCTGGGTACGGCCGAGCTGGAGCTGAGCCAGCAGTTCCAGCGCTTTGCCGCCGATTTCGCCAAGGTCTGGAACGGCCAGACCCAGGTCAGCACCCTGGGTTTTGCCTTTCCCTATGCCGACCGGCTGTTCCCGCGCCACACCTTCGACATGCGCCAGCTGCTGGCCATCCATGCCGAAGGCATCGCCGCGACGGCGCAGAACCTGCGCCAGCTCTCGCAGCGCGACAAGGCCTACACCATGACGGCGGAGCTGCTGCTGATGCAGCACAGCTGCCACTGGTTCTGTCGCTCCAAGGCCGTGGCCTCGGCGCGGGTACAGGCGCGGCACCAGACCCGCCACGCGCAGCTGATCGCGGCGGTCTCGCCACAGACGCGCGAGGCCTACTGCAAGCTGACCGGGTGCTGAGCCTGGGGCCGGCATCCGTATCGGCCCGGCGCCAACCGTTGCCTCCGGTTTCATTTTGAAACGCGAACACCCGCTAGACTTGCCGGTTCTGCTTCCTTGCTACTGATTGGAGAGACTATGCAGTTTTCGAAAAAGACATCTGTCATCGCCGCCGTGGTGACGCTGACGCTGGGCCTGGGTGGCTGTGCCAACAAGCTGATCGGTGAGCGCATCGGCGCCGATCAGATCGCAGTGGCGCAGGCCAGCCAGGTCACCACGTGCAAGTCGCTGGGGCGCTCCACCGTCAGCGTGCTGTCGGCCCTGGGCCCCATCACCCGCAGCGCCGAGTCGGTGGAGGACAACCTGCTGCAGATGGCGCGCAACGAGGCCGTCGACAAGGGCGCCGACAGCGTGGTCAAGGGCAACTCCATGGAGTACGGCAAGCGCAGCTTCGAGTTCTTCAAGTGCAAGAACTGAGACCCTGAGCGCGCAGGAAAAAAGCCGGCGGGGTGCAACCCCGGCCGGCTTTTTTCATGGGACGCAGTGCCCGCTCAGGCCTGGCTGGCCAGCCACTTCACATATTGGGCCACGCCGGTCTGCACATCGGCAAACTGGTGGTCGCAACCGGCCGCGCGCAGCCGGGTCAGATCGGCCTGGGTGTAGCACTGGTACTTGCCGCGCAGGGCGTCGGGGAAGGGGATGTACTCGATCAGGCCCTTGGCGGCGATCTCGGCCAGCGACAGGGCGGCCTCGCCGTTGAGGCCGCGCAGGGTGTTGACCACGCCCACGGCCACGTCGTTGAAGGGCTGGGCCCGGCCGGAGCCCAGGTTGAAGACGCCGCTCTTGCCCGGGTGGTCGAAGAACCAGAGGTTGACGGCCACCACGTCATCGATGAAAACGAAGTCGCGTTTCTGCTCACCCTGGGCGTAGCCGCCGTATTCACCGAACAGCTTGACCTTGCCTTCGGCACGGAACTGGTTGAACTGGTGGAAGGCCACGCTGGCCATGCGGCCCTTGTGCTGCTCGCGCGGGCCGTAGACGTTGAAGTAGCGGAAACCCGCCACCTGGATCTTGGCTTTCTCGAAGTTGTTGCCCAGCTCGCGGCGCATGCGCTGGTCGAACAACAGCTTGGAGTAGCCGTAGACATTGAGCGGGCCTTCGAAAGCGGGCTCTTCGCGGAAGGTGTCCGAGCCGCCATAGGTGGCGGCGGAGGAAGCGTACAGCAGGCGCGTGCCGTAGCGCTGGCAGGCCTGGAACAACTCACACGAGAGCGTGTAGTTGTTGTCCATCATGTACTTGCCGTCCTGCTCCATGGTGTCGCTGCAGGCGCCTTCGTGGAACACGGCCTCGACCTTGCCGTAATGGCCTTCCTCGAAGTTGGGATAGAAGTCGTCCAGGTCCACGTAGTCGGCGATCTTGAGGTCGGCGAAGTTGCGGAACTTGTCGCCCTGGCTCAGGTCGTCGACGACGATGATGTCGTCGATGCCGCGCGCATTCAGGCCCTTGACGATGTTGGCGCCGATAAACCCGGCGGCTCCGGTGACTACGACTCGTGTCATGTTCTGTCCTCTGAAATGGATTAGGCGCCGAACAACTCGGCGTAGCTGACGGTGGCCGTGCCGAACTTGCCGACGACGATGCCGCCGGCGCGGTTGGCCAGGGGCATGGCCTCGCGCAGCGGCAGGCCGGCACCCACCAGGGCGGCCAGGGTGGCGATCACGGTGTCGCCGGCGCCGGTGACGTCGAACACCTCGCGCGCCTGCGCGGCCACGCTGACTTCGCCGGCTTCGTCGTACAGCGTCATGCCTTCTTCGCTGCGCGTGACCAGCAGGGCCTGCAGACCGAGTTTTTCACGCAGGGCGCGCGACTTGGCGCGCAGCTCGTCCTCGCTGCTCCAGGAGCCCACCACCTGCTGCAGTTCGGCGCGGTTCGGGGTGATGACGGTGGCGCCGCTGTAGCGCGAGTAGTCCGAACCCTTGGGGTCGATCAGCACCGGCTTGCCGGCCGCGCGCGCGTGGTCGATCATGTGGTGCACGTGGTCCAGGCCGCCCTTGCCGTAGTCGGAGAACAGCACGGCGTCGTGGGCGGGCAGCAGCTTGAGGAAGTCGGCCGTCTGCGAGGCCAGCACCTCGCTCTTGGGTGTGTTTTCGAAATCGAGGCGGATGAGCTGCTGCTGGCGGCCGATGACACGCAGTTTCACCGTGGTCTGCAGGGCCGCGTCGCGGCCGAAATGCGGGGTGATGCCGGTCTGGGCCACGAGCTTTTCCAGCGTGTGGCTGGCGTCGTCGTCGCCGACGACGGTGAGCAGCGTCGCCTTGGCGCCCAGCGACACGACGTTGCTGGCCACGTTGGCCGCGCCGCCGATGCGCAGCTCCTCGCGTGTGACACGCACCACGGGCACCGGGGCTTCGGGGCTGATGCGGTCGACGGCGCCGTACCAGTAGCGGTCGATCATGGCGTCGCCCACCACGAGCACGCGGGATTTGCTGAGTTGTTGTTTGGTGATCTTCATGGTGTTCAGAGCTCTTCCACTCGTCGTGCGGGGTAGCTGTCCCAGGTCTGGCAGCCCGGGCATTGCCAGAAGTGCTGTTTGGCCTCGAAACCGCAGGCGGCGCAGCGGTAGCGCGTGAGCGGCTTGACGGCCTGGTCGAGCGCGCGCTGCACTTGCGGATGGAACTGCTCGTGCTCCAGCTTTTCACCGGCGATCCACTTGGCAGCGGCCACCAGCGAGGGCTCGCGCTCCAGGTGGCGCACGTACCAGTCGCGGGTGCTGGTGGCGCTGCCGACGGCGGCCTCCAGCGTGACGATGGCTTCCAGCACGTCGAGCTGGGGGGTCTGTTCGTAGCAGGCCTTGAGCTGGCTCAGCACCGGGGCGGCGCGACCACAGGCCAGGGCCGCCTGGGCCAGCGGCGCGGCGATCAGCGGCGTGGCCGGCGGACAGCCGGCCAGCGCATCTTCCAGCGTGGCGCAGGCCTGGGCGGCGTGGCCCTGTTGCATCTGCAGGCGGGCCAGTTCGATGCGCGCGCGCGGGGCGGTGGGCGCGGTGGCCAGTGCCTGCAGCAGCGCCTGCTGGGCCTGGGTGATCTCCCCGCGCGCCAGGTCGGCGGCGGCCTGTTCGCACAGGTAGTGCGCCAGGCGGCTGCTGAAGCTGCCGGTCTCGGCGCTTTCGAGCTGGCGGGCGATGGCGGCGGCCTGCGGCCAGTCGCGTGAGCGTTCGTAGTTGGCCAGGCGCGCCAGCCGCGCCTGGGCCTGGAAGGGGGTGCCTTCGAGCTTGAGCAGGGCGTCCTCGGCACGGTCGAGCAGGCCGGCCTTGAGGAAGTCCAGCGCCAGGGCATGCTGGGCGCGCTGGCGGTCGGCTTCGGACAGGTCGCCGCGCGAGAGCAGGTGCTCGTGCACACGTACGGCGCGTTCGTACTCGCCGCGGCGGCGGAACAGATTGCCCAGCGCAAAGTGCAGCTCGGAGGTGTCGGGGTCGTGCTGCACGGCCTCGATGAAGGCGTCGATGGCCTGGTCCTGCTGCTCGTTGAGCAGGAAGTTCAGGCCGCGGAAGTAGGCCTTGGGGTTGCGCCGGTTCTCGATGCGCAGCTGGCGCAGGTCCAGGCGCGAGGCCAGCCAGCCCAGGATGAAGGCCGCGGGCAGGCCGAGCAGGATCCAGCTCAGGTCAAGATTCATGGGGTGGTTGCAGGGTCGAGAGGGAGAGTTCGCTGTCGGCGACGGCCTGGCGCCGTGCCTGGCGGGCGGCGCGGCGTTGCTTGAGCCAGCGCGGCAGCATGGCCAGCACACCGGCGGCCAGGCCCAGGGTGAAGGCGGCCAGCACCACCAGCACCAGCGAAGCCTGCCAGTCGCGGCCAAAGAAGAAATTCACCGTCACGACCTGCTGGTTGTTCAGGGCGAAGGCGAGCAGGGTAAAAAAAATGGCTGCCCGCAGTATCCACTTCAGCAGCCATGTGAGTTGTTTCATCGTTTTCCCCCGGGTGAGGGAATTCTAACGAGTAGAGCGTTCAAACTTTGGGTTCGTTCGCCTGCATTTCGCTGGTGCGCTGGTCCACCGCCTCACGCAGGGCCTTGCCCGGCTTGAAGTGGGGGACGCGCTTTTCGGGGATGGCCACGCTCTCGCCGCTGCGCGGGTTGCGTCCCATGCGCGGCGGCCGGCGGTTGATGGAGAAGCTGCCGAAGCCGCGGATCTCGATGCGGTGCCCGCGCACCAGGGCATCGTTCATCGCGTCCAGGATGGCCTTGACCGCGAATTCGGCGTCGCGGTGGGTCAGCTGGCCGAAGCGGGCCGCCAGTTCTTCCACAAGGTCGGAGCGGGTCATGTCTCTTTATTCTGGCTGACAAAAAAACGACCGGCGCACGGGCGACCGGTCGTTCTTGCGAGCTACATCAACAACATCAGTTGTTGTTGTCCAGCTTGGCGCGCAGCAGGGCACCCAGGCTGGTGGTACCGGCGCTTTCGCGGGCCGACTGCTGGTTCAGGTTGGCCATGGCACCCTGCTCGTCGGCCAGGTCCTTGGCCTTGATCGACAGCTGGATGTTGCGGGTCTTGCGATCCACGTTGACCACCACGGCGGTGACTTCGTCGCCTTCCTTGAGCACGTTGCGAGCGTCTTCCACGCGGTCACGCGAGATTTCGCTGGCGCGCAGGTAGCCCAGGATGTCCTGGCCCAGGTCGATCTCGGCGCCACGGGCGTCCACGGTCTTGACCTTGCCGCTCACGGTGGAGCCCTTGTCGTTCACCGACACGAAGGTCGTGAAGGGGTCCTGGTCGAGCTGCTTGATGCCCAGGGAGATGCGCTCGCGGTCCACGTCGACGGCCAGCACGAGTGCTTCGACTTCCTGGCCCTTCTTGTAGTTGCGCACGGCGGCTTCGCCCGGCTCGTTCCAGGACAGGTCGGACAGGTGCACCAGGCCGTCGATGCCGGCAGCC
>JAHRYV010000073.1:541-4604 GCA_020621965.1 Curvibacter sp. | reverse complement strand
GGCGATGGCGCCCAGGGCGATGAAGTAGCTGGCCGAGGAGGCGTCGGCCTCCACGTGCAGCACGCCGGGCGACTGGTAGCGCGCGCCGGCGGGGATGGTGAAACGTTGCCAGCCTTCGCGCCGGACGGTGATGCCGTAGCGCGCCAGCAGGTTGAGGGTGATCTCGATATAGGGTTTGGAGATCAGCTCGCCCACCACTTCGATGGAGATGTCCTTCGTCGCCACGAGCGGCAGGGCCATGAGCAGGGCGGTGAGGAACTGGCTGGAGACGTCGCCGCGCACCCGGATCGGGGCGTCGAGCTGGAGGCTTGGGCGGCCGATGTGCAAGGGCGGGTAGCCCGCGTTGCCCAGGTAGTCGATGCGGCAGCCAAGCTGGCGCAGGGCATCGACCAGGTCGCCGATGGGGCGCTCGTGCATGCGCGGCACGCCGGCGAGTTCGAAGTCGCCACCCAGCACGGCCAGCGCCGCGGTCAGCGGGCGCATGGCGGTGCCGGCGTTGCCCATGAAGAATTTCAGCGGCGCCTGCGGCAGGCGGCCGTCCAGACCGTCGATCACGACCGTGGTGCCATCCTGCGACACGCCGCAGCCGAGCTGGCGCAGCGCGGCCAGCATCACGCGCGTGTCGTCGGAATCGAGCAGGTCGTGCAGGGTGGTGCGGCCGCGGCACAGGGCCGAGAGCAGCAGCACGCGGTTGGAAATGCTCTTGGAGCCGGGCAGGACGACGCGGCCATGCGCGCCGGCCAGCGGCGGCAGATCGAGAAACTCGGTGGCAAACATCAGGGTGGCGCGCGAACTGGCCTTCAACGGCGATTCTTGTTCATGCTCCAGTGGGCGCGGGCCTCGCTGGCCTGGCCGATCAGCTCTTCGAGCGCATCGGCGTTGCCGTTGGAGATCATGAGTTCGAGCGCCTGCAGGTTGCGCTGGAAGATCTTGGACTGGGTCAGCAGTTCTTCGCGATTGGAGATCAGGATGTCGCGCCAGATCTGCGGGTCGCTGGCGGCGATGCGCGTGAAGTCACGGAAGCCCGGGCCGGCCAGCGAGAGGAAATCGCGGCCCTGGTTCTGGCCGGCGATGGCGTTCATCAGCGCAAAGGCGATCAGGTGCGGCAGGTGGCTGACGGCGGCAAAGGCGGCGTCGTGCGATTCCGGCGACATCTTCAGCACGTTGCAGCCCAGCGCGGACCAGACGTCGATGGCCTGCTGCAGCTGCGGAGCGTGGGTGCGATCGATGGGCGTGAGGATGATCTGCTTGCCGGAGTAGAGGTCGGGGTCGGCGTGCTCGACGCCGGCCACTTCCTTGCCGGCGATGGGGTGGGCCGGCACGAAGGAGCCGATCTGCTCGCGCAGGGCGCGGCGGGCGGCGTCGACGACGTCGCGTTTGGTCGAGCCCACGTCCATGACCAGCATCTGCGGCGTGACCAGGTGCTTGATGGCCTTGAAGGTGGCTTCGGTGGCCGCCACCGGCACGGCGATGAGCACGATGTCGGCCCCCGAGACGGCCAGCAGGGCCGAGGGGGCCTCGACGTCGATCACCCCCATCGCGCGGGCGCGCTCGGTGGTCGAGGGGGACTTGCTGTAGCCGACGACACGCTTGACCAGGCCGGCGCGCTTGAGGGCCAGCGCAAATGAGCCGCCCATCAGGCCGCAACCGATCAGACCAAGCTGTTCAAACATTGTTATTCACTCACCGGGTAGGTGCCCAACACCTTGTAGAACGCGCACAGGCCTTGCAGTTCCTGCAGCGCGGCTGCGACATGGGGCTGGGACGTGTGGCCCTGGATGTCGATGTAGAAATAGTATTCCCATTGGCCCGAGCGGGCCGGACGGGATTCGAAGCGCGTCATGGAGACGCCGTGTTTTTTTAACGGAACCAGTAGATCGTGCACGGCGCCCGGACGGTTGGGGACCGAGACGATGAGACTCACGCAGTCCTTGCCCGAGGCCTCGGGTGTGGCCAGGGTCTGGGGCAGACAGACCACGGCAAAGCGGGTGCGGTTGTAGGCGTCGTCCTGGATGGCATGGGCCACCACGTGCAGGCCGAACTCGCCGCCGGCGCGTTCGCTGGCGATGCCGGCCCAGTTCGGGTGGGTGGAGGCCAGGCGCGCGCCCTCGGCATTGCTGGCGGCGGCGTGACGCTCGGCATGCGGCAGGTGTGCATTGAGCCAGTGCTGGCACTGGGCCAGGGCCTGGGGATGCGCGTAGACGGCCTCGATGCCTTCGAGGGAGTCGCTCAGGCGCAGCAGGTTGTGGCGCACCAGCAGGCTGGTCTCGCCGATGACGTGCAGCGGCGAGGTGAGAAAGAGGTCGAGCGAGCGCGAGACCATGCCTTCGCTGGAGTTCTCCATGGGCACCACGCCGTACTGGGCGGCGCCCGCCGCGGTGGCGCGGAAGACTTCGTCGATGCTGCCGCAGGGCATGTGTTCGATGCTGGAGCCGAAGTACTGCAGGGCAGCCTGCTCGCTGAAGGTGCCGGCCGGGCCGAGATAGGCCACGCGCTGCGGCGCTTCCAGCGCCCGGCAGGCCGACATGATCTCGCGCCAGATGGTGGCTACGCTCTCGCGCTTGAGCGGTCCCGGGTTGACGGCCTGCAGGCCGGCGATGACCTGGGCTTCGCGCTCAGGACGAAACACGGGCGAGCCGTCGATCTTCTTGATCTCGCCCACCTCGTGCGCCAGGCCGGCGCGACGGTTCAGCAGGACCAGCAGTTCCTGGTCCAGGGCATCGATCTGGGTGCGCAGTTCGGACAGGGTCTTGGCCATCGGGGGTCAGCTTTGCGTGCGCTCGAATTCTCGCATGTACGCCACCAGCGTCTGCACGCCTTCGAGCGGCATGGCGTTGTACAGGCTGGCGCGCATGCCGCCTACCGATTTGTGGCCCTTGAGCTGCAGCAGGCCGGCCGCCTTGGCGCCGGCGAGGAAGGCCTCGTTGCGCGACTCGTCGCGCAGGAAGAAGGGCACGTTCATGCGCGAGCGGCAGTCCTTGGCCACTTTGTTCACGTAGAACTGCGAACCATCGATGGTCTCGTACAGCAGTTTGGCCTTGGCGATGTTGCGCGCTTCGATGGCGGGCACGCCGCCCAGCTTCTTGAGCCACTGGAAGATCAGGCCGGCCATGTAGATGGCATAGGTTGGCGGCGTGTTGAACATGGACTGGTTGTCGGCCACCGTCTTGTAGTCGAAGGCGCTGGGGCAGGCCGGCAGGGCGTGGCCCAGCAGATCCTCGCGCACGACGACCAGGGTCAGACCGGCCGGGCCGATGTTCTTCTGCGCGCCGCCGAAGGCCAGGCCCACGCGCGACCAGTCCACGGGCCGGGAGGCGACCTGGGAGGAGAAGTCGATCACCAGCGGCGCCTTGGAGCCCAGCGCCTTGAGGTCGGGCAGCTCGTGAAACTCGACACCATGGATGGTCTCGTTGGAGCAGAGGTGCACGTAGCTGGCATCGGCGCTGAGCTTCCAGCCCTTGGCGTCGGGGAGATGGGCAAAACCCTGGGCTTCGTCGCTGGCGGCAATGTTCACGCGGCAGTACTTGCGTGCTTCCTTCTGCGACTTCTGGCTCCAGCTGCCGGTCAGCACGAAATCGGCCGTGCCGCCACGCGAGAGGTTGAGCGGCACGATAGCGTTTTCGGCCAGGCCGCCGCCCTGCATGAACAGGATGTGGAAGTTCTTCGGCACGAGCAGCAGCTCGCGCAGGTCCGCCTGGGCCTGCTCGTAGATGCTGATGAATTCCTTGCCGCGGTGGCTCATCTCCATCACGCCCATACCGCTGCCGTGCCAGTCCAGCATCTCGCTTGCCGCCTGCTGCAGCACTTCGGGCGCAATGGTGGCCGGACCGGCCGAGAAGTTGTAGGGGCGCTGCATCAGGTGGCGTCTTCCGCGTCGCCCTCGGAGCCGTCCGCGCCATCGGCCACATTGGCGTCGTTTTCCACGATGCGCTGCAGGCCGCTCAACTTGGCGCCTGCGTCCAGGCCGATCAGGGTCACGCCCTGGGTGGCGCGGCCCAGCTCGCGGATCTCGGAGACGCGGGTGCGCACCAGCACGCCCTTGTCGGTGATCAGCATGATCTCG
>JAHRYV010000073.1:0-448 GCA_020621965.1 Curvibacter sp. | reverse complement strand
GCCGCGCGCATTGCGGCCCATGGGGCGCACGTCGTTCTCGTCGAAGCGCACGGCCTTGCCGCCGTCGCTGAACAGCATCACGTCGTGCTTGCCGTCGGTCAGCGCCGCGCCGATCAGGAAATCGCCCGGGTCCAGGTCCACGGCAATGATGCCGGCCTTGCGCGGGTTGCTGAATTCGTCCAGCGTCGTTTTCTTGACCGTGCCCATGGAGGTGGCCATGAACACGTAATGATCGGCCGGGAAGCTGCGGAACTCGCCGGTCAGCGGCAGCACCACATTGATCTTCTCGCCCTCTTGCAGCGGGAACATGTTGACGATCGGCCGGCCGCGCGAGCCGCGCGAGCCTGCCGGCACTTCCCAGACCTTGAGCCAGTACAGGCGGCCGCGGTTGGAGAAGCACAGGATGTAGTCGTGCGTGTTGGCGATGAAGAGCTGGTCGATCCAGTCG
>JAHRYV010000012.1:854-73777 GCA_020621965.1 Curvibacter sp. | reverse complement strand
TCTCCCACCGCGACAGCTTCGGCCAATGGCAGCCCAAGGCCCAGCGCCCCGAGCTCTGGACCCTGTTCAACACCCGCCTGGCCCCGGGCGAGCACTTCCGCGTGTTCCCCATCTCCAACTGGACCGAGCTGGACGTCTGGCAGTACATCGAGCGCGAGCAGATCGCCCTGCCTTCGATCTACTACACGCACAAACGCGAGGTGGTCGAGCGCCGCGGCATGCTGGCGCCCGTGACTGGGCTCACGCCGCCGCGCGAGGGCGAACAGGTGGTGGTGCGCGACGTGCGTTTCCGCACCGTGGGCGACATCACCTGCACCTGCCCCGTGGCCAGCCTGGCCGCCACGGCCGGCGAGATCGTGATCGAGACCCTGGCCGCCGAGGTCAGCGAGCGCGGCGCCACCCGCATGGACGACCAGACTTCCGATGCGTCCATGGAGAAACGTAAAAAGGATGGATATTTCTGATGGACGCACTCAAATTCATCACCTGCGGCTCCGTTGACGACGGCAAGAGCACCCTCATCGGCCGCCTGCTGGTGGACACCCGTGCCGTGCTGCAGGACCACCTGGCCGGCGTGCAGCGCCAGGGCCAGACCGACCTGGCGCTGCTGACCGACGGCCTGTCCGCCGAGCGCGAACAGGGCATCACCATCGACGTGGCCTACCGCTACTTCAGCACCGAAACGCGCAAATTCATCATCGGCGACGCGCCGGGCCATGAGCAGTACACGCGCAACATGGTCACGGCCGCATCGAGTGCCGACGCCGCCGTGGTGCTGGTCGACGCGACCAAGCTGGACTGGCAGAACCCGGCCCTGGCCCTGCTGCCGCAGACCCGCCGCCACAGCCTGCTGTTGCAGCTGCTGCGCGTGCCCTCCATCGTCTTCGCCGTCAACAAGCTCGACGCGGTGGACGACGCCGCGCTGGCCTTCAAGCACATCGGCGCCGCGCTGCAGGCCTTTGCGCTCGACGCCGGCCTGGACGTGCGCGCCACCGTGCCGGTCTCGGCCCTGCAGGGCTGGAACGTGGTCGACGCCCCGGCGCAGGCCGGCTGGTGCGGCTACCAGGGGCCGACGCTGCTCGAAATCCTGGAACAGTTGCCGGTCACCGCCGCCGACACCGATCTGCCGCTGGCTTTTCCCGTGCAGTGGGTGGAGAAGTTCTCGGCCTCCAGCGACACCTCGCAGGGCCGCCGTGTCTTCTGGGGCCGTGTCGCGGCCGGTGCTGTGCGCGCCGGCGACACCCTGCGCGTCTTTCCCAGCGGCCAGAGCGCCACCGTGGCCCAGGTGCTCAACCATGTGCGCCAACCGGGCAGCGTGGCCGCCGGCCACAGCGCCGGCATCGTGCTGGACCGCGAACTGGACGTCTCGCGCGGCGACTGGCTGCTGGCCGAAGGCCATGGCCAGCCCAGCCGCGCGCTGCGGGCCACCGTGGCCTGGATGGACGACGAACCCCTGGTGGCCGGCCGGGTCTACTGGGCCCTGCACGGACACCGCTGGGTCAAGGCCCGGGTCCAGCGCATCGTGCACCGCCTGGACATCCACACCCTGGCCGAGGAAGACGCCAGTGCACTGGAAGCCAACGCCATCGGCCACGTGGAACTGGCCCTGCAGCAGGACCTGGCCGTCCTGCCGTTTGCCCGCTCGCGCGCCCTGGGCGCGCTGATTCTGGTGGATACCGCCAGCCACAAGACTTCCGGGGCGATACTGGTAAATTGAGCCCCGCCAATTGATCCATCTCAACAACCCTCCCGGTGGCAAGGGCGACAATCCACACCCAATTCCAAAACCCAATAAAATCAAGGACTTTTATAGTCTTGGCCAAAACTACAAATGACCCACGTCGTTACCGAATCCTGCATCCGCTGCAAATACACCGACTGTGTTGATGTCTGCCCCGTCGACTGCTTCCGTGAAGGTCCGAACTTCCTGACCATCGATCCGGATGAATGCATCGACTGCGCCGTCTGCATTCCCGAGTGCCCGGTCAATGCCATCTACGCTGAGGAGGATGTGCCGTCCGACCAGCAGCACATGACCAAGCTCAACGCCGAGTTGGCCAAGCTGCCGACCTGGAAGAGCATCACCAAACGCAAGCCCTCCCTGCCCGATGCGGAGGAGTGGAAAGACAAGACCGGCAAGCTCAAGGAGCTGGTCCGCTGAACAGCGGCACAGCCCGACCCACAGATAATGGAACCCAAACTCAGTCCCGCCGTGATCCAAACCGCCCAGGCCCACGAAGGCCCGATCGAAACCGATGCCGTCATCGTCGGGGCCGGCCCCGTCGGCCTGTTCCAGGTCTTCGAACTCGGCCTGCTCGAAATCAAGGCCCACGTCATCGACTCCCTGGCCTACCCCGGTGGCCAGCCCATGGAGCTGTACCCCGACAAGCCGATCTACGACATCCCGGCCGTGCCCGTGTGCACCGGCAAGGAGCTGACGGATGCGCTGCTCAAGCAGATCGAGCCCTTCGGCGCCACCTTCCACCTGGGCCAGACGGTCACCGTGGTGCGCAAGCAGGACGACGGCCGCTTCTTCGTCGAAACGTCCAAGGGCACCCAGTTCCTGACCAAGACCATCTTCATCGCCGCCGGCGTGGGCGCCTTCGAGCCGCGCACGCTCAAGGTCGATGGCATCGACAAGTTCGAAGGGTCCCAGCTGTTCTACCGGGTCAAGAACCCGGCCGACTTCGCGGGCAAGAACCTGGTCGTGGTGGGCGGCGGCGACTCCGCCCTGGACTGGACGCTGAACTTCACCAATGAGGGCCCGAACAAGGCCGAGAGCGTGATCCTGCTGCACCGCCGCGACGGCTTCAAGGCCGCGCCGGCCAGCGTGGCCAAGATGAAGGAACTGTGCGACGCCTACGAGATGCAGTTCATCGTGGGCCGGTCACCGGCATCGACGAGAAGGACGGCAAGCTCAGCGCGGTGAAGGTCACCGGCGGCGACGGCGTCACCCGCGTGGTGCCGCTGGACATGCTGCTGGTCTTCTTCGGCCTCTCGCCCAAGCTCGGCCCGATCGCCGACTGGGGCCTGGCCATCGAGCGCAAGCAACTCGTGGTGGACACCGAAAAGTTCTCCACCAGCGTGCCCGGCATCTTTGCCGTGGGCGACATCAACACCTATCCCGGCAAGAAGAAGCTCATCCTTTCGGGCTTCCACGAGTGCGCCCTGGCCGCCTTCGGCGCCATGCCCTTCATCTTCCCGGACAAGAAGGTACACCTGCAGTACACGACCACCAGTCCCAAGCTGCACAAGGTGCTGGGTGTAGAAACCCCGGTCTTCGACTGACCAGAGTCAAGAAACCGAAAAAGAGATCAAGCCCGCCTACCGGCGGGCTTTTTCTTGGCCGTAGAATCGACGCTACTTTGCTAGGGGTGTTGCCGCGTCGTCGCGGCGACTGAGAAAGTCCCTTTGAACCTGATGGAGGTAATGCTCACGCAGGGAAGCAGGCCACAACGCCAGGTCCGCGCGACCCCGGCACCGGCCCCTCCCCCGCTGCGGCGTATCGAGTTATGAGTGGCGTTGAACTGTCAGCGCGTTCCCACCAGCACCTGCATGGCCGCGGGCGCATAACCGTGGTTGAGCGGGCCGTGGCCGTGCCCGGTGCGCACGTCGGCGCCGGCGGCGATGGCGCCCAGGATGTAGGCGCGCGCCAGGCGCACGGCCTCTTCCAGGTGATGGCCCAGGGCCAGATGGGCGGCGATCGCCGACGACAGCGTGCAGCCCGTGCCGTGCACGTTCTGGCTGGCGATGCGCGGCGAGGCCAGGCGGACGGGCTCATGCTCCGGCCGCAGCAGCAGATCCACCACCTCGTCGCCCTGCAGGTGGCCGCCCTTGAGCAGCACGTTGCGCGCGCCCAGGGCCAGCAGCTCGCGCGCGGCCGGCTCCAGTGCGCCGACGCCGGCAATCTTGTGGCCCAGCAGCAGCTCCGCCTCGTCCAGATTCGGGGTGATCACGGTGGCCAGCGGGAACAGCTCCCCCACCAGCACGGCCACGGTTTCCTCGGCGATCAGGCGGTCGCCACTGGTGGCCACCATCACCGGGTCCAGCACCACGCGCCTCAGGCCGTGTCGGCGGATGGCCCGGGCCACCACGCGCACGATCTCGGGCGCGTGCAGCATGCCGATCTTCACCGCGTCGGCGCCGATGTCCTCCAGCACCGCGTCGATCTGCGCCGCCAGGAACTCGGGCGGGACGCCATGGATGCCGCGCACGCCCTGCGTGTTCTGCGCCGTCAGGGCCGTGATGGCCGTCATGCCGTAGCAGCCCAGGGCGCTGAAGGTCTTCAGGTCGGCCTGGATGCCGGCGCCGCCGCCACTGTCGGAGCCCGCGATGGACAGCACGCGCGGGTAGTGTTTTTCGTTTCCAGTCAAAGTCATGTTCGTCATGACGAAAATTATCAGGGCATTTTGAAATGACTACCTCCAACTCCCGTCCTTCCTCTGTCGTGCTCGGTGCCGGCCTGATGGGCCGCCTGCTGGCCTGGCAACTCACGCGCGCCGGCCATGCCGTCACCGTCTACGAAGCCGGCGGCGCCGACGCGCTGGGTTCGCCGGCGCGCATAGCCGCCGCCATGATTGCGCCCCTGGCCGAGTCGGCCGTCACCGAGACCAGCGTCGTGGACATGGGGCGCTACTCGCTCCAGCGCTGGCCGGAGCTGCTGGCCCAGCTGTCACAGCCGGTCTATTTCCAGCGCGAAGGCACGCTCATCCTGTGGCACCGGCAGGATGCGGCCGAGGCCCAGCGTTTCGCCCGCGAATTGCAGGCGGCCCACGAGAAAGTGCCCACCCTGCCGCAGATGCAGGCCGTGGATGGCGCCGGCGTGGCCCGGCTGGAACCCTCCCTGGGCAACCGTTTCACCCAGGGCTTGTACCTGCCGGGTGAAGCCCAGATCGACGGCCGCCAGCTGCTGGCGGTCCTGCTGCAGGAACTGCAGACGCTCAAGGTCGAACTGCACTGGAACAGCCCGCGCGCGCCGCAGGACTTCAAGCCCGGCACCGCCGGCCAGCCCGACTGGGTGTTCGACTGCCGCGGGCTGGGCGCGCAGGCCCAGTGGCCGCAGCTGCGCGGCATTCGCGGCGAAGTGGCGCGCATCCACGCCCCCGAAGTCTCCCTGAGCCGCCCGACGCGATTGATCCACCCGCGCTACGCCGTGTACATTGCGCCGAAGCAGGACCATGTGTTTGTCATCGGCGCCACCGAGATCGAGAGCGATGATCTTTCACCGCCGAGCGTGCGCTCCACGCTGGAGCTGCTGAGCGCCGCCTATTCCGTGCACAGCGGCTTTGCCGAAGCACGCATCCTGGAGATCGCCACCCAGTGCCGGCCCACCCTGCCGGACAATCTGCCCGCCATCCGCCGGCTGGGCTCGCGCACGCTGCAAGTCAACGGCATGTACCGCCACGGCTTCATGATCTCGCCGGCCCTGCTCGACTCCGTGCTCGAGCTGGTGCGCGACCAGACCACTACACTGGCGCAATCTCTCGATCTGCATGTGGAAACCGTGCCCTCCTGAATCCATGAAAGTCTTCATCAACAAGCACGAACACGAGCTGGCCGCGGGCGCCACGCTGGCCGATGCCATAACCGCCATCGAGGCCAAGCCGCCGTTTGCCGCCGCGGTCAACACCGAGTTCGTGCCGAAGACGCAGTACGCCAGTCAACTGCTCAAGGACGGCGACCGCATCGAAATCATCTCTCCCGTCACCGGCGGATAAGCCATGCCCAACACCTCTGATCCCCTCGTCCTCTACGGCGAAACCTTCCACAGTCGCCTGCTGCTGGGCACCTCGCGCTACCCCTCGCCGGCCGTGCTGAAAGCCGCCGTCGAGCGGGCGCAACCCGCCATGCTGACGGCCTCGCTGCGCCGCCAGGGCGCCGTGCCGGAGGAAAGCGGCAACGCGTTCTGGCAGCTGCTCAAGGCGCTGCAGGTGCCGGTGCTGCCCAACACCGCCGGCTGCCACAGCGTGCAGGAGGCCATCACCACCGCGCAGATGGCGCGCGAGGTGTTCGAGACACCCTGGATCAAGCTCGAGGTGATCGGCGACGACTACACCTTGCAGCCCGACACGCTGAACCTGGTGGAGGCCGCCGACTGGCTGATCAAGAACGGCTTCAAGGTGCTGCCCTACACCACCGAGGACCTGGTGCTGTGCCAGCGCCTGGTCGACGTGGGCTGCCAGGCCGTCATGCCCTGGGCCGCCCCCATCGGCACCGGCAAGGGCCCGGTCAACCCCTACGCCATGCGTGTGCTGCGCGAACGCCTCGATGTGCCCATGATCGTGGACGCCGGCCTGGGCCGCCCCTCGCACGCCTGCACCGTGATGGAATGGGGTTTTGACGGCGTGCTGCTCAACACCGCGGTGGCGCTGGCGCAGGACCCGGTGGCCATGGCCGGCGCTTTTGCCGCCGCCACCCAGGCCGGCCGCGATGCCTGGCGCTCCGGCGCCATGGGCGAGCAGGATGCCGCCCAACCCTCCACGCCCGTGCTTGGCACGCCCTTCTGGCACCACACATGATCCCGCTGACTCCCGACGCGCAGGCCATCGTCGCCGCGCACCAGAACCTGGCCCTGCCCGTCATGGGCGAACCGGCCCTGCACTACACCCGTGACGACGCGGTCTACCGCAGCGCCAAGCAGGCCTGCCTGGCCCTGGGTTTCATCGAGATCGACGCCGAATGCGTGGCCCTTGCCTGGTCGGCCCAGGTACAGCGCACCGGTCGCTTCGATCCGACCGCCTGGCCGGACGAGCCGGCTGACTTCGGCCTGCGGCCCTGGCCGCGCGCCGACGCCTTTGCGGCCTGCCCCAAGGCACTGGGCCTGTATGCCGTGCTGCCCGATGCGGCGTGGGTCGGCCGGGTTGCCCGCGCCGGCGTGCCCACGGTACAGCTGCGCTACAAGTCCGACGATGCGGATGCGGTGCGGCGCGAGGTGCAGGCCGCCGTGGCGGCCGTGCGCGGCACGGCATCCCTGCTGTTCATCAACGACCACTGGCGCGAGGCCATGGCCGCCGGCGCCTATGGTGTGCACCTGGGCCAGGAAGACATGGCGATCGCCGACTTTGCCGCCATCCTTAGCGCCGGCCTGCGCCTGGGGCTGTCCAGCCACGGCTACGCCGAAATGGTGCGCGCCGACCGCTTGAGCCCGAGCTACATCGCCATGGGGGCGGTCTATCCCACCACGCTCAAGCGCATGGCCACGGCGCCCCAAGGACCGGGCCGGCTGGGCGCCTATGTGCGCCTGCTGCGCCACTACCCGGGTGTGGCCATCGGCGGCATCGACGCCGGCAAGTTCCCAGAGATCAAGGCCACCGGCGTGGGCTCGCTGGCCGTGGTGCGCGCCCTCACGGGCGCAGAGTATCCCGAGCAGGCCGCCGCCCGGCTGATGGCCGCCTGGGCGGACTGAATCAGGTGATGGCGATGCGCCGGCTGACGTCGGCCAGGCGCGTGGCGACGATGGCGCCCAGCGCCATGGACAGCGCGAGCGCCACGGTCGGGTGCTTCTTGCCCAGGGTGTCGAAATCGGCCGGGTTCAGCTCCCAGAGCTTGCAGTTGCTGTAGGCCACCACCGAGGCGTTGCGCGGCAGGTGCGAGAAGAAGCTGCCCTCGCCCACCACCGTGCCCGGCCCCAGGATGGCCAGCTGCAGCGGACCTTGGTCGGTGCGCACGTCGACCTTGAGGGTGCCCGACTCCAGGAAATAGAGATTGCGGTCGGCCGCGCCCTGCGCGATCAGCAGGTGGCCGCGCTCGTACGCGTGCGGATGCAGGTAGTCGGCCACGATGTACCAGGACTGCGCCCCCAGGTGACGTGCCAGCACGCCGTCTTCCCTATTGTGGGCAATGGCCGTGATCAGGCCGTTGACCGCGGTGTTCTGCGCAAGCGGATTGAAGGTATCCATGAGGCGCCCTTTCCGGTAGGCACGGCCTGCGCGCTGCAGGCGGGTCGACCCGATCGGCCCAGTATGGTGCCCGGTCGGGGCGACTGTCAAGCCGAAGTCCGGCGACCTCCGCGGCCGCGCCGCCCCGACGCCGTTCAGATGTAGGCCTTCATCGGCGGCGGCATGTGGCGCATGTGCAGGGAGAGCCCCAAGGCTTCCATGTGATTGGCGTTGCGGCTCAGGATCTGCTGCGCCAGGGGCAGAAACTCGGCCTCCTCGAAGGCGGCATGGCCGGTGTACTGCTGGACCAGCCGCTCCAGCTCCGTGGTGTCGAGCTGGCTGTCATGGCCTTTGGCCACCTGCTTGAGTCCGGGCTCCAGCGACTTCCACAGAGTCTCCACCGCCCGGTGCTCCCGGGTCAGGCGCTCCGTCATGGCTTGCACGCGCTCGCGCTCCGCGCCGGGCGTGGCACTTTTCAGCACGGCGGAAAAGAGTTCGGCTTCCTCCTCGGCATGGTGTTCGAACACTGCCGCGCGAAAGAAGTCCAGGGTCTCCGCGGCGATGCGGCGGGCGCGTTGCGCCGGCGCCAGCAACATGGGCAGGTCCCCCAGATCGGCCAGATGCCGCAGGATGCCCGAGTGACAGTTGGAGAAGGTGTTCAAGGGAGCATCGTCGGCCCCGGCGGCAGTGGCTTTCGCATTCACGTCGAACCTCCTGTCATGCGCAGGAACTCTTCCACGCGCAGATTCAGTATAGGAACACCGACCTGCTGCAACTTGACCAGGATCAACTCCCGGCGACAGTCACCGGGAGCGGCCGGGGCTCAACCCACCCACTTGCGCGCATTGCGCCAGATCTGCATCCAGGGGCTGAGTGCGCTCGGGTCGAGCGCAGTCCAGCTCATCTGGATGTTGCGGAACACGCGCTCGGGGTGCGGCATCATGGCCGTGAAGCGGCCGTCGGCGGTGGTGACCGCCGTCAGGCCACCGGCGCTGCCATTCGGATTGAACGGGTAGGCCTCGGTGGCCGCGCCCGTGTTGTCGACGAAGCGCATGGCGGCGATGGCCTGGGCCGCGTTGCCACGCCGGGCGAAGTTGGCATAACCCTCGCCGTGCGCCACGGCGATCGGCAGCCGGCTGCCGGCCATGCCCTGGAAGAACAGGCTGGGCGAGTCCTGCACTTCCACCATGGACAGGCGGGCCTCGAAACGCTCGCTGCGGTTGGTGGTGAAACGCGGCCAGTCCTGCGCACCGGGGATGATGTCGGCCAGTTCGGCGAACATCTGACAACCGTTGCACACGCCCAGGCCGAAGGTGTCGGGGCGGGCGAAGAAAGCCTGGAACTGCTCGGACAGCACCGGGTTGAAGGTGATGGAACGCGCCCAGCCGATGCCCGCGCCCAGGGTGTCGCCATAAGAGAAGCCGCCGCAGGCCACCACACCCTTGAAGTCCTTCAGCTGGGCACGGCCGTTGTGCAGGTCGGTCATGTGCACGTCGTAGGCCTCGAAGCCGGCCTCGGTAAAGGCATAGGCCATCTCCACGTGCGAGTTCACGCCCTGTTCGCGCAGCACGGCCACCTTCGGACGGCTCTTGAGCAGCGCCGGGGCCACTTGTTGCGCCGGGTCGAACGTCAGGTGCACGTGCATGCCGGGATCGTTCGGCGCGCCGGCGGCGGCGTGCTCCTGGTCGGCGCAATCGGTGTTGTCGCGCTGCTGGTTGATCTTCCAGCTCACGCTGTCCCAGACCTGATGCAGGTCGGCCAGCTTGGCGCTGAAGACGGCCTTGGCGTCGCGCCAGACCTGCAGTTCGCCCACGCCGGCGGCCACGCTGCCACCGGCAGGCCGGGTCTTGCCGATCACATGGCTGAATCTGGAAAGACCGTGTTCGCGCAGCACGGCCAGCACGGCGTCGCGCTCATCCGTCCTGACCTGCAGCACCGCCCCCAGTTCCTCGTTGAACAGGGCCTTGAGCGTGAGTTCCTCGCGCCGGGCGCTGACCTGCGCCGCCCAGTTCTTGGCGTCACCATGGTCCGTGGCCTCGCCTTCGGTGACCAGCAGGTCCACGTTCAGCGCCACGCCCACGTGGCCGGCAAAGGCCATTTCGGCGGCGGCAGCCAGCAGGCCGCCGTCGCTGCGGTCGTGGTAGGCCAGCAGCTTGCCCTGCGCGCGCAGGGTGTTGACCGCGTTCACGAGCTGGACCAGATCCTGCGGGTCATCCAGGTCCGGCACCGTGTCGCCCGTCTGGTTCAGCGTCTGCGCGAGGATGGAGCCGGCCATGCGGTTCCTGCCCTTGCCCAGATCGACCAGCAGCAGCGTGGTGTCGGCCTGATTGTCGAGTTGCGGCGTCAGCGTGCCGCGCACATCGTTCAGCGTGGCGAAGGCGCTGACGATCAGCGACACCGGCGAGGTGACCTTCTTCTTCTCCTTGCCGTCCTGCCACTGCGTGCGCATGGACAGGCTGTCCTTGCCCACCGGGATGGAGATACCCAGGGCCGGGCACAACTCCATGCCCACGGCCTGCACGGTGGCGTAGAGCGCGGCGTCTTCACCCGGCTCACCGCAGGCGGCCATCCAGTTGGCCGAGAGCTTGACGCGCGGCAGCTCGATGGGAGCGGCCAGCAGGTTGGTGATGGCCTCGGCCACCGCCATGCGGCCCGAGGCCGGGGCGTCGAGCACGGCCAGCGGCGTGCGTTCGCCCATGCTCATGGCCTCGCCCTTGAACCCGGCGTAGTCGGCCAGGGTCACGGCCACGTCGGCCACCGGCACCTGCCAGGGGCCGACCATCTGGTCGCGGTGCGTGAGGCCGCCCACGGCGCGGTCGCCGATGGTGATGAGGAAACGCTTGGACGCCACGGTGGGATGGCTCAGCACGTCGATCACGGCTTTCTGCAGGTCCACGCCCGTCAGGTCCAGCGGCTGGAACTGGCGCTGGATGGTCTGGACGTCGCGATGCATCTTGGGCGGCTTGCCCAGCAGCACGTCCATCGGCATGTCGACCGGGCTTTCTTTCCCGGCGTCGACCAGTTGCAGCTGGCGCTCTTCGGTCGCCACACCGACCACGGCAAAAGGGCAGCGCTCGCGCTCGCAGAAGGCCTTGAAAGTCTCCAGCGACTCGGGCGCGATGGCCAGCACGTAGCGCTCCTGGCTCTCGTTGCACCAGATTTCCTTCGGGGCCAGGCCAGACTCTTCCAGCGGCACGGCGCGCAGGTCGAAGCGTGCGCCACGGCCCGCGTCGTTGGTGATCTCGGGGAAGGCGTTGGAGAGGCCCCCGGCACCGACGTCGTGGATGGCCAGGATGGGGTTGTGCTCGCCTTGGGCCCAGCAGTGGTTGATGACCTCCTGCGCGCGGCGCTCGATCTCGGGGTTGCCGCGCTGCACGGAGTCGAAGTCCAGCTCGGCCGCATTGGCGCCCGTGGCCATGGAGCTGGCGGCGCCGCCGCCCATGCCGATGCGCATGCCCGGGCCGCCGAGCTGGATCAGCAGCGTGCCGGCCGGAAACTCGATCTTTTTCGTCTGGTCCGCATCGATGGCGCCGACACCGCCGGCGATCATGATGGGCTTGTGGTAACCACGCTGCACCGTGTCCACATCGCTGGCCACGCTCTGCTCGTATTCGCGGAAGTAGCCGGCCAGGTTGGGTCGGCCGAACTCGTTGTTGAAGGCCGCGCCGCCCAGCGGGCCCTCGATCATGATCTGCAGCGGGCTGGCGATGTGCTCGGGCTTGCCGCCGGGTTGATCCGACCAGCCCCCCCAGAGCTTGGACACCGTGAAACCGCTCAGGCCGGCCTTGGGGCGCGAACCGCGGCCCGTCGCACCCTCGTCGCGGATCTCGCCGCCGGCACCGGTGGAGGCGCCCGGGAACGGAGAAATAGCCGTCGGGTGGTTGTGCGTCTCGACCTTCATCAGCACGTGGTTGACGGCTGCGGTCTTGGCATAGGCCGGTGCCGCGCCCTGCCCCATGCGGGCGACGAAACGCTCGACGGCGTTGCCTTCCATGATGGAGGCATTGTCCGAATAGGCCACCACCGTGTGCTGCGGGCTGGTCTGGTGCGTGTGGCGGATCATGCCGAACATGCTGCGCGGCTGGCGCACGCCGTCGATGGTGAAGTCGGCGTTGAAGATCTTGTGGCGGCAGTGCTCGCTGTTGGCCTGGGCGAACATCATCAGTTCGACGTCGGTCGGGTTGCGCTTCAGGCCCTTGAAGGCTTGCACGAGGTAGTCGATCTCGTCGTCGGCCAGGGCCAGGCCGAACTGCACGTTGGCCTGCTCCAGGGCGGCACGGCCACCCCCCAGGATGTCCACGTGCTCCATGGCGGCCGGGTGCAGTTCGGTGAACAGGGCACAGGCCTCCTCGCGGGTAGCCACGGCGCTTTCGGTCATGCGGTCGTGCAACAGCGCGGCCATCTGGCCCAGCTGCTCGGCGCTCAGCCCTGCCTTGCCCAGCAGGCCGGCCTTGAGCGTCAGGCGGTATTCAACGACACGCTCCACGCGGTGCACGGCCAGGCCGCAGTTGTGGGCGATGTCCGTGGCCTTGGAAGCCCAGGGCGAGACCGTGCCCAGGCGCGGTGCCACCACCACCAGCGGGCCCTCGGCCGGGCCGGTATAGGGCTCGCCGTAGGTCAGCAGGGCGGCGAGCTGCTGCTGGAGCACGGGTGTCGGGGCGCTGTCGCAGGCGACCAGATGGACATAACGCGCGGCGATGCCGCTGATCTTGTCGTGGATGGCCTGCAGGCGGGGCAGAAGTTGCTGGACGCGGAAGCTGCTGAGGGCGCTGCCGCCTTCGAATGAGGAAATGTGCAGGGTCACGAGGGTGGCCTTGTAGAGGGTGGCGGACGAGAGTCCCGGGGAAAGGTCGAATTTTACTTCCACCCTGTCCGGAATAAGGGCGCAGCCGACAGGAAAACGCTGCCGATGGGATAATTCCGCCCCATGACGATCACCTACAAAGACGAAGCCGGCATTGCCGGCATGCGCGTGGCGGGCAAGCTGGCCGCCGAAGTGCTGGATTTCCTGACCCCTCACGTGAAGCCGGGTGTCACCACCAACGAACTGGACATGCTGGCCCACGGCTACATCGTGGATGTCCAGGGCGCCATCCCCGCGCCGCTGAACTACGCTCCCTCGGGCTACAACCCCTATCCCAAGTCCATCTGCACCTCGATCAACCATCAGGTCTGCCACGGCATCCCGAACGACAAGCCGCTCAAGAAGGGCGACATCGTCAACATCGACATCACCATCATCAAGGACGGCTGGCATGGCGACACCAGCCGCATGTTCCACGTCGGCGAGACCTCGATCGCGGCCAAGCGCCTGTGCACGCTGACCTATGAGGCCATGTGGCACGGCATCGAGCAGGTCCGGCCCGGCGCCCACCTGGGCGACATCGGCTGGGCGATCCAGAAGTTCGCCGAATCCAACGGCTGCTCGGTCGTGCGCGAGTTCTGCGGCCACGGCATCGGCCTGGGCTTTCACGAGGAACCGCAGGTGCTGCACTATGGCAAGCCCGGCACGCTGGACGAGCTCAAGCCCGGCATGACCTTCACCATCGAGCCCATGATCAACGCCGGCCGGCGCGAGATCAAGGAGCTGGGCGACGGCTGGACCATCGTCACCAAGGACCACTCGCTCTCGGCCCAGTGGGAGCACACCATCCTGGTCACCCCCACCGGCTACGAGGTGCTCACCCTGTCGGCCGGCAGCCCGCCCATCCCCGCTTTCGTGAAGGCAGTCCCGGCCCTGGCCTGATTCCTGCTTAAGCTCTCGCCCATGAAGTCCACCGAATTCCCTGTGGTCCCGGGCGACCCCGAAGCAGCGCCTTCGCAGCATCCGCTCTCCCCGCAGACCTTGCGGGAACAATACCGGGCCCGCAAGGCCGATGTCTTGCTGGCGGCCGTGACCAGCGAGGCGTCGAGCCGCGGCGTGCACTATGCGCTGCACCAGCTCGCGCGCATTACCGACGCCACCTTGCGTTACCTCTGGAAGCAGGCCGGCGTCGGCCCGGGGCACGCCCTGGTGGCCGTGGGCGGCTTCGGGCGCGGCGAGCTCTTCCCGCACTCCGACATCGACGTGCTCGTGCTGACGGGCGGGACGTCGGCCGAATCGGACGCGGCCTTGCGCCAGCGCATCGAGGCCTTCATCACCAGCTGCTGGGATGCCGGCCTGGAGATCGGCTCCAGTGTCCGCACGGTGGACGAATGCCTGGCCGAGGCGGCCAAGGACGTGACGGTGCAGACCGCCCTGCTCGAATCCCGCCTGATCTGCGGCCAGACGGCGCTGTTCAAGGACTTCCGCTGGCGTTTCCGCCAGGCCCTGGACCCACGGGCGTTCTGCGTGGCCAAGACGCTGGAGATGCAGCAGCGCCACAGCAAGTTCGAGGACACACCCTACGCGCTGGAGCCCAACTGCAAGGAGTCCCCCGGCGGCCTGCGTGACCTGCAGGTCATCCTCTGGGTGGCCAAGGCCGCGGGCTACGGCAGCACCTGGGACGAACTGGCGCGCAACGGTCTGGCCACCGCCTTCGAAGTGCGCCAGCTCAAGCGCAACGAGGCCATGCTCAAGCTGATCCGCCTGCGCCTGCACCTGGTGGCCGGCCGGCGCGAGGACCGCCTGGTCTTCGACCTGCAGACCGCGGTGGCCTCGACCTTCGGCTATCGCTCCGACACGGCCGAGGTCCGGACCAAGGTGCGGGCCAGCGAGGCGCTGATGCGCCACTACTACTGGGCCGCCAAGGCGGTGTCCCAGCTCAACCAGATCCTGCTGCTCAACATCGAGGAGCGGCTCAACCCCTCGCCCCAGGCGCCGCGCCCCATCAACGCGCGTTTCCTGGACAAGGCGGGCCTGATCGAGATCGCCAGCGACGACCTCTACCAGCGCGAACCGCACGCCATCCTCGAAACCTTTCTCGTCTACCAGACCACCGAAGGCGCCAAGGGCCTGTCGGCCCGCACCCTGCGCGCGCTCTACAACACCCGCGCCCTGATGAACGGCAAGTTCCGCCAGGACCCGGTCAACCGCGCCACCTTCATGCGCATCCTGCAGCAGCCGCGCGGCATCACCCACGCCATGCGGCTGATGAACCAGACCTCGGTGCTGGGGCGCTACCTGTGGGCCTTTCGCAGCATCGTCGGCCAGATGCAGCACGACCTGTTCCACACGTCTACACCGTGGACCAGCACATCCTGATGGTGCTGCGCAACGTGCGGCGCTTTTTCATGGCCGAGCACGCGCATGAATACCCCTTCTGCTCCCAGCTGGCCGCCGGCTGGGACCAGCCCTGGATCCTCTACGCGGCCGCGTTGTTCCACGACATCGCCAAGGGACGCGGCGGCGACCACTCGGACCTGGGCGCGGTCGAGGTGCGGCAATTCGCGCGCCAGCACGGCCTGGCACGCGAGGACGCCCGGCTGATCGAGTTCCTGGTCCGCCACCACCTGACCATGAGCCGGGTGGCCCAGAAGTCCGACCTCAGCGACCCCGACGTCATCGCCGCCTTCGCCCGCGAGGTCGGCAACGAGCGCTACCTCACGGCCCTGTACCTGCTCACCGTGGCCGACATCCGCGGCACCAGTCCCAAGGTCTGGAATGCCTGGAAAGGCAAGCTGCTGGAAGACCTGTACCGCTACACCCTGCGCGCCCTGGGCGGCCACGCCCCCGCGCCCGACGCCGAGGTCGAAGCGCGCAAGCGCGAGGCCCTGGTCAAGCTGGCCCTGCACAGCCTGCCCTTCGAAGCACACAAGAAGCTGTGGGACACGCTGGACGTGGGTTATTTCATGCGCCACGACGCCGACGACATCGCCTGGCACACGCGCCAGCTCTCGCGCCACGTCGGCAGCGACAAACCCATCGTGCGGGCGCGCCGCTCGCTCACCGGCGAAGGCCTGCAGGTACTGGTCTACACCCGGGACCAGCCCGACCTGTTTGCCCGCATCTGCGGCTATTTCGACCACGGCGGCTTCAGCATCCTGGACGCGCGCATCCACACGGCGCGCAACGGTTTTGCGCTGGACACCTTCCAGGTCGTCACCCCCGGCCTGACTGAGCACATCCGCGAGATGACCAGCATGGTCGAGGCCGAGTTGGCCCGCACCATCGCGACCGGCGGCCCGCTGCCCGAACCCAGCCGCGGCCGCCTCTCGCGCCGCGTCAAGAGTTTTCCCTTCGCGCCGCGCGTCAGCCTCAAACCGGACGAGAAGGCCCAGCGCTGGCTGCTCGACATCACGGCCAGCGACCAACCCGGCCTGCTCTACAAAGTGGCGCGTGTGCTGGCGCGGCACCATCTCAACCTGCAACTGGCCAAGATCAACACCCTGGGCGAGCGGGTCGACGACATGTTCCTGATCGACGGCGCGGCGCTGCAGAACAACCGCGCGCAGATCGCGATCGAGACCGAACTGCTGGACGTGCTGGCGTCCTAGGCCAATTAGTCGTCCTGACCCGCATCCAGCCCGGGAAACAGCACCTCGGTAAAACCGAATTGCGTGAAGTCGCGCACGCGCATCGGGTACAACTTGCCGATCAGGTGGTCGCACTCGTGCTGCACCACCCGGGCGTGAAAACCGTCCACCGTGCGCTCAATGGGGTCACCGTATGGGTCGAAGCCGCTGTAGCGGATGCGTTGCCAGCGCGGCACCATGGCGCGCAAGCCGGGCACCGACAGGCAGCCCTCCCAGCCCAGCTGCTCCTCGTCATCCAGCGGCGTGATGACCGGGTTGCACAGCACGGTGCGCGGCACCACAGGCGCCTCGGGGTAACGCGGATTGGGGCCCTCGCTGCCGAAGATCACCAGTTGCAGGTCCACGCCGATCTGCGGCGCGGCCAGGCCGGCACCGTTGGCGGCGATCATGGTGTCGAGCAGATCGCTGACCAGCAGGTGCAGCGCGTCGCTGTCGAATTCGGTCACGGGCTGGGCCACCCGCAGCAGGCGCGGGTCACCCATCTTGAGGATTTCACGAACAGTCATGGAATTTTCGTCATGGCAAGGCCACCAGCATACCGGGCACCGGCGCACGCGTCACAATGACGGGATGCAGTCCCCGCCCCCGCCCGGCTCCACGCCGACCCGCCCCCTGGCCGCACCGCTGTCGCAACTGATGCGCTGGGTCTATCTCGGCCTGGCGCTGCTCTTTCTCCTGCTCGGTCTCATCGGCGCCCTGGTGCCGGTGCTGCCCACCACGCCTTTCATCCTGCTGGCGGCCTGGGCGGCCGCGCGCAGTTCACCGCGCCTGCTGGACTGGTTGGAGAACCATACCGCCTTCGGCCCGATGATCAGCGACTGGCGACACGGCGGTGTGGTCGGCCGGCGCGCCAAATGGTGGGCCACCGGGGCGATGAGCGTCAGCGCAACCTATCTGCTGTATGCGGTCCGCCCGCTCTGGATCGCCCTGCTGGCCCTGGCCTGCATGGTGGCGACCTCGTTGTGGCTGTGGCGCCGGCCGGAGCGCCTCCCGAGCGACGCCGGTCCACCGCGCGACTGAGCGGTGCCGCCCGGCGGCAGGGCAGCGCACGATGCGCAATCAGACCGCCCGTTGCTTTTTTCGTGCAATGTGCCACACGTACACACTGTTGCATCTTTCAAATCTTGACGAGGTCGACGACTCCCCTCTATAAAGAAGACGGGCAGCACTTCGCTGCCCATCATTCAATCAATAGAGGAAATTGGACATGAACATTAAGAATGCATTGATCGTCTTGGCCGTGGCTGCCCTGCCCATCACGTCTTTTGCCGCTGGTGAGAACAACGTCGGTTGCGGCCTGGGCTCCAAGGTCTTCGACGGCCAAAGCGGTGTTGCTCCCCAGGTGATGGCGGCCACCACCAACGGCACGTCGGGCAACCAGACCTTCGGCATTTCCTCCGGCACCCTGGGCTGCTCGCAAGACGGCACCGTTCGCTCCGCCTGGAAGACCGCCATGTTCATCGACGGCAACATGGAGCGCCTGGCCCGTGACATGTCCCGCGGCAACGGCGAGTCCCTGGACTCCCTGGCCCAGTTGATCGGCGTCAAGGAAGAGCACAAGGCCCACTTCTTCCAAGTGGCCAAGGTCAACTTCGAGCGCATCTACGCCGCCGACATGGTGTCCGCCCAGGACGTCATGAAGGGCCTGCGTGAGACGATGGCTGCCGACCAGACGCTGGCCGGCTATAGCGTCGCCATCTGATCCCGGTCGTCTGTCGACCCGACACCCAGTGCTAACGCACTGGGTGTTTTTTTGCCTGAAAGCCGATGACGTTCCGGATCGCGTTGCCCCCCCTTTTGCGCCTGTGTCTGGTCCTGCTGCTGGCCAGCCTGTCTTGCACCTCCCACGCCAACCCCTACCTGGACGAACTGGTCACGGCCGCGCGTAGCCAGCGCCTGGGTGAACGGGAAGAGTGGCGCGCCCTGCTGCACTACCAGCCGCGCTTTGGCGTTTTTGCTCCGCGCAGCCTGGCCGACAGCCCGGACTTCTTCCACGCCCCGGACGGCGTGACCAACGCCCAGAGCGAACTCGAGGCCACCCTGGCCGCCTTCTTCTCCGACGTCACGGAAACGGAAACGCGCCAGCACCCCCAGTGCCGCTTTGTCGCCCGCTACCACTGGCTCAAGCAGGAACTGGGCTTCGATCCGACGCGGCTGCCGCCGCAGCCCTGCCCGCGCTTCCAGGCCTGGCGCAGCGCACTCGACCCGCAAGGCGTGGCGCTGGTCTTCCCCGCCGCCTACCTGAACAACCCGGCCTCGATGTACGGCCACACCTTTTTGCGCATCGACGGTCGCGGCCAGACCGGACGCTCGCGCCTGTTGAGCTACGCCATCAACTACGCCGCCGACACCAACGAGACCAACGGCATCGTGTTTGCCGTGCGCGGCCTGATGGGCGGCTACAGCGGCAACTTCAGTCTTTCCCCCTACTACACCAAGGTCGGCGAATACAACGATCTGGAAAACCGCGACGTCTGGGAATACGAGCTGACCCTCACGGCCGAGGAGATCGACCGCCTGCTGATGCACGCCTGGGAGCTGGGGACCGTCCGCTTCGACTACTACTTCCTGGACGAGAACTGCTCCTACCACCTGCTGTCGCTGCTGGACGTCGCGCGGCCCGGGCTGCGCCTGACCGAGCGCTTTCCGCTCTGGGCCATTCCCGGCGACACCGTGCGCGCCGTCACCGAACAGACTGGCCTGGTCCAGCGCGTAACCTTCCGGCCGGCCCGCAGCACGCAGCTGCGGCACCGCCAGGAGCGGCTCGCGCCCGAGCAGCTGGACCTGGTCAAGGAGCTCGCCGCGGCCAGCGCCGCGCTCGACGACCCGCGCCTGGTGTCCCTGCCCGCGACCACGCGGGCCGAGGTGCTGGACCTGTCCTTCGAGTACCTGGAATACAGCCGGCTGCGCGGTGACGTGAGCAACCAGCAGGCGGCCCCGCGCCTGCGCCGGCTGCTGGTCGAGCGCAGCAAGGTCGATGCACCGGACATCCCCGAGCTGCCCGCCCCCGAGGTCCGGCCCGAACACGGCCACGGCTCCAGCCGCGTGAGCCTGGGCGTCGGCACCCGCAATGCCCGCGACTACCAGGAGCTGCGGCTGCGTCCCGCCTACCACGACCTGCTCGACACCGAAGACGGCTACCTCCCCGGTGCCCAGATCGAGTTCCTGAAACTGGCCCTGCGCCGCGACCAGGCCTCCGGCGAGGTGCAGCTGGAGCAGGCCACCTTTGCCAGCATCATGTCGCTGGCGGCCCGCGACGGGCTGCTCAAACCCAGCTCCTGGCGCCTGGACGCCGGCGCGCGCCGCATCGAGCTGCGCGACGGCCGCCGGCCGCTGGCGGCCCATGTGGACGGCGGCTCGGGCATGGCGTACAGATTCGGCCCCAAGGCCCAGGCCTATGTGCTGGGCGAAGGCGCGCTGCTGGCCGCCGACGGACTGGAACAAGGCCACGCCGCGGGCGCGGGCGCCAGCGCCGGACTGCTGCTCGATGCCAGCCCAGCCTGGCGCCTGCATGCCTACGGGCGCGGCCTGCGCTACTTCAGCGGCGAACTGCACAGCAGCGTCGAGGTGGGCCTGGACCAGCGGTTCGCCCTGACGCGCGATCTGGCCCTGCGGCTCGAGACGTCGTGGCGCCGGGCCTACGAGCGCGACACGCGCTCGGCCGCCCTGTACCTGGACGTGCATTTCTGATGCTGCGCCGTTGCTCCATCCTGCTGCTGACCCTGCTGCTGGCGGGCTGCACCGGCGTGTTCTTCCAGCCCATGCAGCCCTGGGTGCGCACGCCGCAGACGGTGGGCCTGGCCTACGAAGATCTGCGCCTGCCCACGACCGACGGCCTGACGCTCAGCGCCTGGTTCCTGCCGTCTCGCACGCCAGCCAAGGGCACCATCCTGTTCCTGCACGGCAATGCCCAGAACATCAGCACCCACCTGGGCAGCGTGTACTGGTTGCCCGAGCGCGGCTTCAACGTCCTGCTGCTCGACTACCGCGGTTACGGTGCGTCGCAGGGGCAGCCCTCGGTGCCCGGCGCGCAGCAGGACATCGACAGCGCCATGCGCTACCTGGTCGCGCGCCGGGACATCGACCCGCGCCGCATCGTCGTGCTGGCGCAAAGCCTGGGCGGCGCGCTCGGCCTGCACTACCTGGCCCACAGCGGCTATCGCCAGCATCTGCGCGGCGCCGTGATCGACAGCGCTTTCACCGGCTACCGCGAGATCGCCGGCGAGAAACTGCGCGGCTCATGGCTGACCTGGCCGCTGAGCTGGCCCCTGTCCCTGACCGTCACGGACGACTACCGCCCGCTGGCTGCCGCGCCCCAGGTCGCCCCGATCCCGCTGCTGTTCCTGCACGGTGATCGCGACGAGGTGATCCCGGTGCAGCATGCGCGCCGCCTGTACGAGGCCGCACGCGAGCCCAAGGAGCTGTGGATCGTCGAGGGTGCGGCGCACATCCAGTCGCTGGACCAGCCAGCCGTGCGTGACCGGCTGGTGAGCTGGCTCACGGCGCGTCTGACTGACTGAGAGCCGCGGCCGCCCGCCGGCCCCGGCCCCTCAGGGCTGGCCGCCTGCGAGCAGACGCAGCAGCCCGTCCTGGTTGAGCACCGCCACCCCCAGCTCGCGCGCCTTGTCCAGCTTGCTGCCGGCCTCCGCGCCGGCCACCACGTAGTCGGTCTTCTTGCTGACCGAACCTGCCACCTTGGCCCCGGCGGCTTCGAGCATCTCCTTCGCCTGCTCGCGGCTGAGCGTGGGCAGCGTGCCGGTGAGCACGACCGTCTTGCCCGCCAGCGGCAGCTGGGCTGCCGGGCTGGGTTCACCCTCCTCCCAGCGCACGCCGCAGGCGCGCAGCTGCTCCACCACCTCGCGGTTGTGCGCCTGCTGGAAAAAGGTGTGGATGCTCTGCGCCACGATGGGGCCCACATCGGGCACCTGCAGCAACTGGTCCTCGCTGGCGTCCATGATGGCGTCGAGCTGGCCGAAGTGCCGCGCCAGGGCCTTGGCCGTGGATTCGCCCACATGGCGGATGCCCAGGCCGAAAAGAAAACGCGGCAAGGTGGTCTGCTTGGAGGCCTCCAGCGCATCGATGACGTTCTGCGCCGACTTGTCGGCCATGCGCTCCAGGCTGGCCAGCGCAGTGAGGCCCAGGCGGTAGAGGTCCGGCAGGGTGTTGACCACACCGCCGTCGACCAGTTGGTCCACCAGCTTCTCGCCCAGGCCCTCGATTTCGACCGCGCGGCGCTGGGCAAAATGCAGCAGGGCCTGCTTGCGCTGGGCGCTGCAGTACAGGCCGCCGGTACAGCGGTAGTCGGCCTCGTCCTCTTCGCGCACGGCGGCCGAGCCGCAGACCGGGCAGATACGCGGCATGGTGAACACTTCGGCCCCGGGCTGGCGCTTCTCGGGCAGCACGGCCACCACCTCGGGGATCACGTCACCGGCACGGCGCACGATCACCGTGTCGCCCACGCGCACGTCCTTGCGCCGGGCCTCGTCTTCGTTGTGCAGCGTGGCGTTGGTCACCGTGACGCCACCCACGAACACCGGCGCGAGCTTGGCCACCGGGGTGAGCTTGCCGGTGCGACCCACCTGCACTTCGATGGCCTGTACCGTGGTCAGCATCTCCTGCGCCGGGTATTTGTGCGCGACCGCCCAGCGTGGCTCGCGGGTCTTGAAACCCAGCTGCTGCTGCAGTTGCAGGGAGTTGACCTTGTAGACCACACCATCGATGTCGAAGGGCAAGGTGTCGCGCTTGGCGCCCATGGCCTGGTGGAAAGCAACCAGGCCTGCCGAGCCCTGGGTGACGACCCGCTCGGCGCAGACCGGCAGGCCCATGGCCAACAACGCGTCCAGCAGGCGGCTGTGGGTGGCCGGGACGGACCAGCCCTGCACCTCGCCCAGGCCGTAGGCAAAAAAGCTCAGGGGCCGCTGGGCTACCAGGGCCGGATCGAGCTGACGTACGGCGCCGGCCGCCGTGTTGCGCGGGTTGATGAAGGTCTTCTCGCCTCTGGCGCCGCCGGCGATCTTCTCGCGCTGCCGCGCGTTGAGGGCCTCGAAGTCGTCGCGCCGCATGTAAACCTCGCCGCGCACCTCCAGCACGGTGGCCTCCACGTCCAGCAGCTTCAAGGGGATCTGGCCGATGGTGCGGATGTTCTGTGTCACGTCCTCGCCAGTCTCGCCGTCGCCGCGGGTGGCGGCCTGCACCAGCACACCCCGTTCATAACGCAGGTTGATGGCCAGGCCGTCGAACTTGAGTTCGGCCGCGTACTCGACGGGCGGATCACCCTCGCCCAGGCCGAGTTCTCGGCGCACGCGTGCATCGAACCTCTGCGCGCCCAGCTCGGTCGTGTCGGTCTCGGTGTCGATGGACAGCATGGGCACGGCATGGCGCACCGGCGTCAGGCCGTCGAGCACCTTGCCGCCCACGCGCTGGGTCGGCGAATCGGGCGTCAGCAGCTGGGGGTGCGCGGCCTCCAGGGCCTGCAGCTCGCGGAACAGGCGGTCGTATTCGGCATCGGGGATTTCCGGCGCGTCGAGCACGTAATAACGGTGGGCATGGTGGTGCAGCAGGCGGTGCAATTCATGCACCCGCTCAGCAGCCAAGCCAGAGGCGGGGCCGGCGGGCGCCGCGTCGAACAGATCGGGCGTGTTACTCATCAGCACAGAAAACAGAAATCAGGAAAACAAGCGCCGCGCCAAGACCGAGCCAGCCGACAGTTCACGCTCGTCGAGTTTGTCGTACAGGTGCTCCAGCTCGGCGCCGATCCGGTCCATGGCCTCGCTGGTCAGGGGCTGGCCGTTGTCGTCGGTGATCTGGCCGTCCATCACCTCGGCCAGGCGGGTGGCGGTCTCGCGCAGGCGCTCGTAGGGACACTCGGCACGCGGCACCTGGGCCACGTCCAGGCTGAGCGTCACCTCGCGGATGGCGGTCTGGCTCGGATCCTCGGCCAGTGCCGCCTGGGCGTCGTAATGCAGACCCAGCAAGGGCGGCTGGCCGGCCGTGCTGGCTGGCAGCACCATGCGCCCAGGCAGCACGCCGGCCACAAAACCCAGGCGCACGGCGTTCTGCTGCATATAACCGGCGCTCCAGGCCGTATGGCGCGCGCGCAGCGTGACGCTGAGCTGGGCGTCGTGTTCGCTGGCGAAGGAGTCGAGCTCGCGCGCGCGTGCCACGGCGTCGAGCATGTCGGGAAATTCCGGCGTGCCGCCCACGGCGTCGGCCAGGGCCTGGGTCTTGACGACGAATTCCGAGTACTCGATCTCGTTCAGAGCCCCGGCGCGGTTGGCCAGTTGCACCCCGGCCTGCAGCACGCCGTAACGACTCCCGGCCTGCGGATGCTCCCATAACCCGGCGCCCTGGTCCAGGCCTTCGATGGCAAAGGGTTTGCTGCCCACGCGGCGCGTGGCGGGCATGTGCTGCAGCACCGCCTCGGCGGCGACGGGATGTTCCAGGTCGATGGCAGCGATGACGTCGATCAGTGGGTCCAGCAGCGGTTTTTTTTCCAGTGCCGGCGGCAGCATCAGCGCATCGTCATCCAGGCCGGCCGGCGCGGTGGCCACGGCCGGATCGACCAGCAGCTCGCCCAGGCCGTGCGGCTCGACGGGCAGGGTTTCTGGGTCGGCCAGGCGCGGCTGGTTGCGGCGCGAAGTCCAGGCGCCGTGCACCACCAGAGCGGCCAGCAGGAGACCGCCCGCAATGGCCAGCCCGATCTGCAGCTTGCTCATGGGCGAACCTCCGTGCTACGCACTGCGGTGCGAGCACCTTCGGGCGGCCGTGCGGTGCTCATGCGCCTCTTGCTCCGTGTCGCCTCAGGCCGCCTCGGCCATGGAGACGGCGGACTCCATGTCCACCGCCACGATGCGCGAGACGCCCTGCTCCTGCATGGTCACGCCGATCAGCTGTTCGGCCATTTCCATGGCGATCTTGTTGTGGCTGATGAAGAGGAACTGGGTGCCCTTGCTCATGCTGCCCACCAGCTTGGCGTAACGCTCGGTGTTGGCGTCGTCCAGCGGCGCGTCCACCTCGTCGAGCAGGCAGAAGGGGGCCGGGTTGAGCTGGAAGATGGCAAACACCAGCGCGATGGCGGTCAGCGCCTTCTCGCCGCCCGACAGCAGGTGGATGGTCTGGTTCTTCTTGCCCGGCGGCTGGGCCATGACCTGCACGCCGGCGTCCAGGATCTCGTCGCCGGTCATGATCAGCTTGGCTTGGCCGCCGCCGAAGAGTTCGGGGAACATCTTGCCGAAGTGCTCGTTGACGGTCTTGAAGGTGTCGCCCAGCAGTGCGCGGGTTTCGCCATCGATCTTGCGGATGGCGTCTTCCAGCGTGTTCATGGCGTCGTTCAGGTCGGCCGACTGGGCGTCGAGGAACTGCTTGCGCTCGCGCGCGTGGGCCAGCTCTTCCAGCGCCGCCAGGTTGACCGCGCCCAGGGCCGCGATCTCGCGGTTCAGGCGTTCGATCTCGCCCTGCAGGCCGGTGAGGCGCACATTGCCCTCCTCGATGGACTTGGCCACGGCCTCCAGGTCGGCCTGGGCCTCGGCCAGCAGCTGGGCGTACTGCTCGAAGCCCAGGCGTGCGGCCTGTTCCTTGAGCTGCATGTCCTGGATGCGCAGCCGCAGCGGGTCGAGCTCGCGCTCGAGCCTGATGCGGCGCTCGTCGCTGGCGCGCAGCTTGTTGGTCAGGTCGTCGTATTCGCTGCGCTTGGCGCCCAGGGCCTGCTCGCGCTCCAGCTTGAGCGCCAGCGCGTTCTGCAGCCCGGCCTGGGCGGCGGCGTCGGTCAGGCGCGCCAGCTCGTCACGGGCGCGCTGCTCTTCCGCGGCGACGGAGCCCGCCTGCTGGTCGGCGGTGTCGATGGTGCGGGCCAGCTCGGCCTTGCGGGCGTCCAGCGTGCGCAGGGAGAAGGTGGCCTCCTGAGCCTGGCGCTCCAGGCTGCGCTGCTGCTCGCGGCAGGCACTGAGCTTGCGCTCGGCTTCCAGCACGCGTTCGTCGAGCTGGGCGTGGCGCTCCTGGCTGTCGGCCAGTTGCATGTCCAGTTCCTCGAAGCGGCCCTCGGCGGCCACACGGCGCTCCTGCAGTTCTTCCAGCAGGGCATCGACCTCAGCCAGGTCGCCTGCGATCTGCTCGCTGCGCGCGCGGGTCTGTTCGGCCAGTTGGGTCAGGCGCAGGGTCTCGACCTGCAGCTCGTGGGCGCGGCTCTGGGTTTCCGAAGCTTCACGGCGCGCGGTCACCAGACGCTGCGAGGCGTCGGCGTAGGCAGCCTCGGCGCGCACCAGGGCGCTACGCGCCTCTTCGTTGATCAGCGACTGGGCCCGCAGCTGCTTTTCCAGGTTCTCGATTTCCTGCGCGCGCGCCAGCAGGCCGGCCTGCTCGGAATCCTGGGCGTAGAAACTCACGCTGTGGGCGGTGACGGCGTGGCCGCTCTTGACGTACAGGGTCTCGCCCGGCTGCAGCTGGGTCCGCTGGGCCAGCGCATCCTCGAAGCTCTGGGCCACATAACAACCCTGCAGCCAGTCGACCAGCACGGCCTTGAGGCCGGCGTCGTTGACACGCAGCAGATCGGCCAGGCGCGGCAGGCCGGCGGCCTTTTCGGGCACGGCCGCCTGCGGCGCGCTGTAGAAGGCCAGCTTGGCCGGCGGCGCGTCGGCGCCGAAAGCCTTGACCATGTCGATGCGGCTGACTTCCAGCGCGCCCATGCGCTCGCGCAGCGCGGCCTCCAGGGCGTTTTCCCAGCCCTGCTCGATGTGCAGCTTGGTCCACAGGGCCTGCAACTCGGCCAGGCCGTGTTTGGCCAGCCAGGGCTGCAGCTTGCCGTCGGTCTTGACCTTCTCCTGCAGCGCCTTGAGCGCTTCCATGCGAGCCGACAGATCAGCCTGTCGGGCGGACTCGCTGTTCACGGTGTCCTGCTGGGCGCGGCGCGCTTCGTCGAGCTGCGGCACGCTGTCCTGCAGCTCGTGCAGCCGCGCCTCGGCCGCGGCGGAGGCCTCGGTCGCCTGGGCCAGCTGTTCCTGCAGGCTGTGCAGGCGGGCCTCGTCGGGCGCGGCCAGGGCCTTGCGGTCGGTGTCCAGCCGCTCGCGGCGCTGGTTCAGCTGGCGCGACTGTTCCTCGATGCTGCGCTGCTCGGCGGCCAGCACCTGGATCTGCTGCTGCACCTGGGTCACGCTGCCGCGCTGCTCGTTGGCCCGGCTCTGCGCCTGGCGCAGCGCCTCTTCCAGGTCCGGCAGAGCCTGGGCCTGCTCTTCGAGCTGGGCGGCCAGCTCGGTGGTCTTTTCCTCGCCCACCAGGGCCAGCTCGGCCAGGCGCTCGATCTCGGCCAGGGCGTCCTGCTTGCGCGTGGCCCACTGCCCGGTCTGCTCCTTAAGTGTCAGCAGGCGTTCCTCCACGCGCTGGCGGCCCTCGACTACGAAGCGGATCTCGGCCTCCAGCCGGCCCACCTCGGTGCTGGCCTCGTACAGCAGGCCCTGGGCCTGATTGACCTGGTCGCCGGCGGCGTAGTGCGCCTGGCGGATGGTCTCCAGATCGGCCTCGATGTGGCGCAGGTCGGCCACGCGGGACTCGAGCTCGATGACCGCTTTCTCGCCGTCCTGGCGGATCTTGGTCTGGTCGGCCTCGGCCTCGCTGCGCTTGAGGTACCAGAGCTGCTGCTGCTTGAGCGTGACGTCGGCCTGCAGCGTGTTGTACTTCTGCGCCACCTCGGCCTGCCGCTCCAGTTTTTCCAGGTTGGCGTTGAGTTCGCGCAGGATGTCTTCGACGCGGGTCAGGTTCTCGCGCGTATCGGACAGGCGGTTCTCGGTCTCGCGGCGGCGCTCCTTGTACTTGGAGACGCCGGCGGCCTCTTCCAGGAACAGGCGCAGCTCTTCCGGCTTGGATTCGATAATGCGGCTGATCGTGCCCTGGCCGATGATGGCGTAGGCGCGCGGGCCCAGACCGGTGCCGAGGAACACGTCCTGCACGTCGCGTCGGCGCACCGGCTGGTTGTTGATGTAGTAGCTGCTGGTGCCGTCGCGCGTCAGCACGCGCTTGACGGCGATCTCGGCGTACTGGCTCCACTGGCCGCCGGCGCGGTGGTCGGCATTGTCGAACACCAGTTCCACGCTGGCGCGGCTGGCCGGCTTGCGCGTGGTGGTGCCGTTGAAGATCACGTCCTGCATGGACTCGCCGCGCAGTTCGCTGGCGCGGCTTTCACCGAGCACCCAGCGCACGGCGTCCATGATGTTGGACTTGCCGCAGCCGTTGGGGCCGACCACGCCCACCAATTGCCCGGGCAACATGAAGTTGGTCGGTTCGGCGAAGGACTTGAAACCGGAAAGCTTGATGGAGGTAAGACGCACAGTGAGGCCAGTCAGTGATCGGGAGCAGCGTGAAATCATACCGTCCCGGCCGGGGCGCTCGACGGCCCGGGCGGCCGGATTCTGTGTTACGGGTAAACCCGGTCCCGCTTACATCCCACACCGGCGGCGCTGCCGAGGTGGCGTCGCGGCGCCATCCCGTCCGCGTGCGGGGAGTTCCTGGATAATTCCATCCATGAACCCCCTGCTCCACAAGTTGCAGCCCTATCCCTTCGAGCGGCTGCGACAGCTTTTTTCCGGCATCACGCCCAACCCGGCCTACCGGCCGATCAGCCTGGGCATCGGCGAGCCCAAGCACGCCACCCCCGATTTCATCAAACTGGCCCTGAGCGCCGCGCTCGATACCGGCCTGACCGGCTACCCGCCCACGGCCGGCGAGCCCGTGCTCAGGGAGACCATGGCCGGCTGGCTGCAGCGTCGTTATGGCGTCACGGTCCACCCGGGCACCCAGATCCTGCCGGTCAACGGTTCGCGCGAAGCCCTGTTCGCGCTGACGCAGACCGTGGTGGACGCCAGCCAGCCCGGCGCCCTGGTCCTGTGCCCGAACCCCTTCTATCAAATCTACGAAGGCGCCACGCTGCTGGCCGGCGCCCAGCCTTATTACGTGCCCAGCGATCCGGCGCGCAACTTCGCCGTCGACTGGGACAGCGTGCCGCCCGAGGTCTGGGCCCGCACCCAGCTGATCTTCACCTGCTCGCCCGGCAACCCGACGGGCGCCGTCATGCCGCTGGCCGAATGGCAGAAGCTGTTCGAGCTGAGCGACCGTTACGGCTTCGTGATCGCCTCCGACGAGTGCTACAGCGAGATTTACTTCCGCGACGAGCCGCCGCTGGGCGGGCTGGAGGCCGCCGCCAAGCTGGGCCGCAGCGACTTCAGGAACCTGATCGCCCTGACCAGCCTGTCCAAGCGCAGCAACGTGCCGGGCATGCGCAGCGGCTTTGTCGCCGGTGACGCCGCCATCATGAAGTCCTTCCTGCTCTACCGCACCTACCACGGCAGCGCCATGAGCCCGGTGGTGCAGGCCGCCAGCATCGCGGCCTGGAACGACGAGTCGCACGTGGTGGAGAACCGCAACCAGTACCGCCAGAAGTTCGCCCAGGTCACGCCCATGCTCAGCGCCGTGCTGGACGTGGCCCTGCCCGACGCGGCCTTCTACCTCTGGGCCGGCGTGCAAGGTTCCGACACCGATTTCGCCCGCGAGCTCTACGCTCTTTACAATGTGACTGTTTTGCCCGGCAGCTACCTGGCGCGCGAAGCCCGCGGCTTCAATCCAGGCGCCGGGCGCGTGCGCATGGCCTTGGTGGCCGAAACCGCCGAGTGCGCCGAAGCAGCCGAGCGCATCGTCCAGTTTGTCAAATCCAGAACCTGAAAACCCGAGTCTTCACATGAGCCAACAACTGCAACAGATCATCGAATCCGCCTGGGACAACCGCGCCAACATCTCCGTCAAGTCGGCGCCCAAGGAAGTGGTCGATGCCGTCGAGCACGTCATCTCCGAGATGAACCAGGGCCGCCTGCGCGTGGCCACGCGCGAGAGCGTGGGCAAGTGGACCGTGCACCAGTGGATCAAGAAGGCCGTGCTGCTGTCGTTCCGCCTGAAGGACAACGAGATCATCCGGGCCGGCGACCTGGGCTTCTATGACAAGGTGCCGACCAAGTTCGCCGATCTTTCCGCGCAGGAAATGGCCGCCACCGGCGTGCGTGTGGTGCCGCCGGCCGTGGCGCGCCGCGGCAGCTTCATCGCCAAGGGCGCCATCCTGATGCCCAGCTACGTGAACATCGGCGCCTACGTGGACGAGAACACCATGGTCGACACCTGGGCCACGGTGGGCTCCTGCGCCCAGATCGGCAAGAACGTGCACCTCTCGGGCGGCGTGGGCATCGGCGGCGTGCTGGAGCCCGTGCAGGCCGGCCCGACCATCATCGAGGACAACTGCTTCATCGGCGCGCGTTCCGAGATCGTCGAAGGTGTGGTGGTCGAGGAGAACTCGGTCATCTCCATGGGCGTGTACATCGGCCAGAGCACCAAGATCTATGACCGCGCCACCGGCGAGGTCCACTACGGCCGCGTGCCGGCCGGCTCCGTGGTGGTCTCGGGCAACCTGCCCAGCGCCGACGGCAAGTACAGTCTCTATTGCGCCGTGATCGTCAAACGCGTGGACGCCCAGACCCGCGCCAAGACCAGCCTGAACGACCTGCTGCGCGACTGACACGGCCGGCGCCCCCACGCGGGTGACCGCGTGCGCGGCGGCGACCGGGCTTACCTGACGACATTTCCTGGCATTGGAGACTAAACGATGAGCACGATGGGCACGATGGAACGGATACTGCGGTTGATGGCCGAGAAAAAAGCCTCGGACGTCTATCTGTCCGCGCATTCCCCGGCCCTGCTGCGCATCAACGGCCAGTGCGTGCCGATCAACAACCAGCCGCTGCCGGCCGAGGCGCCGCGCGCCCTGCTGGCCGAGATCGTGCCGGAAAACCGCCTGTCGGAGCTGGACTCCTACAACGAGCTCAACATGGGTTTCCCGATCGACGGCGTCGGCCGCTTCCGTCTGAGCGCCATGCGCCAGCGCGGTTCGATCGCGGCGGTGATCCGCTTTGTCTCGGGCGAGATTCCCTCGCTGGCTTCGCTCACCCTGCCCCCCGTGCTGGGCGACCTGATCATGGAAAAGCGCGGCCTGCTGCTGATGGTGGGCGCCACCGGCATGGGCAAGAGCACCTCGCTGGCGGCCATGCTGGACTACCGCAACGAGAACGCCTCCGGCCACATCCTGACCATCGAGGACCCGATCGAGTTCCTGTTCAAGAACAAGCGCTCGGTGGTGAACCAGCGCGAGATCGGCGCCGACACCAAGAACCTGCAGACCGCGCCGCAGAACGCCCTGCGCCAGGCCCCCGACGTGATCCTGATCGGCGATCCGCGAGCGCGAGACCATGTCCGCCGCCATCGCCTACGCCCAGTCCGGCCACCTGTGCCCGCCACCATGCACGCCAACAACAGCTCCAGGCGCTCAACCGCATCCTGAGCTTCTACCCGGTGGAAGTGCGCCAGACCATGCTGGGCGACCTCTCCAGCGCGCTCAAGGCCATCGTGTCGCAGCGCCTGCTGCGCACCACGTCGGGCAGCCGCACGCCGGCGGTGGAGATCATGCTCAACACCAAGCTGGTATCGGAGCTGATCGAAAAAGGCGACTTCAGCGGCATCAAGGACGCGCTGGAAAAGGCGATGGCCGAAGGTTCGCAGAGCTTCGAGCAGGACATCGCCCGCCTGATCACCGAAGGGGTGGTCGACCGCAAGGAAGGCCTGGCCAACTCGGACTCGCCGACCAACCTGATGTGGCGCCTGCAGAACGATTTCAGCAAGCCCGCCCAGGCCGCGGTCGAGGAGGACCATCACGACGACGAGCCGTCCTTCACCGAAATCACGCTCGACGTCAAACACTGAACAAGCACCGTCTCTCATGTCCCGTACCCTGCAACTGGCCGAGCAGCTGATCGCGCGCCCCTCCGTCACCCCGGATGACGCCGGCTGCCAGGCCTTGCTGGCCGAGCGCCTGGCGCCCCTGGGTTTCGCCTGCGAAACGATCACCAGCGGCCCGGCCGACTTCCGCGTCACCAATCTCTGGGCCAAGCGCGTGGCGGCACCGACTGCGCCGCTGCTGGTCTTTGCCGGCCACACCGACGTGGTGCCCACCGGCCCGGTCGCGCAGTGGAGCCAGGACCCGTTCACCCCCACGCACCGCGGCGGCAAGCTGTATGGCCGTGGCGCCAGCGACATGAAGACCTCGATCGCGGCCTTCGTGGTCGCGGTGGAAGAGTTCGTGGCCGCGCGGCCGCAGGCGCCGCTGAACATCGCCCTGCTGCTGACCAGCGACGAGGAAGGCCCGGCCGTGGACGGCACCGTCAAGGTCTGCGAGGTCCTGCAGGCGCGCGGCGAACGGCTGGACTACTGCATCGTCGGCGAGCCGACCTCGGTGCAGCGCACCGGCGACATGATCAAGAACGGCCGGCGCGGCACCATGAGCGGCAAGCTCACGGTCAAGGGCGTGCAGGGCCACATCGCCTACCCGCACCTGGCGAAGAACCCCATCCACCTGTTCGCCCCGGCCCTGGCCGAGCTGACGGCCATCGCCTGGGACCAGGGCAACGACTTCTTTCCGCCCACCACCTGGCAGGTCAGCAACATCCACGGCGGCACCGGCGCGAGCAACGTCATTCCCGGCGCGGTGGTGGTGGACTTCAATTTCCGCTTCTGCACCGAGTCCACGCCGCAGAGCCTGCAGCAGCGTGTGACCGCGGTGCTGGACCGGCACGAGCTGGAGTACGACCTGGCCTGGACCATCGGCGGCCTGCCCTTCCTGACCACGCCCGGCACCCTGGTCAACGCCGTGCGCGAGGCCATCCGCGCGGAGTCGGGCATCGAGACCGAACTCTCCACCAGCGGCGGCACCAGCGATGGCCGTTTCATCGCGCAGATCTGCCCGCAGGTCATCGAACTCGGCCCCACCAACGCCACCATCCACAAGATCGACGAGCACGTGCCGGTGGCCGACATCGAGCCCTTGAAGAACATCTACCGGCGCGTGCTGGAAAAGCTGGCGCCATGAAAGCTGCGGGCACCACACTGCCGACCGTGATCGAACTGATCGAGGCCGGCGCGCAGCAGCTCACCGACGCCGGCGTGGCCTACGGCCACGGCACCACCAACGCCTTCGACGAAGCCGCCTGGCTGGTGCTGTGGCAACTGGGCCTGCCGCTGGACGAACTGGACCTGGTGGCCGAACACCAGGTCCATCCCGAGGAGGAGGCCAAGGTCGCCGCCCTGCTGCAGACCCGCATCGCCAGTCGCAAGCCGGCGGCCTACCTGACACACGAAGCCTGGTTGCAGGGGGTGCCTTTTTATGTGGACGAACGCGCCATCGTGCCGCGCAGTTTCATCGCCGAGCTGATTGCCGACGGTACCCTGGACGCCTGGCTGGGCGAGCACACCCGGCGCGTGCTGGACCTGTGCACCGGCAACGGCAGCCTGGCCGTGCTGGCCGCCCTGGCCTGGCCCGAGGTGACGGTGGACGGCGCCGACCTCTCGGCCGAGGCGCTGGAAGTCGCGCGCATCAACGTCGAGAGACATCGCCTTGAGGACCGCGTCACGCTGCTGCCCTCCGATGGCCTGGCCAACGTGCGCGGCCCCTACGACCTGATCCTGTGCAACCCGCCCTACGTCAACACGCAGAGCATGGCCGCACTGCCGGCCGAGTACCGCGCCGAACCCGAACTGGCCCTGGCCGGCGGTGCGGACGGCATGGACTTCATCCGCCGCCTGCTGCGCGAAGCGCCGGCGCAGATGAGCGAGCACGCCGTGCTGGTGCTGGAAATCGGCAACGAGCGCGAGCACTTCGAGGCGGCCTTCCCGCGCCTGGAAGTTGCCTGGCTGGAAACCAGTGCCGGTGAAGACCAGGTCCTGCTGGTCACCCGTGAAGCACTACTGAAGAAACAATGATCACCCTGAAAAACATCACCCTGCGCCGCGGCGCCAAGGTGATTCTCGATGGCGCCTCGGCCACCATCAACCCCGGCGAAAAAGTCGGCCTGGTGGGCCGCAACGGCGCCGGCAAATCCACCCTGTTCGCCCTGCTCAACGGCACCCTGCACGAGGACAGCGGCGACTGCTACGTCCCGGCCCAGTGGCGCCTGGCCCAGGTGGCGCAGGACATGCCCGAGACCAGCGAGAGCGCCACCGACTTCGTGATCGCCGGCGACACCCGCCTGGCCGCGGCGCAAGCCGAGGTGGTGGCCGCCGAGGCCACCGACGACGGCGAGCGCATGGGGCACGCCTATATGGAGCTGCACGATGCCGGCGCGCACGATGCCTCGGCCCGTGCTCAGGCGCTGATCCTGGGCCTGGGCTTTCGCACCACGGAACTCGACAAACCGGTGAACAGTTTTTCCGGCGGCTGGCGCATGCGCCTGCAGCTGGCGCGCGCCCTGATGTGCCCCTCGGACCTGCTGCTGCTGGACGAGCCCACCAACCACCTGGACCTCGACGCCCTGGTCTGGCTGGAAGCCTGGCTGCAACGTTACACCGGCACCATGCTGGTCATCAGCCACGACCGCGAGTTTCTCGATGCCGTGACCAACGTCACCGTGCACATCGAGACGGCCAAGCTCAACCGCTACGGCGGCAACTACAGCAAGTTCGAGGACATGCGCGCCGAGCAGATGGCGCTGCAGCAGACCTCCTACGCCCGGCAGCAGGAAAAGATCGCCCACCTGCAGAAGTTCATCGACCGCTTCAAGGCCAAGGCCAGCAAGGCCAAGCAGGCGCAGAGCCGCGTCAAGGCGCTGGACCGCATGGAGAAGATCGGCCCGGTGCTGGCCGAGGCCGAGTTCACCTTCGAGTTCAAGGAACCGGCTAACCTGCCCAACCCCATGCTGTCCATGCAGGGCATCGACTTCGGCTACCCACCGCCCGAAGGCGCGCCGGCCGGCACGCCACCCACCGTGATCGTGAAGAATGTCAGCAAGTCGGTGCTGGCCGGCCAGCGCATCGGCATCCTGGGCGCCAACGGCCAGGGCAAGTCGACCGTGGTCAAGACCATCGCGCGCGACCTGGCCCCCCTGGCGGGCGAGATCATCGAAGGCAAGGGCCTGTCCATCGGCTACTTCGCCCAGCAGGAGCTCGACGTGCTGCGCCCGCAGGACACACCGCTGGAGCACATGATCTGGCTGGTCAAGGACACCACGGCACGCGGTGCGCTCAGCGGCCAGGCCACCCGCGAGCAGGACCTGCGCAGTTTCCTGGGCGGCTTCAATTTCACGGGCGACCAGGTCAAGCAGACCGTGGGCACCATGAGCGGCGGCGAGAAGGCCCGCCTGGTGCTGTGCATGCTGGTCTGGCAGCGCCCCAACCTGCTGCTGATGGACGAGCCCACCAACCACCTGGACCTGGCCACGCGCGAGGCGCTGGCGGTGGCGCTCAACGAATTCGAGGGCACGGTGATGCTGGTCAGCCACGACCGCGCCCTGCTGCGTTCGGTGTGCGACGAGTTCTGGCTGGTTTCCCGCGGCGGCATCAGCCCCTTCGACGGCGACCTCGACGACTACCAGCGTTACCTGCTGGACGAAGCCAAACGCCAGCGCGAAGCGCTGAAGGAAGCCACCGCCGCAGCGGCGGCCGCGGCGATCGCCCCACCCCCGGTGCCCGCACCGGTGGCCGCACCGGCGCGACGCGACGACAACCGCACCCGCCAGCTGCGCAAGGAACTGGAGAAGAACGAGGCCCGGATCAGCGAGCTGACGCAGGAGAAAGCCGCGCTCGAAGAGCGGCTGTCCGGTCAGCCCGGCATGGACGAGATCAACGAACTGGGCAAACGCCTGTCAACGCTGCAGGACGAACTCGACCAGCTCGAAGGACGCTGGCTGGAGCTCAGCCACACGCTGGACAGCACAGCCTGATGGGCTAATCGGTCGCGCGCTGCGTGCTTTGCTGCATCTGCTGCATCGACTCGCCGATCTTCTGCTGCATCTGCTCCTTGGTCTTCTGCGCCTGCTCCAGCTCCTGCTTTTTCATGGTGGCGACGGTCGCCGCGGTGGTGGCGGTTTCAGCGCCGCAACCCGCCAGCATGGCGGCACTCAGGGCAATGACTGACAGTCTGGACATGGTGGACTCCTGTTCGTTTGGATGAGGTTAAAAAAATGATCCTGCCGGCCCCGCCAGAGGAGAACACGGCCCTTTTTATGCCATAATTCGGGCTTCGGGTTCTTAGCTCAGTTGGTAGAGCAGCGGACTCTTAATCCGTAGGTCGTAGGTTCGAATCCTACAGGACCCACCAGACGAGAAAAGGGGTCTGATCGCAAGATCAGACCCCTTTTTGCTTTTGCTCACAGAATAAATACGCAACAGACCAGCACCTCGGAAAACGAAAAAGGCCTTGCATTGCTGCAAGGCCTTTTTATTTGGCTCCTCGACCTGGGCTCGAACCAGGGACCTACGGATTAACAGTCCGGCGCTCTACCGACTGAGCTATCGAGGAATATTCGGTATACGTATTGTACTGGTAGGACGTGCAGGATTCGAACCTGCGACCAACGGATTAAAAGTCCGCTGCTCTACCAACTGAGCTAACGTCCCCCACACGCCGCGATTTTCATCGCAACCTGACAAGCCTTAAATTATAGCGTGATTTTTTCGCTCGCTTCAAGCGCGCATCACAATTTCATTGAGCACCCAGCCCGCGGCGCACTGCCCGAAAGTGGCGGTGACTGCGACCTGCGAGCCGTAGCCGCTGCAGTTGAGCGATCCATCACCCTCTATCGCGCAGGAGGCATCGGGCCCGCTCACCGCCTCGCGGCTGAACACGCAGCTCACGCCCATCTTGCGGCCACCCTTGGCCGCGCCGTGCTCGCGCCGCAGGCGGTAGCGCAGCTGCGCCAGCAGCGGGTCGTGGGTGACCTGCCCGAGGTCCTCGATGTCCACCTTGTGCGCCAGACGCTTGCCGCCGGCCGCGCCCGCCGTGATGAAAAGCGTCTTGTGCGCGAGGGCCCAGGCCGCCATGGCGGTCTTGGCCCGCACCTGGTCGCAGGCGTCGATGACGGCGTCCACGCCGCCGGGCAGCAGCGCGGGCCAGTTGCTTGCGTCGACGAATTCCTCGATGCACTGCACCTGGCATGCGGGATTGATCTGGGCGATGCGATCGCGCATGGCCAGCACCTTGGCCTGGCCCAGGGTAGCATCGAGCGCGTGGATCTGGCGGTTGATGTTGGACTCCGCCACATGGTCGAGGTCGATCAGCGTGAGCCGCCCGACCCCGCTGCGCGCCAGGGCCTCCACCGCCCAGGACCCCACGCCGCCGACACCCACCACCACCACATGGGCCGCACGGATGCGCTGCGCGCCGCTCACGCCATACAGGCGCTCGAGCCCGCCAAAGCGCCGGGCCAGATCGATGTCCGTCGTCACGCCGGCGCCTTCAGTCCATGCGCTCCAGGCGCCACATCTGGTACCTGAAACCCAGCACCGCGCCGGCCACGATGGCGCCAAAGGCCACCAGGCTGTTCAGCCCCAGGGTGGACAGTCCGGTCAGGCCCTGGCCGATGGTGCAGCCCATGGCCGTGACACCACCCACGCCCATGAGCACGGCGCCTACCAGATGGTTGGCCACGTCTTCGGTGCCGCCGAAGCCCTCCCAGCGGAAGGTCCGCCCCCACAAGGCCATCAGCGCGGAGCCGGCGATGACGCCGAAGACGGAGACGATGCCCAGGGTCAGCACCTTGGTCCTGTCGCTGAAGAACATCAGCCAGTCCAGCGCATAGGAAATCGGCGCCACGAAGCTCAACGCTTCGGCGCGCCCGGAGTTGGTGGCCAGGAAGACCTGTTCCAGCGTCTCGGGATGCTCGGCCACACGCCCCAGATGGCCGCTGACCCACCACATGGCCACGACGATGGCGCCAACGCCGATGCCAGCCCACAGGTTCTCGGCGCGCAGGAACTGGTCGCCGCGCAAGGCCCAGACGATGAGCGCCGAGCCCAGACCCAGGCCCAGCAGCAGTGCTGCCAACCCGGGCGACAGGCCCAGCGCCGAGGCCAGCAGATACGGCAGATTGGCCGTGGTGGAGAAATCGACCGCCACCTGATCGACCGTGGACACCCGCAGCACGGCCGTGATGCCCTTCATGGTGGCAAACCCCGCAAAGCCCATGACCAGCATCACCACCAGCGACTTCAGGCTGCCCGCGCCGACGCGCACCAGGGTCTTGCTGCCGCAGCCCGAGGCCAGCACCATGCCGAAGCCGAACAGGGCGCCCCCGATGGCAGCCGACAGCCAGAGCCAGCGGTTGCCGCCGTGGATGGTCTGGGTCGGATCGATCAGGTCGGCATAGGCCAGCACGGCGAAGCCGGCCATGGCGATGCCGATGGCCAGGACCCATTGGCGCATGCGGGTCCAGTCGCCCATGTTGACCACGTCGCTGACGGCGCCCATGGTGCAGAAATGGGTGCGCTGGACCAGCGCGCCGAAGAGCAGGGAAAGAAAGAAGGAGGCGCTCAACACCAGGGTGTTGAGCGCCGAGATATCGGGCAATTGCATGCCCCGGATTCTAAGGCCAGGGCCCGATCCTGACGGCCGGACGGCCTTACTTGAGACGGGGCAGGCGCTGCTTGGCGGCGGAGGCCGCCTCGGACTGCGGGTAGGCCTTGATCAGGTCTTCCAGCGTCTTGCGCGCCGCCTTGGTGTCTTTGAGCTCGACCTGGCAGTTGGCGATGGAGAGCACGGCTTCCGGAGCACGCAGATGTTCCGGCGCCTGCGTCAGCAGGGTGCGGAAGTTCTGGATGGCTTCCTTGTAGTCGCGGGTGGCGTACTGCGCATTGCCCAGCCAGAAGAAGGAGGATGGCGCGTAGCCGCTGGTCGGGTAACGCTTGAGGAATTCGACGAAGGCATTCTGCGCGCCGCCGAAATCGCCCTTGCGGAAGATGCCCAGCGCGGCCTCGTAGTCGCGCTTCTCGGCCTGCTCGGCCAGGAATTCATGACCGTCCACCGTCACCTTGAGCGGCTCGAACTTGCGCAGCCGCTCGTCGATGCCGCTTTGCACGTCCTTCTGCTGGCGCTGCAGCTCCGTGACGTCCCGGGTCAGCTGCTCGTTCTGGCCGACCAGGCGCGCCACGTCGCCGCGCAGGATATCGATCTGGTTCTGCAGCTCGAGCAGGCTGCGTCGCAACTGGGCGTTTTCTTCGCCCGTGCGCGCGGCCTGTTCGTTCGTGCGCTGCTCGGCCTCCTTGCGGCTGGCCTCGACGCGCTCGCGCAGGTCCAGGATGGCGCGGCGAGCCTCCTCGTCATCGAACAGGCCGGCCTGCGCGATGCTCGCGCCGAAGGCGCACAACAGCAGGGCCGCCTGGCGGATGGTCTTGCTCATCGGCGCGACTCCGGCTGGCGATCAGCGGTAGCTGAACTCGGCGCGGCGGTTCTTGGACCAGGCAGCCTCGTTGCTGCCCAGGGCCACCGGCTTTTCCTTGCCGAAGCTCACGGCCTCGACCTGGCCGTCGGCCACGCCCAGCAGACCCAGCGCGCGGCGCACGGCCTCGGAACGGCGCTGACCCAGGGCCAGGTTGTACTCGCGGCCGCCGCGCTCGTCAGCATGGCCCTCGATCACCACCTTGCGGTTCTTGTCGGCCTTGAGGTAACGGGCGTGGGCGTCGATCAGGGACTGGAACTCGGGCTTGATGACATAGCTGTCGTAGTCGAAGTACACCAGGCGGGCCACATTGGCGATGGCGTCCTGGGCGGACTTGGCCTCGTCGACGGGCGCCACCGAGGTCTTGGCCACGACGCTGTCGCCAGCGGTGGTCGCGGCAGCACCGCCGGTACGTTCTTCAACCGGCGGGTTGTCGAGGTTCACGCTCGAGCAGCCAGCCATCACCAGCGCCACGGCGCCGATCAATGCAATTTTCTTCATCGCCATCGTCATTACTCCTGTTGTATCGAATGAACTTATTTAACCTGCTTGTGGAAAGGTCCCCAGTCGGGTTCCCGGATGTCGCCGCCCTGCCCGGCCAGCCGGGCCTTGATCTTGCCGTCCAGCGTGGTGGTCATCAGCGCCTCGCGCTCCTGCTGCTTGGTCGCATAGAGGATCAGTCGGCTGTTGGGGGCAAAACTCGGGTTTTCGTCCGCTGCAGTTTCGGTCAGGGCCACGACATTGCCTGTGGTCAGCTCCATCACGTGCAGCTTGAAGGAACCACTAACCCGGGAAATATAAGCGATCCACCGACCGTCCGAACTCAGCGACGGCGAAATGTTGTAAGAGCCAGTAAAAGTGACCCGCTCCGGCGTGCCGCCGGCAGCGGGCATGCGATAGATCTGGGGACTGCCGCCGCGATCGCTGACGAAGTAGATGAACTGGCCGTCATGCGAGTAGAGGGGCTCGGTGTCGATGCTGGACGACTGGGTCAGGCGGCGCGGTTCGGCGCTACCGCCAGTGACGTCCAGCGTGTACAGCTGCGAGCCGCCGTCGCGACTCAGCGTCACGGCCAGCGTGCGACCGTCCGGCGACCAGGCCGGCGCGCTGTTCGAGCCTCGGAAATTGGCCACCAGGCGGCGCTTGCCGCTTGCCACGTCGTGGATGTACACCACCGGCTTGCGCGACTCGAAGGACACATAGGCCAGCTGCCGGCCGTCGGGCGACCAGGAAGGCGAGATGATGGGCTCGGGGCTGGTCAGGGCGGGCTGGGCGCCCTCGCCGTCGGCATCGGCCACCCACAGGTGGTAACGCGGCCCGACCTTGGTCACGTAGGCGATGCGGGTAGAGAAGACGCCCTTGTCGCCGGTCAGCTTCTCGTAGACGAAATCAGCGATGCGATGCGCCGCCAGACGCAGATCGGCCGTAGTGACGGAGAAGCCTTGGCCGCCCAGGTCGCGCCCGGCCACCACATCCCAGAGGCGGAAACGCACGTCATAACGGCCATCGGCCAGCCTGGACACGCTGCCGGCCACCAGGGAATCCGCGCCATTCTGGCGCCAGGGCGCCAGGTCCGGACGGGCGTTCTCGTCGAGCTGCCCGGTCTTGACCGTCACCGGACGGAACTGCCCGCTGCGCTCCAGGTCCGCCTGGACGATGGCGCTGATCTTCTGCGGCGCATCGTCCTCGCCCCGGAAGGTGGCCAGGCCGATCGGCAGCTGGGTCAGACCTACGCCGGAGACTTCGACCCGGAACTGGGCTTGCGCCGGCAGCAGGGCCAGCGCGGTCAACAAACTCAGCAGTAATCGTTTCATCATCCTTGGATTATCCCAATCTAGTAATCACGACATCATCGTTCGGACGAACCTGAGCATAACCGGAGGCAGCACGCACGATGTCCGACTGCGCGCGAGCGCGCACCGTGAGCGCATTGCGCGATTCCTGGTCGCGCGCGGCTTCCTTGTGCCAGAGATGGAACACCTCGGTGGCGCAAAAACCGTTCTTGCGCGCCACACCGGCGTGATGCAGGCGCAGCACGAAGTCGGCGTCCTCGTGGCCCCAGCCGATGAAGGACTCGTCGAAACCGTCCACGCGCTCGTAGTCGCTGCGCCATACGCCCATATTGCAGCTGCGGATGCCCTTCCAGTAGAACTCGGGGTGGACCCGGCCGCGCCAATCCGGCAGGCGCAGCAGATGGGTCAACTTGCTGGCATGGCCGCGCAGGCGCTGCGCCAGCCAATAGAAGGCGCTGCGGCCGCAGATCTGCTCGGCCCCGGCGATGACCCGCTGCGTCAGCCCGGGCGAGAGCAGCACCCGACTGCCGTTGACGAAATGCCCCGGTTCGGCCAGCAGCTTGTGGCGGGCGATGAAATCGACCTCCGGCACGCAATCGCCGTCCATGAAGATGATGTAGGGCCCCTGGGCCGACGCGACGCCGCGGTTGCGGACCTTGGAGGCGGTGAAGCCGACGTCAGGATGCCAGACGTGGATCACCTTGAGCTCGCGCGCCAGCGCCGAGTCCAGTATGGCGCGCCGGTGTTCGTCGCGCGAGCCATCGTCGGCCACGACCACCTCAAAATGGCGGTCGGTCTGTCGCGCCAGTCCCGCGAGCACCGCCAGCAGCGCATCGCTGCGGTTGTAGGTGGTGATGACCACGGAAACGGGCTGGGAGGGTTTCATTTTGAACTAGACTACTCGTCTCAAGACAGCCCGCGCCGCATGGCCGAGCCGCTGAATACTACCACCCCCTGATGAGCAAAATTTCCGTCTACATCATCGCCTACAACGAGGCCGAAAAGGTCGCCGCCACCATCGAGAGCGCGAAGTGGGCGGACGAGATCATCGTGGTGGACTCGCACAGCACCGACGGTACGTCCGACATTGCCACCCGCCTGGGCGCGCGCGTGGTGCAGGTGGAATTCAAGGGCTTTGGCGACCTGCGCAACCAGGCCATCGCGGCCTGCACGCATGAATGGATCTTCAGCATCGACGCTGACGAGCGTTGCACCCCCGAGGTGGCCGCCGAGGTGCGGGCGATCGCCAATGATCCGGGCTCGCTGGACGTCTGGCGCGTGCCGCGGCGCAACTACTTCATGGGCCGCTGGATCAGGCACTCCGGCTGGTACCCCAACTTCCGCCAGCCGCAGCTGTTCCGCAAGGGCAAGATGAGCTACGACCTCAAACCCGTGCACGAAGGTTACGTGCTGCACAGCGACAAGCCCATCGGCACGCTGCAGAACTCCATCTGGCAATTCCCGTTCAAGAACATGGCCGAGGTCATGCACAAGGCCAACCGCTACTCCAGCCTGGGGGCCGAGAAGATCGTGCACAAGAAGATCTCCATGGGCTCGGCGCTGGCGCATGGCCTCTGGTCCTTCGTCAAGCACTACGTCTTCAAGCTCGGTTTCCTGGACGGCTGGGCCGGCTTCATGATCGCGCTGGGCAACTTCGAGGGCACCTTCTACCGCTATGTGAAGGCGCTGGAGATGCAGAAAGGCGAGGCCTGGAAGGCGCCGGCGGCCAAGGCGGGCAACAAGCCATGACGCAGGTCGCCCTGCCGCAAGCGAGCAACCGGGCGCTCTATTTCCGGCTGCTGGGCTACCTGCGCCCCTACTGGAAACCCTTCGCGCTGGCCGTCGTGGCCATGATCGGCATGGCCGCCACCGAACCGGTGTTCCCGGCCATCATGAAGTACCTGCTGGACAACGGCTTCAGGACCGGCGACACCCGTCTGGTGTGGCTGATTCCGCTGGGCATCGTCGCCCTGTTCGTCGGCCGGGGCATACTGTCTTTTGGCACCAGCTACCTGATGACCTGGGTGTCGGCCCGCGTCATCACCGATGTGCGGCGCGAGATGTTCGACAAGATGTTGACGCTGCCGACCCAGACCTTCCACGATCTGTCGCCCGGCAAGCTGATTTCCCGCATTGCCGTGGACACAGGCAATCTGACCGATTCCATCACCACGGTGCTGGTGACAGCGGTGCGTGAGTCCCTCACGGCCGTGGCCCTGTTTGCCTATCTCATCTATCTGGACTGGAAGCTGACCCTGATCACGCTGGTCGTTGGCCCTCTGGTGGCCATCATCGTCAAGGGCTTTGGTCAGCGCATGCGCTCGGCCAGCCGCCGAACCCTGGAGTCCACCCGCCTGCTCTTTCACAGCATCGAGGAGTCGGCCGCGGCCCACAAGGTGGTCAAGATCTACGGCGCCCAGGCGCAGCAGACCGAGCGTTTCCGGCAGGACTCCGAGCGCTTTCGCCGCTCCATGATGCGCGAAGCCGTGCCGGCTTCGGCCATCACACCGATCACCCATCTCGCGGCATCGCTGGCCGTGGCCATCATCATCTACCTCGCGCTGAGCCAGTCCACGGGCAAGGCCAGTGTCTCGGCCGGTGGTTTTGTGTCGTTCATCACCGCGCTGCTGATGCTGATCGCCCCCATCAAGCAGCTCACCACCATCAACACCATCCTGCACCGCGGTCTGGCCGCCTGCGAAAGCGTCTTCGCTTTCCTCGACATGCCGCCGGAAGAGGACAGCGGTACGCGTGAACTGCCCCACGCCCGCGGCGAGATCGAATTCGACCACGTCGGCTTCCGCTACCCTGGCGCCGAGCGGATGGCCCTGAACGGCATCAGCTTCCACGCCGCGGCCGGTCAGACCATTGCCCTCGTCGGCGCCTCCGGCGGCGGCAAGACCACGGTCAGCGCCCTGATTCCGCGGTTCTACCGGCCCACCACGGGCCAGATCCGGATCGACGGCATCGACATCAACAACCTCACGCTGGCCAGCCTGCGCCACAACATCGCGCTGGTCAGCCAGGACATCGTGCTGTTCAACGACACGCTGGAAGCCAACATCGCCTTCGGCGCCCGCGACAACTGCTCGCGCGAGGACGTGATCGCCGCAGCCAAGGCCGCCCACGCCTGGGACTTCATCCAGCAACAGCCCGAAGGGCTGGACACCTTCATCGGCGAAGACGGCGCCAAGCTCTCCGGCGGCCAGCGCCAGCGCATCGCCATCGCGCGCGCGCTGCTGAAGAACGCCCCCATCCTGATCCTGGACGAAGCAACGTCGGCTCTCGATACGGAGTCGGAGCGCCAGGTGCAGGCCGCCTTGGCCACGCTGATGAAAAACCGCACCACGCTGGTCATTGCCCACCGCCTGAGCACGATCGAACATGCGGACAAGATCCTGGTACTGGACCAGGGCCGCATCGTCGAGACCGGCACGCACGCCGAACTCGTCGCCGCCGGCGGCTACTACGCCAATCTGACCCGGATGCAGTCATGAACATTCCCATCCTCATGTACCACCAGGTCGATGCACCGCCGCCGCGCGGCACGCCCCTGCGCGGCCTGATCGTGGCGCCCTCCTCCTTCGCCTGGCAGATGCGCATGCTGAAGCTGCTGGGCTACCGCGGCCTGTCCATGCGCGACCTCGAGCCTTATCTGACGGGCCAGAAGCAAGGCAAGGTGGTGGGCATCACCTTCGACGACGGCTACCAGAACAATCTGCACAACGCCCTGCCCGTGCTGCAGAAGAACGGCTTCACGGCCACCTGCTACGGCGTCAGCCGCCTGATCGGCGGCAGCAACAGCTGGGACCAGGGCAAGGTGGCGCAAAAGCCGCTGATGACGCTGGACGACTGGCGGGCGTGGCGCGACGCCGGTATGGACATCGGCTCGCACACCTGCACGCACGCCAAGCTGACCGAACTGCCGCCGCCGCAGGCCCGCGATGAGATCAGCCGCTCCAAGCAGGAGCTTGAGCAGGCCGCGGGCTTCGAAGTGCGGCATTTCTGTTATCCCTACGGCTGGTTCAGCCCCGAACACCGCGACATGGTGCAGGCAGCCGGCTACGTCACGGCCACCACTACCCAGCGCGGTCGTGTGCACGACGGCGCCGACCCCTACACCCTGCGCCGCATCATGGTCGCGCGGGCGACGAACCCGGTGCAGTTCTACCTGAAGGTCGCCACCGCCTACGAAGACCGGCGCGCATGAAGCCGCTGGCGCTTTACTGCAAGAGCTACAGCACCGACCTGCGGCGGGTGGTGCGCCTGGCCGAATCCATACGTCAGTTCAATGCGGAGGGTCTCCCCTTTTATGTCTCCGCGCCCCAGACGGAACTGCCGCTGTTTCGTGAACATCTGGCCCCGCTAGGGGTGGAGGTGTTGGCGGACGAGGATATCCTGCGCGCTTCGCCGCGCATCGATGTCGAACAGCTGCGCGCCATGCCGGGCAGCGTCGCCCAGCAGGTCATCAAGTCCGAATTCTGGCGCCTGGGACTCTCCACCGCCTTTGTCTGTCTGGACTCGGATGCGGTGTTCATCCGCCCCTTCGGCCTGGCCGACTTCATGACTCCCGAGGGGGTGCCCTACACCATGATGGACGAGGCGCACGATCTGCTGGAAGATGCCTTGCGCCACAAGCGCGAGCGCATCGTCGACGCCTTCGGGCGCGAGGCGGATCTGGTGCAGCAGCTCTTCCAGCGGCAGGGCCGGCGTTACAGCTTCGGGCCCTTCCCGCTGGTGTGGCACTGCGCCGTCTGGCAAAGCCTGGACGAGCGCTACCTGCAACCGCGCGGCATGAGCTTTGCCGACGCCATCGCCCAGGCGCCGATCGAATCGCGCTGGTATGGCGAAGCCCTGCTCGCCTACCAGGCCGTGCCCTTGCTGCCCTGCCAGGCCCTGTTCAAGGTCTATCACTATGCTTGGCAATACGACCAGGACCGCCGCGCCGGCCTCACCACCGAACAGTTGGCCCGGTTCTACTGCGGCGTGATCTACCAATCCGCCTGGGAACGCGATATGGACTGGCCGCGCGAAGGCGGCAACGGGCTGTCGCGCCTCGGGCGGCGGCTGCGGCGCAAGCTGGGCCGTATCTGACCCCGCCATGAGCGCCCTGTCTCTCTACATCCTTTGCCACAACCGCCCGGACGATGCCCGACAGGCGATTCGGTCCGTGCTGGCCCAGACCGACCAGGAGTTCACGCTGACGGTTTCGGACAACTCCAGCGACGACCGGGTGGAACAGATGGTGCGCCAGGATTTCCCCGGCGTGAACTACGTGCGCCGGCAGCCCATGCTCGCCGCGCTGGAGCATTTCAACCGCTGCATCGAAGAGGCGCAGGGCACGCATTTCTGCCTTTTCCACGACGACGACCTCATGGCGCCCGACTTCGTGCAGGAGGTGAAGGCGGCCATCCAGGCTTATCCGCAGGCGATCGCCTTCGGCTGCAACGCCTACATTGAATCACTCGGCAAGCGGCAGCCCCGCCTGGCCATCCTGTCCGGTCGCCGCTACGAACTCATAACATCCCCGCGTCAACTCGCGGTCCGCTACTTTGCCCGCTACCAGTCCGGCATCGCCCCCTTTCCCGGTTACGTCTATCAGCGCGCGGCGGTCGGCACGACACGCTTCCACCCCGGCGAAGGCAAGTACTCCGACGTCACCTGGCTGCTGCGCCTGGCGGGCGCGGGTCTCACCGTGTGGGTCAGCAAGCCGCTGATGACCTACCGGCTGCACGGCGGCAATGACGGCAGCATCGAATCGCGGCGGGATCGCCTGCGTTTCCTGGGCTACCTGAAACAGCAGCGGCGCGAACTGGGCGCAGGCATCCTGCAGGACTATCGCTGCTCCTTCATCTACAAGCCGATGATCCTGAAATCCGCCGGGACCTCGCATCCGGTGCGGCAGAGCATCGCCGCCCGCTTCCTGCGGCACTACCGGTGGCGGCGGTATGCACGTCTGGACACCTACCGCGCGCTGCTTCGGCGCGCACTCGTCAAGTGGACTTCCCGGTCATGATCTACGCCAGCATTCACGCCGATGGCCACAGCAACAACTCGATGTTTGCCACCGAAGACTCGGTCCATCGCCACAACCCGACCTTCACGCCGCGCCTGCTGCGGCAGAAGTTTCTGGAGCGCGGCATCGAGATCAACACGCCGGATCTCAATACCGGCAAGGACGTGGCGTTCGACATCCATCTCGAAGGCCGGCCGCTGTCCGCCACGACCCGGCCCCGTTACCTGATCGCGCTGGAAAATCCCAACATCAACCAGCTCAATGCCAGCGCCGAATATTGCCGGCAGTTCGAGCTGGCATTCGCCTGGGATGTCCGGCTGTTTCAGCTGCCGAACCTGGTGCCCATCCTCATCCCCTACCCGATGATCTGGGACGACTTCCCCGGACCGGAGCAAAGGACCATCTTCAGTTGCCTGATCAATGCCAACAAGGCGTTCAAGGAGCTGTTGCCCAGCGATCTGTACCTGGAGCGCCTCAAGACGATCCGCTGGTACGAAAGACATGCGCCCGACAGGTTTGAGCTCTACGGCCTGGGCTGGGACAAATCAACCCCGGCGTTCACGCTCGCCGGCCGCCTGGCGCGCAGCGTCTCCCGGCTCAAGACGCGCCTGTTCGGCATTCCCCCGTTCCCGAGCTACCGGGGAGAGGTCAGGGACAAGGCCGCCGTGCTGCGGCGGGCCCGCTTCTCCTACTGCTACGAAAACAGCCGCGACCTGTCCAACTACATCACCGAGAAGATCTTCGACAGCCTGGTCCAGGGCTGTGTCCCGGTGTATTGGGGTGCCGACAACGTGCTGGACTACATCCCCGCCGGCTGCTTTGTCGACCGCCGGAACTTCCGCAACACCGCCGAGGTGCATCAGCACCTGCTGGCCATCTCCGATGCCGATTTCGTTGGTTACCAGCGCAATATCCGGGATTTCCTGGCCAGCGAGACCGCACGGCGATTCAGCTCGGAACGCGTGGTGCAGACCATCGTCGAACGGATCGGCAAAGACCTGCAGGCGCGGCAGGTCAAGTAGTTATCATTGAGGGGTTTGATCGCCCCGAATTCCCAATTTACTCCCCTTAGTCCGATATGAAAGCAGTCATCCTGGCCGGCGGCCTCGGCACCCGAATCTCCGAGGAAACCCATCTCAAGCCCAAGCCGATGATCGAAATCGGCGGCAAGCCCATCCTCTGGCACATCATGAAGATCTACTCCCACCACGGGATCAACGACTTCATCATCTGCTGCGGCTACAAGGGCTACCTGATCAAGGAATACTTCGCCAACTACTTCCTGCACATGTCGGACGTGACCTTCGACATGAGCAACAACAGCATGCAGGTGCACCAGCAGAGTGCCGAGCCCTGGAAGGTGACCCTCATCGACACGGGTGACAACACCATGACCGGCGGCCGCCTCAAGCGTGTGGCGCCCTATCTGCAGGGCGAAGAGGCCTTCTGCTTCACCTATGGCGACGGCGTGAGCGACGTCGACATCACCCAACTGCTTGCCTTCCACAAGGCGCAGAAAGTCAAGGCCACGCTGACCGCCACTTACCCCCCCGGCCGCTTTGGCGCCCTGGACATGGCGGGCCACAAGGTGCAGAGCTTCAAGGAAAAACCCAAGGGCGACGGCGGCATGATCAACGGCGGCTTCTTCGTGCTGTCGCCCTCCGTGATCGACCTCGTCGATGGCGACAGCTGCATCTGGGAGCGCGCGCCGCTGGAAACCCTGGCCGAGCAAGGCCAGCTCGCCGCGTATCAGCACCACGGCTTCTGGCAGCCCATGGACACCCTGCGCGACAAGACGCATCTGGAAGAACTGTGGCAAAGCGGCGAGGCGCCGTGGAAGGTCTGGCCGTGAATCCGGCATTCTGGCAAGGCAAACGCGTCTTCCTGACCGGCCACACCGGCTTCAAGGGCGGCTGGCTCAGCCTGTGGCTGCAGCAGCTCGGCGCGCAGGTCACGGGGTATGCCCTGCCGGCGCCGACCACGCCCAGCCTGTTCGAGACGGCCCGGGTGGCCCAGGGCATGGTGTCCATCATCGGCGACATCCGCGACGCCGCCACGCTGGCTACCGCCATGCGCGAGGCCGCACCGGAGATCGTCCTCCACATGGCGGCCCAGCCGCTGGTGCGCCGCTCCTACGTGGATCCGGTGGAGACCTACTCCACCAACGTCATGGGCACCGTCCACCTGCTCGAAGCCGTGCGCCAGTGCCCGTCCGTGCGCGCCGTGGTCAACGTGACCACCGACAAGTGCTACGAAAACAAGGAATGGGTCTGGGCCTATCGCGAGAACGAGCCCATGGGTGGCTACGACCCCTACAGCAACAGCAAGGGCTGCGCCGAGCTGGTGAGTTCGGCCTACCGGAATTCGTTCTTCAACCCCGAGAAGCACGCGCAGCACGGCGTGGCCCTGGCCACTGCGCGGGCCGGCAATGTGATCGGCGGCGGCGACTGGGCGGCGGACCGCCTGATCCCCGACATCCTCACCGCCTACGCCCAAGGCAAGCCGGTGGTCATCCGCAGCCCGCGCGCCATCCGCCCCTGGCAGCACGTGCTGGAGCCGCTGCGCGGCTACCTGACGCTGGCCGAGCGCCTCCATACGCAGGGCCCCGTCTTTGCCGAGGCCTTCAATTTCGGCCCCCGCAGCGACGACACCCAGCCGGTGGAGTGGATCGTGCGCCAACTGGCCGCGCTCTGGGGCGAAGGCGCCTCCTGGCGCATCGACGCCGGCGAGCACCCGCACGAGGCCAACTTCCTCAAGCTCGACATCTCGAAAGCCGCACACCGCCTCGACTGGCACCCGCAGTTGAACCTCCAGCAGGCCCTGGGCCTGACGGTCGACTGGGCACGCGGCCTGCAGCGCGGCGACGACCTGCGTGCCCTGACGCTGGCGCAGATCAACACCTACCAGGCGCGCGCCGGCGCGCCTGCTTCGGCTTAAACCGCCTTTCGGATCTCTTATGGAAAACGCCAAGACCCTCGCCCTGCGCGCACAGATCGCCGCCCTCGTCGACGAATACGCGGCCATTGCGCTCGCGCCGCAACCCTTCCTGCCCGGTGCCACCGCCGTTCCGCCCTCCGGCAAGCTGCTCGATGCCGCCGAACTCAAGAGCATGGTGCAGGCCTCCCTGGACGGCTGGCTGACCACGGGCCGCTTCAACACCGAGTTCGAGAAAAAGCTCGCCGCCTTCATCGGCGTCAAGCATCTCATCACCGTCAACTCCGGCTCCTCAGCCAATCTGGTCGCCTTCAGCACGCTGACCTCGCCCAAGCTGGGTGACCGCGCCATCAAGCAGGGTGACGAAGTCATCGGCGTGGCCGCCGGTTTCCCCACCACGGTGAACCCGATCCTCCAGTTCGGCGCCGTGCCGGTGTTCGTCGACGTGGACCGACTGACCCACAACATCGACGCCAGCAAGATCGAAGCCGCCATCGGCCCCAAGACCAAGGCCATCATGCTGGCGCACAGCCTGGGCAACCCCTTCAACCTGGACGTGGTGACGGCCCTGTGCAAGAAGCACAATTTGTGGCTGGTGGAAGACTGCTGCGACGCCCTGGGCAGCACCTACCGCGGCCAGATGGTGGGCACCTTCGGCGACATCGCCACCCTGAGCTTCTACCCGGCGCACCACATCACCATGGGCGAAGGCGGCGCCGTCTTCACCAACCATGACGAACTGAAGACCATCGCCGAGAGCTTCCGCGACTGGGGCCGCGACTGCTACTGCCCGCCCGGCAAGGACAACACCTGCGGCAAGCGCTTCGGCTGGAAGCTGGGTGACCTGCCCGAAGGCTACGACCACAAGTACACCTACAGCCACCTGGGCTACAACCTCAAGATCACCGACATGCAGGCCGCCTGCGGTGTGGCGCAGCTGGACAAGGCCCCCGCCTTCATCCAGGCACGCAAGGACAACTTCGCCTTCCTGAAGGAGCGCCTCAAGGACTGCGAGGAATTCCTCCAGCTGCCCCAGGCCACCGAGCACTCGGATCCGTCCTGGTTCGGTTTCCCCATCACCCTGAAGGAAAACTGCCCGGTCACCCGCCTGGACCTGCTGACCTACCTGGACCAGAACAAGGTCGGCACCCGCCTGCTGTTTGCCGGCAACCTGGTGCGCCAGCCCTACATGATCGGCGCGCGCTACCGCATCAGCGGCGAGCTGACCAACACCGACAACATCATGAACAACACCTTCTGGATCGGCGTGCAGCCTTCGCTCACCCGGGAGATGATGGACTTTGCGGCGCGCAAGATCGAGACCTACCTGGGCGTGAACTTCTGACGCATCCATGGGTCACCCACTGCCCCACGACGACCTGGACCTGGTACTGTCTCTGACACCAGGGTTCTGGTCGCGCTTCCGTGGCGCGCGCCTGTTCATCACCGGTGGCACGGGCTTCATCGGCAACTGGCTGATCCAGGCCATCCAGCGCGCCAACGACACGCTGGACAGCCGCATCGAGATCGTCGCCCTCAGCCGCGACCCCGGGCGCGCGCAACGCGCCCACCCCCAGGTCTTCGCACGCGCCGACATCCGCCTGCTCGGTGGTGACATCACGAACTTTGCGCCGCCCGCGGGCCAGCTGGACCTCTGCATCCATGCGGCCACCGATGTCGCCGATCCCGGCAAGACCGGCGACGCGCTGCGCACCTTCGACTCCATCGTCACGGGTACGCGCCGGGTGCTGGACGTCGCACGCGCCCAGGGCGTGAGCCGCTTCTTGCTGACCTCCAGCGGCGCCGTATACGGCCCGCAGCCGCCCGAGCTGACACATGTGCCGGAGACCTACCCCGGCGCACCGGATCCGCTGCAGCCCGCCGCCGCCTACGGCAACGGCAAGCGCGCCGCCGAATGGCTCACCGCGGCCTATGCCGCCCAGGGCCAGGAAGCCGGCTTCGAGGCCACGATGGCCCGCATCTTTGCCCTCGTGGGCCCCGGCATTCCGCTCGATGGCCCCTTTGCCGCCGGCAACTTCATCCGCGACGCCCTCGCGCAGGCCCCGATCGTCATCCAGGGTGACGGCCGCCCCGTGCGCTCCTACCTCTACATGGCCGATCTGAGTGTCTGGCTGCTGCGCCTGCTGGAGTCGGGGCTGTCCGGGCAGGCCTACAACGTCGGCTCGGAACAGGCCGTGTCCATCCAGGAGCTGGCCGCACAGGTCGTGCTGGCCGCCGGCAGCCCCGCACCGGTCGAGATCAAGGCACCCGCCTCCACGACGGCCCTGCCGCCGCGTTATGTACCGGACACCCGCAAGGCGCGACAATCGCTCGATCTGCGGGAGCTCACCCCGCTGCCCCTCGCCCTCCAAAAGACGCTGCAATGGAGTCGCTCTGCGATGACACCATGACCAAGTTCAATGCCCCCCAGATCCGCAAAGCCATCCTGGACATGGCCTACGCCGGCTCCACCGTCCATATCGGCTGTGCCTTCTCCATCGTTGAGCTGCTGGCCGTGCTGTACCGCAAGCACCTGCGCCTCGACGCCGCCAATCCGGACGCACCGGACCGCGACTACCTGGTCCTGAGCAAGGGCCACGGCGTCATGACCCAATACGCCTGCCTGCGCGAACTGGGCTGGCTGAGCGACGCCGATCTGGCCAACTACTTCAAGAACGGCACGCGCCTGAAAGGACTGGCCGATGCCCACGTCCCGGGCGTCGAAGCCACCACCGGCTCGCTCGGCCACGGCCTGTCGGTCGCCGCCGGGCTGGCGCTGGGCGCCAAACTCAAGCCGTCGGATCAGATCTGCTACGCCCTGGTGGGCGACGGCGAACTGAACGAAGGATCCATCTGGGAAGCCGCCATGTTTGCCGCCCACTTCAAGCTCGACAACCTGATCGTCATCGTGGACCAGAACGGCTTCCAGGCCATGGGCAGCACCGACGAGGTCATGGGCCTGGGCAGCATCGAGGCCAAGTTCCAGGCCTTCGGCTTTGACGCCGTGACGATCAACGGCCACGACGAACAGGCGGTCGACCGCGCCTACACCGAGATGAAAAACCGCCGCAACGGCAGACCCAAGGCCATCGTGGCCGAGACGGTCAAAGGCAAGGGTGTTTCCTTCATGGAAAACGACAACATCTGGCACTACACGCGGCTGACCCCGGAAAACCATGCCAAAGCCGTCCACGAAGTGACGCTGACAAGGAACTGATCCCATGCGTAACGCCTTCTCCGACGCCCTGGTGGCCGCTGCCGTGGCCGACCCCAAGGTCCTGCTGCTCACGGGCGACCATGGCTATGCCCTGTTCGACCCCTTCCGCAAGGCCTGCCCGAATCAGTACATCAACTGTGGCGTGGCCGAGCAGAACATGGTCGGCGTGGCCGCCGGCCTGGCCAAGGCCGGCTACAAGCCCGTGGTCTATGGCCTGGCGGCCTTCGTGCCGATCCGGGTGCTGGAACAGATCAAGATCGACGTCTGCTACGAGAACCTGCCCGTGATCCTGATCGGCGACGGTGCCGGCCTGGTCTACAGCCACCTGGGCACCAGCCACCAGAGCACGGAAGACATCGCCTGCACGCGGGCCATCCCCGAGTTGACGGTGCTGTCGCCGGCCGACCGCTTCGAGATGACGGCCACGATGCAATTCGCCTTCAACGCCGCCTCACCCGTCTACCTGCGCATGGGCAAGAGCGACCGTGGTGATGTACATGCAGGTCCGGTTCAGATGCAGGCCGGCGAACTGCTGCAGGTCCGCAAGGGCACGCAGCGCATCGCCATGCTGGCGACGGGCTCGATGGTCAAGACCGCGCTGGAGATCGCCAATCAGGGCCTGGATGCCGAGGTCTGGAGCGTGCCCAGTGTCAAACCGCTCTCCACGCGGCAACTGTCCGATATTGCGAGCCGGGTGGATCAGATCATCACGCTGGAAGAACACTCAGTCATGGGAGGCCTGGGCGCGGCCGTCGCTGAAGCGGTGGCCGACATCCGCCCGCTGCCCATCTGCCGCATCGGCGTGGAAGACCGGTTCTCGACCTCCTGCGGCACCTGGGACCATTTGCTGCGTGAACATCGCATCGACCTGCAGAGTGTCCGAGACCGGATCAATACATTCCAACGCACCCGCGCCGCCAAGATTGTCCGTTAACTCAACTCGCACGACGGACCTCACAAAATACGCCACCAGTCAAGAGAACCACTAAAAATGCAGAAATTGCTGACAGTTGGCATCCCAACGTTCAATGGCGCCGCGCACATCGACGAAACGCTCAGCAGCATCATCCGTCAGGTTTCGGCAGATGTTGAAGACAAGATTGAGATCCTAGTTTCCGACAACGCTTCGAACGATGGAACTGGCGTCTTGATCGAGAAATATCGCGAGTCCCACGCAAACCTAGTTCGATACAGGGCAAACGCCACGAACGTAGGGTTTGACAGAAACGTGGACGCCCTCTTCAAGAGTGCAAATGGTCAATACGTATGGCTAATTGGAGACGATGATGCCTTGTACGAGGGGGCGCTGATCTACGTGATCGACCTCCTTGAGAAGCACAGGGACCTCGCCGCCGTTCAGGTCAACTTCGACAAGTTCGACAAGACTCTGAAAAACGTAGTAGAGACCATCTCGATTCCTGACGATGTCTATTGTCAAGACGGCGACGCATTCCTTCCACACGCAAAAGGCAGATGGGGTGCAATCGCCTCTCTCATCATCAGAACAAACGACTGGAACAGGTTAGACCTCACTGACGCGCTCGGATCTCAAATAGTCTTTGCGCATGCTCTTTTCAAGATCTTGCGTCAGGGATCTGCATTTGTCGCCAAGAAATCCGTTGTCAAGGTTCGAGAAGGTAGCGAGAAGGCAGTCACCCGAGGCGACGGAGACGCGAGAATCAATATTGCATTGGCCTCGGGAGCACTCTACCAAGCCTTGCTGACCATGGGCTACCGCGAAGATATATTACGCCCGATCATTAAAGCAGACCGAAGGTATGCCTTTGAGGCGTTGCCGCTCGCCAAATTCTGGGGAATCAAGGACAAATCGGCCGTAGCGAAGAAATATATTTCGATCTACAACAGCCCTGCTCTTTGGATCAAGTGGCTTCCACTCCTTTTTCTTCCGGACTCCATCTACAGAGTCGTTTACAGACTCAAGAAAGCGGTTAGCTCCGTGACAAGACCATTGGAAAAGAAACTAAAGAGCCTCCTTAGAAAGTAGCTCACCAACTCAAAGACGTCGTCCAATTCCGTTTAACCCGAGGCTGCTGTTACCGTTCGCGCAAAGACCAAGTGATGCGAAAAGTCTCAATCACCTCCCGCTCCTGACTAATCATGATTCCATTGATGAAAAACGCCTTCCTGAACGAACACGAGACCAAGAAGGCGCTCGCCGAGTTCATCCTGAAGGCCGACCGCCTGAGCATGGACGCCGAATGCCTGAAGTTCGAGCGCAAGTTCTCGGAGCACCAAGGGCGCAAGGAGTCCATCCTCTTCAACAGTGGCGGTAGCGCCAACCTGGCCATGCTGCAGGCGCTTAAGAACCTTGGGCGGCTCAAGGACGGCGACCGCGTGGGCTTCTCGGCCCTGACCTGGTCGACCAACACCATGCCCATCATTCAGATGGGCATGGTGCCGGTGGCACTGGACTGCGACGTGAACACGCTCAACGTGATGTCGCACCACCTGGAAGAGCGCCTGAAGCAGGTGGACCTGCAGGCCCTGTTCCTGACCAACGTGCTGGGCTTCACCGGCGACATCGAACGGGTACGTGACCTGTGCGCCAGCCGCGGCATCATCCTGATCGAGGACAACTGCGAATCCCTGGGCACGGTGCTGCCGTCAGGCAAAGCCGGCAACTTCGGCGTAGCCGCCAGCTTCTCCTTCTTCGTGGCCCACCACATGTCCACCATCGAAGGCGGCATGGTCTGTACCGATGATCAGGATCTGGCTGAAATGCTGCGCATCGTCCGCGCCAACGGTTGGGACCGCAACCTGACGGCGGTGCAGCAGCACAAGTGGCGCAAGCGTTACGACATCCACTCCGAATTCCAGGCCAAGTACACCTTCTACGACCTGGGCTTCAACCTCCGACCCACGGAAATCACGGGTTTCCTCGGCCAGTTCCAGATGCAGTTCCTGGACGCGAACATCCAGAGCCGCGAGCGCAACTACCTGCGGCTCGAGCAGATCATGACCAAGAACCCCGACCTCGTTCTGCTGCGCCATGAGCACATCACGACGCTGTCGACCTTCGCCGTCCCCGTGGTCTGCAAGACGCCGGAGCTGCGGGATCACTACTTGGCGCGCTTTGCCGGCGCCGGCATCGAGATCCGCCCCATGATCGCCGGCAATATGCAGCGCCAGCCCTTCTATGAGAAATACGTGAAGGAAAAGTACGATCTGCCTGGCACGGACTTCGTGCACAGCAACGGCTTCTATTGCGGCAACTACCCCGAGCTGTCCGAGACCGACCTCGAGACCATCGGCGGCTGCCTGTACCCGCTCTGAGCCACTCACCTGCGAACCAGAACCATGAGCATCATCAGCCGACTGCGACGCAAGAAGACCCGACGCGAACCAGGCGACACCACGGTCGTGGTCTTTGCCGGCGGCATGGGCACGCAGATCATCCAGGCGGCGGTCTATTTCTCGCTGAAGCAGGCGGGCGAACCCGTGCTCGCCGATCTCAGCTACTTCGACACCGAAGCCCGCATGTCCCAGGTGGGCGAGAAAGGCCGGGCCACCCATTGGTTCTGGCAACTGGACCAGTATGGCCTGACACGGGACAGCTTCCATTCGGCGAATGACGACGAGAAAAAGCAGTCCTACATGCTGCGCGACGGACCGGAAATGATGGAGCTTGGCATGCTCGCCCTGGCAGCCCCCCGGATCCAGGAGCGCTTTGCGCCCCGTGACGTGGCGGCCCTCCAGTTGCCAGCCGTGGCCGGAGAGGCTTTTCTTTGCATCCACGTGCGCCGCGGCGACTATGTCAACGTGGCGAGCCACCTGGTCTCGGACGATGAGTTCCTGCAACTCGGCCAGAAGTTCTCGGGCCTGGTCGAACACGCGGCACTGCTGTCCGACTCACCCTTCGAGGCCGACTTCAAGCAGAAAATGGGGCAACTATTCAAGTCCGTCAGCTACCTGGACCAGCTGGACCCCTACTCCTCCCACTGGCTCATGCGCCAGGCCCGCATTCTGGTGTGCTCCAACAGCACCTACAGCCTGACGGCCGCCCTGCTGAACCCAAAGGCACTGGTCGTGCTGCCCAAGCGCTGGTTCGGCCCGAACGACCAGGCCATCGAAGTGCCGATCCAGGAACTGTGCTCGTTCCAGGTCATGCGCTGAGGCCCGTTCCTCAGGCCGGGCGCGCCAGGAAATCCTTATACGAGACCTGCAGGCCCGCCTCCAAGCCTGTGCTGGGTTTCCAGCCCAGGGCATTGAGGCGGCTGGAGTCCATCAGCTTGCGCGGGGTTCCATCCGGCATCTTCGTATCGAAGACCACAGAGCCGCGATACCCCACCACCTTGGCGACGATCTGCGCCAGCTCGGCGATGGTCACATCGTCCCCATAGCCGACGTTGATGTGACTGTTCTGCGGCTGCACCTGCGATTCGTAGACCTGTGAATCCAGGTTCATCACGAAGACGCAGGCCGCGGCCATATCGTCCACGAACAGAAACTCGCGTCGCGGGGTGCCAGTGCCCCAGATCACCACCTCCGGCGCATTCTTGACCTTCGCCTCATGGAAACGGCGCAGCAAGGCGGGGATGACGTGGCTGTTCTGCGGGTGGTAGTTGTCGCCCAGCCCGTAGAGGTTGGTGGGCATGACACTGCGGTAGTCGCGCCCATGCTGACGGTTGTAGCTCTCGCACAGCTTGATGCCGGCAATCTTGGCCACGGCGTAGGGCTCGTTGGTCGGCTCCAGCTTGCCGCCGAACAAGGCATCCTCGCCCATGGGTTGCGGCGCCAGCTTGGGGTAAATGCAGCTGGAACCCAGGAAGAGCAGCTTCTGCACGCCATGCAGGTGCGCGGCGTGGACCACGTTAGCCTGGATCATCAGGTTCTGGTAGATGAAGTCGGCCGGGTAGGTATTGTTCGCATGTATGCCGCCCACTTTGGCCGCCGCCAGGTAGACCTGGGTTGGCTTTTCGTTGGCAAAGAAGTCATGCACGGCGCGCTGGTCCGTCAGATCGAGCTCGGCGTGGGTACGCGTGACGATCTGCGATGCATCCACGCCCCGTGCGAGCAGCGTCCGCACGATGGCGCCACCCGCCATGCCGCGATGACCGGCTACGTAAATCTTCTCGGCTTGGCCCATGACGCTCATTTTTCCTTGCTGACCTGCACGGTATAGCCGTGGCGCTGAAGCAACGCATGCTGGCGTGCTTGTTCCAGATCGTGGTCCACCATTTCCTGCACCATCTCGTCCAGGGTGATCTGCGGGATCCAGCCCAGGTCCTGTTTGGCCAGGCTGGGGTCGCCCAGCAGGGTCTCGACCTCGGCCGGGCGGAAGTAGTGCGGGTCGACCCGCACGATGACATCCCCCACCCTGAGCGCCGGCGCCTTGTCGCCCGCAATGGCCGCCACCACGGCGCGCTCGTCCACGCCCTGCCCCTCGAAACGCAGGGTCAGGCCCAGCTGGGCGGCGGATTTCTCGATGAACTGGCGCACGCTGTATTGCACGCCGGTGGCGATGACGTAGTCCTTGGGCGCATCCTGCTGCAGCATCATCCACTGCATGCGCACGTAGTCCTTGGCGTGGCCCCAGTCGCGCAACGCGTCCATATTGCCCATGTACAGGCACTTGTCCAGGCCCAGGGAGATGTTGCACAGGCCGCGCGTGATCTTGCGGGTGACGAAGGTCTCGCCGCGGCGCGGGCTCTCGTGGTTGAACAGGATGCCGTTGCAGGCGTACATGCCGTAGGCCTCGCGGTAGTTGACCGTGATCCAGTAGGCATAAAGCTTGGCCACGCCGTAGGGGCTGCGCGGGTAGAAGGGCGTGCTTTCCTTCTGCGGGATTTCCTGCACCAGGCCGTAGAGCTCGGAGGTGCTGGCCTGGTAGAAGCGGGTCTTCTTTTCCAGGCCGAGGATACGGATGGCCTCCAGCAGGCGCAGGGTGCCCATGGCGTCCACGTCGGCGGTGTACTCGGGGCTCTCAAATGACACGGCCACGTGGCTCTGGGCGCCCAGGTTGTAGACCTCGTCGGGCTGCACCTGCTGCACGATGCGCACCAGGTTGCTGGTGTCGGTCAGGTCACCGTAGTGCAGCACGAAGTTGCGGTGGTCGATGTGCGGGTCCTGGTACAGGTGGTCGACCCGCGCGGTGTTGAACAGGCTGGCCCGGCGTTTGATGCCGTGCACGATGTAACCTTTTTCCAGCAGGAACTCGGCGAGATAAGAGCCATCCTGGCCGGTAATGCCGGTGATGAGGGCGACTTTGGGCTGGGTCGTCATGGTGTGTAGGTCGTCAGGAATTCGTCTATTGTCGGTCAATTCTTGGGGCGCGAACGGCGCACCGCGGCGGCCCAGGCCAGCAACTGGCCCACCGCCGCCTGCGTCGTATAAGGGCTGGTGCGGTCACTGTCCGGCAGGCCCGCACTGCGCCAGCGGTCGAAGAACTGCTCCAGCGCCGCGGCAAGCTCTTGCCCGGCCGCCGTCCCCGCCCCGGTCGGCACCGCCACATGCCCTTGCTCGCGCAGCATCGCGGCCATCTGCGGGCTGTGGTGCACGGTGGCCAGGATGGGCCGCTGCATCCACAGGTATTCGTAGAGCTTGGACGGGATGTACTCGGCGCAGATCGGCTCTTCGCCGTGCAGCAGCAGCAGCAAGTCCACGGCGCGCATGCGGCGCAGGATCTGCTCGCGGCCGGAGAGACCGCTCACGGGATCGGCCTCGATGCGGCCCAGATGGCGGATGCAGCCGCGCACCGGCGAGCTCTCGATCCGGGCCGCCGAGACGGCATCCAGCGGACCGCCGGTGACCTGCAGCTCGGTGGCCGCAACCAGGTCCGGGCGGCGCGCCTGCAACGCCTCCAGCGCCGCGATGAAGGGCGTCAGATTGCGCGTGGCCGAGAGCGAACCGAAGTGGCCGACGATGAATTTGGGGCCCGGCCGATAGGGCGGCAACTCCCTGAACGGCGGGTCGATGCCCGGCAGCATCATCTTGCCGCGCTCGCCCAGCTCGGGGTGGCGCGCGCGGGCGCTGGCCAGGGCCTGTTCGGTGAACCAGATGGCGACGTCGGCCTCGCGGCAGATCAGGCCCTCCACGCGGGCCTGCATCTTCTGCTGCGCCGTCTGCGGCGTGCCGCCCGGCGTGATGAAGGGATCGTGCACCTCGGCCAGCCAGGGCGTGCCGGTGGCCTGCTTCAGCGCGCGGCCGGCCAGATGAGCCGCAAAGGCGCCGCCGGTGGAGTAGATCAGGTCGAAAGGCTGCTGGCGCGCCAGCGCCCGCCCCTTCAGGTAGGCACTGAGCCACCAGGACCAGGAGCTTTCCACAGGGCGCAGCAGCTTCTCGACCACCAGGAAGGGCAGCAGCACGAGCGAGGCCAGGCTCATCACCGTGCGGTAGACCAGCCGGTTCTGGAAGCGCCGGCGCAGCACGTGGCGCAGTTCGAAGCGCAGGCCGGCCGGCCCGGCGGGCCAGAGCTGGTGATGCTCCACCAGCGTGTCCTGGCGGCCCGAGACGCCGCTGAGCACCACGACCTCGATGCCGGCCTGGCGCAAATGCGGGAGCTTGTCGGTGATGGTCTGGCTGGCGGCCCGGCCGTCCATGTTGAAAGCATGGGCCAGGATCAGCCAGCGTTGCCGGGTATCAGAGGTCATCGGGAAGAGGCTGCAGCCTGGGCGTAGAGCGCTTCGTATTGTAGGGCGGCGCTCTCCCAGCTATGGGCCCGCGCGAACTCCAGGCCTTGCTGCCGGAGCCGGGCCTGCAGCTCGGGCTGGTCCAGCGCGGTGCGCAGCAGGCGGGCCAGCTCGGCCGCGTCGCGCGGATCGTGCAGCAGCAGGGCCTGGCGGCCGTCTTCCAGCTCGCGCGAGATGCCGCAGTGCGCCGGACCGCTCACCACCACGGGCAGACCCAGGGCCATGGCCTCCAGCACCACCATGGCGTAGCTGTCTTCCAGCGTCGGGTGGGCCAGGCAGTCGGCCGCCCGGTAGGCGGGGACCAGATCGTCCTGCGAGCCCAGAAAATGCACGCGCCCGGCCAGACCCAGCTGTTCGGCCTGCTGGCGGTATTGCGCAATCGGCTTGGGGTTGCCGACCACCGCCAACTGCACCTGGGGCGGCAACTGGGCCAGCGCCTGCAGCAGGGCGTCGAGTCCCTTGCGTTTGTAGTCGTTGGCCACGAACAGCAGCAAGGGCGCCTCAGCCGGCAATTCGAGCTGGCGGCGCGCCATGCTCCTGCTGAGGGTGTCCTGCAGCAGGTAGGTGCCCGGCGTGATGACCGACAGCTGCGCGCGGCTGGCCGGATAAGCCTCCAGGCATTCCTGGTTCAGGGTGTCGGACGTCGCCACCACCTGACGCCCGGGCTGGGGCTTGAAGCGCGCGCCTTCGAGCCAGACGTAGGTGATCAGACGCGGGCTCAGGGCCACCTTGAGCCAGCGCAGCGCCCGCCGCAGGCCGCGGCGGCCATGCAAGAGGTTGTAGCGCAGCGGCCGCACATGGATGGTCTGCACCTGGCCGTGCCAGGTGTTCTCGTGCGAGTGCACGACGTCAAAACCGCGGCGCGTCTGCCACCAGCTGGCGATGGCAAACAGCAGCTGGTTGACCCAGCGCGGCTTCTTGCCCAGGCAGAACACGCGGTGGTAGGTGATGCCCGGCACCGGCTGGTTGCTCTCCTGCGCGTACACATGGATCTCGTGGCGCGGCGCCAGCTGCTGGGCCACGGCCACCGAATAACTCTCGGCACCGCCGGCGGCGCGCGAGAACACGCGGTTGATGATGGCAATACGCATGACTCGACAGTCTCCGTCTCAGAGCAGCACGATGTCGTACTGCTCCTGCCACATGGACGCCTCGCTCTGCAGGGAGATGGGCTTGCCGATGAAGTCGGACAGGCCGGCCAGGTGCTGGCTTTCCTCGTCCAGCAGCAGTTCGATCACCTGGGGCGCGGCCACCACGCGGAACTCGCGCGGGTTGAACTGGCGCGCCTCGCGCAGGATCTCGCGCAGGATGTCGTAGGCCACGCTGCGCGCGGTCTTCACGATGCCCTTGCCTTCGCAGCTCGGGCAGGGTTCGCACAGCATGTGCGCCAGCGACTCGCGGGTGCGTTTGCGTGTCATCTCCAGCAGGCCCAGCTGCGAGAAGCCGCCCAACATGGTCTTGACGCGGTCGCGCGCGAGCTGCTTGCGGAACTCGGCCACCACCGCCTCGCGGTGGTCCTCACGGGTCATGTCGATGAAGTCGGCAATGATGATGCCGCCCAGGTTGCGCAGCCGCAGCTGGCGGGCAATCGCCCCGGCCGCCTCCAGATTGGTCTTGAAGATGGTGTCGTCGAAATTGCGCGCGCCGACAAAGCCGCCGGTGTTGACGTCGATGGTGGTCAGCGCCTCGGTCTGGTCCACGATGAGGTAACCGCCGGACTTGAGCTCGACGCGCCGGCCCAGCGCCTTGGCGATCTCCTCGTCGATGCCGAAGAGGTCGAAGATGGGCCGCTCGCCCTTGTAGTGTTGCAGCTTGGCGGCGGCGGCCGGCATGAACTCCATGCCGTAGGCGCGCAGGGCTTCGAACTGTTCGCGCGAGTCGACCCGGATGGCCGCCGTGCGTTCGCTGACCAGATCGCGCAGCACACGCTGCAGCAGGTTCAGGTCCAGGTGCAGCAGCGACTTCGGGGGCAGGCGCAGCGAGGCGTCCTTGATGCGGCCCCAGGTCTTGCGCAGGTAGGCGATGTCGTCGGCCAGTTCGGCGTCGCTGGCGTCCTCGCCGTTGGTGCGCAGGATGAAGCCGCCGCCGGGCTCGCCCACCAGCTTCTGCAGCCGGTTGCGTAATTCATCGCGCTGGGCCACGGGGATCTTCTGCGAGACGCCGATGTGGTCGTCCTGCGGCAGGAAAACCAGCAGCCGCCCGGCAATGCTGACCTGGGTGGACAGGCGCGCACCCTTGGTGCCGATCGGGTCCTTGATGACCTGCACCATCAGCGCCTGGCCTTCGAACACCTGTTTCTCGATCGGCACCTGCGGCTGGGACGCGCGCGAGGCGCTGAGCGACTCGCCCTCGGCCGGCGGGTGCCAGACGTCGGCCACGTGCAGGAAGGCCGCGCGCTCCAGCCCGATGTCGATGAAAGCCGACTGCATGCCCGGCAGCACGCGCGACACCTTGCCCAGGTAGATATTGCCCACCAGACCGCGTTCGCTGGCGCGCTCCACATGCAGCTCCTGCACGGCGGCGTTTTCCACCACGGCCACGCGCGTTTCCTGCGGCGACCAGTTGACCAGGATATCTTCTTGTGACACTTTGAGTAGCCGTCTAGATTTTGAAGCCGAACGCTTGCAGCAATTGTGCCGTCTCGTGCATAGGCAGTCCCATGATGCCAGAGTAGCTGCCCGAGATATGCGAGATGAAGGCGGCCGCCCTGCCCTGCACGGCGTAGGCGCCGGCCTTGCCCCTGGGCTCGCCGCCGGCCACGTAGGCGCTTATCTGCGGCCGGCTCAGGGCAGTGAAGGTCACGCGCGAGCTGCTCAGCGCCTGCAGCCGGCGCCGCGGCGTGCCGATGGCCACCGCCGTCAACACGCGGTGGCTGTGGCCGGCCAGCTCGGCCAGCATGCGGCGCGCATCGGCCGCATCGGCCGGTTTACCGTAGATGGTGCGGCCCAGGGCCACGGTCGTATCCGAACACAGCACGGGTGCGGCCGGCAGGCCGCGGCGCTTGAGGCGGGCCAGCGCGGCGTCGAGCTTGAGCTGGGTGACACGCTGCACGTAGGCGGCCGGGGCCTCGCCGGAAAAGACGGCCTCGATCGCCTCGGCGTCCTCGTCGGCGTCGGGCAACAGCAACTCGTGGCGCACGCCCAGCTGTTCCAGCAGCTGGCGCCGGCGCGGGCTTTGCGAGGCCAGATAAATGAAATCACTCACGGTGGTAGGGATGGTTGGCGTTGATGGACCAGGCCCGGTAGAGCTGCTCGATCAGCAGCACGCGCACCATGGCGTGCGGCAGGGTCAGATCGGACAGGCGGATGCGCTCGTGCGCGGCCTGGCGAAACGCCGGCTCCAGGCCATCGGGGCCGCCGATGACCAGGGCTACGTCGTCCCCGCCGAGCTGCCAGTCCTTGAGCTTGCCGGCCAGCGCCACCGTGGTCAGCGCGGTGCCGCGCTCGTCCAGCGCGACGATGCGGGTGCCACGGGGAATCGCCTCCTCGATGCGCTTGCGCTCGGCGGCGTAGAGCTGCTCCACGGTCTTGGAGCCGCGCGGCTCGGTCTTGACGGCCTTGAGCTCGACCCGCAACTCGGGCGGGAAACGCTTGGCGTAGTCGTCCCAGGCGGTCTGGGCCCAGTCGGGCACCCGCTGGCCGACCGCGACGATCAGCAGCTTCACCGCGCCTTGCGGGTCGCCGTCTTCTTCGCCGGCGCCTTGGCCGCTTTGCCAGCCGGCTTGGCGGCGGTCTTGGCTGCTGCCTTTTTCGCCGGCGCCTTGGTGGCGTTCACCTTGACGGTCTTGATCGGGGCTTTGGCTTTGGCCGTGGTCTTGCCGGCCGCGGTCTTGCTGGCCGGGGCCTTGGCGGCGGTCGTCTTCTTGGCCGCCGGCTTGCCGGCCGCCTTCTTGCGATCCGCCGCCTTCTTCTCCTCGGCCTTCTTCAGCTGGGCACGCGAGGGATAGGCCTCGGCCACACCCTGCTTGGCGGCGCTGGCGCGCTTGAGGCTGCCGGTCTTGGCGGGGGCGGCGGCCTTGGCGGGCGCCTTTTCGGCCACCTTGGCCGCGGGCTTGTCGGCACCGAACTTCAGACGGATGGGCGTCTCACCCCACAGGTCTTCGAGGTGGTAGTACTGGCGGATGGCCGGCTGCATGATGTGGACCACGGCCGCGCCGCAGTCGACGATGATCCACTCGCCGTTTTCCTCACCCTCCATGCGCGGCTTGCCAAAGCCGGCATCGCGCACGGCGTCGCGCACGCTGGCCGCCAGGGCCTTGGTCTGGCGATTGGAGGTGCCGGAGGCCACCATCACACGCTCGAACAGCGGCGAGAGCTTCTCGGTATTGAACACCTGGATGTCCTGGGCCTTCACGTCCTCCAGACCATCGACGATGGCACGCTGGAGTTTCTGGATGTCTTTTTTGGCGGCGGTTTCGGTGGTCATCAGGTGCTTTGATAAAGATGATTTTGCTCAATATAGCGCGCAACGGCAGGGCTGACCAGAGGCGCGATGCCCAGGCGGCTGGCGATGCGGGCGCGGATGCCGGTGGCGCTGATGTCCATGGCCGGCATCTGCAACTTGCAGAAGCGCCCCGCCATCTCGGGCGGCGGAGCGAAGCGGGTCTCCTGACCGGTCAGGACATCCCGGTCAGCTACACAAATTATAGCAAGTTGCACGATTTCCTGCCAGTTGCGCCAGGTCGGCAGCACATCGGCCTGGTCCTTGCCCATCACCAGGTAGAGCTCGGCCTGCGGGTTCTCCGCGTGCAGCTCGCGCAAGGTGTCCAGGGTGTAGGACGGGCCGGCGCGGCGGATTTCGCGGTCGTCCAGGCGCACCTGCTCCAGGCCGGCGAAGGCCAGCCGGCTCATGGCCAGGCGGTGCGCGGCGTCGGTGAGCGGCCGGCTCTTGTGCCAGGCCTGGCCGGTGGGCAGCACGCGCAACTCGTCCAGCCGCAGCTGGGCCAGCGCGGCCTCGGCCAGCGCGCGATGGGCCAGGTGCGGCGGGTCGAAGGCGCCGCCGAACACGCCCAGGCGTGGCGCCGTCACGCCGAAACCCAGTCCCTGCGCGGCAGGAAGCGGGTATAGAGCGCCGCCTCGGGCGAACCCGGCTCGGGTGTGTGCTGATAGGACCAGCTCACCAGCGGCGGCATGGACAGCAGGATGGATTCGGTGCGCCCGCCCGACTGCAGACCGAAGTGGGTGCCGCGGTCCCAGACCAGGTTGAACTCCACATAACGGCCGCGGCGATAGAGCTGGAAGGCGCGCTCGCGCTCACCATATTCCAGATGCTGCCGCTTCTCGACGATGGGCAGGTAGGCGTGCAGGAAAGCGTCGCCCACGGCGCGCAGCATGGCAAAGCTGCCCTCGAAGCCCAGTTCGGAGAAATCGTCGAAGAACACGCCACCCACGCCGCGCTGCTCGTTGCGGTGCTTGAGGAAGAAGTAGTCGTCGCACCAGGCCTTGAAGCGCGGGTATTTGTCATCGCCGAAGGGCTTGAGCGCATCGCGGCAGACGGTGTGGAAATGCACCGCGTCTTCCTCGAAGCCGTAGTAGGGCGTCAGGTCCATGCCGCCGCCGAACCAGCAGACGTCCTGCCCGTCCTTGCCCTTGGCCGCCAGCATGCGCACGTTCATGTGCACGGTGGGCACATAGGGGTTGCGCGGGTGGAACACCAGCGAGACACCCATGGCCTCGAAGGGGGCGCCCGCCAGTTCCGGACGGTGCTGGGTGGCCGAAGGCGGCAGCCGGGGGCCTTGCACGTGAGAGAAACCGCAGCCGGCGCGCTCGAACACCGGGCCGCCTTCCAGGATCTTGGTCAGGCCATTGCCCTGCAGCTGTTCCCCCGGCTCTTTTTGCCAGGCGTCGGCGAGGAAAGTGCCGCCGTCGATGTCGGCGATGGCGCCGGTGATGCGCTGCTGCAGGCTCTGCAGGTAGTCGCGCACGATCTGAACAGGGGGCGTAGCGTTCGTCATGGTCTTCATTTCACAATGGTCTCGGCGCGCGGCACGCTGGCGTCGAGCAGGCGTATGGGCGCGGCCTTGTCCGGGTGGTAGCCGTTCGCGCCTTCCAGGGCGGCGGCGATGCGCTGGAAGTCGGCCGCCTCGTCACCGCTGAGGCGCAGGAAATCGGTCACTGTCACCTGGCGCCCGCGGTAATCCACGCGCACCAGGCCCAGGGGCACGCCGGCCTGCACCGCGGTGCGGTAAAAACCGCTGCGCCAGCCCGGCAGGTATTTGCGCGTGCCCTCGGGCGCCACCGCCAGCCAGAAATAGTCGCCCCGCTCACGGGCCTGCTGCATCCGGGCCGCGGTATCGCCGACCATGCCTTGCGGCGAGGTCCGCGCCACCGGCACCCCGCCCAGGCTGCGCAGCCAGCGCCCGAACAGCGGGATGCGGAACAGGCTGTCCTTGCTCCAGAAGCGCACCTGGATGCCGATCGCCCATTTCATGGTGATCAGCACCACAAAATCCCAGTTGCTGGTGTGGGGGTAGACCGCCAGCACGCCCTGCAGGGACGGCAGGCCCTCGAAATGGACCTCCCAGCCCATGCGACGCAGCAGCCAGCGCGCCACGGCGCTGCCGGCAAACTGCACCGGGAAAGGCTGGGGATAGTCGCTGCCGGGCATGGTGCGCAGAGGGCGTCAGTTCTTGATGGCGCGGTAGCCGATATCGCGGCGGTACTGCATGCCGTCGAAGCGGATGCTCTGCGCCAGCTCGTAGGCCCGCTGCTGCGCGTTCTTGGTGGTGTCGCCCAGGGCGGTGACGCAGAGCACGCGGCCGCCGGTCACGGTCACCTGCCCGTCCTGCAGCGCGGTACCGGCGTGGAACACCACGCCCTCGTCCGTGTCGGCCGGCAGCCCGGTGATGACGTCGCCCTTGCGCGGATTCATGGGGTAGCCGTGCGCGGCCATCACCACGCCCAGCGCGATGCGACGGTCCCAGTCCAGCTCAACCTGGTCCAGCTTGCCGTCAGTGGCCGCCAGCATGACGTCGAGCAGGTCGCTCTTGAGGCGCATCATGATGGGCTGGGTCTCGGGGTCGCCCATGCGGCAGTTGAACTCCAGCGTCTTCGGGTGCCCGTCGGCGTCGATCATCAGGCCGGCGTAGAGGAAGCCGGTGTAGGGGATGCCGTCTTTTTCCATACCCTTGATGGTGGGCAGGATGATTTCGCGCATGGCGCGGGCGTGCACCGCCGGGGTCACCACCGGTGCCGGCGAATAGGCGCCCATGCCGCCGGTGTTGGGGCCCTGGTCGGCGTCCAGCAGGCGCTTGTGGTCCTGGCTGGTGGCCAGCGCCACCACGTTCTTGCCGTCGCACAGCACGATGAAGCTGGCTTCCTCACCCTGCAGAAACTGCTCGATGACCACCCGCGCGCCGCCCTCGTTGTGGCTCACGCCCAGCTTGTTGTCCAGCAGCATGAAATCGATCGCCTCGTGCGCCTCGGCGACGTTCATGGCCACCACCACGCCCTTGCCGGCGGCCAGGCCGTCGGCCTTAACCACGATGGGCGCGCCCATCTTGTCCACGTAGGCGTGGGCCGCCGCGGCATCGGAGAAGGTGTCGTACTCGGCGGTGGGAATGCCGTGGCGCTTCATGAAGGCCTTGGAAAAGGCCTTGGACGACTCCAGTTGCGCCGCCGCCCGGGTGGGGCCGAAGATGCGCATGCCATGGGCGCGGAACTCGTCCACCACGCCGGCGGCCAGCGGCGCCTCGGGGCCGACCACGGTCAGGCCGATCTTCTCCTGCTGCGCCCACTCACGCAGCGCCTTGACGTCGGTGATGGGCACGTTCTGCAGCCGCTTGTCGCGCGCCGTGCCGCCGTTGCCCGGCGCCACGTAGATCATCTGCACCTTGGGAGACTGGGCCAGTTTCCAGGCCAGTGCGTGTTCCCGGCCGCCGCCACCAATCACTAAGACTTTCATATCAACCTTTTCTTTATCTCATACCGCGTAGGCCGGCAAATCACGCCAACTCAGGGGCACCGCGGAACCGGCTTCGCCGGGCCGCTGGTGCCGCCCCCTGCAAGGGGGGTGGCGTAGCGACACGCAGTGCGCGCAGCCTGGGGGTATGCCTTAGAGTGCAGCGTTGTGGTAGACCTCCTGCACGTCATCGAGATCCTCGAGAACGTCCAGCAGTCTTTGCATCTTGGCGGCGTCATCGCCACTGAGTTCGATCGTGTTCTCGGGGCGCATGGTCACGCCGGCCACTTCGGCCTTCAGACCGGCGGCTTCCAGCGCGTTCTTCACGGCCTCGAAATCGTGGGGCGTGGTCAGCACCTCGATGGCGCCGTCGTCGTCGCTCACCACGTCCTCGGCGCCGGCCTCCAGCGCCACCTCCATCACCTTGTCCTCATCCGTGCCCGGGGCGTAGATCAGCTGGCCGCAGTGCTTGAACTGGAAGGCCACGGAGCCTTCGGTGCCCATATTGCCACCGTGCTTGGAGAAGGCGTGACGCACCTCGGCCACGGTGCGCACGCGGTTGTCGGTCATGGTGTCGACGATGATGGCCGCGCCGCCGATGCCGTAGCCCTCGTAGCGTATCTCGTCGTAATGCACGCCTTCCTGGTTGCCGGTGGCCTTGTCGATGTTGTATTTGACGCGATCGGCCGGCATATTGGCCGCCTTGGCCTTGTCGATGGCCAGGCGCAGGCGCGGGTTGGCCGCCGGATCGCCTCCACCGGCGCGTGCCGCCACGGTGATTTCACGGACGATGCGGGTCCAGATCTTGCCGCGCTTTTCGTCCTGCCGACCCTTGCGGTGCTGAATATTGGCCCATTTACTGTGTCCAGCCATGGGGAGTCCTTCAAATTTCGTTACGCTATGGGGACTGAATTGTACTTTTAGGGACTGACATGGCTGAACCGATCCTGATTGCGCAGCACGGCGATGTGCAATGTTTCCTGCGCCCCGACAAGGCCAACCGGCACGGCCTGATCACCGGCGCCACCGGCACCGGCAAGACCATCACCCTGCAGACCCTGGCCGAAGGCTTCTCGCGCATCGGCGTGCCGGTCTTCCTGGCCGACATCAAGGGCGACCTGACCGGCATCTCCCAGGCCGGACACCTGGGCGACAAGCTGGCCAAGGTGATCGCCGAGCGCGGCCTGCCCACGCCCCAGCCCCTGGCCTGCCCCACCACGCTGTGGGACGTGTTCGGCGCCCAGGGCCACCCGGTGCGCGCCACCGTTAGCGACCTGGGCCCCCTGCTGCTGGGCCGCATGCTGAACCTGAACGAAACGCAGGAAGGCGTGCTGCAGCTGGTCTTCAAGATCGCCGACGACCAGGGCCTGCTGCTGCTGGACCTGAAGGACCTGCGCACCATGTGCCAGCACGTGGGCGACAACGCCTCGCAGTTCACCACGGCCTACGGCAACATCAGCGCCGCCAGCATCGGCGCCATCCAGCGCGGCCTGCTGCAGATCGAGAGCCAGGGCGGCGACAAATTCTTCGGCGAACCCATGCTCAACATCGCCGACTTCATGCAGACCGACGGCCAGGGCCACGGCATGGTCAACGTGCTGGCGGCCGACAAGCTGATGAATTCGCCGCGCCTGTACGCCACCTTCCTGCTGTGGCTGCTGAGCGAACTGTTCGAGCAACTGCCCGAGGTGGGCGACCTGGAAAAACCCAAGCTGGTCTTCTTCTTCGACGAGGCCCACCTGCTTTTCAACGACGCCCCCAAAGCCCTGCTGGAGCGCATCGAGCTGGTGGTGCGCCTGGTGCGCAGCAAGGGCGTGGGGGTGTATTTCGTTACCCAGAACCCGCTGGACATCCCCGACACCGTGCTGGGCCAGTTGGGCAACCGTGTGCAGCATGCGCTGCGCGCCTTCACCCCGCGCGACCAGAAGGCCGTCAAGTCGGCCGCCGAGACCATGCGCCCCAACCCCAAGCTGGACATCGCTGCGGCCATCACCGAACTCGGCGTAGGCGAGGCGCTGGTCAGCCTGCTGGACGAAAAAGGCCGCCCCACCATCACCGAGCGGGTCTACGTGCTGCCCCCGGGCAGCCAGATCGGCCCCATCACGCCGGCGCAGCGCCAGGCCCTGATCGCCAACTCGGTGGTGGCCGGCGTCTATGAAAAGACACTGGACCGCGAATCCGCCTACGAACGGCTGGCCCAACAGACCCAGGAGCGCCTGGCCCAGGCCCAGGCCGAAACCCAGGCGAAGGAGCAGCCCGCCGGCGGCGGCCTGCTCGACAGCCTGGGCGGCATACTGGGCGGCGGCGCCAAACGCACCCGCGCCAGCGCCGGCGAACAGCTGATCAAGAGCGCCGCCAGTTCCATCGGTCGCGAGGTCGGGCGGCAGATCATCCGCGGCGTGCTGGGCAGCATTCTGGGCGGGGGCAAGCGGAGGTAGTCACCGCCCGCACAAGAGAGCAGCCTGGCTGCGCCATCGGCATCGCCTGCCGCCGCGCGCCGGGGTATCTGCCAGACAGGGAGACCCATGCCATCCGACAACAACAGTCTCGCCACGCTACGCGAACTGATACACCGCAAACACAAGAACGGTCAGCAGGCCGAGGCGCTGGTGCTGACGCGCCTGGCCCAAGGCCTGCTCGCAAAGGCGGGCCGGAAACTCGGCCATGCCGAGGTGTCGCACCATGCGCTCGGGCGTTACCTGGAGCTGATGCCGGAGGACCCAGAGGTGCGGCAGGCCCTGCAGAAGCTGGCGGCGCCGTCGCGCCCCCTCGCCCGCCGCATCCACCCGGTGCGCGGGTTGTTCTGGATCCTGTTCGTCGCTTCCGGCATGGCGACCGCGGCGGCGATCCATCGCAACGGTCTGCCCCTGCCGGAAGTGGCGATCCCCGATCCGACCGCCCCGGTCGTGCTCAGGGTGCGGCCACCCCCACCCGCCGCGCTCGCGCCCGCCGTAGCCGAGCCGCCCATCGTGATCCGCGCCGTGGGGGACATCGTCCTCGGCAGCAACTATCCCCATCCCCGTCTGCCCGACGCGCGCGACCACCAGCGCATCGCGGAGCTGCACCACACGCTGAACAACGCGGACATCGTGGTCGGCAATCTGGAAGGCGTGCTCTACGACCACGGCAAATCGCGCAAGGACGTCTCACGACCAGGCTATTTCACGTTCAGGATGCCCAAAAGTTATGCCGCCACGCTGCGCGAGATGGGCTTTGACGTGCTGTCGCTGGCGAACAACCACGCCATGGACTTCGGCGCCGAGGGCCTGCAAGCCACCCAGAGCGCCCTGCGGGCCGAGGGCATCCAGCCCGTGGGCGTGCCGGGCGCGAACGTCGCGACCGTCACGGTCCGGGGCACGACGGTGGCCTTCCTGGGCTACAGCTACCTGACCACCTTCACGCATATGGACAACGAGGAACAGATCCGGCGGGACATCGAGCGCGCCCAGAGCACCGCCCGCCTGGTCATCGTCACGGTCCATGCCGGGAGCGAGGGTGAGTCCGCGGCCGGCACGCCTGAGCAGGACGAGTATTTCATGAACGAATACCGGGGCAATGTGCGCAGATTCGCCCAGTTCGCCATCGATGCGGGGGCCAGTGCCGTATTCGGCCATGGCCCGCACGTGGTACGTCCGTACGAGGTGTACAAGGACAAACCCATCTTCTTTTCGCTCGGCAATTTTGTCGGGTATCGCTCCTTTTCGACCAAAGGCAAACTGGGCAGCTCCATCGTGGCGGAAGTGCGCTTCAGCCCGCAAGGCCAGTTGCTGGGCGCCGGCATCATTCCCCTGAAGATGGACCGATCCGGTATTCCAGTGGCTGACTACAGCCTCACCAGCCTGAGCGCGCTGGATGGCCTGCTGGCCAAGCAGTTGGAGAAACGACCCGTGCTCGAACTGAAGATGCCGGCCGCAACAGCCGTGCCGCAGAGCGTCTCGGCCACCACCTCGCCCTAGCCGCGTGGCAGCCGATCGCCAGATCATCCGCGGCGTGCTGGGCACGCCGACCGGGCGGGGGTCAGCGGCGCCAGGGCCTGCTTGCGCCCTGACACGGCAACAATCCCCGCGGCGAGATCCGGCCCAGCGCCGCGGACGCAAGTCGCAAGGAACGGATTGCGTCACAATGCGGGTCCACCGCGAACTGGAGACAGACTGCTGTCCTTAAGGAGCCCCTGAGTGTCCACCTCGACCCCCCCTCTGCGCCCATCAAGCGAAGCCAACAAGACTGGTGCGGCCAGTGCCATCAACAAGATAGAGCTGCGCATCAAGGAGCTGCGCATGTTCGACGCGTCCCACGTCCATGATCGCTGGGATCCGGCTCTTGAGAGGCTGCGCGACAGCACCAATGCCATCCTGGCCGAGGCCTTTGGCAAACATTCCACGGAATACAAGCAATTCGCGCTGGATGCGTTCGATGCACTGCTGCACACGGACTTCAGCGGCCGCTATACCACGGAGGAATTGCAGCAGGCGATCAAGGATGGGCTTGAGAAAGCCGTCGACACCCTGAACCGTGTGAAAGCCCTGCTTGAGTCACGCGCTCGGCAAGCGGCGGCGGCTCCGACCGTGCCGGCTGCGCCTGCGCCTGCACCTGCACCTGCACCTGCACCTGCACCTGCACCTGCACCTGCACCTGCACCTGCGCCTGCACCTGCACCTGCACCTGCGCCTGCGCCTGCACCTGCACCTGCACCTGCGCCTGCGCCTGCGCCTGCACCTGCACCCGCACCTGCACCCGCACCTGCACCCGCACCTGCACCTGCACCTGCACCTGCACCTGCACCTGCACCTGCACCTGCACCTGC
>JAHRYV010000012.1:0-765 GCA_020621965.1 Curvibacter sp. | reverse complement strand
CACCTGCACCTGCACCTGCACCTGCACCTGCACCTGCGCCTGCACCTGCACCTGCGCCTGCGCCTGCGCCGACACCTGCGCCTGCGCCGACACCCGCCCCCGTGCCCGCCAGGGCCGGCGCCCAGGCGGCCGTTCGTACCTCAGGCGCACGCGTCCGCGTTGCCCTCCTGTGCCACCACGACGCTCAGGCGCGCGATGCAATCTCAGCGTTCATGCAGCAACTGGGCCTTCAGGTGACGGTCCTGCCCGATGCGCCCAAGCCCACCGATGGTGGCTTCCTGGAGCGCCTCGATGGTCTGCGCGATCTGGATTACGCCGTCGCCCTCCTGCCGTCGAACGTCCTGGACACGACGACCGCGATCACCAAGCTGCTCTCGCGCGAACTGATGCTGGAACTCGGCTACCTGCGCGGCACCATCGGCCAGGAGCGCATCTGCTTCCTGTTGTCGGGCAATCCGGCCAAAACACTGCCGTGGAACGGCGCCACCATCTTGCACATGGACGATGCACGACTCTGGCACCTGCTGCTGGCCCGCACCCTGAAACAGGCCGGGCTGGATGTGGACTTGAACCGCGCGCTTTGATCTCCGCGCGCCAAGGCGCAGCGCAAGACGCGTTTAGTACTGGCGATCAGTTGCTCAAGAGCGTCCCCAACCCTTTTGGCTTCGAAGCTTTGCCATATGGCTGCCTTGCCGGGTCTCGCCCCGGCGGGCGACTCACTTTCTCTTGTTTCGCCAAGAGAAAGTAAGCAAAGAGAAGGCGAGC
>JAHRYV010000011.1 GCA_020621965.1 Curvibacter sp. | reverse complement strand
CGTAAGAGGGCAGATTTACAGTCTGCTGCCATTAACCACTCGGCCACCTCTCCATTAGGTGAACCCCGGATTATGCCATGAAATTTTGACAACGGTAAAGCCTAACGGTGCCCGGACTCACCAGTTGATGAGGGGCAACCCCTGGCGCTGCAGAAATGCATGGGCCTGGCTGAAGTGGCCGCAACCCAGAAAGGGTTGCGGGCCACGCCGCGCCGACAGCGGCGACGGGTGGTTGGCCGTCAGAACCAGATGGCGTGAATCCGTGGCTGCCAGCCCGGCAGCAGCAGCGGCGCGCTGGGCATGGGCACCCCACAGCAAAAAGACCACCGGCGCCGCGCGCTGCAGAACTGCCCGGATCAGCCGCTCAGTGAGCACTTCCCAACCCAGGCCTGCATGGCTGGCGGGCTGACCGTCCTCGACCGTCAGACAGGTGTTGAGCAGGAGCACGCCTTGTTGCGCCCAGCGCACGAGGGAGCCGTCGGCCGGCGGCTGGCGCGGCGCCAGGCCCGGGTCCCCCGCGAGTTCCAGGTAGATGTTGCGCAGCGAGGGCGGCAGCCGCACGCCGGGCGCCACCGAAAACGCCAGGCCCTCGGCCTGGCCCGGGCCGTGGTAGGGGTCCTGCCCCAGGATGACGACCCGCACCTCGGCCAGGGCGGTCAACTCGAGCGCGCGCAAGGGGCGGGGCGGATAGATGGTGGCGCCAGCGGCGAGCCGCTGCTGCAGGTGGCGACCCAGCGCCTGGCCGGTTTGGCTGTTGAAGAACTCCGCCAGCAACGGCTGCCAGTCGGACGCCACGGCCCAGTGCGCCGGCGCCCATTCCGTCAGATGCGCGGCCGACGGCGCCTCGGCGGCGAACAGCTCGCTTTGCGCCATCAGGCGAACAGTTCGGCCAGGGCCAGGCCCGGGTCGGGCGCGCGCATGAAGGCTTCGCCGACCAGGAAAGCGTGGACGCCCGCCGCGCGCATGCGCTGCACGTCGGCGCGCTCCAGGATGCCGGACTCGGTGACCAGCAGGCGATCGGCCGGCACGCGCTCGCGCAGGGCCAGCGTGGTGTCGAGCGAGACCTCGAAGGTGCGCAGGTTGCGGTTGTTGATGCCCACCAACGGCGTTTTCAACTTGAGCGCACGGTCCAGTTCGGCGCCGTCATGCACCTCGACCAGCACGGCCATGTCCAGCCCCCGCGCGATGGCCTCCAGATCGGCCATCTGGGCGTCGTCCAGGCAGGCTGCGATCAGCAGGATGCAGTCGGCGCCCATGGCACGCGACTCGTAGATCTGGTACGGGTCGACCATGAAGTCCTTGCGCAAGACCGGCAGCTCGCACGAAGCGCGCGCCTGCTTCAGGTAGTCCGGCTGGCCCTGGAAGAACTGGCGGTCCGTCAGCACCGACAGGCAGGCGGCGCTGACCTTGCCGTCGCCCTCGGCATAACTCTGGGCAATGTCGGCCGGGATGAAGTCCTCGCGCAGCACACCCTTGCTCGGGCTGGCCTTCTTGATCTCGGCGATCACCGCGGCCTGGCCGGCCGCGATCTTGGCACGCAGGGCGCCGACGAAGTCCCGGGTAAGCACCCGCGACTCGGCGTCGGCGCGCATGGCTGCCAGCGATATTTTCTTGCTGGCCGCGGCGATTTCCTGGCGTTTGACGGCCACGATCTGATTCAGGATGTCACTCATCTTTGGGGGTCGGCTCGGAGCCGTTTTTCAGGATATTGACGAAGACACGATGCATGACCAAGCCGGCCACCACAAAGAGCGCGGACACGCCCAGGGCGATCCAGGTGCCGGTGTCCTGCCAGATAGCGCTCATGTTTCAGGCCTGACCGAGGCGATGCGCCACGGTCACCAGTTGCTCCAGCTTGGCCTTGGCCGCGCCGGAGGCAATGACCTCGCGCGCCCGCGCCACACCGGCGGCCATGCTGTCGACCACGTTGGCGGCATACAGCGCCACGCCGGCGTTAAGGGTGACGATGTCGCGCGCGGCGCCCGGCTGGTTGTCCAGCACACCCATCAGCATGGCGCGCGAGGCCTCGGGTGTCTCCACCTTGATGGCGCGCGTGCTGGCCATGGTCAGGCCGAAGTCCTCGGGGTGGATCTCGTATTCGCTGACATCGCCGTTCTTCAGCTCACCCACCAGGGTGCCGGCGCCCAAGGACACCTCGTCCATGCCGTCCTTGCCGTAGACCACCACGGCATGCTCGGTGCCCAGGCGCTGCAGCGCGCGCACCTGGATGCCGACCAGGTCCGGATGGAACACGCCCATGAGGATGTTGGGGGCGCCGGCGGGGTTGGTCAGCGGGCCCAGGATGTTGAAGATCGTCTTGATGCCCAGTTCGCGCCGCACCGGCGCCACGTTTTTCATGGCCGGGTGGTGATTGGGCGCGAACATGAATCCCACTCCGGTCTCGGCGATGCACTGGGCAATCGCCTCGGGTTTGAGATTGATGTTGATGCCCAGCGACTCCATCACGTCGGCGCTGCCGCTCTTGCTGGAAACGCTGCGCCCGCCGTGTTTGCTGACCTTGGCGCCGGCGGCGGCGGCCACGAACATGGAACAGGTGGAGATGTTGAAGGTGTGGGCGCCGTCGCCACCGGTGCCGACGATGTCGACCAGATGCTGGCGGTCGGCCACCTGGACCTTGGTGGAGAACTCGCGCATCACCTGCGCGGCGGCGGTGATCTCGCCGATGGTCTCCTTCTTCACGCGCAGGCCGGTGATCAGCGCGGCCATCAGCACCGGCGACATCTCGCCGCCCATGATGAGGCGCATGATGTGCAGCATCTCGTCGTGGAAGATCTCGCGGTGCTCGATGACGCGCTGCAGCGCCTCCTGCGGGGTGATCTGGTGGGTGTGGGGCATCTCGTATTCCTCAGGCTTGGTCCAGGAAATTCTTCAGCATGGCGTGGCCGTGCTCGGTCAGGATGGATTCGGGGTGGAACTGCACACCTTCGATGGCCAGGGTCTTGTGCTTCACGCCCATGATCTCGCCGTCGTCGGTCCAGGCGGTGATCTTGAGCTCGGGTGGGCACGTGGCGCGCTCGATGGCCAGCGAGTGGTAGCGGTTCACCGTGAACTGTTTCGGCAGGCCGGCAAAGACGCCTTCCTGCGTGGTGGTGATGACACTGGTCTTGCCGTGCATGAGTTGTTGCGCCCGCACGATCTTGCCGCCCAAGGCGGCGCCGATGCTCTGGTGCCCCAGGCACACGCCCAGGATGGGCAGCTTGCCGGCGAAGTGGCGGATGGCCGCCACCGAGATGCCGGCCTCGGCAGGCGAGCAGGGACCGGGCGAGATGACCAGCCGGTCCAGCTGACCGGCCTTGAGCCTGGCCTCGATCTCGGCCACCGTGATCTCGTCGTTGCGGTGCACCTCGACATCCGCGCCGAGCTCACCGAAGTACTGCACCAGGTTGTAGGTGAACGAGTCGTAGTTGTCCACCATGAGGAGTTTGATGTTCTTCATGGTGTTCACTCCAGGCCCTGCTCGACCAGTTCCGAAGCCCGCACCAGGGCACGCGCCTTGTGCTCGGTCTCGCGCCATTCCATCTCGGGCACCGAATCGGCCACCACGCCGGCCGCTGCCTGCACGTAGAGCGTGTCGTTCTTGATGATGCCGGTACGGATGGCGATGGCCACGTCCATGTCGCCGGCGTAGCTGAGATAACCGCAGGCGCCGCCGTACAGGCCGCGCTTGCTGGGCTCCAGCTGGTCGATCAGTTCCATGGCGTGCACTTTCGGCGCACCGGTCAGGGTGCCGGCCGGGAAGGTGGCCTTGAGCACGTCCATGGAACTCATGCCGTCTTTCAGCAGGCCCTCGACGTTGCTGACGATGTGCATCACGTGGCTGTAGCGCTCCACCACAAAAGCCTCGGTCACCTTGACGCTGCCGGTCTTGGCGATGCGCCCGATGTCGTTGCGCGCCAGGTCGATCAGCATCACGTGTTCGGCGCGCTCCTTGGGGTCGCCCACCAGTTCCACCTCGGCCGCCTTGTCCAGCTCGGGTGTGGCGCCGCGCGGGCGCGTGCCGGCCAGCGGGCGGATGGTGACCTTCTGGCCCTCGGGCGTCTGTTCCTGGCGCACCAGGATCTCCGGCGAGGCCCCCACCACGTGGAAGTCACCGAAGTGGTAGTAGTACATATAGGGCGAGGGATTGAGCGAACGCAGCGCGCGGTACAGCGAGAGCGGCGACTCGGTGTAGCGCTTGTGCAGGCGCTGACCCACCTGCACCTGCATGAAGTCGCCGGCGGCGATCAGCTCCTTGGCGCGCTCCACCGCCTTGATGTAATCGTCCTTGGCAAATTCACGACCCACCTCGTGGCTCTGGCTGGGTTTGATTTGCGGCGCCTGCACCGAGGTGTTCAAGCGCTCGCGCAACTCGGCCAGCCGGGCCTGGGCCTGGGTATAGGCCTGCGGCTGGGCCGGATCGGCGTAGACGATCAGGTAAAGCTTGCCCGACAGGTTGTCGATGACGGCCAGCTCCTCGCACTGCAGCAGCAGGATGTCAGGGCAGCCCAGGGTGTCGGGCGGGCAGCTCTTGACCAGCTTCTTCTCGATGTGGCGCACCGTGTCGTAGCCGAAATAACCGGCAAGGCCGCCACAGAAGCGCGGCAGGCCGGGCTGCAGGGCCACCTTGAAGCGCTGGTGGTACTGGGCCACGAAGTCCAGCGGGTTCAGGCGCGAGGTCTCGACCACCACGTCGTCGGTCACCACCTCGGTCACGGCCTGTTCGCCGAAGCCGCGCGAGCGCACCAGGGTGCGCGCCGGCAGGCCGATGAAGCTGTAGCGGCCGAAACGCTCGCCGCCCACCACCGACTCCAGCAAAAAGGTGTTCTTGCCGCCGTCTTGCGCATGGGCCAGCTTGAGGTAGAGCGAGAGCGGCGTCTCCAGGTCGGCAAAGGCCTGGGCCAGCAGCGGGATACGGTTGTAGCCCTGGCGGGCCAGCGCGTTGAATTCGGATTCGGTCATCACAGGAAAACTCCGGTTGGGCGCCGGGTCTCGGCCCGCACGCCGGGCACCCAGTGCCATGTTCATTCATTTCGGACAGGCCCCGCAGGTCGGGGCGGTGGACAGGCAGCACCGGCTGGCAGCCGGCGGGCCTCAGGCGCGCGACCGGGCGCGCGCGGCAGTGCAGGTACGCCAGGGCCAGGCTCCCCGGTCGCTGCAACCTGTGCTGATGAGGCGGTGAATGAACATGGGGCCAGTTTAGCAAAGGCGCCCGCCCCCATGAAAACCCTGAATCCCGGAATTTCTCGGACCATGCATAATAAAACGAACGGTCGTACTATTTTGGAGGTTTCGATCATGTTGTCCGTGTTCCACCGGGCCCTGCCCGCCCTGCTGCTGGCCGCCGGCCTGCAAGCCTCTGCCGCCGAGGTGGGCGGTGTCCACTTCCCCCCGCAGGTCGAGGTCCACGGCGCCACACTGCAGCTCAACGGCGCTGGCGTGCGTTACAAGGCGGTCTTCAAGGTCTACGCCGCCGGCCTCTACCTGGGCCGCAAGGCCAGCACCATGGACGAAGTCACCAAGGCGCCCGGCCCCAAGCGCATGAGCATCACCATGCTGCGCGAGATCGACGCCGGCGAACTGGGCAAGCTGTTTTCGCGCGGCATGGAAGACAACATGGACCGCGCCGCCTTCGCCCAGCTGATCCCCGGCATCATGCGCATGAGCCAGATCTTCTCCGAGCACAAGAAGCTCAACGCCGGCGACAGCTTCACGATGGACTGGGTGCCGGGCCGGGGCCTGCTGATCTCGGTCAAGGGCAAGGTACAGGGCGAGCCGTTCAAGGAGCCCGAATTCTTCGCCGCCCTGATGGGCATCTGGCTGGGCCGCTCGCCGGCCGACTGGAAGCTGAAAAACGAACTGCTGGACGTCAAGTCCTGAGCGGTGCACGCGGGGCGCAGGCCCCGCTGCCGCGCGGGGAGCGGCTCAGGCCAGGGCCTGGCGCATGGACTGGATGACGGCGCGGTAGTCCGGCTTGCCGAAGATGGCGCTGCCGGCCACGAAGGTGTCGGCGCCGGCATCGGCCACGCGGCGGATGTTGTCGGCCTTGATGCCGCCGTCGACTTCCAGCCGGATGTCCTTGCCCGAAGCCTCGATGCGCTTGCGTGCCGCCTCGACCTTGCGCAGGGCCGAGTCGATGAAACCCTGGCCGCCGAAACCCGGGTTCACGCTCATGATCAGGATGAGGTCGATGTCCTCGATCACCCAATCCAGCACGTCCAGCGGCTGCGCCGGGTTGAACACCAGGCCGGCCTGGCAGCCCTTGCCCTTGATGGCCTGCACGCTACGGTGCACGTGGGCGGAGGCGTCGGGGTGGAAACTGATCAGGTCGGCGCCGGCGGCGGCAAAGGCCTCGGCCAGCGCATCCACCGGCTGCACCATCAGGTGCACGTCGATCGGCACCGCCTGGCCCGCCGGCGTCTTGGCGTGCGGCTTGAGTGCCTGGCACACCATGGGGCCGAAAGTCAGGTTGGGCACGTAATGGTTGTCCATCACGTCGAAGTGGATCCAGTCGGCGCCGGCGGCGATCACATTGCGCACCTCTTCGCCCAGGCGGGCGAAATCGGCCGAGAGGATGGAAGGGGCAATACGATAGCTGGTGGACATGGAGGACACTTTCGCAGTTAGGATTCCGGATCGGGACGGATGTAATCCCGTTCCCGGAACTATATCCATCTATGGCCAAGTACCAGATTCTTGTCGAAGTCCAGCCCCGCCACCTGCCCGAACAGTCGGCGCCGGAGCAGGGACAGTACGTCTTCGCCTATACGATCACCATCACCAACACCGGTGAGGTGCCGGCGCAGCTGATCTCGCGCAGCTGGAACGTGAACGACGCCAACGGCCAGACCGAGAAAGTGCGCGGCCTGGGCGTGATCGGCCAGCAGCCGCTGCTGCAGCCGGGTGAGAGCTTCGAGTACACCAGCGGCACGCGCCTGCGCACGCCCACGGGCACCATGCACGGCAGCTACTTCTTCGTGGCCGAGGACGGCGAACGCTTCGACGTCGACATCCCCATGTTCGTGCTGGACGCGCTCAGCAACTCGGGCGCCGGCGGCCGTCGCACCCTGCACTGATGGCCCTGGGTGAATTCGACCTGATCGCGCGCTACTTCCAGCGCCCGCAGCGTCCGCTCACCGGGGCGGTGGCACTGGGCGTGGGCGACGACTGCGCGCTGCTGCAGCCGGCGCCGGGCACGCAGATCGCCATCTCCTGCGACATGCTGGTCGAAGGCCGGCACTTCTTTGCCGATGTCGACCCGGCCACGCTGGGCCACAAGGCCCTGGCCGTGAACCTGAGCGATCTGGCGGCCTGCGGCGCCCGGCCGCTGGCCTGCACCCTGGCGCTGTCGCTGCCGCATGTCGACGAGGCCTGGCTGGAGGCCTTCGCGCGCGGCCTGTTCGCCCTGGCCGACGCCCACGACTGCCAGCTCATCGGCGGCGACACCACCCGCGGCCCGCTCAACATCTGCATCACCGTCTTTGGCGAAGTCCCGCTCGTCGGCGGCAAGAGCCGCGCGCTGCTGCGCTCGGGCGCGCGCGCGGGCGACGACATCTGGGTCAGCGGCACGCTGGGCGAGGCCCGGCTGGCCCTGCACTGCCTGCAAGGCCAGCTCCGCCTGCCGCGGGACGTGCTGCAGGCCACACGGGCGCGGCTCGAATCGCCGACCCCGCGTATCGCGCTGGGTCTGGCGCTGCGCGATGTGGCCCACGCGGCCATCGACCTCAGCGACGGCCTGATGGGCGACCTCGGCCACATCCTGGAGCGCTCGCGCTGCGGCGCCACGCTCGACACCGCCGCCGCCGCCGGCCTGCTGGCGGACACGGCCGCCCAGGCCGTCCCCGGCGCCGACCAACGCCTGGCGCTGGTGCTGGCCGGTGGTGACGACTACGAACTGCTGTTCACGGCCGCGGCGTCGGCCCGCGCGGCGGTACAGGCCGCGGCGCAGCAGGCCGGCGTGCCCGTCACCCGCATCGGCCGCATCGAGGCCGAAACCGGCCTGCGCCTGGTGGATGCCCACGGCCAGCCCGTCACGGGGCGGTACACGTCCTTCGATCACTTCGCCTGAGCCGGCAAGGCCTGGCGCCGCAACTGGCGCGCCAGCTGGGTCTGGCCGCCATAACCCCAGTCACCCGCCGCCAGCTCGCGCACGATGACGTAGCTGGCCAGGGCCAGCGGCTGCCCCGCCCCCAGATGGCGCTGCAGCGCGGCATGCGTCGCTACGATGTAGTCCGCCTTCTGCGCCGCGGTGTTGGTACCGGCCGTGATGCTGATCTCCAGCCAGGCCGTGGGCCCTGCATCGGCACGCGCGCCGATGTACCACTGGGCGGCGGGCAGGGCCTCGACCAGCAGGGCCGTCACCTCGGGCCGCTTGCCCAGGATGCCGGCCGTGAGCTCGGTCAGCTCCCGCGCAAGGGCGTCCTGCACGTCCGCCGGCGCGGGCGGCGAGATCTTCAGTTGCAGTGTCGGCATGGCTCAGCCCTCCCCGCCGGGCAGGCGGCCGGACTCCGGCGCTGCGGCCCGCCGCCGTTCATGCCGGGCCAGCCCATGCGCCAGCCGCCGGGCGCTGCGGCCGGCCCGCTCCAGGGTGGCGGCCCAGACGGCGTCGGCGCCGCGCCAGAAATCGTCGACGGCCTCGCTGCGCAGTTGCTGCGCCCGCTGCCGGGCCAGCTCATGCAGGTGGTTCTGTTCGGCGGGTGTGACTGAGCTCATGGAGCGCTCCTGTTTGTGAACATGGCTTGCACTCTAGTGATGCAAGCAAGACACCGAAACGGCATGAAACACAAGATGGTTTTGCATAAATCGCAAAACAAAGGCAGACTCCGGGCCATGCAGCTGCAACTGGACGACGTCGCCCTCTTCACCCGCATCGCCGAACTCGGCACCCTGTCGGCCGCGGCGCGCGAGCGCGAGGTACCGGTCAGCCAGGTCACACGCGCCCTGGCCCGGCTGGAAGCCGGCTGCGGCGCGCGCCTGCTGCACCGCACGACGCATGGCCTGAGCCTGACCGACGAGGGCGACACCTTTCTGGCCCATGCCCGCCGCCTGCTCGACACCACGGCCGAGCTGAGCAGCGAACTCAGCGGCAAACTCGCCGGCCCCAGCGGCTGGGTGCGCCTGAGTGTCAGCCCCGTGATGGCCCAGGCCGTCATCGCCCCCAGCCTCAACGGCCTGTACCAGCGCCACCCGCAGCTGCATATCGACATCAGTGCCGACGACCGCATCGCCGACATGGCACGCGAGGGCATCGACATCGCCATCCGCACCGGCAGCCCCAGCAGCGAGACCCTGGTGGCGCGCCAGATCGGCAGCTACGGCCGCGCGCTGTATGCGGCGCCGTCCTACCTGGCGACCTTCGGCACGCCACAGCATCCGGATGAGCTGGCGCGACACCGCCTGATCGGCAACAGCGCGAATCCCCAGCTCAACCGCTGGCCCGTGACGGCCGGCGGCAAGACCCAGGAGCTGCTGGTGCAAGGACACACCCGCACCGACAACTCGGCCGTGGTCATGGCCCTGGCGCAGCAAGGGGTGGGCATCGCCCGTCTGATGGACCTGCTGGCGCAGCCGCTGGTCGCGCGCGGGGAGCTGGTGCCGGTGCTGCCGCAGCACTTCGCCAGCACACGGGTGCCGATCTACGCCGTGATGCTGCAGGAGCGCCACCGCCTGCCCAAGATCCGCGCCTGCATCGACTACTGGGCGCAATGGCTGGGCCAGCTGTCGCCGGCCGCGCCCGCTCCACCATAATCGCCGCATGAACGAGCCCACCCCTCTGCGCCCGCCCATGATCCGGCCCACGGGCCGCTTCCTGCTGGCGCACCCGGCCCACGCCATCGCCCTGGGTTTCGGCACCGGGCTGAGCCCCAAGGCCGCCGGCACCGTGGGCACGGCCTGGGCCTGGCTGGCTTTCCTGGCCCTGCAGCCCTGGATGGACGACACCCGCTGGGCCCTGACCCTGGCCGCGGCCTTGCCGCTGGGCTGGTGGGCCTGCAGCGTCACGGCGCGCGACCTGCAGGTGGCCGACCCGCGCTGCATCGTCTGGGACGAGATCATCGCCTTCTGGCTGGTGCTGTGGCTGATCACGCCCGCGAACTGGGCCGAGCAGCTGCTGGCCTTCATCCTGTTCCGCTACTTCGACGCCGCCAAGCCCGGCCCGGTGGGCTGGGCCGACCGTCTGTACCACGACATGGACCCGAGCCACACGCGCCACGGCTGGGCCCAGGCCGGCTGGGGCATCCTGTTCGACGACCTGGTGGCGGCCTTCTGCACGCTGCTGCTGATCGCCATCTGGAGAACGCTGTGAGCGCGGCCACGCTGCCCCTGGTGGAGCAGCTGGCAGCGCGGCTGCTGGCCCGGCGCTGGCTGCTGGCCACGGCCGAGAGCTGCACGGGCGGCCTGATCGCCGGCGCCTGCACCGATCTCAGCGGTTCGAGCAACTGGTTCGAGCGCGGCTTCGTCAGCTATTCCAACGCGGCCAAGACCGAGCTGCTGGGTGTGCCGGCCGCGCTGATCGAACAGCACGGCGCCGTCAGCGAGCCGGTCGCGCGTGCCATGGCCGCCGGTGCCTTGCGCCATTCGACCGCACACGTCGCGGTCGCCGTCACGGGTGTGGCCGGCCCCACCGGCGGCACGACCGACAAACCCGTGGGCCTGGTCTGGTTCGGTTTCGCCCTGCCGGATCGCGTGCTGACGGAGCAGATGAACTTTGCGGGTGATCGCGCGACCGTGCGCGCGGCCACCGTGCACCACGCCTTGTCCCGTCTGCTGGAGTTGCTGCCATGACCTTGTTCGAAGGATTCGAGACCCGCGACTTCGAGGTGAACGGCGTGCGGATCCACGCCCGCGTGCCCACGAGCGCGCGCGGCAACAGGCCCGCCCTGCTGCTGGTCCATGGCTTTCCGCAGACCCATGCCCTGTGGCAGCGCGTGGCCCGGCAGCTGCAGCACGATTACTGGCTCGTCCTGCCCGACCTGCGCGGCTACGGCGACTCGGCCAAACCCGCCGGCCTGCCCGACCACGGCAACTACAGCAAGCGCGCCATGGCCCAGGACCTGGTGGACGTGATGGACCAGCTGGCCTGTCCGCAATTCTTCCTTTGCGGCCACGACCGCGGTGGCCGCGTGGCACACCGCCTGGCGCTGGACCATGCGGAGAAGGTGGCCAAGCTCTGCGTGATCGACATCGCGCCCACGCTGGACATGTACGCCGCGACCAATATGGAGTTCGCGCGCGCCTACTACCACTGGTTCCACCTCATCCAGCCCTGGCCGCTGCCGGAGAAGATGATCGGCGCCGACGCCAAAACCTATCTGCACGCCAAGCTGGGCGGCTGGGGCAGCCAGGGACTGGGCTACATCGAGCCGCAGGCCCTGGCCGAGTACGAGCGCTGCTTCTGCACGCCCGAGGCCATCCACGGCGCCTGCGAGGACTACCGCGCCAGCGCCGGCATCGACCTGGAGCACGACCGGACCAGCCGCGCCCACGGCGACAGAATAGCCTGCGACACGCTGGTGCTGTGGGGCGAGCGTGGTGTGGTCAACAGGCTGTTCAAACCAGTGGAACTCTGGCAGGCGCAGTGCGCCGGCAACGTGAGCGGCCAGCGGTTGCCGGCCGGGCATTTCATACCCGAAGAGCTGCCGTCCGAGACGGCGGCGGCGTTGAAAACATTCTTCGGCAGATCCTGAGCCGTCGGGCTCACGACTACGGGTTCTGCGGCACCGGGCTGCGCAGGCTCACGTTGAGCAGGTTCCAGGCGTTGATGGTCGCGATGGCAAAACCGAGGTCGGCGATTTCCGCGTCCGAGAAGTGCGCGCGCAGCTGGGCGAACTCCGCGTCGCTCGCGTCGCCATGCGGTATCGCGGTGACGATCTCGGTCCAGCGCAGCGCGGCACGCTCACGTTCGCTGAAAAACGGCGCTTCGCGCCAGCCCGCCACGGCGTTGAGATGGCGCGGCTCGGCGCCCTGCGCGACCAGGTCGCGCCAGTGCATGTCGATGCAGTAGCCGCAGCCGTTGATCTGCGAGGCGCGCAGGAACACCAGGTCCAGCAGACGGCTGCCGAGCGCGCTCTTGTGGACGACGGCGGAGAGATCGAGCAGGCCCTGGAAGGCGTGGGGAGCGAGCTGGTAATAGGGAAGACGGGCGGTGTGTGTCATGGTCTGGTCTTTCGGTGCGGGTGAAGGTTCGGGGCGGCCGCCCCATGCGGCCCTCCCTGCACTCAAGACGTGGTGCGGCAGGCGTTTGTGACTGCCCGGCTCACTGCAGCAACGGAATACCGGCGAGCTTGTCCGGGTTGCGCACCGCGTAGATCGCAACGATGCGCTCGCCGTCGGTCACGAAGGCCTGCGCCGATTCGAGCCGGCCCTCGACATAGCGCAGCAGCCCGGGCTCGCCGTTGACCTGCGCCATGCGATAGACCACCCGCTCCGGGTGCTGCTTCCACAGCTCCCCGTACAGGCTGGCGATGCGGTGCGCGCCGCGCAGGATCTCCATGAACGAGGGCACCTTGCCGCCGCCGTCACCCACGAGCTGCACGTCGTCGGCCAGCAGCGCCCTGATCGCCTCGGCCTGGCCGCTGCGCGCGGCGTGCATGAAGCGCTCGACCACCCGGTGATGGACATCCCTGGGCACGTCGAAGCGGGGCCGCTCCTGTTGCAGCCGTTCGGAGGCGCGATGCACCATCTGCCGGCAGGCCGCCTCGCTCTTGTCGAGCAGGGTCGCGATCTCGGCATAGTCGTGATCGAACACCTGCCGCAGCAAAAAGGCGGCCCGCTCCTCGGGCGAAAGGCGCTCCAGCACCCAGAGCAGGGCCACGGACAACTCACCCGCCAGTTCGGCCGCCGCTTCCGGTGTGCGCTCATCCAGCGCCACCAGCGGCTCCGGCAGCCACCAGCCGACATAGGCTTCGCGCTCGGTCTTGGCCGCGCGCAGCCGGTCGATGGCCAGCCGCGTCACGACGGTCACCAGCCAGGCCTCGGCCGACTGCAGGGCCGCCTGGTCGGCGCGGTGCCAGCGCAGCCAGGCGTCCTGCAGCACGTCCTCGGCGTCGGCCCGTGTGCCCAGCATGCGGTAGGCAATGGCAAACAGCCGCGGCCGTAGCGCGGCGTAGGCATCGGGATCGGCGGGCGAGGTGCTGGAACTCATGGTGGCGTGCGGGAATGGTACGGTCTGTCCACAAGACGCGGCAGGTGACCGGTTTGTGACAGGGGCGGCGTCTGGCCCGGGCGCCGCCCCTGCGCTGCTAAGGGCTCGGCACCGTCTCGCCAGCCCGCCCGCGACGGCTCGACAGCAGCACGTTGTCCTTCGCCAGGCCCTGCCCCGCCTGGATCGCCGCGATCCAGGCGCCGGTTGTGGTCACCGCCGCGAAGTTGCTGTGGAACACCACACTGAATACCCGGTGGATCTCCTCCGCGTTGGCCCGCCCGGCGGCGTTGGCATAAGGCAGGGCGCCGCTGGCATCGGCCAGGAACTCCACCTGCAGGCCGCGGTGCATGGCCTCGAAGGCGGTGGCCGCAAGACAGTTGTGTGTCATGTAGCCGGCCAGACTGAGCGTGCCGATGCGGTGGCGCTCGATCCAGTCGGCAAGGTCGGTCCCGGTGTAGGCGCTGGGCAAGGTCTTGGTGATCAGATGGTCGTGCGGGCGCCGGCCGATCTCGGCATGCAGCTGTCCCTGCGGCGCATCGGCCTGGAACAGGGGCGCGCCCGGGGGCGCATGGTGCCGGACCACCACGACGGGAACACCGGCCGCACGGGCCGCGTCCATGGCCCGGGTGATGTTGGGCAGGGTCTGCTCCACCGGCGGGTATTCGATGGGCAGGCTGCCGCCCGGGAAATATTCGTTTTGCACGTCGATCACCACGAGGGCGCGACGCGGGGGAGTGCTCTTCATGGACAGGCTCCTGTTCAGTTGGCTGGAAGCGCGATTCTTCGCCTCGGCCCGTCCTGCGAAAAGTAGCCCGAATGCCATTCATCGATAGAATCGGGCCATGCCTGCCCCACGGCCCGAGACCGTCGCCGTCGTCGCCTTCGACGGCATCAGCCCCTTCCATCTCTCCGTGCCCTGCCTGGTGTTCGGCGAGGACCGAACGGACGCGGGCCAGCCACGTTTTCGCCTGCGCGTGTGCGCGCTCGAAGCCGGCCCCTTGCGCACCAACGCCGGTTTCACCATCGAGGCCACGCACGGGCTGGAGGCCCTGCGCCGGGCCGCAATCGTGGTGGTGCCCTCGTGGCGCGACGACGGCTCACCCGCGCCGGCCGCCTTGCTCAAGGCCTTGCGGGATGCGCATCGCCGCGGCGCCACGATCGTGGGGCTGTGCCTGGGCGCCTTTGTGGTGGCGCAGGCCGGCCTGCTGGACGGCCGCCCGGCCACCACCCATTGGCACCTGGCGGCGGCCTTCGCCCGGCGCTACCCGTCCGTGCAGCTGCAGCCCGAAGTGCTGTATGTCGACAACGGCGACGTGCTGACGTCGGCCGGCACGGCGGCCGGCATCGACTGTTGCCTGCATCTGCTGCGCGTACGCCATGGCGCCGAGGCCGCGAACCGCGCCGCCCGCCGCATGGTGGTGGCGCCGCACCGCCAGGGCGGGCAGGCCCAGTACATCCAGCAACCGGTGCCGGCCGCCGCCGGGCAGGACCGCCTGCGGCCCTTGCTGGAGTGGCTGAGCCGGCACCCGCAGCGCCCGCACCAGCTCGACGAGCTGGCCCGCCGTGCGCTGATGAGCCGGCGCACCTTCACGCGCCGTTTCCGCGCCGCCACGGGCACCACCGTCGGCCAGTGGTTGTTGAACCAGCGTCTCGCGCTGGCCCAGCGGCTGCTGGAGACGACCGAACAGCCGGTGGAGGTGGTCGCGGCCGACGCGGGGTTCGGCTCGGCCGTGTCGCTGCGCCAGCATTTCGCGGCCGCGTTCAGCGTGTCGCCCTCCGCCTACCGGCGGCAGTTCTCCACGCTGCAGCGCTAGCCGCGGACAGCCGGCGGGCCGCTCAGGTGGCGCCGTGGCACTTCTTGTATTTCTTGCCGCTGCCGCAGTAGCAGAGATCGTTGCGGCCCGGTGTGGCTTCCTTGCGCACGGTCTCCACGCGCGGGCCGATGCTCCGCCACAGCTCGCGCAGATCGTAGACCGCCCAGATCGCGTCGCCGAAGGCGTTGAGGCGCTCGACGCTGACCGAAGGCGGGCCGTCGTCGCTGAAGGGCGCAATCTCCGGCTCGCCGGTGTCGTCCTCGGTCATGGCGACGATGGCGTCCAGCGCGCTGTCCAGCCATTGGGCGGCTTCCTTGTCGCGCGGCGGCGCCCATTCTTCCGGCCAGTTCTCCACCGCGTACATGAACCCCAGGGCCCAGACCTGGGCAAAGGCCGGCACCTCCTCGCCCAGCGCCGCGCGTTCCTCGGCCGGCAGCAGGGCGATGGCGCCGCGCACGTCCATCACCTCGGGCTGGTAGGCGGCTTCGTCTTCCAGGTTCTCGACCTCGGCGTCCAGCGCCGTGGCCACCTCCTGCCAGCGCCGCTGCCACAGCGCCAGAAAACGGTCGCGCTGCGCGGCGTCGGCAAAGGGCGCCAGCTCGCCTTCCGTCGTGCCCAGCAGCACCGGCAGGTATTCCTGCGGCGTGATGGGGCGGCGGCAGCAGATCAGCGCGGCCAGGACACCCTCGCAGAACTCCCACTGCGGGATCTCCTCGTCGCGTGTGCGCAGCTCGTCGAGCATGGCGTCGAGTTCGTCGAAATCTTCGGGCGCCAGCAGCGCCGCGGGTTCAGGCTTGGTGGTGGATGTCATGGTCTTGCTCTCGGTCTCGTCAGGGGCTGGTCGGGGCCAGCGCCCGGCCGGTCAGCACGCCGCGGGCCAGCAGGCGCTTTTTCAGGCGCAGCACGGCGTGGTCCTTGCTCAGCAGCTGCGCGCCGTGCGCCAGCGCCAGATCGATGAATTTCTGGTCGTCCGGGTCCTTGCAGCTCATCTCGGCCTTGGGCGCCACGGCCACCAGTTCGGCTTGCCGGTCGAAGGCGGCCAGCACGTCGGCCGCGCTCAAACGGTAATAGACCAGGCGCGGCACGATCTGCGGGTAGGCCAGCACGCGCTCCAGCTCCTCGCGCATGGCCGGCGTGGCGATCCAGCGCAGCTGTCGCGACGACAGAGCGTCCTTGAGCGGCTGCGTGGCCGGATCGCTGAACAGCAGCAGGTCCAGCACGATATTGGTGTCCAGCACGATCATTGGTCGACCGGCTTCTCGCGCGCCGAGCCCTTGATCATCTCGAACTTGAACAGCCGGCATTCGAGCGGCCCGTTCCACATGGGCACGCGGCGCGATTCCTTCAGCCGCATCTTGCCCGGCAGCTTGAGGTCGGGTGTGAGCACCCAGGCGGTCCAGCCGCTGTAGTTCTTTTTCCAGTGCGTGGCCAGCTTGCTGAAGAAGTCGCCTTCCGATTCGGACTCGGGCAGCTCGCGCGCGCCGAAACGCGCCGTGCCCGCAAAACCGCCGGCCTCGATGCGCTCGCCGTAAGGCGGGTTCACCAGCATCACGCCCGGCGTCTCCGTGGGCGGCATGCGCTGCAAGGCGTCACCGCCGCGGAATTCGATCACGTCGGCCACGCCCGCGCGTTCGGCATTGCGCTGCGCGAAATCCACCATGCGGTGCGAGACGTCGCTGCCGAACACCAGCTTGGCCTGGCCCGGCTCGGGCTTGACCACATGGCTGGCGGCCTGTGCCTTCATGGCCTGCCACTCCTGCGCGCGAAAGGGCACGAATTTTTCGAAGGCGAAACGACGCATCGAACCCGCCGCAATATTGCAGGCGATCTGGGCCGCCTCGATGGCGATGGTGCCGCTGCCGCAGCAGGGGTCGTACAAGGGCAGCAGATCGCCCTCGCCCTCGGCCCAGCCGCTGGCTGCCAGCATGGCAGCGGCCAGAGTTTCCTTCAGCGGCGCCTCGCCCTTGTCTTCACGCCAGCCGCGCTTGAACAACGGTTCGCCCGAGGTGTCGATGTAGAGGGACAGCGTATCGGTGGTGAGGTGGGCGTAGATGCGCACATCGGGCCACTGGGTGTTGACGTCCGGGCGCACGCCATTGGCCTTGTCCCGGAAACGGTCGCACACCGCGTCCTTGATCTTGAGGGCGGCGAAGTTGAGCGAGGTCAGCGGGCTGTGCTGGGCCGTGACCTCGACCTTGATGCTCTGCTTGGGCGTGAACCAGCGCTCCCAGGCCACGGCCTCGGCCGCGCGGTACAGGTCCTGCTCGTTGCGGTACTCGGTGTAGGAAAGCAGCACCAGCACCCGCTGGGCCAGGCGGCTGTACAGATTGAGCAGCATGGCGTGCGCAAACGAAGTGCGCACCGCCACGCCGCCGCGCTGCTTGGTGATGCAGCCCGGCGGCAGGTCGGTGATCCGCAGGATTTCGGCGGCCAGATAGTCCTCCACGCCGGCGGCGCAGGGGAGGAAAAGAGTGAGTTGATTCATAAAAATCTCCGGGCGCAGGCACCCGCGGAACCGGCTTGGCCGGGCCGCTGGGTGCGCCCCCCTCGCGCAGCGGAGGGGGGGTGGCGTAGCGCCGCAAGGCGCGAAGCCTGGGGGGGTGAAGGCGATCACAGCGCCTTCCTCAAATTCGCGGGCGCGATCTTGAGCGCCTCGCGGTATTTGGCCACGGTGCGGCGTGCGCACTCGATGCCCTGTTCCTTGAGCATGTCGGAAAGCTGGCTGTCGGACAAGGGCTTGGTCGGGCTTTCGGCGGCGACGAACTGCTTGATGAGCGCGCGCACGGCCGTGCTGGAGGCGTTGCCGCCCGATTCGGTGCCCAGGCCCGAGCCGAAGAAGTACTTGAGCTCGTAGGTCCCAAACGGCGTGGCCATGTACTTGGCCGTCGTCACGCGGCTGATGGTGGACTCGTGCAGGCCCAGCTCGTCGGCGATCTCGCGCAGCACCAGCGGGCGCATGGCCAGCTCGCCGTGCATGAAGAAGTTCTTCTGCCGCTCGACGATGGCGCTGGAGACGCGCAGGATGGTGTCGAAGCGCTGCTGGATGTTCTTGATGAACCAGCGCGCCTCCTGCAGGCGCTGCTGCAGCGCGGCATGGTTGGCGGCATCGCGCCCGCCGGCGCGGTGGCCCTTGAGCGCATTGGCGTAGATGTCGTGCACACGCAGCCGCGGCATGACGTCGGGGTTGAGCTGCACACGAAAACGCGTCTGGGTGCCGCTGCCGGTCTTGCCGACGATCACATCCGGCACCACCACGTTGCGCTCCACGTTGACAAAACGCCGCCCGGGTTTGGGTTCGAGCCGCGCGATCAGCGCCAGCGCCTCGCGCGTGTGCGCTTCGCTGGCGCCGCAAAGCTGCGCGAGCTTGCGCACATCGCGCCGGGCCAGCAGCTCCATGGGCTGTTCAACCAGGCGCAGGGCCTGCGCCAGCGTGTCGGGGTCGGCCCCATGGGCGCCGCCGCGCGCCGCCGCTTCCTGCCGGGCCCGCAGCTGCAGACGCAGGCACTCGGCCAGATTGCGCGCGCCCACGCCGGTGGGCTCCAGGCTCTGCAGCAGGCGCAGCGCCACCTCGAAGTGTTCCAGCACGGCCTCGGCCTGCTCGGTGTCGTCGCCGGCCAGGCCGCGCGCCAGCTCCTCCAGCGGATCTTCCAGGTAACCGTCGTCGTTGAGTGACTCGATCAGGAAGTGCAGCGCGGCGCCGTCTTCGGCGCTCAAGCGCAGGCCCAGGACCTGACGCTTGAGAAAATCCTGCAGCGACTCCTGGCTGCGCGCCAGCTCGCTGGCCTCGGCCTCGTCCTGCTCGCGCGCGCCGTCGCGCGCCGGGGCGTCGCCGCCCCACTCGCTGTCGTCGGGCGACATCTCCACGCTGCCGTCCCCCTCCCAGCCCTCGCCCTGGGCCAGGTCGGCCGGCGCTCCGCCCTCGTCGCCGGTCTCGGCGGCAGAACTGCTGGTGGTGTAGTCGGGTTCGGCGTCGTCGGATGCCGCCGGTGTGTCGGCGCGCTCCAGGCCGTAGGCCTCGCGCTCGGCGCTGTCGTCGGCGCGCTCGAGAAAGGGGTTCTCGTCGAGCAGCTGCTCGACCTCCTGGCTCAACTCCAGCGTCGAGAGCTGCAGCAGGCGAATGGACTGTTGCAGCTGGGGCGTGAGCGCCAGATGCTGGGAAACACGGAGCGAGAGACCCTGTTTCATGACTCAGAGCCCGAGCGCGGTAACGCCCCCATCACATCTTGAAGTGCTCGCCCAGGTAGACCCGGCGCACATCGGCGTTGTTGACGATCTCGGCCGGCGTGCCCTCGGCCAGCACCCGGCCTTCGCTGATGATGTAGGCGTGGTCGCAGATGCCCAGGGTCTCGCGCACGTTGTGGTCGGTGATCAGCACGCCGATGCCGCGCGCCTTGAGGAAGCTGATGATGCGCTGGATCTCGATCACCGCGATCGGGTCGATGCCGGCAAACGGCTCGTCCAGCAGGATGAAACGCGGCTGCGTGGCCAGGGCGCGGGCGATCTCCACCCGGCGGCGCTCGCCGCCCGACAGCGCCAGCGAGGGCGAGGCGCGCAGGTGGTCGACCCGCAGGTCCTGCAGCAGGGCCGTGAGCTGGCGCTCGACTTCGTCCTTGCGCAGGGACTTGCCGTTTTCGTCGAGCTGCAGCTCCAGCACGGCGCGCACGTTGTCCTCGACGTTGAGCCGGCGGAAGATCGATGCCTCCTGCGGCAGGTAGCTCAGCCCCAGGCGCGCGCGCTGGTGGATGGGCATGTGCGTGACCGGCTGGTCGTCGATCAGGATCTCGCCGGCGCTGGCGCGCACCAGGCCCACGATCATGTAGAAGGATGTCGTCTTGCCCGCGCCGTTGGGACCGAGCAGGCCCACCACTTCACCCTTGCGCACGGTCAGCGAGACGTCCTTGACGACCTCGCGGCTGCCGTAGAACTTCTTGAGGTGCCGCGCCTCGAGCCGGCTCTGCTCGCCGGGCTGCGTGTCCTGGCCGGTCTCAGTGTCGAGCTGTGAATCGAGCACGGATTGCTGTTGATCGCTCACTTGCGGCCTCCACCCAGGGTTTCGTCCGACCTCAGGGGCGGCGCCGCGACCGGGCGCGAGGCGGGCGGCTGCGGCGCCTCGCTGCGCGGCGTCAGGGTGGCGCGCACGCGCTCACCGCCTTTTTGCGTCCCGCCGTCGACCGTGAAGATGTCGTTCAGGCTGTTGTACTGGATGAGGTCGCCGGTGACCACATCGGCCACCTGGGTGCCGCGCAGGCGGCGCAGCCGCGCGTCCTTGATCAGCCTGAACACGTCGGCGCGGCCGTCGTATTCGATGGTCTCGCTCTCGCCCTCGATGTATTCGTCGCTGTCGTCGCGCTTTTGCCGGAAGTAGGCGCGCTGACCGGGCTCGGCCGTCACCACGCCGAACTGGTAACCCTGCGCGTCCTGGCGGACCTCGATGCGCGCGCCCTTGATGATGATGGAGCCGCGGGTCAGCACCACGTTGCCGCTGAAGACGCTGGTCTGCTTGAGGTCGTCATAACGCAGGGAGTCGGCCTCGATGTTCATCGGCTGCTTGCGATCGGCCTTCTCTGCGCCGACGGTGCCGGTCGCCAGTGCGCAGGCCACGCACAGCAGGAGCCGGAGGAACGGGAATTTCATAAAGGCACGAATCTTGCTCTTTGGATGTTCGGGCATTGTAATCGGGACCAGCGGTTGGTCCACTCCTTGCTTTGCCTCTGTTTGTCGCGTTTTGTTTCTGCGTTGTGCTATCTCTGGCGAGGCTTTGCCGGGATATGCGCCCGGCTGCGCACTCACTTTCTTTGCTTCGCACGCAAGAAAAGTAAGTCGTCCGCCGGGGCGAGACCCGGCATGCCACGCTGGCAAAAAAGACTACTTAGAAAAAAGAAAAGCCACCCGCAGGTGACTTCTCCCCAAACGGCGTGAAGACTGCGCCTTCAGTCCGCCGAGAGCCCCGCCGTCTTGACCAGCTTGCCCCAGCGCTCGGCCTCCGCCTTGATGTGGGCCGCAAACTGCTCGGGTGTGCCGCCGCCGAGCTCGTTACCCTGGCTCAGCATCTGGGCCTTGATGGTCGGATCGGCCAGAGCCTGGTTGGTCACCTCGTTGAGCCGCTGGATGATGGCCGGCGGTGTGCCCGCCGGTGCGATGAACCCCTGCCAGTTGTTGATCTCGAAACCGGGGAAACCCTGCTCGGCCATGGTCGGCACGTCGGGGAACAGCGGCGAGCGCTGCAGGCTGGTGATGCCCAGCGGACGCAGCTTGCCGGCGCGGATGTTGGCCGAGGCCGCGTACATCTGCTCGAACATCATGTCCACCTGGCCGCTCATCAGGTCGATGGTGGCGGGTGCGCCGCCCCGGTACGGAATATTGGTGATGAAGATGCCGGCGCGCGCCTTGAACATCTCGGCCGCCAGGTGATGCGAGCCGCCGGTGCCGCCGTTGGCATAGGTCAGGTGGCCGGGTTTGGCGCGGGCCGCCGCGATGATGTCCTTGATGTTCTTGAAGGGCGAATCGGGGCGCACCATCAGCACCAGCGGACCGCGCTCGATCAGGCAGATCGGGGCGAAGTCCTTGCGCGGATCGAAGCTCACCTTCTTGAACATGGTCGGGTTCACCGCCATGGGGGCGAAGTTGCCCATGCCGATGGTGTAGCCGTCCGGCTTGGCGCGCGCGATGGCGTCGGTGCCGATGTTGCCGCCGGCGCCGCCCTTGTTATCGACGACCACCGGCACACCCAGCGCCGTGCTCAGGAAGCGACCGAACTGGCGCGAGCGCTGGTCGGTGTTGCCGCCGGCGGGATACGGGCAGATGATGGTGATGGGTTTGCTCGGGTACTTGTCCTGGGCCCAGGACAGGCCCGGCAAAGCCAGCAGCGGCGCGGCCTGCAGCAGATCACGACGTTTCATGAGAGACTCCCGAAAGTGATGCGCCAAGATACTCTCTTTGGCGCGCACCGTGCATCCGGACTAACCACAATTTTGCGCCGCACCCAGCCCGCCATGAACCTGCTTTTCGTCGCCGATCCGCTGGAGTCCTTCAAGACCTACAAGGACAGCACCTTTGCCATGATGCGCGAGGCCCAGCGCCGCGGCCACACGGTGGCGGCCTGCGAGCCGCAGGACGTGATGTGGCGCCGGGGCCTGCCGGTGACGGCGCATGTGCGCGACATCACGCTGACCGGCCAGCCCGGGCCCTGGTTCACCGAGCGCGACAGACGCGCCGCGGCGCTGAAGGATTTCGACGCCGTGCTCATGCGCAAGGACCCGCCCTTCGACAGCGAGTATTTCTACGCCACCCACCTGCTGCAGCAGGCCGAACGCGAAGGCGCCCGGGTGTTCAACAAGCCGGCGGCCCTGCGTGACCATCCGGAAAAGCTGGCCATCATGGAGTTCCCGCAGTTCATCGCGCCCACGCTGGTGACACGCGACGCTGGCGACATCCAGCGTTTCCACGCCGAGCACGGCGAGATCATCCTCAAGCCGCTGGACGGCATGGGCGGCATGGGCATCTTCCGCGTCGGCGCCGACGGCATGAACCTGGGCTCGATCACCGAGACGCTCAACCGCCACGGCGCCCAGAGCCTGATGGTGCAGAAGTTCCTGCCCGAGATTGCCCGCGGCGACAAACGCGTGCTGGTCATCGGCGGCAAGCCCGTGCCTTACTGCCTGGCGCGCATCCCGCAGGGCAACGAGGTGCGCGGCAACCTCGCCGCCGGCGGCAAGGGCGTGGCCCAGCCTCTGGGCCCGCGCGACCGCGAGATTGCCGAGACGCTGGGCCCCATCCTGGCCGCGCGCGGCCTGCTGCTGGTGGGCCTGGACATCATCGGCGACTGCCTGACCGAGATCAACGTCACCAGCCCGACCTGCTTCCAGGAAATCAGCGACCAGGCCGGCTTCGACGTCGCGGCCATGTTCATCGACGCGCTGGAACAGGCGCTGGCTTTCTAGGCCCGCTGCGGCGCGCCGCCCACGAACACCCGCAGTTCCCCCGGCGCCAGCGGCGTCCACTGCTCGTCGGTGGTCAGCGGCGCCGTCACCACCACGGCCACGCGGTCACCCGGGGCGGCGTGTTCGGCAAAATTCACGCTCAGGTCCTCGTCGCGCAGCGTGGCGCTGCCGAAGGGGTGCTGGCGCACCACGTAATACAGCTGGGTGGAGGCATGCGCCCACAGCGCCTCGCCGTTGCTGAGCAGGAAGTTGAAGGTGCCGTGGCGCGCGATCTGCGGCACCAACTCGCGCAGGGTCAAGGTCAGCTCCGGGATGCTGGGCACGTCGGCATGCGACTTGGCCAGCTCCTGCAGCAGCCAGCAGAAGGCGCGTTCGCTGTCGGTGTGGCCCACCGGGTGGAAACTGCCGTGCAGGCGTGGGGCGTAGTCCTTCAGGTCGCCGTTGTGCGCGAACACCCAGTAGCGGCCCCAGAGTTCGCGCACGAAGGGGTGGCAGTTCTCCAGCGTCACCGCGCCCTGCGTGGCCTTGCGGATGTGGGCGATGACGTTGCGGCTCTTGATCGGGTAGCGGCGGATCAGCTCGGCAATCGGCGAGGCGCTGGCCGACTGGTGGTCGACGAAGTGGCGCAGGCCGCGGTCCTCGAAGAAGGCGATGCCCCAGCCGTCGCCGTGGTGGTCGGTGCGGCCGCCGCGCTCGGCAAAGCCGGCGAAGCTGAACATCACGTCGGTCGGCACATTGCAGTTCATGCCCAGCAGCTGGCACATGGCGTCTACCCTGCCTTGGCGGGTGCGGTTTCGCGCATCTGCCAGGCCGCCACCGCGGCCAGCGCGCAGATCACGGCCAGCATGACGAAGGTCTCGTCGAACGCGGCCAGTCGCTGCGGGCTGCTGGCCGCGCGCGCCAGACTGTCGCCGTGGGCCGCGATGCGCCACTCCAGCACGATGCCGCACAGGCTCACGCCCACGGCGCCACCGAGCATGCGCACGAAACTGATGGCGCTGGAGGCTTGCGACACCAGCCGGGTCTGCAGCCCCTGCATGGCGCCGTTGTTCAGCGAGGGCAGGACGAAGCCCAGGCCGATGCGGCTCAACACCACCAGCGCCACCAGCAGCCACATCGAGGCTTGCAGGCCGGCCGTCAGCATCAGGGCGAAGGAGCTGCTCAGCACCAGCAGGCCCAGGCAGATCAACACCCGGATCGGCCAGTGGTCGGACAGGCGCCCGGCCAGCGGGATGGTGATGGCCAGCACAATGCCCGCGGGCAGCATGATGGTGCCCACGTGCGAGGGCGAGAGCTGCTGCGCCATCTGGATATACAGCGGCAGCAGGTAGGTCGAGCCGAACAGGGCCACGCCATAGATGAAGGCCACCAGGCTGCCCATGGCAAACGGCCGGTAGGCAAACAGCCCCGGGTGCATCAGCGGCATGTCGCCACGCCGGGCCTGGACCTGCTGCCAGACGATGAAACCCAGCACGCAGGCCAGCGCCAGCGCCAGCAGCACCCAGGCCTGGGGACCGGTGCTGCCATGCAGTTCGACCAGGCCGTTGAGCAGGCACAGGGTGCCCACGGTGGCCAGCAGCAGGCCCTGCCAGTCCAGCCGCGTGCGCCGGCGGTCGGGCGCGATGCCGCCGGGCGCGGTGGTCGGCACATAGCGGTAGGCCAGCCAGATCGACGCCAGACAGAAGGGCACGACCATGAAGAAGATCGAGCGCCAGCCGAACCAGTCCACCAGCAGGCCGCCGATGCTCGGACCGATCGCCGGCGCCAGCACCACGCCCATACCGAACAGGCCGCCGGCGCGGCCGCGCTCGTGCGGCGCGAAGGCGCGGATGATGATGATGGCCGGTATGGGCTGCACCACGCCCGCGGCCAGCCCTTCGACCACGCGCGCGCCCAGCACCACCTCGAAATTGCCGGCCAGCCCCCCCACCACGCCGCCGGCCAGCAGCAGCAGCATGGAGGCCGCATAGGTGCGGCGGTAGCCAAAACCGTCCAGCAGCCAGGGCGTGGTCAGCATGGCCACGGTGGTCGCCACCATGAAACTGGAGGTGGCCCACTGCGCGCGCGCCTGGCCCAGCGTGAAGTGCTGGCTCATGTCCGGGATGGCCACGTTGATGATGGTGGACGACATGATGGAGGCCATGGTGCCGACCATCACCGCCAGCAGCAGCAGCCAGCGATAGCGCTCGCCGTAGCGCGCCTGCAGCTCGGGCAAGGTGGCCGCGCGCGTCATGCGTGGGCCCTGGCCGGCGGGCAGCTCAGGCTGACGCGGGCCACGTGACCCAGTTCGCCCAGCGCCGCCTGCAGTTCGCGCTGCAGGCGCTGCAGCTCGGCCGGCGCGACGTGCGCGGCCAGCTCGGCCTCCACCTCCAGCCCGCTGTCGAGATAATGCAGCCGCAACGCCGCCGGCTGGCCCAGCACCGCCTGCGCGCGGGCCTGCACCGGCGCGCGCGGCGGCAGCGCCAGCAGCCGCGCCAGATGGCGCACCGGGCCCGGGTCGACGTGCACGGTGCACTCGGCCACGCGGTGCGCGGCCTTGACCTGGGCGGCGATCTGCTCGGCAATGTAGTGGCCTTCGGAGACCGAGAGATGCGCGTCGACCTCCACGTGCATGTCGATCACGGCCCAGTCGCCCATGCGGCGCGTGCGCAGTTCGTGCACGCCGCGCAGGCCGTCCACCGCTTCGATGGTCTGGCGGATGCGGGCAATCTCCTCTGGGTCCAGCGCGTGGTCGGTCAGGCCGTGGAAGGCCTCGACCGAGAAACCCCAGCCGGCCTTGACGATCATGAAACCCACGATGACCGCCGCCACCGCGTCCATGCTGTGGTAACCCAGCAGGTTGGCGCCGATGCCCAGCGCCACCACCAGCGAGGAGGCGGCGTCGGCACGCGCGTGCCAGGCGTTGGCGATCAGCATCGAGGACTTGAGCCGTTCGCCGACGCGGCGCATGTAGCGAAACAGGCCTTCCTTGGCGACCAGGGTGATCAGCGCTGCGACCAGGGCCAGCGGGTGCACCGCGTCCAGGCTCTGGCCGTCATGCAGCTTGACGCCGGCCGACCAGACCATGCCCACGCCGGTGGCCAGCAGGATCAGGCCGATGGCCAGCGAGGCTGCGGTCTCGAAACGGGCGTGGCCATAGGGATGTTCCGCGTCGGCCTCGGCGTGCGAATGGCGGGCGGCGAACAGCACCACGCCGTCGGCCACCAGGTCGGACAGCGAGTGCAGGCCGTCGGCCACCAGGGCCTGGGAGCGGGCGTACACGCCGATCACCACCTGTGCGCCGGCCAGGAACAGATTGATCCAGACGCTGATCCAGGTCGAGCGCTTGGCTTGCCGTTGTTCTTCGTTGCTGCGGGCCATGGGGGTCGCTACGTGGGGTGCCGATGTCTTGATGCTAGCAGGGCGGGCCCATGCCCGCCGCCTGCAAGGCACCGGTCGACGGCTCGGGAAGGCGGCTAGGACTGGCCTGCGCCGGCACAGGCCGCGCAGATGCAGGCCTTGCGCTGCGCCGCTGCCGGCACGCGCGCCAGCAGCTCGGGCGCAAAACGCGCGGTCGTGCACCAGCAGGGCGTGCGCTCGGCGCCGCTGCCGGCGCACACACTTTCGTTGGCGCAGGCATTGGGCTGGCCGCACAGCGGGCAGCGGCAGGGGTCGACGGCGGGTTCGGGCAGGTCCATGGCGGGCACTTTTTCACAGTTTAGCCGGCCCGCAGAAATAGCCCCCTCGTTTAGACTCCACGGTTCCGCGTACCGCTCCTGACCCCGTGCCCACCGCTCCCCGCACCTCCACCCTGCTGACCCTGCTCCTGCTGGGTCACAGCCTGCTGCATTTCACCCTGGGCTGGGTGCTGGGCCTGTCGGGCGACGAGGCGCACTACGCGCTGTACGGCGCCAACTTGGCCCTGAGCTACTACGACCACCCGCCCCTGGTGGGCTGGCTGCAGTGGCCGCTGGTGGCGCTGGACGCGCCCGACGGCGTGCTGCGCCTGCTGCCCGAGGCGCTGTGGGTGGCGACCGCCCTGTTCGTCTTCGACACCGCGCGCCGCCTGCACGGCCTGCTGGTGCCGGCCGTCGGCAGCGCCGACGCTGCCGGCTTGTGGGCCGTGCTGGCCTACAGCCTGGCGCCGCTGCTGCACGTGCTGGGCATCGGCCTGGTGCCCGACACGCTGCTGATGTTCTTCACCGCGGCCATCCTGTGGCAGACCCTGCGCCTGCTGGATGAGGCCCTCGCGCACAGCCTGGGCGCCTGGCTGCTGCTGGGCGCCCTGCTGGGCCTGGCCGGCCTGGCCAAATACACCGCCATCTTCGCCGCCCTGCCGGTGCTGGCCTGCCTGTTCGCCGCCCACGGCGCGGCTCTGCTGCGGCGCGCCGGCCCCTGGCTGGCGCTGGTGCTGGCGCTGGCGCTGGTGGCGCCGGTGTTCATCTGGAACGCGCAGCACGACTGGATCTCCTTCGCCTACCAGCTCAAACACGGCAAGGGCAGCCACTGGCAGGCCGGCCAGGTGCTGGTCTTCCTGCTGGTGCAGGCGCTGCTGTACCCGCTGCTGATCTGGGGCGCGGCCGGCCTGCGCCATCAGGTGCTGGGCGGCTTCGGGTTCGACCGCGCCCAGGCCTGGCTGCTGGCCTTCTTCGCCCTGCCCTTCGCCGTGCTGGCCTACCTGGCCGGCGGCGGCTCCAGCCTGCCGCACTGGGCGGCCCCGGCCTGGGTGGCCCTGGCCCCGTTTGCCGGCCTGGGCCTGGCCGCGCTGTGGGCCAGCGGCCGGCGCACGCTGATCTACGCCTTCGGCGGCCTGCAGGCCTTCATCACCCTGAGCCTGTACCTGCTCATGCTGCTGGCCGGCCCGCCCTGGATGGCCGGCGAGGCCCCCGACAGCCAGGCGCCGGAAACGCTCAACCCCTTCACCGACTTCTACGGCTGGGACGAGGCCGGCCTGCGCGCCACGGAGCTGGCACGCCAGCACAACATCAGCCACCTCGCGGTGCAGAACTGGACACTGGCCAGCCGCCTGGCCTGGTATGCCCGGCCCATGCCGGTGCACGTGCTGGCGCCCGACTTCGACCAGTTCACGCTCTGGACCGGCCCGCTCCCCCTGGGCACCAGCGCCGTGCTGCTGGACTGGTCGCAGATGGCGCACCAGCTGCCGGTGGGTGATGGCCTGTTCGAACGCTGCGAGCCGGCCGACACCGTGGCCGTGCGGCACGCCGGACGCCTAGTGTCGCACTTCGACCTCTACCTCTGCCACGGCTGGGCCGGCCGCCCGGCACCGCGCCGGCGCGATGACGCCTGACCCCTCACCTGTTGCAACCCCTTCGATGACTTCCGCCACCGCCTTCCCCGCCGCCCCCACCGCCACGCGCCGCATCGCGCCCTGGCACTGGGCCATCCCCTTCGTCGTGCTCGCCCTGAGCGCGCCGCTGTGGCTGGGCCTGTACGAACCCACCGTGTTTCGCACCCTGAACCGCTGGTTCTCGGTACTGCCCGACATCGTCTGGGCCCTGCTCTCGCTGTTCGGCACCGGCTGGGCCATCTATGCCGCCACCGCGCCGGCGTTGTGGCGCGCGCCGCGTGTCGTGCTGTCCTGGCTGTGCGCCGCGCCGCTGGCCGGTCTGCTCACCCGCGTGGGCAAGAACGTGGCCGAGAACCCGCGCCCGCTCGAAGTGCTGGGCCTGGAGGGCATCCACGTCATCGGCGAGCCACTCTTCATCGCCGCCATGCCTTCGGGCCACGCCATCACCGCCTTTGCCGGCGCCACCGCCATCTACTTCGCGCTGGCCCCGGCAAAACGCCTGCGCTGGCTCTGGCTGTTCGTCTTCGCGCTCGGCGTGGCCTGCTCGCGCGTGGCCGTGGGCGCGCACTGGCCGGCCGACGTCTCGGTGGGAGCGGCCATCGGCATCCTCAGCGGCCTGACCGGCGCCTGGCTGGCCGGGCACATCCCCGAGCGCCACCTGCGCCCGCAGGCCTGGCTGATGCGCGGCGTCGCCCTGTTCGGCCTGTACTGCCTGTACGTGCTGTGGACCGACCAGATGGGTTTTGTCATCAACCTTCCCTACCAGTACGCGCTCGGCGCCTTCCTCGCCGCCTGCCTGCTGGTGTTTGCCACGCGCAGCCTGCGCAAGACCTGAACCCAAACGGAGACACCCCATGCTGTTGTATGACCTGGTCAATGCCCGACGCGCCCATTTCAGCCCCAACAGCTGGCGCGTGCGCATGGCCCTGCTGCACAAGGGCATCCCCTTCCAGGTGCGCGACGTGCTGTTCGGCGACATCCCCAGCATCAACGCCGGCGGCGACAAGCTCACCGTCCCCACCATCGAGCACCAGGGCCAGCTCGTCACCGACAGCTGGGCCGTGGTGCAGCACCTGGACGCCGCCTTTCCCGACACGCCGCGCCTGATCGGCCCCGACGCCGCCGCCCACGTGCTCAAGTTCTTCCAGTACTGGGTACAGACCAGCCTGCACGGCCCCATCGGCCGCCTCATCCTCAAGGACCTGCACGACAGCCTGGACCCGGCCGACCAGCCTTACTTCCGCGCCTCGCGCGAGAAGATGTACAAGGGCACGCTGGAAGAGGTGCAGGCCGGCCGCGAGGAGCGCGTCGACGCCTTCCGCAAAGGCCTGCAGCCCATGCGCATGGCGCTGGCCCACGGCCCCTACCTCAGCGGCGAGCAGCCCGGTTATGCCGACTACCTCGCCTTCGGCGCCTTCATGTGGGCGCGCGCCAGCAGCCCCTTCGCCCTGCTGGCCGAGGACGACGTGGTCCATGCCTGGCGCGAGCGCTGCCTCGACCTCTACGACGGCGCCGCCCGCCGCGAACTCGCCGCCTAGCCAGGGCGGGGCGCGCATGGACAGCCTGCAACGCTTCCTCGACGCCCAGGCCCCGGTCTATGACGAAGTCTGCGCCGAGCTGCGCGCCGGCCGCAAGCAAAGCCACTGGATGTGGTTCATCTTTCCGCAGCTGCGCGGACTGGGGCACAGTGCCATGGCGCAGCACTACGGCATCACCTCGCGCGCCGAAGCCCTGGCCTACCTGCAGCATCCGGTGCTGGGCCAGCGGCTGCAGAAATGCATGGGCCTGCTGCTGCAACACCCGGGGCTCAGTGCCGAGGACATGCTCGGTGGCATCGACGCCATGAAGCTGCGCTCCTGCGCCACGCTGTTTGCCGAAGTGGCGCCGCAGGAGCCGGTGTTTGCGCAGGTGCTGGCGCAGTTCTACGTTGGCCAGCGCTGCCACCGTACCCTGGAGATTCTGGGCTGACGGAAATGCTGCCGGCTTGTCCACTGTATAAATCAACGCAACAAGTGCCCCAAGGGAGATGCATTTAATGCCCGCTCACTCGCCCTGGAAATCCCCGGCAGCAACCGAAATCTCCTCGTTGCCCTATTCAGACCTTCTGGAGCATCAACGTCTCGCCAAGGTCAACCCCGGCCACTACCTGGAAGTCACCGGGTTGATCGATGCCGAGCTTGCTGCACGAGATCCTTCTCGCAACTACCGCTGCATGAAGTGCGGTCACCAGCGGTTTGAAAGACACCAGATCCGAGCCACACGCAGTTGGCTGAGTTCCATGTTTGACGTCGAGTCCGCGCAATACCAGGCGCTGGTCTGCGCAAGGTGCAAATTCACTGAGTTCTATCAGGGTGAGGTACCCGTAGCGCAGCAGGCTCTCGATTTCATCGTGGGTCGTTAGCACCTGTTGAGGCTGTTCATGCTCGAATTCCTGTTCGAAATCCTTGGTGAGTTCCTGCTGCAGGCCTTCGGCGAGGCGCTGCTGGAGATCGGCCTGCACTCGCTATCCGAGCCGTTCCGTCGCGCCCCCAACCCCTGGCTGGCCGCGCTGGGTTATCTGCTCTTCGGCGCCATTCTGGGCGGTGTCAGCCTGCTGCTTTTCCCGCACTACCTGATGCCGCCGCCCTGGCGCATGGCCAACCTCTTCCTCACGCCGTTTGCGGTGGGCGGCCTGATGGTGCTCATGGGCCACTGGCGCGCGCGCCGCGGCGACGCAGTGCTGCGCATCAACCGCTTTGTCTACGGTTTCCTGTTCGCTGCCGCACTGGCCGTGGTGCGCTACGTGTTTGCGGGCTGAACCCTGATGAGTGAACTCTGGCCCATGCTGCTCATCTGCGCCGTCGGCCTGGGCGCCGGTGTGCTGGGCGGGGTGATCGGTTTCGGCACCACCATCCTGCTGATGCCGCCGCTGGTGCATTTCTACGGCCCCATGACGGCGGTGCCCGTGATCGCCCTGGTGGCCATCGTCGCCAACCTGACGCGCGTGGGCCTGTGGTGGCGCAGCATCGACTGGCGCCTGTGCGGCGTCTACAGCGCCACCGCGGTGCCCGCCGTGGTGCTGGGCGCCAACACGCTGGTGCAGTTCAATGCGCGACTGATCGAGCTCATCCTGGGCAGCTTCCTGTTGCTGATGATTCCCGCGCGGCGCTGGCTGCGCCGCCAGCAGTTCCGGCCGCGCCTGTGGCACATGGCCCTCGTCGGTGCGGTCATCGGCTACCTCACGGGCATCGTGGCATCGACCGGCGCCATCAACACCCCCTTTTTCCTGGCCTACGGGCTGGTGAAGGGCGCCTACATCGGCACCGAAGCCGCGAGTTCGCTGGCGGTCTTCCTGGCCAAGGGCGCGACGTTCCAGCAGCTCGGGGTGATCGACGGCCGCGCCATCGGCCAGGGCCTGCTGATCGGTGTCTTCGTGCTGGCCGGCTCCACGCTGTCCAAGCGGCTGGTGCTGCATCTGCCCGAGCAGCGCTTCCTGCAATTGATGGAAGGCGTGATGCTGGTGTCGGGCCTGTCCATCCTGTGGATGGCCTGGCCTTAAAGTAGACCCATGGACATCCTCTCGCACGGACTCTGGGGCGGCGTCGCCCTGGGGCGCGCCAGCCGGCGCAGCTTCTGGACCGCCTTTGCCATAGGGACGGCACCGGACCTGTTTTCCTTCGGCCTGGTGTTCGCCAACGGCCTGCTGGCGCACGGGCTGGATTTCTTCAACGGCTTCGGTCACCCGCCGGACCCGGCGCTCATTCCCGCCTATGTGCACCAGCTCTACAACGCCACCCACAGCCTGGCGGTGTTCGCCGTCGTGTTCGGACTGGTGTGGCTGGTACGCGGCAAACCTTTCGTGGAGCTGGGCGCCTGGGGCCTGCACATCGCGCTGGACATCTTCACGCACAGCGAGGAATTCTTTCCCACGCCCTTCCTGTGGCCGCTGTCGGACGCGCGCGTCAACGGCGTGCCCTGGAGCGATCCGCGCATCTTCTTCGGCAACGTGTTCTTGCTGGTCCTGCTCTACGCCTGGCTCTACCTCCGGCGCCGCAAGGCGCAGGCCCTGGGCTCAGAGCGCGATGGCGTCTGACAACCGGGTGCGGATGACCTCGGGCAGCGGCGCGACCTTGCGCGTGACCTTGTCGATGAACACCACGCCGGTCTTGCCGCGGGCGACTTCGCGGCCCTGGCTTTGTTCGGACATACGAAAGACCAGGTCGAAGCCATACCGGTTGAAGTCGGCCGGCACCATCTCCACACGCATGGTCTCGCCGTGGAAACCCTCGGACTTGTACTGCGCCACGATGTCGCCCACCACGATGGCCAGCCCCTCCACGTCCGATTCCTTGTAACCCAGCCAACGAAAGAAACGCAGCCGCGCCTCGGACACCAGAGTCAGCAACTGCGCGTTGTCCAGATGGCCGCCCTGGTTGACGTGGCTGATGTAGATCTGCATCTCCGTGGCGAAGACGAAGCGGGGCGGAAGATCGAAGACGATGCGGGACATGGTTCAGAGCAGGGCAAATTTGAGAATGAAAACGAGCGCGATCACCGCCACCATCGGCGGCAGTTCCTTCACGCGGCCGGCCAGCAGCTTGATGGCCGCATAGGCGATGAAGCCAAACGCAATGCCGTGCGCGATGGAGAAGGTGAAGGGCATGGTGATGGCCGTCACCACCGCCGGGGCGGCCTCGGTCAGGTCGTCCCATTCGATCTCGGCCAGGCCGCGCAGCATGAGCACGGCCACATAACAGAGCGCCGGCGCGGTGGCATAGGCCGGCACGGTGCCGGCCAGCGGCGCAAACACCAGGGCGGCGAGGAAGAGCACGGCCACGGTGACGGCGGTGAGACCGGTGCGCCCGCCCACCGCGGTGCCGGCGGCGCTCTCGATGTAGGCGGTGGTGGACGAAGTGCCCAGTGCGGCGCCGGCGGCGATGGCGGTGGAGTCGGCCAGCAGCGCGCGCTTCAGGCGCGGCAACTTGCCGTCCTTATCCAGCAGGCCGGCGCGGTGCGCCACGCCGATCAGCGTGCCCGAGGCGTCGAACAGCTCCACCAGGAAGAAGGTGAGGACAACGGTCAACAGGCCCGTGTTAAAGGCGCCGGTCAGGTCCATCTGCAGCCAGGTGGGCGCCAGGGACGGCGGCAGGGCGACGATGCCGCCCAACGGCGCCAGCCCCAGCGCGATGGCCGCCACCGTGACGGCCAGGATGCCGATGATGATGGCGCCCGGTACCTTGCGCTGCTCCAGCGCCACGATGATGAAAAAGCCCAGCACCGCCAGCACCGGCGCGGGCTGGTGCAGGTCGCCGATGGTGAGCAGGGTGGCCGGGTGCGCGGCGATCAGGCCGGCGTTCTTCAGGCCGATGATGGCCAGGAACAGGCCGATGCCGGCCGAGATGGCGAACTTGAGCGAACGCGGGATGGCGTTGACGATGGCCTCGCGCAGCTTGAACAGACTGACGAGGATGAACAGGCAACCCGAGAGGAACACCGCCCCCAGCGCCATCTGCCACGTGTAACCCATGCCCTGCACCACGGCAAAGGCGAAGTAGGCGTTGAGCCCCATGCCCGGCGCCAGCGCGATGGGGTAGTTGGCGTACAGGCCCATGATGGCCGAGCCCAGCGCGGCGGCGAGACACGTGGCCACGAACACGGCGTCCTTCGGCATGCCGGCCGCGGCGAGGATGTCCGGGTTGACGAAGATGATGTAGGCCATGGTCAGGAAGGTCGTCAGACCGGCCAGCAGCTCGGTCCTGACGGTGGTCCCATGGGCGGACAGTTGGAAATAACGTTCCAGCATGCGGGGCTCCTCGCGGTGCGACCCGAGGCATTCTACGCAGCGGTTACGACAACTTACAGACGGAAACCGGCGCTTCAACAAGAATGTCTGCTCCGGTCCCACGTCCCGCCACCATGATCAAGCCCAGCAAGTCCAAGAGCAGGAAGCCGCCTGCCGCCAACCCCGCCCAGAAACCCGCCCCCGAGAGCTCGGTCAAGCAGGCCTTGCTCGGCTGGTACGGCGTGATCGGCATGACGCTGGGTTATGTGTCGCCCATCAAGCTGCCCTGGGTCGACAGCTATGCCAAGGACTACTGGCGCCACGCCCTGGGCAGCCTGATGCTGATGCTGGGTCTGCTGGCCACGGCGATCGGCACCGCGCTGTACCTGCTGGACGCCAACGACTTCAAGGCCCAGATCGTCGACTACGTCAAGACGCACAAGCAGCGCGAGCTGGTGCTCGAAGGCGACATCCACCTCACCTGGTTTCCCCAGCTCGGGCTGGAGACCGGCAAGCTCAGCCTGAGCCAGCGCAACAGCGCTCGCAAGTTCGCGTCCGTGAACAACGCGCGGCTCTACGTGGCGTGGTGGCCGCTGCTGACCAAGCGGGTGCAGGTGGAGCGCGTCGTGCTCGACGGCGTGCATGCCAACCTGGTCCGCCATCGCGACGGCAGCACCAATTTCGACGACCTGCTCACGCCGGTGAACTGGATGGGCCAGACCGAGTTCGCGGTGGAGAAGGTGCGGGTGCTCGACTCCTCGCTGAACCTGCAGGACGAAGCCTCGGGCCGCGCCGTCTTCGTGCATGAGCTCAACCTGGAGACCGGCCGCCTGGCCGACGCCACGGCCGGCCAGCTCAACACCCGCTTCCGCCTGCAGGCCATGCAGCCCCAGCTGGACCTGCAGCTGCGGCTGGACGGCCAGCTGCTGTACGACCACGCCAACCATCGTTACCAGCTCGCCGACATGCAAGGCCAGGCGCAGGGCGAGGCCGGCGGCTTCAGCGAGCTGGCGCTGGACTGGCGCGGTTCACTCACCGCCTGGCCGACCACACAGAAACTGCTGCTGGAACAGGTGAACGTCACCGGCCGCGGCCGCTACGACGGCCACAAGCTCGAAGGCCGGCTGGCCGCCGCCCGCGCGGAGCTGGAGCCGGAGCAATGGCAGGCCAGCGCCCTGAGCCTGGGCGCCACGCTGCAGCGCGAGCCGGCCGCGGGCGGCAGCCTGCTGAGCGCCGCGCTGGAACTGCCCGCGGTGGAAGCCAAGGCCGGCGTCTGGCGCAGCGCCGACGTGCGGGCCAGCCTGGAGCTGCAGCACGCCGGCGGCACGCTGCAGGCGCACCTGAGCAGCCCGCTGCAGTACGACCCGGGCCAGCGCCAGCTGCAGCTCGAAGGCATCGCCGGCGACTGGAACGCCAGCCACCCCTTGCTGGCCGCGCGCCTGAACGCCACGCTCAGCGGCAAGCTGCAGGCCGCCCTGGCCAAACAGGAGCTGGCGCTGGAGTTCAAGGCCGGCGTCGACGACAGCCAGTTCAGCGGCAAGGTGGGGCTGCAGGACTACAAGACACCGGCCTGGACCTTCGACGTCGTCGCCAGCACGCTGGACCTGGACCGCTACCTGGTCGGCGACTGGACGCGCCGCCTGCAAGACAGCACGCAAGTGCAGGACTTCGACCTGCTCAAGACACTGAACGTGCGCGGCAAGCTGCGTGCCGACGAGCTGCGCGTGGCGCACCTGAAGGCCAGCCAGTTCGCCGCCGAGTTGCGCGCGGGCTCGGGCACCATGAGCGTGGAGCCGCTCGCGGCCCAGTTTTACGGCGGCAGTCTGCAAGGCGGCCTGAGCCTGACGGCGGGCGAGGCGCCGCAGCTCAGCGTGCGCCAGAAACTCACGGGTGTGCAGGTCGACACTCTGCTGGCCGACCTGAGCGGCGGCGAGGCCCGCCTCAGCGGCAAGGGCAATGTGGCCTTCGACCTGACGGCGCAAGGCGCCAGCCTGGAGGCGCTGCGCCAGTCGCTCACCGGCACGGCCAGCCTGGCGCTCACGCGCGGTGCACTGGCCGGCCTCGACCTGGCCGATGGCCTGGTGGTGGCCAAAGAGCAATTGGGCCTGGAGGGCGCCGAACACAAGGACAACATCCGGCTGACGGAAAACACGCCCTTTGCGGAGCTCAAGGCCAGCTGGGAGCTGGCACAGGGCCAGGCCCGCAGCGTCGACCTGCTGCTCAAGTCACCCACCCTGACCTGCAAGGGCGAGGCCCGTCTCGCACTGGGCAGCGGCCAGCTCGACGCCCAGCTCAGCACCCTGGTGACCCCGGGCCTCAAGCGCGCGGGCGCCGGCGAACTGGCCGAACTCGCGGGCATCACCGTCCCGCTGCAGATCAGCGGCCCCTGGGCCACGGCCGGCGTGCGCTACGAGCTGGGCGCGGCCAGCGGCGGCACCCTGGCGCGGCTGGCCAAGGCCAACCAGGCCCGCGTGGCTGCGGCCACGGCGGCCAGCACACCGGCACCGACCCCAGTGGCGCCGGCCTCCGCAGCCGCGGCGGCACCCGCCACGACCGCGGCCGTCGTACCGGCCAAGACGGCCCCCGCAGCGGCGACAACGGCTGCGGTCAAGCCGGCCCCCGTGACCAAGACGGTCGCCGCCACGACGACCAGCGCCAAGAAACCCGCACCCAAGTAGTTCAAGCCAGCGGCGTGCACAGCGCGGCAAAACCGCGCCGGTACTCGCTGGCCAGGGTTTGCGCCGTGCGCTGCAGCCGCTCGCGCGGCAGCGCCAGGGCGCGCTGCAGGGCCGGCGCCAGCTCGGCCACCGCCACGGTGGCGGGCACCTCGGCCTCTTCCCAGCTGGCAGCAAAGGCCGCGGTCTTGCCCTGCTGTGCGCTCGCGACGGGTGAGCGCAGGCTCAGGCGCGGCAGGGCGCAGGCCATGGCCACGATGCGGCCGTGCAGGCTGCTGCCGCAATAACCGCGGCTGGCGGCGATCAAGGCGCAGATGTCCCACAGGTGCAGCGACTGGAACACCTGCACGCTCCCAGCGTCGAGCTGCGCCGCCAGCCGCTGCAGCGTGAGCAGCGTGTCGTGCCAGGGCGCGGCGCCGGCGCGAAACAGCACCAGGCCCAGCCCCGTCTCGCGCGTCACCTGGGCCAGCTGCTGCGCGAGTTGGGTGAGCGTGGCATCGTCCGCGAACTCGGCGCTGAACTGCACCGCCAGATAGCCCTGTGGAAAACGCTGCCGCAGGCCGGCCACCTCGCCCTGCGCGACGTGCTGCCGCAGTCGCTCACCGAACAGCTCGGCCACCATAACGGCGGCATCGGGCAACAGCGGCGCCGCCAGGCCCGCGCTCTGCAAGTACGCTTGTGTGACCTTGTCACGCACGCGGACGGCATCGGCCGCGCGCAGCTGGGCCAGCACTTCGTCACGCAGCGTGGTCTCACAACTGTGCAGGGCCACGCCGCCCACGCTGCCATACAGCACACGGCGCAGCGCCGGCCAGCGGCCGCGCTCCACCAGGTAGGGCGCCTGCGCGGCCGTGCCCAACATGCGCTGCACCCAGGCCGCGCGTTCGCCCGGCCGGTCCTGCAGGTAAGCGATGGTCGCCGGCGCCTCCTGGGGCGGCAACAACATCACCGCCGCCTGCCAGGCGGTGGTGGTCAGCACCTCGCCGCCCACGTGCAACAGGTCCGCCGGTTTGTCACCCAGCGTGGCGCGCACCTCGGCGAGGGCGCGCACGGCATGACCGCCATAGGCCCGCAGGTCACGCGCGGCCAGCCCGGCGTGGATCAGCGCGCGCCCGGGCAGCAGCGCGGCGGCAATGTGTGGCAACAGCAGATCGCCGAAGTTGTGGCGGTCGAAGGCGCCGAACAGGATGAGGGGCCGCTGCATGCCGGCATCGTAGGCCGAACCGGACCGCCCCGGTGGCCGCGCTTGCTGGCCCCGAACCAAAGGGGTAGGATTTGCCCACTGGCGCAAGAACGCTTCGTTGAAGCAGCACCGACGCGCGCCGAACAGGGCCTCGACCATGCTGCCTCGCGTTGTCACAGGGTTTTATCTTGCGTATCTGGTGACGCCGATCGCCCTGCTCTTCATCGGCTCCTTCGGCGACCTCTGGCTCAACACCATCCTGCCGACTGGTTTCACCGGCCGCTGGTATCTGGAGGTGGCGAGCGACCCCAGCTTCCGCCGTGCCTTCCTCTCCAGCCTGCTGGTCGGCGGCGTGACCTGCGCCGTCTGTCTGGCCATCGGCCTGCCGCTGGCCTACGCGGTGTTCCGCGCGCGTGATCCACGCATGCGCGCGCTGGTCAGTGCCTTGTACCAGCTGCCGGTGGCACTGCCGCCGCTGGTGCTGGCCTTCGGTTTCATCCTCGTGTTCTCGTCGGACACCCTGCCCTGGCTGGGCAGCGTCTGGCTGCTGGCCGCGGGCCACATCGTGCTCGGCCTGCCGTATTTTCTGCAGGCGGTGATCTCCGATATGCAGCGCCTCGGCCTGCATGTGCTGGAGGAGGCCGCCGAGTCGCTCGGCAGTTCCGGGTGGCAGCGCTTCTTCCACATCGTGCTGCCCTCGCTGCGCCACTCCATCCTCTCCGGTCTGATCGTGGTGGCGGCGCTGTCGATCGGCGAGTTCCAGTTCTCCAACCTGGTCGCCGGTTTCCTCAACCGCACCTACCCGGTGGTGCTGTTGCAGGCCTTCTACGGCGCCACCGGTTTCGCCTGCGCCGCCACCGTCATCCTGCTGGTGCTGGCCCTGACGGCCTCGGTGGGCGGGGCCTTGTCGACCCAGCGCGCGACCCGGTTCTCGACGGGGGGCCGATGAGCAGCGCCGTCGAACTGGATCAGGTGACCTTCCGCTACCCGGGCGGCAAGGCCGGCATCTTCGACCTGTCGATGCAGATCCAGCAAGGCGAGCTGGTGGTCTGCATCGGTCCCTCGGGCTGCGGCAAGACCACGCTGCTGAAGCTGATCGCCGGCTTCTTCCGCCCCGACGCGGGCATCGTGCGCCTGGGCGGCCAGGACCTGACCCATGCCAGCGTGGCCTCGCGCGGCTGCGGCATCGTCTTCCAGTCCTACGCGCTGTTCCCGCACATGCGGGTCTGGGAGAACATCGCCTACCCGCTGCGGGTGCGCGGCGTGCCCCCCGAACAGCGCCGGCGCAAGGCCGAGGAGATGCTGGAGATGGTCGGCCTCACCGGCACGGCCGAACGGCTGCCGGCCCAGCTCTCCGGCGGTCAGCAGCAGCGGGTGGCGCTGGCGCGGGCGCTGGCCTTCGAGCCGCGCGCCCTGCTGCTGGACGAACCGCTGTCGGCGCTGGACGCGGCCACGCGCGTGGTCATGCGCGACGAGGTGCGCCGCATCCAGAAGATGCACAACATCGCGGCGCTGCTGATCACGCACGACCAGGACGAGGCGCTGTCGCTGGCCGACCGCATTGCGGTGCTGAAAGACGGGCGCCTGGTTCAATACGACACGCCGGCCGCCATCTACGACCGCCCGGCCGACGGCTTCGTGGCCGGCTTCGTGGGCCGCGCCAACGTGCTGGCCGCTACCGCCAGCGGCCCCGAGCAGGTCGACGTTCCCTTCGGCCGGTTGCGGACGCTGCCCCACGGCTTGCGGGACGGTGCGGCGATCAAGGTGCTGATCCGGCCCGAGCGGCTGGAGCCGGCCGCCGCCGGCGAGAGCGGCACCAACCTGTTCGAGGTGCGCGTGCTGAAGGATCGCTTCTTCGGCGCCACGCGGCAGCTCGACATGACCATCGGCGAGGCGGTGCTCAAGCTGGAGACCACCTCGCGCGCGGCGCTGACACGGGTACGGGTACCCGTCGAGGCGATCCAGTTCCTCCCCAACCCGTGACCAGGAGCATTGCATGAACAAGCTGAAGAGGTTTCTGTGCGCCGCCGCCGTCTCGATGGTCTCGGCGCTGACGCTGGCCCAGAACGTGACCAACTCGCCCGAGCTCTATGCGGGCGAGAAGACACTCTACGAAGCCGCCCGCAAGGAGGGCATGGTGGTCAGCTTCGACACCGGGCCGACCTGGGCCAACTGGGCGGCGCAATTCAAGGCCTTCAAGAACCGTTACCCCGAGGTGGAAATCGTCTACAACGACCTGGGCTCGGCCGCCACCGTGGTGGCGCTGGACAAGGCGCGCAACCGCCCGCAGGCCGACACCGCCTACTACTTCGCGGCCTCGGCCGTCGATGCCGTCAACAAGGACGTGGTGGCGCCGTTCAAGCCGGTCAACTTCGACAAGCTCCCCGGCGTCTTCAAGGACCCGGAGGGACGCTGGTTCACCATCCACTCGCTGACCATCGCCTTCATCGTCAACACCAAGCTGGTGAAAAACGTGCCGCGTTCCTGGGCCGACCTGCTCAAGCCCGAGTACAAGAACACCGTCGTCTATCTGGACCCGCGCTCCACCGGCGTGGGCCAGGTGATGAGTTTTGCCGCCAACTTCGCCGCCGGCGGCGACATGAACAACATCAGGCCCGGGCTCGACTACCTCGGCAAGCTGCACAAGGCCGGCAGCGTGCTGCGCGTGCTGGGCACCACCCCCTATGCGCAGTTCGTCAAGGGCGAGATCCCGATCTGGATCTCGTACGAGAACGATGGCCTGAAGGCCAAGTACACCGACGGCCTGGGCGACGCGGTGGCGGTGGTGATCCCGAAGGAAGCCTCGGCCGCCGCGCCCTACGGCATCAGCCTGGTCAAGAACAGCCCCAACCCGAGCGCCGGCAAGCTGTGGCTGAACTTCATCATGAGCGATTACGGCCAGGGCATCTTCGCCGAAGGTTTTGTGCGCCCGAGCGTGCCGGGCATCCAGCTGCCGGCCAGCGTGGTGGACAAGCTGCCGCAGGCACCGCAGGTGCGGCCGCTGGACGTGCGCGCCGCGGCGGCGAAGAAGGCCGAGATCGACGCCGGCTACGTCACCGCCACTGGCGTGCGCTGAAGCGCCGGGCCACCGACGACGACCATGCCGCCCCGGATCTTCACCCTGCTGGTAGCACCGGCCGTGCTGCTGCTGGCGCTGTTCTTCGGCCTGCCGCTGATCGCGGTGATCGTCGACGCGGTCAGCGACGGGCTGGGGGCGTTTGCGCGTGTCATCGCCATGCCCACCTTCTGGCCCTCGCTGCTGGGCAGCACGGTGCTGACGCTGGCGGCCTCCACCCTGTCGCTGGTGGTGGGGGTGGCCGTGGCCCTGCACCTGGCCCGCATGGAGGAGCGGCGACGCACGCTGCTGGCCTTCGTCATTGCGCTGCCGCTGACCTTCTCCGGCCTGATCGTCGCCTACGGCTTCATCCTCACCTATGGCCGCGCCGGCCTGGTGACGCAACTGCTGGCGCTGCTGGGCACCGACAGCGCCATTCTCGGCAAGGCGCTGTTCACTCCGGTCGGGCTGGCCTTCGCGTCGTCGTATTACCTGATCCCGCGCGTGGTGATGGGCGTGCTGCCGGTGTTCGTCAACTTCGACCGCGCGCAGCTGGAAGTGGCGCAGTCGCTCGGCGCCACGCCGGCGCAGGCCTTTCGCCAGATCATGCTGCCGCAGCTGGCCGCCCCCATCGCCAGCAGCCTGTGCCTGATCGCCGCCGTGGTCTTCGGCGCCTACGGCACGGCGCTAGCCCTGGTGGGCACCCGGCTCGAGATCCTGCCCTTGCAGCTCTACAGCCTGATCTCCGAGACCGGCTCCGACTTTCCCGCGGCGGCGGCGCTGGCGCTCTTGATCACCGCCGCCTGTTCGTCCATCATGACCGCCGGCGCCTGGTTCGGCAGCCGGCACGAGAAACACCTGTGAGCCCGCCACCATGCACGATACCCGACCTCTTCCAGAGCTGATCGCCGAAGTGACCCGCCGCCAGCGCGCGGCGCCGCTGCGCGTGCCCGTGGGCGTCATCGGCCCGCGGCATGCAACTGCGGCGCAGTACGCGGCCGCGCAGGCCGTCGGCCGCGGCATTGCCGAGATGGGCCTGAGCCTGATCTGCGGCGGCCGTGGCGGCGTGATGGAAGCGGCCTGCAAGGGCGCGGCCGAGGCCGGCGGCACCGCCATCGGCGTGCTGCCCGACGACGACCCGACCAGCGCCAACCCCTACGCCACCGTGGTGCTGGCCACCGGCATCGGCGAGGCACGCAACGCGGTGATCGCGCGCGCCGCCCTGTGCCTGGTGGCCATCGGCGACAACTTCGGCACCCTGAGCGAGGTCGCCCTGGGCCGCCAGTTCGGCAAGCGGGTAATCGGCCTGGAAGGCGCGGCCCGGGTCGAGGGCGTGGTGCAGGTAGCGACGGCCGCCGAGGCCCTGGAGCAGATCGCGCGCTGTGTGCTGGCGACGGGTCATCCGCCGGCGGGCTGATGGCATAACGAGGACCGAGCCATGCAGAGCAAGGCTTTCACGATCGGACGCATCCGGCGCGCGGACTACGACACTGCGAGCCAGCAGCTGGACCTGCATTGGGACAGCAAGACCATCCTGGCCTACAAGCAGGTGCCGCAGGAGGTCTTTCGCCGGCTTTGCAGCGCGCCCAACCCCACGACCTATTGGGAAGACCGGATTGCGGAGGAGTATCCGAGAGGGACACCGATGGGCAAAGGCGAGGGATCTGCGGATGCGGCGCAAAAGTGGCGCGACCTGTTCGGCGGCGGGGAATGACCCCTGCCGATGGCGATGGGGGGAGTGCTCAGCGCCCGCCCGCGCACTCGAGTTCGAACAGCGGCACCTCGGCCTGGCGGCTCAGCCAGACGCCGCCACCCAACTCCGTGAATCCTTGCGCCAGGCCGCGCCGGTACAGCTCGGCGCGGTGCCGGAACAGGCGCGGGTCGCTTAGCGCCTCGTCGATGGTGCCACGCTCGTAGTCCTCGCGCGCCACGGCTTCCACATACAAGGCGCCCCGGCTCAGCGTGCCCAGGTTGTGCAGCGCCAGCTTCAGATCGGCCGGGCTCAGATAGGGCAGCACGCCCTGGCAGATCACCAGGTCGAAGGGCTCGGCACTGCGGTAGTCCACCACCGACCCGCGCTCCCAGCCGTAACGCGCGCAGAGGTAGTCGCTGTACTCCACGCCGTGGAACGCGGCATCGGGAAAGTGCCGGGCGATGATGTCGCGCCACAGGCCGATGCCGCAGCCCACATCCAGCACCCGCCGCACGGGCACACGCAGGTACTTGAGGTAGCTGCACACGAAAGCACCCAGCCGCTCCACATGCCCGCGGTCGACCCCGCTGGTCTTCTTGTCGAAGTAGTAGCGCTGGTAGTACGCCTCGTCGAACCACTGGTCACTGGCAGATTGCACTTTCGTTCCTTGTTGCTGCTGCGCCCGGACGCAGGGAGTCAGTGGCGAGTATGGCGCACAAGCCCGCTGGCTAATGTGCTTCGGGTAGCCCCGGTGCACACAGGCGGGTGCGGCGCAGAAGTTTCGGGGGCTGTTTTGCGGCGGGGCTGAAGTCGGCTCCCGCCAGACGAAATGCCGTTCCTGCGGGGTTTTGCGGTTTGTTATGCGCCCGGATCTACGCTATATTGGCGCGAATTCTTCAAACAGACCAAGCACTTTGCTTGCGACAAGGGAGGCGCCAGGATGAACATGCGCCCATGTTATTCCGCACTTTTTGCGATCTATATCAAGCTAGGCATTACAGGTGGCCGACAGTGTGAAGAGTCCCAAGAAGAAACTGACACCCACCGCTGAAGTCTTCTTCCGAGTCAAGCGGGGGCTGAGTGCCTACGTTAGCTACTTGTCCGCTTGTGGCATGGGCGCTGCCTTCAGCGAGTACTTGTTGTACGAGCCAATTCTGCGAATTCTCAGATCGCGCGGGTTCCAAGTTCAGTGCGAGTACGAATGTCCCGGCATTCCTCAGCCGGTTACAGGCGACAAAAAGCGTCTCGACTTCCGCGCCAAGAAGCGTGAGTTGCTGTTCGCCATCGAGGTGAAGTGGATTCGGAGCAATGTTCCAGCTCTAACCGGAGACTTCGACAAGCTCGTTGCGTTCTCGATGTCGGAGGCCAACTCCCGCGCTTTTCTGTGCTTGTTTGGAAAGCAGTCCGACCTCCAAATCGTTGAGCTACGCCCCCCGCCTTATGCTACCGTCCGCGAGTACGGGAAGGCGGTGTACGCAGATCTTCGAAGGACGCGTTACGGTTGCCGTGTGTATGAGGTTCGCCCGGACTAGCAGGGCGCAAGGAATCCTGGATATGAAAGCTCCGGACTACACGTTTGAGCTCTCACCTCGTAGCAAGACGCGCTACAACGCGGGGCCCTACGACCCTCAAATTCATACGCCTCGATACACGATAGAGGTGTTGCTGCCCGAGCACGTTAAGCATCAACTTGAGATGAAGCAGTTTCTGATGGGCAAAGAGGGAAGCCACCTTTGGGTGTGGGACCTCGAGAACAAGTCCACTTGGCCGGCTTTCATTTCGATCAAGAAGGACGGGGTACTGGTAAGTGGGCGCTCGGGGACGTGATGCTTAACAGGTCGTTCGACTCGGACGCCCAGGCGCTTCAGTGCGCTTTGCGCACACGCGTCCCGGTCACGGGTCAACTCAGACGTTATGTATCGTGAATAACCTTTTGAGCGATCCCCCAGTAGTCAATCGGGCCGCAGTTGAGGTTGCCACTTTAGCGCAGCGCATGACCTCGCTCTACTTCAGTCATGTAGCGGCAATGTATGTCGCCCGTGACAAACGAGCAGAAGCGTTTTCACCGGCAGTCGAGCCTGGTCAAACGGTTCCAGTTCTCAGAATCCCGAGGCGCGACGGAAACGCGATGGTCATGTGGTTCAACTACTACCTCGAGAAGAACCGCGAACGAGAAACCATCGAGGATTTCGACAAGGTCTGGCTAACTGGCGCCCTACTGACTGTAGGAGATGCGCTCGGTGCAAATGGCTACTTCAACCATGAGCCAGAGGCGGAAATAGTCCGCCATTTACGCAATGGCATTGCTCATGGAAATCGATTTACTTTCAGCTCGAAGGTGACAGACACAGGAACTGGGAGGCTAAAGCACCCAGCCAATATCTTCCGCTACTCAGATCGTCAGAAGATGCCGATGCATGAAATTGACACACACCTTGAAGGTAGTGAGGTGCTATGGACATGGGGTGGCCCTGACGCCGTTGTCGATTGTCTAACGGTTCTTGGAGTTCATCTTTGGAATGTAGGCCACGGACTTCCAACGCCTTAGCGAAAATACCTCACTTCAACCGGCGCCTGAGCAATGCCTAGACATTCCTTATTGAGGACCCACTCCGGCTGGCTTCTCGGTCCGCTTAAGTCAAACGTTATGCACTAAAGGGAGAGCTATGACTCCGCTGGAGGCGTTTCAAGACACCATCGGCCGCGCAAAGCGGCTGCTGCGGATGCACGATGGGTTAGTCAATACTAGGCAGCGAGCTATTCGGTCCGACTGGAAGGCGAATTTCTGCGAGCTGATGCACTGGCCCCAGGCATCAGATATCGAGCGTGTTGACTCAAAAGATGCCGTGGTCGTTCTACGACATGGGGCGTCTCTGACGCCAGATGATTTCAGCGGGGATGCTGTTTCTGACCTGCTCCGGTCGGCTATCACCTTCGGCGTCAGCGCAATTGATCGTTACGTTCATGAGCGCATCATTAAGGGCTTCGTTGCTGCGTTCCGTGAGCAGGAGCTCACGAAGCAACAGAAAGAGTTCCAAGTTCCAGCCACGCTGGCAATTGAGATTGTTAACCGCGTTCACTCGGCTCGCCGTGATGCCACTGTCATTCGCCCTGCCAACGAGATTAGAAAGGTAGTCCAAGAGGCCCTGCATAAGAGACCGTTTCAGAGTTGGCGTGAGATCGAGTACGGCTTCTGCCTTCTCGGATGCAAGGATCTTGGAAAAGAGCTAAGAGAAAATAACAACATCTCCCCTCAAGATATTGACACATTGAAAAGCACCCTCAACAAGATCGTTGCGAGAAGAAACCAGATCGTCCATGAGGGCGATCTTCCTAGGCATCAGCGCGGGGGGCAGGTCTATGTGCAAGAAATCAGACGGGCATGGGTCGAAGAAAGCCTCACGTTTCTTGAAGATTTCACTGCCAAGCTAGAGAAGGTATAGCCGTGCATAACAACAGGTTCCAGTGCGACGTCCTCGCCTTCGGCGAGGCCGCCCCGGAACCTGAGCGCTGATCCGTCCAGCTAAGTCCGAGCCAACGCCGCCGGTTCCCGCGCAGCCATCTCGGCTGCCAGTGTCTCGATGGCTGCGCCCACTTCGACTTCCACTTTGAGCGCGAGCACCGGATCCGCCCGCGTCCGCCCACGGTTCACAGCCACCACCGGCTTGCCCGCAGTCACCGCTTCGTCGACGAAGCGATAGCCCGAATACACCATGAGCGACGAGCCGGCCACAAGCACCGCATCGGCCTGCGCCAGCGCCGCTCGCACCGCCGCCACGCGTTCCCGCGGCACGCTTTCACCGAAGAACACCACGTCGGGCTTGAGCAGGCCGCCGCATTGCGGGCAGCCTGGCACATCAAACGCCGCGAAATTCAGGCCGTCGAGGTCGGCGTCCCCATCAGGCAGACTGCGCGCGTCCAGCGCCAGCCAGTCCGGGTTGCGGGCCATCAACTCCTGCTGCAACTCACGGCGCGGGGAACGCGCGCCGCAGCCCAGGCAGCAGACCGTGTCGATGCGACCATGCAGGTCCACCACCGCGCTGCTGCCGGCGGCCTGATGCAGGCCGTCTACGTTCTGTGTCACCAACAGATTGATGCGGCCCGCGCGCTCCAGGTGCGCAAGGGCGTGATGCGCGGCGGTGGGTTGCGCCTCGGCCATGGTGCGCCAGCCCAGCATGCTGCGCGCCCAGTAGCGCTGGCGCGCCTGGGCGCTGTCGACGAAGAGTTGGTAGCGCATGGGCTCACGGCGCTTCCAGGCGCCGTTTTCGTCGCGGTAGTCGGGAATGCCGGCGGCGGTGCTGCAGCCGGCGCCGGTGATAACCAGCAGGCGCGGGTGCTGGGCGACGAAATCGATCAGGGGCTGCAGGCTGTCCATGCGCGGATTGTGCTGGCTTGCGCTGTCGCGTGCAGGCGCGGGGATTTGCAGCGCCAAGAAAAAACGGCGCCCGCAGGCGCCGTTCGTCTTTTCGGGTCCTTGTTGGATCAGGCCTCGGCCTTCACCTTCAGCCGCCACGCATGCAGCAGCGGCTCGGTGTAGCCGCTCGGCTGCTCCAGGCCCTTGAAGACCAGGTCGGTGGCGGCCTTGTAGGCCATGGAGGTCTCGAAGTTGCCGGCCATGTTCTTGTAGAACGGATCGCCCGCGTTCTGCTGGTCCACCACTGCGGCCATGCGCTCGAAGGCGGCGCGCACCTGCGCCTCGGTCACGATGCCGTGCAGCAGCCAGTTGGCGATGTGCTGGCTGGAGATGCGCAGGGTGGCGCGGTCTTCCATCAGGCCGACGTTGTGGATGTCGGGCACCTTGGAGCAGCCCACGCCCTGGTCGATCCAGCGCACGACGTAACCCAGGATGCCCTGGCAGTTGTTGTCGATCTCCTGCTGGATCTCGGCGGCGCTCCAGTTGGGCTTGGCCGCCACGGGGATGGTCAGCAGGCCGGTGAGCAGCTTCTCTTCGGTGGCCTTGAAGTTCTTCGCGGTGGCCTGCTTTTCCAACTCGTCCTGGATGGCGGCCACGTTGACCTGGTGGTAGTGCAGCGCGTGCAGCGTGGCGGCGGTGGGCGAGGGCACCCAGGCGGTGTTGGCGCCGGCTTGCGGGTGCACCACCTTCTGCTTGAGCATGGCGGCCATCAGGTCGGGCATGGCCCACATGCCCTTGCCGATCTGCGCGCGGCCCTTGAGGTCGCAGGCCAGGCCGACCAGCACGTTGCTCTTTTCGTAGGCGGCGATCCAGTCGCTGCCCTTCATGTCCGCCTTGCGGATCATGGGGCCGGCGTGCATGGCGGTGTGCATTTCGTCGCCGGTGCGGTCCAGGAAGCCGGTGTTGATGAAGGCCACGCGGCTCTTGGCGGCGGCGATGCAGGCCTTGAGGTTGACGCTGGTGCGGCGCTCCTCGTCCATGATGCCCAGCTTGACGGTGTTTTCCGGCAGGCCCAGCAGCTGCTCGACGCGGCCGAACAGCTCGGCGGCAAAGCCCACTTCGGCGGGGCCGTGCATCTTGGGCTTGACGATGTAGATGGAACCGGTGCGCGAGCTGCGCCACGCGCCGTTTTGCGTCAGCCCTTGAGGTCGTGCAGGCGATGGTGGTGGTGATGACGGCGTCCGCTGATGCCTCATGGATCTCACCGCCGTTGCCGTAGGGGATGGCCGGGTTGGTCATCAGGTGACGTTGCGCACGAACAGGCAGGAGCGGCCGCAGGCGGATCTCTTCGCCGGTGGCACCTTGTAGACGCGGCCGGCGTTGAGGCGGCGCACAAAGGTCTTGCCGCCCTTGTTCACTTCTTCGGTCAGCGTGCCCTTGAGGATGCCCAGCCAGTTGTCATAGGCCAGCACCTTGTCGTCGGCATCAACCACGGCCACGGAGTCTTCCAGGTCCAGGATGGTGGAGAGCGCGGCTTCGACCAGCAGGTCGCTCACGCCGGCGGCGTCGGTGCGGCCGATGGGTGTGCTGCGGTCGAACTGGATCTCGATGTGGATGCCGTTGTTGCGCAGCAGCACGGCCGAGGGGGCCGCGGCGCTGCCCTGGTAACCGACGAACTTGTGCGGGTCGGCCAGGCAGAACTTGCCGCCGTCCTTGAGCACGACCTTGAGCTTGCCGCCTTCGACCGTGTAGGCGGTGGAGTCGACATGCGAGCCCTTGGCCAGCGGGGCCACGCGGTCCAGCACATGGCGCGCGTACTCGATGACCTTGGCGCCGCGTTTGGGGTTGTAGCTCTTGCCGTCGGCGCCAACCTTGGTGGCGCCCTTGTCTTCGGGCAGGGCGTCGGTGCCGTAGAGCGCGTCGTACAGCGAGCCCCAGCGCGCGTTGGCGGCGTTGAGCGCGTAGCGCGCGTTCAGGATAGGCACCACCAGCTGCGGGCCGGCCTGTACGGCGAGTTCGGCGTCCACGTTGGCGGTGTCGCTGTGCACTTCGTCAGGCACGGGCACCAGGTAACCGGTCTTCTCCAGGAAGGCGCGGTAGGCCTTCATGTTCTTGATGGGGCCGGGGTTGGCCTTGTGCCAGGCGTCCATCTCCAGCTGCAGGCGGTCGCGCTCGGCCAGCAGGGCGGCGTTCTTGGGGCCCAGCTCATGGGCGATGGCGTCGAAGCCCTTCCAGAAGTCGGCGCTGGCGATGCCGGTGCCCGGCAGGACCTTGTCTTCGATGAAGCGGTACAGGTTGGTGGCGACTTGCAGCCGCTGGGCCTGGGTGCGTTGCGTCATGGTTTTACTCCTGAATCAAAAATACAAAAATCTGTCGCTGCCTCATTCGGCGGGGAAGAAGGCCAGCACGTCATTGAGCGTGTGGCCGGTGCGCGTGGGCTGGGTGCCCAGCTCCTCGAAGGGCAGCGCATAACGGTTGACCCACAGGGTCTGAAAGCCGTACCAGGTGGCGGCCAGAGCGTCCCAGCTGTTGCTGCTGACGAAGACGATCTGCGCGGCGCGCAGGCCGGTCGCCTGCTCGCCCAGCGCATACGCCTCGGGGTGGGTCTTGTACTTGCGCACCGCGTCCACGCTGATCACGTGGTCCAGCAGGCCTTCGAGGCCCGCGCTGCGCACGGCGATGCCCAGCATCTCGGGATCGCCGTTGGAGAGAATGCCGGTGGCGATGCCACGGGCCTTGAGCGCCTGCAGCACGTCCCGGTTCTCGGGAAAGGCGCTCAGGTGCCGGTACTGGTTCATCAGCTGCAGCTCGATCTCGGGCGTGAGCTTGAGCTGCAGGCGCTTGCAGGCGTAACGCAGGCCGGCCTGCGTGAGCTGCCAGAAGGGCTGGTAGTGGGCGCCGTGGTTGCTGGTGGTGACCAGGCGGGTGTATTCGATCTGCTTGTCGCGCCAGAGCAGGCTCAGGGCCTGGCCCTGGCCGGGAAACAGCTGCTCCGCCACTAGGCCGACGCTGTAGACGTCGAACAAGGTGCCATAGGCGTCGAACAGCACGGCTTGCGGCTGGGACGTGGCGGTGGCGCGGCTTTTTTCCATGCTTGAACTTTATTTGATACTTTCATAACCATTAATAGCAAAAATATTTCTAATTTGACAACAAAAAGTATCGAATTCGATTTAGTCCAGCGATGGTGCGGGACGGCATAATTCCCCCAGCCCGGCCGCCCCGCGAGGATTCGTCGGCTTTTTTCTTTATTTGTTGCCTTTTCACACCATTTCCGCCATGGCCCTGCACTTTGACCTGGTCGACCTGCGCCTGATGGTGCGTATTGCCGAGGCCGACAGCCTGACCAAGGGCGCCGAGGCGGCCCATATGTCGGCGCCGGCTGCCAGCACCCGCATCAAGAATATTGAGGAAAGCCTGGGCGTCAAGCTGCTGCACCGCAGCTCGCAGGGCGTCACGCTGACGCCGCCGGGCCAGGCCTTTGTGCACCACGCCCGCCTGGTGCTGGGCCAGCTGGAACATCTGCGCGCCGATCTGCAGGAGTACGCGCGCGGCATCCGCGGCCACCTGCGCGTGCACGCCAACACCACCGCCCTGGGCGAGTTCCTGCCGCCGGTGCTGCGGCGCTACCTGCTGAGCCACCCCGATGTGAACGTCGATCTGCAGGAACGCCTGAGCCACGACATCGTGCGCGCGGTGTCCGAAGGGCAGACCGACATCGGCATCGTGGCCGGCCTGGTGCGCACCGAGAACCTGCAGGTGCTGCCCTACCGCCACGACCGCCTGGTGCTGGTGCTGCCACGCGGCCATGAACTGGCCGGCACCGCCGCCATCGGCTTTGCCGACACGCTGGAGTTCGACCACATCGGCCTGCACGAGAGCAGCGCCATCCGCGCCTTCCTGCAGCAGATCTGCGACGGCCTGCAGCGGCCGATGAAACAGCGCATCCAGGTCAGCAACTTCGAGGCCGCCTGCCGCATGGTGGAAGCCGCGGTGGGCGTGGCCATCCTGCCGGAGTCCGCCGCGCGCCGCCACGCCCAGACCATGGCCATCGCCATCGTGCCGCTGACCGATCCCTGGGCCGAACGCGCCCTGCAGATCGTGGTGCGCAGCCTGGACGCGTTGCCGGCTTATGCGCGGGAGCTGGTGGACCTGCTGGTGGCGGACGCGCGGCAGGGGCCGGCGTAAGGCGCGGCGCAGGGTCAACTTGACAGCGGCGCGCCGACCGGACGCAGCCGCCCACGCCGGAACGACTGGTTACGGTTGAAACGGATTCCGCCTTGCCGGCCACCTGGTGCCTCCAGACAATGGACAACCCATCAAGGGGCCTGTGCCGCCCCCTGAGTTTGTACCCACCTCCGCATCGCATCATGCTGCTCCGAGTCAAGTTCACGCTGCTGGCCGTCTTTCTCGTCTTCACGCTGCTGGGCCTCGCGGCCCCCAGCGTCAAGGCGCTGCTCATCGGCATCAGCGCCCTGGGTCTGGCGCTGGCGCTTTCCGTCACCAACTTCGTGACGGCCGAACCCAAGCCCGGCCGCAAGCTGCGCTCCTCGTTCTGACCGGCTTTGCGCACGGGCCGTGCCGCTGGCGCGGGCCGTGTGGCGCGCGAACGGTGGCGAGGGTCGGCCACCTCACGTCTTCTCTTCCCCCACGCTCTTCGTCCACGCACCGGAAATACGCCAGCCGGCGGAAATTCCGTGGGCGATCAATGGGATGATCGGCGGGACGGCAGCGATGATGCCAACGACAGCAAAGGGTGCAAGTGTTCAAGAACGTGATGGTGTATCGGATCGGACCCGATTGGTCCGCAACATTGGCGCAAATGGAAAAGGGGCTGGAGGGAGCCCGATTCGTCCCCTGCGGGGCCAGTCAGGAAAAATCCGTCGGCTGGATCGAACCCCGCGGTGAGGCACACGGCCCGCTGGTGGAGTCGGTCGGCCGGGCGCTGATCCTCAAGCTGAAGATGGAGACCCGGACGGTGCCCGGTTCGGTGGTGACCCGCAAGGCCAAGGAGCGTGCGGCGCAGATCGAGGCGAGCACCGGGCGCAAACCGGGCAAGAAGGAGACCCGCGCGCTCAAGGACGACATCAAGCTTGAGTTGATGCCGATGGCCTTCTCCAAGGAGTCTTCGGTGCTTGTGTGGATAGAGCCGGACACCCGGCTGCTGGTGATCGATGCCGGCAGCCAGGCCAAGGCGGACGATGTCCTCACCCTGCTGGTGCAGAGCCTGGACGGCCTGGCCGTGACCTTGCTCCAGACCCAGCTGTCGCCGACGGCGGCGATGTCCGAGTGGCTGATCACGCAGGAGGCCCCCGCGGGCTTGAGCGTGGACCGGGAGTGTGAGCTCAAGGCGGCCGACGAGTCCAAGGCCGTGGTCCGCTACACCCGCCACCCGCTGGACACCGAAGAGGTCCGGCAATACGTCCAGAGCGGCAAACTGCCGACCCGGCTCGCGCTCACCTGGGACAGCCGCGTGTCCTTTGTGCTGACCGAGGGCCTGCAGCTCAAGAAGCTGGCGTTTCTGGAGGTGGTGTTCGAAGGGGCGCAGTCGGCCCAGGACGAGGGCTTCGACGCCGATGTGGCGATTGCCACCGGAGAACTGCGCCGGCTCCTGCCCGATCTGATCGCGGCGCTGGGTGGCGAGCAACTGGCGGCTTGAAGCGGGCCATCACCGCCGTGGCCGGCCCGGCGGCGCTCTCAGCCGCTCACCGGCGTGTAGACGGCGCGATTGGCGAGCAGCCACTGGCGTGAGGCCTGTGCATCATGCTGCGCCGGATGAAAGTCGTGGCGCAGGTAGTCGCGCCAGGGCCGGAAGGTACAGCGCACCAGGCCCTGCTGGCCAAAGAGGAAACGCGCGGCGCTGGTCCAGGTGGCCCAACGCCAGAGCGTGCGGTCGCGCCGCAGATTGAGCACGGTCTGGCGCAGCAGGTCGACCAGAAAGAACAGCGTCACCCGCCGGAACCACTTGAGGCGCCAGGCCTCGTTGCCGCCCAGCGCGCGATAGAGGTCGAAGGCCGTGCAACGGTGCTCCGACTCCTCGGCGCTGTGCCACAGCCACAGGGTGGCCAGGCGGGCATCTTCGCGGCCCAGGATGTCCGGGTGTTGGAGCAGCCAGGCGGCCAGGATGGACGTGAAATGCTCGTTGGCGGCCGTGACGGCCAGCGGATGCCGCGGGTCGGCACCGTCGAAGCGCTGCAGGCGCGCCTGCGCCCGCGGGCCCCAGCGGTTCTCCAGGCCCAGCTTGTCCAGCTGCTGGTTGTACAGGGCGTGCAGCCGCCGGTGGGTGGCCTCCTGGCCCACGAAACCCTGCACTTCCGCCTGGTACTGCTGCTGCAGAGCGGCCGGCAAGGCCTGGTGTCCCGCGCGCACGGCGTCGATGAAGAACTGCTCGCCCACCGGAAAACTCATGGACAGGGCGTTGAAGAAGGCGGTGCGCAGCGGGTCACCGGCGCACCAGTGGCGCGCCATCGGCGCAGCCATGTCGACAAGGAGACGGCGGACCACGAGATCGGTCATGGCAGTTGCGGTGGATACCGGTTGGTGAGCTTGTGTCGGACGATGGCGCAAGCGCTGGACGCTGTCAAGCGCCATCGCCCAGGCAAAACGCCGGGCAAGCCCGGCGTTTTGCTTGGGCGCACGACGCGTGGATCAGTCGGCAAACTGGCCGGCGGCGCGGATCGCCGTGCCCCACTTGTCGACTTCGGCCGTCAGCCAGGCGCGCTGGCCTTCGGAGGTCTGGCGCCCCGCCGGCGGGATTTCGCCGCCGAGTTGCGCCATGCGGTCGACGAAGGCCGGGTCCTTGAGCGCGGCGCGCATGGCGTCGCCGAACTTCTGCACCACGGCCGCCGGTGTGCCCTTGGGCGCGTAGACGCCATGCCAGACGATGACCTCGAAGTCCTTCAGGCCGCCTTCATCCATGGTGGGCGCGTCGGGCAGGGCCTTGATGCGCTGCTTGCTGGTCACGCCATACAACTTGACGGTGCCGGCCTTGATGTGCGGCACGGTGTTGGTGGTCTGGTCGCACAGCAGGTCGACGGCCGCCCAGCAGCGCATTGAGCGCCGGGCCGGTGCCCTGGAAGGGCACGGTGGTCAGCGTCACGCCCAGCGACTGCTGGAACAGCGTGCCGCACAGGTGCGAGACGGCGCCCAGGCCGGCGTTGGCCAGGTTGATCTTGTCGGCGTTGGCCTTGGTGTAGCTGATCAGCTCGGCCAGGTTCTTGGCCGCCATGTCCTTGCGCGCCAGCATGGTCATGGGCACGTCCACCACATTGCCCACGTGCTCGAAATCGGTCACGGGGTTGTAGGCCAGCTTGCGGTACAGGGCCGGGGCGGTGGCCATGCCGTTGTGGTGGATCAGGAAGGTGTAGCCGTCCGGTGCGGCCTTCATGACGTAGCCCGCGGCGATGGTGCCGCCGGCGCCGGCCTTGTTCTCGACCACAACGGTCTGGCCCAGGCTCTTGGTCATGGTGGCCGCCAGGGTGCGGGCGACGATGTCGGTCGGCCCGCCGGCGGCAAAGGGCACGACCAGCGAGATCGGCTTGGCCGGATAGGCCTGCGCGGCGGCGATGCCGCTGCCCAGGGCCAGGGTGGTGGCCACGGCGGCGGCGGTGAAGAGTCTGCGGTTGAGCTTCATGGTTTGTCGTCCTCTTTGCTGGGGTGAGTGGAGAGCTCCCTATTTCTTCTGAAGTCTATCGTCGTGCAGATGCGGCGCTGGGACAAGCCGGGTCATCCCTAAGGCGTTTGATTCAAATCAGCAGCGGCCCCACTTGCGGCCAGCCGGCAATCCCCCACAGCCGCACCATGGCCGCGCGCATCTCGGCCTCGCCAGCCGCCCCGTGGTACAGGGCCAGGCGCAGGGCCTTGTCTTCCAGCTCGGGGCGCGTGAGCGTGTTGCCCGGGTCGCCCTTGGGTTCGTCGACACGACCGTGCAGCACACGGCCGTCCTGCGTCTCCACGCGCACCTTGCCGATCCAGCGTGCAGGGTAGGCGCCGTCCACCTCCGGGTCCAGTTCCATCGCCACCTTGTCGTGGAAACTGACCACGTCGGCGGACTTGAAGCTGGCGTCGAATTCGCTCAGCCCCGCGCGGCCCAGCACCGCCACCAGCCCCAGCACCGTGCCCATGCTGAACTTGCTCTGGTGCACGGTCTGCGGATCGGTCACGGGGCCCAGCACGTCGATGGCGCCCTGGTGCACCAAGGCCGTGACGCGCTTCACATCGGTGGCCTTGAGGGCGTGCTGCTGCAGCACCTGCTGCAGCGCGTCGGCCGCCGGATGCGTGTGGCGGCAGGAGGCGTGGAATTTGAACGAGGTCTCGGCCGTGGCCCAGCGTGTGCCCAGGCCGTCGGTGAGCTTGCGCACGTCGGCGTCCGTCGACATGCCGGCCGCCAGGCCTTGCGGGCCTTCGAGGATACGGCGCGCGCCGGTGAAACCCTGCTGCGCCAGGTAGGCGGCGGTGAGGCCGGCGCCGGCGGCGTGCGCCGTGTGCAGCTGCTTGGAGTCCGCCGCGTCGCGCAGGAATTCCCACAGGCCGGCCGACTGCGTGCCGGCCGAGCCGAAGGCGTTTTGCATCTGCTCGGGTATGAGCCGCAGCAGGTGGCCCACCGCGGCGGCGGCGGCCAGCGTGCCGGCCGTGCCCGTGGTGTGGAAGACCTTGTAGTGCGAACGGCCGAGGAACTCGCCCACTCGGATGCCGACCTCGTAACCGGCCACGCAGGCCGTGAGCAGCTCCTGCCCGCTGCGGCCCAGGGCCTGCGCCACCGCCAACGCGGGCGGGAAGACCACGGTGGCCGGGTGAAAGACCGAGCCGTTGTGCACGTCGTCCTGCTCGGCCACGTGCGAGGCGGCGGCATTGGCCATGGCCGCCAGCAGGGGGCTGCTACTGCGACGGTGGATCAGGATTTCGCTCGGGCCGTCTACCGGGCCCATGCTTTCGACGAAGGTGGCCAGGATCTCGACGGCGCGCGCGCCCTTGCCGGCGAGCGCGGAGCCGAACCAGTCGAGCAGCAGGTCTTCGGTGCGGCGGATGACCGGCGCCGGGATGGCTTCGAACTTCAGATTGGCGGCGAATTCGGCCAGAAGCTGGGTTGAGGGTGCGGACATGTTCAGATCGCCTTGTCGTTCTTGAGTTGTTCGATGTCCGCCGCGCCCAGGCCCAGCTCGCGCAGGATGGCCGCGCTGTGCTGGCCCACGGAGGGAATGGCGTCCATGCGCACTTGGGCCGGGTCCGCCGCGCCCGGCGGCAGCAGTGCGGGCACGGGACCCACGGGCGAACTCACCTCGGTCCAGCGCGCTCGCGCGGCGAGTTGCGGATGCGCCCAGAGATCGGCCATGGTGTTGACCTGGGCGTTGGCGATGCCGGCCTCTTCCAGCCGGGCTATCACCTGCGCCGCGGTGAGTGTGCCGAACTCGGTTTCGATGATCTGGCGCAGCGGCGCGCGCGCCGCCGAGCGCTTGGCGTTGGCGTCGAAGCGTTCGTCTTTCGCCAGCGCCGGCTGGCGCAGCACCTTGTCGCAAAACACGGCCCACTCGCGCTCGTTTTGCAGACCCAGCATCACGCTCTTGCCGTCGCCGGCGACAAACGGGCCGTAGGGGTAGATGGTGGCGTGCGAAGCGCCGGCGCGCGGCGGTGGGCTGGCGCCGTCATAGGCGTAGTACATGGGAAAGCTCATCCACTCGGCCATGCTCTCGAGCATGGAGACGTCGATGCGCCGGCCCAGCCCGGTCCTGCCGCGCTGGAGCAGCGCGGTGAGGATGTTGGTATAGGCGTACATGCCGGCGGCGATGTCGGCAATGGAGCAGCCGGCCTTGGACGGCTCGTCGGGTGTGCCGGTCACGGAGAGGAAACCCGATTCGCTCTGGATCAGCAGGTCGTAGGCCTTCTTGTCGCGGTAGGGGCCGCTGTCGCCATACCCCGAGATGTCGCAGACGATGAGCTTGGGGTACTTCTCGTGCAGGGCCTCGAAGGACAGGCCCATGCGCGCGGCCGCGCCGGGTGCCAGGTTCTGCACCAGCACGTCGGCCTGGGCCAGCAGCTTGTCCATGATGTCGCCCGCCTTGGCGTGCTTGAGATCCAGCGCGAGGCTTTCCTTGGAACGGTTGGTCCAGGTGAAGTGCGAGGACAGGCCGTGCACGCGGCTGTCGTAACCGCGCGCGAAGTCGCCGCCGCCCGGCCGTTCGACCTTGATGACACGCGCGCCCTGGTCGGCCAGCTGGCGCGAGCAGAAGGGCGCCGCGATGGCGTGCTCAAGTGTGACGACGGTGATGCCTTCCAGTGGTTTCATCGTCATCGCCTCAGAAGCTGCGTGGCAGACCGAGGATGTGCTCGGCCACGTAGGAGAAGATCATGTTGGTGGAGATCGGCGCCACCTGGTACAGGCGTGTCTCGCGGAACTTGCGTTCGATGTCGTATTCGCAGGCGAAACCGAAACCGCCATGGGTCTGCAGGCAGACATTGGCCGCTTCCCAGCTGGCCTTGGCCGCCAGGTACTTGGCCATGTTCGCCTCGGCCCCGGCATTCTGGTGCGCATCGATCTTTTCGCAGGCCTTCCAGCGCATCAGATTGGCGGCCTCCAGTTCGATGTAGGCCTCGGCGATAGGGAACTGCACGCCCTGGTTCTGGCCGATGGGACGCCCGAAGACCACGCGCTCGCTCGCGTACTTGCGGGCGCGGTCGATGAACCAGTAGCCGTCGCCGATGCACTCGGCGGCGATCAGCGTGCGCTCGGCGTTCAGGCCATCGAGCAGGGTCTTGAAGCCCTTGCCCTCCTCGCCCAGCAGGCTGTCCTCGGGGATCTCCAGGTTGTCGAAAAACAGCTCGTTGGTCTCGTGGTTGACCATGTTCAGGATGGGGCGCACCGTGAGGCCCTTGCCGACGGCCTGGTGCAGGTCGACCAGGAAGCAGGACAGGCCCTCGGAACGCTTGTGCACCTGGTCCGCCGGCGTGGTACGGGCCAGCAGGATCATCAGGTCGCTGTGCTGGATGCGCGAGATCCAGACCTTCTGGCCGTTGATGACCCAACGGCCATCCTTGCGCACGGCCGTGGTCTTGAGCTTGGTCGTGTCGCTGCCGGTGGTGGGCTCGGTCACGCCCATGGACTGGATGCGCAGTTCGCCGGCGGCAATCTTGGGCAGGAACTTCTGCTTCTGTTCAGCCGAGCCGCTGCGCACGATGGCATTCATCACATACATCTGGCCATGGCAGGCGCCGGAGTTGCCGCCGGAGCGGTTGATCTCCTCCATGATGACCGAGGCCTCGGCCATGGAGAGGCCCGAGCCGCCGTATTCCTGCGGGATGAGCGCCGCCATCCAGCCGGCTTTCGTCAGGGCATCAACGAAGGCTTCGGGGTAGCCGCGCTGCTCATCGATCTTGCGGTGGTATTCATCGGGGAACTGGGCGCACAGGGCGCGCACGGCGTCGCGGATGTCCTGGTAACTGTCGGTCTTGTTCATAGTCCTGGTTCTTTATTCGATCTCGGCGCTGGCCTGCATGGTCAGCCAGCCCTCGTGGTCGCGGCCCCAGAGCGTGACGGTCTTGCCTTCGACCCTGCCGCAGACCGTGAAGGGATGGATATCGAAAGTCGGGCGCACGGCCTTGAAGCTGAAGCGCTTCACCTTCGCAGCCGGCAGCTGGCGGCGCAGCAGGTCCATGAGCAGCGTGGCGATCAGCGGGCCGTGCACGATGAGGCCTGGGTAGCCCTCCACGCCCGTGACGTAGCTGCGGTCGTAGTGGATGCGGTGGCCGTTGAAGGTGAGCGCCGAGTAGCGGAACAGCAGCACGGGGTCGGGCACGATCTCGCGGCTGAACTGCTCGTCGCGCGGCGCGGCCGTCGGCTCGGGTGCGGGCGCGCCGGGCTGGGGCGCGTCGCGGTAAACGATGTCGTGTTCTTCGGCCAGGGCCAGGCCCTGGGCGTTGCTGAATTCATGGCGCACGCAGACGAAAACCAGGGCGCCGCTGCGCCCCTCTTTCACCGTGACGTCCTTGATCGTCGACACGCGGTTGACCGTCTCGCCCACACACAAGGGCTGCAGAAAGTCGAGCCGGCCGCCGGCCCACATGCGCCGCGGCAGCGGCACGGGCGGCAGGAAACCGCCGCGTTTGGCGTGGCCATCTTCGCCGAGCTCGCTGTGGCGCGTCAGGGGCGTGAAGTAGAGCCAGTGCCACAACGGCGGCAAGGCCGTGCCCGGCACGGGGGCGGGGTCGTTCCGGTCCAGCGTGGCCGACAGCGCGGCCACCGGCGTGGCGGTGAGCAGGTCGGCGCGGCTCTCGCTGCGACCGATCCAGTCGCGCAGGGTGTCCAGCGCCAGGGCGGGGGTGGAAGAGCTGGTATTCATGGGCGCCGATCATGCGCCCTGGGCCGGCGCGGCGCAATTTGGATTTCGGCAAGGGCCTGTTAGGCGGACCTTAACGCCTCTAGTCGGGCGCCCGCTGGCTCTGGCCGGGCTGGTAGGCCAGCACCCGGTTGCGCCCGGCGTGTTTGGCCGCATACATCGCCGTGTCGGCGCGCTGGCTCAGCAGGTCGGCGCTCACACCGGCCTCCAGCTGGGCCACGCCGATGGAGACCGTGACGCCGAACACGGCGCCGTCCGCGCCCTGGAACTCCAGCCGCTGGATGACCAGGCGCATGCGCTCAGCCGCCTCCAGCGCCGCGGGCAGGGCCGTGTCGGGCAGCAGGGCGATGAACTCCTCGCCGCCCCAGCGGCCGAACAGATCGCTGCCGCGCAAGGTCTGCTGCGCCTGCGCGGCCAGCTGGCGCAGCACCTCGTCGCCGACGGCGTGGCCATGCGCGTCGTTGATGCGCTTGAAATGGTCGATGTCCAGCAGCAGGATGGAAAAATCGCTGGGCTGGCGCTCCCAGGCCTTGACCATGCGCCGCAGTTCGCCCTCGATATGGCCGCGGCGAAAGGCACCGGTCAGGCCGTCGCGAGTGGCCAGCTCGCCGAGCTTGCGATTGCTCGCCTCCAGCTCCATGGTCTTGAGGCGCAGGGCCTCGTGCATCTGCAGTTCCTGCTGGATGGTCTGGTTGAGCTGGTCCAGCAGCAGGCGCTGGGTCAGGCGGGCTCGCACCCACTCGTGCGTACGCTGCTGTTCGCCCCGGCTGCGGATCAGCAGCATGGCGGCATAGGCGACAAAAGCCGCATTCACGACCGGCAGCTCGCGCACGAAGGCCGGATATTCGAGGTGCAGCATCAGCAGCGTGCCGACCACCATGGCCGTCAGAAAACTGGCGTAGAGCCGCAACTCGATGCCCATGGCGCTCAGGACGAAAGCGACCAGGGCCACGATGAAGATCAGGCGCAGATAGAACAGCGTATCGATCTGGCCCGTGCCCACGATGCGGATGCTGCCGACCCAGACGGCGGCCAGCGCCATGGCGCCCAGCCACTCCAGCCAGAACCAGCTTCGCCGCCGCGCCTCTTGTGCCTGCGGCTGCGCCAGGAACAGATGGGCCACCAGAATCCGGTAGCCCAGGACGGCCAGGGCCCAGCCGGCCCACCACAGCAACTGCCCCCGGGGCTGGGCCTCCCAGTGCGCCCAGACGATCAGGATCACCGGCAGGAAACCGACCAGGGCCGACTCCCGCGTGCGCTTGAACAGCTCTCGCATCATGCGCACCTGCACCGCTTCTTTCGAGGGGCTGGGCAGGGTGGCGGTGAGGCCGGAGAGGGTGTCAAGCTGCATACGTGTCCAAGGCAGCCCCAATTTTCCCCGGAAACGGAGAATTGCGCTCAAATACTCGCGCATTAAGTACAACAAAGTACATAATAGTTCATGGATAAGCTCAAACAGATGGATTCCTTCGTCTCGGTCGCCACGCGGGGCAGCCTCACGGCTGCCGCGCATGCCGAAGGCGTAGCGCCGGCCATCATGGGGCGGCGCATCGACGCGCTGGAGGAGCGCCTGGGCGTGAAGTTGCTGGTGCGGACCACACGCCGCATCTCGCTGACGCACGAGGGCAGCGCCTTCCTGGAGGATTGCCAGCGCCTGCTGGCCGATATCGCCAATGCCGAGGCCAGCGTTTCGGCCGGCGGCGTCAAGGCCAGCGGTCATCTGCGCATCACCGCGCCGGCCGGCTTCGGCCGCCGGCATGTGGCGCCCCTGGTACCGAGATTCCGCGAACTGCATGCCGAGGTGACGATCTCGCTCAACCTGAGCGACCGGGTGGTGGACATAGCCGGCGAGGGCTTCGACTGCGCCGTGCGCGTGGGCGACATGCCCGACTCTTCCCTGGTGAGCGTGCGTATGGCCGACAACCGCCGCCTGTGCGTGGCGACGCCGCAGTATCTGAAGCGCCACGGCGTGCCGGAACACCCGCACGATCTGGCGCGCTTCGACTGCCTGGTGCTGTCCAGCGATGCGTCCCAGACCCGCGGCTGGGCATTTCGGGTGCCGCGCAATGCCCAGGGGCGGCAAACGGACAGCGCCCCACGGGGCGCGGCGTCCGCCCAGCCCGGCGACAGCGAGGTTATCCATTACCGGCCGCATGGCCCGATGGACTGCTCGGACGGCCAGGTATTGCACGACTGGTGCCTGGCCGGATACGGCATCGCCTGGCGCAGCACCTGGGAGGTGGAGTCGGAGATCAAGGCCGGCCGGCTGGTGGAGGTGCTGGCGGATTTTGCCGCGCCGCCCAACGGGATCTACGCCGTGTTCCCGCAGCGCAAGCACCTGCCGCTGCGAGTGCGCCTGTGGCTGGACTTCCTCAAACACCACTACGGCCAGAGCGACTTCTGGTACCGCTCGCCCAGCCCTGCCGGCACCCCGACCTAGCACCGGCAGACATGAAAAAGGGCGCCCGCGGGCGCCCCTCTGGTCGGCAAGGTCCCGGTGGCCTTAGTCGGCTTTCAGGCAGGCGCTCATGAACTGCTTGCGCTCGTCGCCGGTCTTGCCGGTGGCGTCGGCATTGCATTTCTTCATGCGTTCCTGCTGTGCGGTGTTCTTGCCGGTGGCCGCGGCCGGCTTGCCCTTGAGGCACTGGCTCATGAACTGCTTGCGTTCGTCGCCGGTCTTGCCGCTGGCGTCGGCATTGCACTGCTTCATACGCTCCTGCTGCGCGGTGTTCTTGCCGGTGGCCGCCGCCGGCTTGGCTTTGAGGCATTGGCTCATGAATTTCTTGCGCTCATCGCCGCTCTTGTCGGCGGCATCCTTGTTGCACTGGGACATACGCTGCTGCTGGGCGGTCGGCTCCTTGGCCTTGTCGTCGGCATACGCGGTAGTCAGGCTCAGGGACAGGCCCAGGGCCAGCAGCGGAAGCAGTTTCTTCATGGCGTCTCCTCGTAGATACGGTTGATGGTGGCGATCAGTGAAATCCCCGTGGGGTTCCAGCATACAACGGAACCGCCAGCCGACCTGCTGACAATCGGTTACCCGGTGGCCGGGCACGCCCGGGGCCGGTACAGCCCCGGTCAGTAGAATCAGGCCCCATGTTGTCCGTCAAAACCGAACTGCTCCAGACCCTCGGCATCGTGCTGGAACAGCTGCTGCCTGGCGCCGGCGCCAAGGCCGCCTTCGAATCGCCCAAGATGGCCGAGCATGGTGATCTGGCCACCACGGCAGCCATGCAGCTGGCCAAACCGCTCAAGCAGCCCCCGCGCCAGGTGGCCGAGACCCTGCGCGCCGCCCTGCTGGCCACCCCCGCCTACACGACCTGGGTCGACGCGATCGAGATCGCCGGCCCCGGCTTCATCAACATCCGCCTCAAGCCCGCGGCCAAGCAACAGGTGGTGCGCGAGGTGCTGGCGCAGGGCGCTCGCTACGGCAACCAGGTCGCCAATGGCCAGCGCATGATGGTCGAGTTCGTCTCGGCCAACCCCACGGGCCCGCTGCACGTGGGCCACGGCCGCCAGGGCGCCCTGGGCGACGCCATCTGCAACCTCTACGCCACGCAGGGCTGGGAGGTCTACCGCGAGTTCTATTACAACGACGCCGGCGTGCAGATCGGCACCCTGGCCAACAGCGTGCAGCTGCGCGCCAAGGGTTTCAAGCCCGGTGACGCCGAGTGGCCGGAAGCGGCCTACAACGGCGACTACATTGCCGACATCGCCGCCGACTTCATGGCGAAGAAGAGCGTGAAGTCCGACGACCGCGAGTACACCGCCAGCGGCGACGTCAACGACCTGGACGGCATGCGCCTGTTTGCCGTGGCCTACCTGCGCCACGAGCAGGACCTGGACCTGCAGGCCTTCGCGGTGAAGTTCGACAACTACTACCTCGAGTCCAGCCTGTACACCAGCGGCAAGGTCGACGCCGCAGTACAGAAGCTGCGCGAGGCCGGCAAGACCTATGAGCACGACGGCGCCCTGTGGCTCAAGACCACCGAGTACGGCGACGACAAGGACCGTGTCATGCGCAAGGGCGACGGCACGTACACCTACTTCGTGCCGGACGTGGCCTACCACGTCACCAAGTTCGAGCGCGGCTTCCACAAGGTCGTCAACATCCAGGGCACGGACCATCACGGCACCATCGCGCGCGTGCGCGCCGGCCTGCAGGCCGTGGGCCTGGGCATCCCGCAGGGTTTCCCCGACTACGTGCTGCACACCATGGTGCGGGTGGTGCGCGGCGGCCAGGAAGTGAAGATCTCCAAGCGCGCGGGCAGCTACGTGACGCTGCGCGACCTGATCGAGTGGACCAGCAAGGACGCGGTGCGTTTTTTCCTGCTCAGCCGCAAGCCCGACACCGAGTACACCTTCGACGTCGATCTGGCCGTGCAGAAGAACAACGAGAACCCGGTCTATTACGTGCAGTACGCGCACGCGCGCATCTGCTCGGTGATCAACGCCTGGCGTGAGAAGGAAGGCGGCCACCGCAGCACGCTGAAAGACGCCGACCTGTCGCTGCTGGACAGCCCGGCCGCGCAGGCGCTGATGCTGCAGCTCTCCCGCTACCCCGAGATGCTGCGCGCGGCGGCGCAGGACTTCGCGCCGCACGACGTCACCTTCTACCTGCGCGAGCTCGCCGCCAGCTACCACAGCTACTACGACGCCGAGCGCATCCTGGTGGAGGACGAGGCGCTCAAGCGCGCGCGTCTGGCGCTGGTGGCGGCGACGGCGCAGGTACTGCACAATGGCCTGGCGGTGCTCGGCGTGAGCGCCCCGGAGAAGATGTAGCCCGCCGCGACGCGGACCGGCACATCGCAACAGCGAAACAGAGCAAGACATGAAACAGCAACGCGGCGGACTCATCCTGGGCCTGATCATCGGCGTCGTCATCGGCCTGGCCGTGGCCCTGCTGGTCGCCTTGTACGTGACCAAGACACCGGTGCCTTTCCTCAACAAGGGCCAGAACCGCACGCCCGAGCAGGACGCGGCGGAAGAGAAGAGGAACAAGGACTGGGACCCCAACTCCCCGCTCTACAACAAGTCCAAGCCGCTGCCTGCGCCGACGCCCAAGCCGGTGACCAAGCCGGCGCCGGCCCCCGCCGTCAAGCCGGCGGCCAAGGCCGAGACCAAGCCGTCGACCGATCCGCTGGGTGACCTGGCGCGCGCCAAGACCGCCGCCCCGGCCGACCCCTTCACCTATTTCATCCAGGTCGGTGCCTTCCGCACACCCGAGGATGCCGAGACGCAGCGCGCCAAGCTCTCGCTGACCGGCGTCGAGGCCAAGGTAACCGAAAAGGAACAGTCCGGCCGCCAGATCTATCGCGTGCGGGTCGGCCCTTTCGACAAGAAGGACGAGGCCGAGCAGGCCAAGGCGCGACTCGAAGCCGCCGGGCATGAGACCGCCCTGGTTCGCACGCAGCGTTGAACTTTTTCCCGCCACCGCGCTCTGATCCGGATAGCAAGGAGAACCTGAAGATGAAACGTCGTGACTTCGCCCTGGCCTGCAGCGCCGTCCTGGCACCCGCCGCCTGGGCCCAGACCACCACCCCGGCCCAGGTCATGGGCCGCCTGCCGCAAGCCGGCAAGGAATACCTGCCGCTGGACAAGCCGGCGCCGGTCGACACACCGCCCGGCCGGGTCGAGGTGGTCGAGTTCTTCTGGTACAACTGCCCGCACTGCAACTCCTTCGAGCCGGCGCTGGACGCCTGGATGAAGCGCACCCCCAAGGACGTGAGCGTGCGCCGTGTGCCGGTGGCATTCAACAGCTCCTTCGCGCCCCAACAGCGTCTTTATTACGCGCTCGAAGCCATGGGGCTGGTCGAGCGGCTGCACGCCAAGGTCTTCTACGCCATCCATGTCGAGCGCAAGCGCCTGGAAAAACCCGAAGTCATCATCGACTGGGTGGCCGCGCAAGGCGTGGACAAGGCCAAGTTCACGGAGCATTTCAACTCCTTCTCCACCAACTCCAAGGCCACCCGCGCCACCCAGCTCATGACGGCCTACCGGGTCGAGGGCGTGCCCGCCATGGGCGTGGCCGGGCGCTTCTACACCGACGGCACCCTGGCCAAGGGCATGGAGCATGTGCTGCAGGTGGTGGACTATCTGGTGGGCGAGGTGCGCAAGGGACGTTGAACGTCTTTTCGTCTTGCTGCGCAAGGGCCCGCTTTTCAGCGGGCTTTTCTTTTGCGTTGTGTTTTTGCGTGCGTAGCTTGCCGGGTCTCGCCCCGGCGGGCGACTCACTTTCTCTTGCTTCGCCAAGAGAAAGTAAGCGAAAGAAGGCGAGCGGATTCGTCGACCCTACGCTGCGCTACGGGCACGCTGCGTTGCTCGGGACCGGCGGAAGCGCAGAAACTCGCTGCGCTCAAACATCTGCGCTTCTTTCTCCGCCGCTCCTGCGCTACTCGCCTCCTCATAACGGCGGGAAACCGGATACAAGACCAAGACCACAAGGACGCGCCATGGCGCGTCGCGGGAGTTCGCTGTTGGGTTCCCGGCTGTTTGGTCCCCCATGCCGTGTGGCGGGGCTGAGCAGCGCAGCAGCGGGCGGATCAGGGCGGGCGTTGTTTGAGCGCAGCGAGTTTAGCCCGACCGCCCGATGCGAGCAGCGCAAGGTACCCCGCAGGGGCCCTGACTTCGGCTCGCCTTTTCTTTGGTACCTTTCTTTTGGCGAAGCAAAAGAAAGGTACTCGCCCGCCGGGGCGAGACCCGGCTTGCTACGCCTGCGCAACAGCAGGCCCAAGAAGAATCAGATCTCGATCTTCGACCCCAGCTCCACCACCGCGTTGTTCGGCAAGTTCAAAAACTCCGCCGCCGCGCTCGCGTTGTGGTGCATCTGCGCAAACAGCTTCTCGCGCCAGGGGGCCATGCCCTGGTGCAGGGTCGGGATGACGATGTCGCGCGAGAGGAAGTAGCTGGTCATCATGGTGTCGAGCGCGCAGCCGTGGGTGCGCACCTGCTCCAGCGCCGTGGGCAGGTCCGGATCGTTTTTGAAGCCGTAATGCACGATGACCTGCCAGCAGTCATGCCCCAGCGGCTCGATCTCGATGCGTTTGTCCAGCCCGATCCACGGCACCTCGTGGTTGCGCACCGTGACGAACAGGTTGTTCTGGTGCAGCACCTTGTTGTGCTTGAGGTTGTGCAGCAGGGCGTTGGGCACGTTGCCGGGCTCGGCGGTCAGGAACACGGCCGTGCCGTCCACCCGCGCCGGCGGGCTGATGAACACCGCCTCCAGAAAACCGGGCAGGTCCAGCGCGTCCTGGCGCATGGCCGCGTTGAGCTGGTCGCGGCCCTGCTTCCAGGTGAGCATGAGCATGAAGATGGCCCCGCCGATGGCCAGCGGGAACCAGCCGCCGTGGTGCAGCTTGAGCAGGTTGGAGCTGAAGAAGGCCAGGTCCACCACGAAGAAGAAGCCGGTGGCTGCCAGGCACAGCGCCAGCGGGTAGCGCCAGCCGTAGCGCAGCACGAAGAAGGTCAGCACGGTGGTGATCAGCATGTCCAGCGTGACCGCGATGCCGTAGGCCGCGGCCAGGTTGCTGGAGGATCGGAAGAACAGCACCGCCAGCACGATGGCCGTGAACAGACCCCAGTTCACGAAAGGCATGTAGATCTGCCCGGTGTCCTTGACGCTGGTGTGCTGCACCTGCAGACGCGGCAGGTAGCCGAGCTGGATGACCTGTTTGGTCACGCTGAAGGCGCCGGAAATCAGGGCCTGCGAGGCAATCACCGTGGCCATGGTGGCCAGACCCACCAAGGGCAGCAGGGCCCAGTCGGGCGCCATCATGAAAAAGGGGTTCTTCACGGCCTCGGGGTTCTTGAGCAACAGCGCGCCCTGGCCGAAGTAGTTGATCGTCAGCGCCGGCATGACGATGGAGAACCAGGCCAGGCGGATCGGCTTCTTGCCGAAGTGACCCATGTCGGCATACAGCGCCTCGCCGCCGGTCACACACAGCACCACCGCGCCCAGGATGATGAAGGTGGTGCCGGGGTTGTGCCACATGAAGGCGAGCGCGTAGTGCGGGCTCAGGGCCCACAGGATGGCGGGGTTGCTGGCGATGTGAACCACGCCCAGCAGGGCGATGACCGCGAACCAGACCAGGGTGATGGGGCCGAAGAACTTGCCGATGCCGGCGGTGCCGCGCTTTTGCACGAAGAACAGGCCGAACAGGATGACCAGCGTGAGCGGGATCACCGCCGACTTGAAGGCCGGCGACACCACCTCCAGGCCCTCCACCGCCGACAGCACCGAGATGGCCGGGGTGATGACGCCGTCGCCGTAGAACAGGCAGGTGCCGAAGATGCCGACCATCAGCAGCACACGGCGCAGTGCCGGCTTGTCCTTGACCGACTGCGAGGCCAGCGCCAGCATGGCCACCAGGCCGCCCTCGCCGTTGTTGTCCGCGCGCAGCACCAGCGTGACGTACTTGAGCGAGACGATGACCGTCAGCGTCCAGAAGAAGATGGAGAGGATGCCGTAGACGTTCGCGTGCGTGAACTCGACGTGACCGGAACCGAAGACCTCCTTGACGGCATACAGCACGCTGGTGCCGATGTCGCCATAAACGACGCCGATGGCGCCCAGGGTCAGTGCGGCAATACTGGATCGGGAAGAGGACACACAACAGCCCGGCTTTCAGCGGCGGGGTTCCGTGGAATGCAAAGTCGCCATTCTGCTCCCGACGCCGGGCCCCACGCATGCGTGGAACAGCGGATATGGAGGAATCTTGCCGGAATGTTGCTCCGCAACAACCCGGCCGCCCGGTCTATTCGTAAACCTCGGCCTCGGGGTTCGTGGCCTCCAGCTCGTAGCTGGCCGCCAGCATGGCCAGCCGCCCGACCACACCGTACATGTAGAAGCGGTTGGGCGCGCTGGCGCCGGGCTTGGCGCCGGGCTGGGGCAGGCGGGTGCTCTGGTCGAAGGCCAGGGGCACGAAGCTCGCGCCCGGGGCGTTGAGGTTCTCGTCCACACCGCGCTCGGCGTGGATGCGGTAGAAACCGCCCACCACATAACGGTCCATCATGTAGACCACGGGCTCGGCCACCGCGTCGTGCATGCGCTCGTTGGTCAGCACGCCTTCCTGGATGATGACCTCGTTGACCTCCTGGCCGTCCTTGATGACGCTCATCTTGTTGCGCGTGCGGCGGTTCAGGTCTTCCAGTTCCTTGGCGTCACGCACGGTCATGATGCCCATGCCGTAGGTGCCGTTGTCGGCCTTGACGACCACAAAGGGTTTTTCCTTGATGCCGTATTCCTTGTACTTGCGCCGGATCTTGCCCAGCAGGGCGTCGACATTGGTGGTCAGGCACTCCATGCCGGTGCTCTCGGCGAAATTGACCTCGCCGCAGTGGTTGAACAGCGGGTTGATCAGCCAGGGGTCGATGCCCAGCAGCTTGCCGAAGCGCTTGGCCACTTCCTCGTAGCTGCGGAAATGGTTGCTCTTGCGCCGCACCGACCAGCCCGCGTGCAGGGGCGGCAGCAGGTACTGCTCATGGATGTCCTCCAGGATGCCGGGGATGCCGGCCGAGAGGTCGTTGTTAAGCAGGATGGTGCAGGGATCGAAGTTCTTCAGACCCAGGCGCCCCCGGGTCCGCAGCACGGGCTCCAGCGTCACGGTCTCGCCGTCGGGCAGTTCGACGACGGTGTTCTTCTTGATCTCCGGGTTGATGGAGCCGATACGCACGTTCAGGCCGGCCATGTGGAAGATGCGCCGCAGCTGCGCCACATTGCTGAGGTAGAAGGTGTTGCGTGTGTGGTTCTCGGGGATCAGCAGCAGGTTGCGCGCTTCCGGGCAGATCTTCTCGATCGCCGCCATCGCCGCCTGCACCGCCAGCGGCAGCATCTCGGGCGTGAGGTTGTTCCAGCCGCCGGGGTAGAGGTTGGTGTCGACCGGCGCGAGCTTGAAGCCGGCATTGCGGATGTCGACCGAACTGTAGAACGGCGGCGTGTGCTCCATCCACTCCAGGCGGAACCAGCGCTCGATGGCCGGCATGGAGTCCAGGATGCGCTGTTCGAGTTCGTTGATGGGACCGGTCAGCGCCGTGATGAGATGGGGGACCATGCAACCCTCGCTGTTGTTGTTGAGGCCATTCTAGGACGTGGGGGCGGCCCCGGCCGATTCAAGGCGGCGGCGCGTGGCGCCCTACCTGCCGCCTTCAGCCAGCCAGCGGATCAGCATTTGTGCCGTCTCGGGGCTGAGGCGCTCATGGGCCGGAATGCGCTGCAGCGGCTCGCCGCGCAGCAACTCGTCGACCGCGTGCTGCAGCGCCTTGGCGTCGCCCTGGCGCCCGGCCAGCCGGGTCGCCAGCCGCTCCATGGTGGGCGCATCGCCGCGCGGCGGCTGGCCGTGGCAGTTGTAGCAGCCCATCTCGCTGGCCAGGAAGGCGCTGGCCTGGCCGGCCAGCGGCGCGCCCAGGAGCAGGACCGCGAGACCCAGCAGACGCAGGTGGGCGGCGGCTCGCATCTTCAGCTCCGGATCTCGCCGTTGCCCAGCACCACGTACTTGAGCGAGGTGAGGCCCTCCAGCCCCACCGGGCCGCGGGCGTGAAACTTGTCGGTGCTGATGCCGATCTCGGCCCCCAGGCCGTATTCGAAACCGTCGGCAAAGCGGGTGCTGGCGTTGACCATGACACTGCCGGAATCCACCTCGGCCAGAAAGGCCTGGGCGTGCATATGGTCGCGCGTGATGATGGCGTCGGTGTGGTGGCTGCCGTACTTGTTGATGTGGGCGATCGCTTCGTCCACGCCCGCCACCACCTTGACGGCCACGATGGGCGCGAGGAACTCCTCGTACCAGTCCTGCTCGCTCGCCACCTTCAGGTTGGCGGCAGGAATGCCTTCGAGGATGGCCCAGGCCTCGGGGTCGCAGCGCATCTCCACGCCCTTGGTCGCAAACACGGCACCGATGCGCGGCAGGAACTCGGCCGCCACGCCGCGCGCCACCAGCAGGCTCTCGGTGGCGTTGCAGGGGCTGTACTTGTTGGTCTTGGCGTTGTCGGCCACCTTGACCGCCATGTCGAGATCGCAGGGATCGTCGACATAGGTGTGGCAGTTGCCGTCCAGGTGTTTGATGACCGGCACCAGGGCCTCGCGGCTGATGCGCTCGATCAGCGACTTGCCGCCGCGCGGGATGATGACGTCCACGTACTCGGGCATGGCGATGAGCTGGCCCACCACCTCGCGGTCGGTGGTCTGCACCAGCTGCACGGCCTCGGCCGGCAGGCCGGATTCGACCAGGGCCTGCTGCACCAGCCGCGCCAGCGCCTTGTTGGAGTCGATGGCCTCGGAGCCGCCGCGCAGGATGCAGGCGTTGCCGCTCTTGATGCTCAGGCTGGCCGCCTCGATGGTGACATTGGGCCGGCTCTCGAAGATCATGCCGAAGACGCCGATGGGCACGCGCATCTGGCCCACGCGGATGCCGCTGGGCATCTGCCGCATGCCGATGATCTCGCCGATCAGGTCGTGCATGCCGGCGAGCTGCTCGCAGCCCTGGGCCACGGTGTCGATGACCTTGGGGCTCAGGCGCAGGCGGTCCACCAGAGGTGCTGCCAGGCCGGCAGCCTGGGCGCGCGCGATGTCCTTGGCGTTTTCCGCCTGCAGTGCCTCGACGTTGTCGCGCAGCAGCGCAGCCAGGTGGCGCAAGGCCTGGTTCTTGGTGGCCGCCGAGGCCTTGACCATCTGGCTGGCGGCCGCACGGGCCTGCTGGCCCAGGGTGCGGGTGTAGTCGGCGATGGAAGCGTGGGCGGCGGATTCGGGCGCGTTCATGGTTTCATTTTCGCACGCCGGCCTGTTTGGGCGCCAGGGTGCTGCAGTGGCCGCACAGCTGCAGGGCGAGGCGCTGCAGGGCCTGCCAGCCGTCGGTCGGCCAGTCGGGCTGCTTCAGGCCCTTGACGATGCCGTCGACCTGGTGCGCCGCCTGCAGCAGCTGGGCCAGCGTGGTCTGCGTCAGCTGCGGCAGCACGCGCTCGTACAGGCGCTCCTTCAGGCCCCAGACACGCTGCTCGCGCAAGGCCATGGGCAAGGGCCGGCCGGCGGCCATCGCGTCCTTGACGCGCTTGAGGGCGCGGATGTCTTCGGCCAGCGCGTAGTGCACCAGCACTTCGGCCTCACCCTCGGCCTTCAGGCCGTCGAGCATGCGCTGCACCCGCTGCGCCTGGCCGGCCAGCACCGCCTCGGACAGCTTGAAGACGTCGTAACGCGCCACGTTGAGCACAGCGCCCTCGACCTGCTCGAAACCCAACTCGCCTTCGGGGTAAAGCAGCGCGAGTTTCTGGATTTCCTGGTGGGCGGCCAGCAGATTGCCCTCCACGCGGTCGGCGAAAAACTGCAGGGTGCGCTGGCCCTCCTCGCCCGCGGCGACCCGCTGGCCCTGGGCGCCCAGGCGCTGGGCGATCCATTGCGGCAAGGCGCGGCGCTCCACCGGCTCGACCTGCACCGTGACGCCAAAACTCTCCAGGGCACCGAACCAGGCGCCGGTCCGGGTCTGCTTGTCCAGGCGCGGCAGCAGCACCAGGGTCAGCGTGCTGTCGTTGCCCTGCGCGCCTTCGGCGAGCTGCTGCAGCGCCACGCTGCCGTCCTTGCCGGGTTTGCCCGAGGGGATGCGGATTTCGACGATCTGTTTGTCGGCGAACAGGCTCAGCGAGCCACCGGCGGCCAGCACCTCGCTCCAGTCGAAGTGCGCACCGGCCACCGTGTGCACGGTGCGCTCGGTATAGCCCTGGGCGCGCGCGGCCGCCCGGATCGCGTCGGCCGCCTCCTGCTGCAAGAGGGGCTCGTCACCGTGGATGGTGTACAGGCTCTTGAGCCCGCGTTGCAGTTGCCCTTGGATTTGAGCGGCAGCGACTTGCATCGGTGCGTCCTTATTCCAGACCGGTCACGCCCACCGGCGCCCAAGCGGGGAACGCCATGGAACCGGCTTTGCCGGGCCACTGGCGTTGTCCCCCCTCAGGGGGGAAGGCGCGGCAGCGCCTCAGGGGGGTCATAACGTTTTTACCGCGGCCATGCGCCGCAGGATCAGCTGCACCATGTCGTTCTGCATATTGCGGTAGAGCATGGCCTCTTCGGCCTCCTTGGCCAGCACGAAGGCTTCGTCGAAGCTCAGGGCGCGCTGCTGCACCAGCTCCGTCTCGGGGATCAGCTCCTTGCCCTGCGGCGTGCGCAGGCGGAACTTGAGGTTCAGGCGCAGCTGGAACTCGCGCACCTGCCCGGTGGGGCTGACGCCCACCACCGACTTGGTGCGCTGCTCCTCCAGGATGTCCAGGATGACCTGGGCCGGCGCCTGCGCCTGCTGCGCCGCGTCCGTGTTCAACGCCACCTGGCTGGTGGCCAGATTGCGCTTGAGCTCGACGGCCAGCGGCGAATTGGCCGGCGCGGCCAGGTAGACCGACTTGAAGGCGAATTCCGTGGTCTGGCGCAGCTGGAAGCCGCAGCCGACCAGGCCCAGGCAGACGACCAGACCAAGCAGCAGGAAACGCCAGCCGCTGCGCCGCATCACAGCACCACGTTGACCAGGCGCCCCGGCACCACGATGACCCGCTTGATCGCCCCGCCCTGGGCCTGGGTCTGTACCGGCTCGCTGGCCACGGCGATGGCCTCGATGGTTTCCTTGGAGGCGCCGGCCGGCACCAGGATGGCGCCGCGCAGCTTGCCGTTGATCTGCAGCATGAGCTCGACCTCGTCCTGCTGCAGCGCGGCTGCGTCCACCTGCGGCCAGGGTGCGTCCAGCAGTTCGCCCTGCACAGCGGCGTAACCCAGCTCGCTCCACAGCACATGGGTGACGTGCGGCGTGGCCGGGTACAGGCAGCGCAGGAGGATGCCGAAGCCCTCGACCAGCGCCACCTCGGCGCCCGGCGTGCCGGTGGCCTTGAAGTCCTCCAGCGCGTTGAGCAGTTTCATGGCGCCGGAGACCACGGTGTTGTACTGCATGCGCTGGTAGTCGTAGTCGACCTGCTTGAGCACGCCGTGGATCTCCAGCCGCAGGGCCTTGGCTTCCTTGCCGAAGGTGACGTCCTTGAGCTGCTGCACGCTGGCGACCGTCGGGGCCAGGCCGGCGAGCTTGACACCGAAGTTCCAGACCCGGCGCAGGAAGCGGTAGCTGCCCTCGACCGCGGCGTCGTTCCACTCCAGCGTGGCCTCGGGCGGCGCGGTGAACATGGTGTACAGGCGCGCCGTGTCGGCGCCGTATTTCTCGATCAGGTCCTGCGGGTCGACGCCGTTGTTCTTGGACTTGGACATGGTGCCCACGCCCTCGTAGTCGATGGCCGTGCCCACGGGCAGGTCGCCCACCGCGTTCTTGAGCTTGGCGCCGACGATCTTGCCGCCTTCGTCCAGCACATGCTCGACGTCGTGCGGCCAGTAGTACTCCTTGCCGCCTTTTTCCGTGCGGCGCGAGTAGATGTGGTTGAGCACCATGCCCTGCGTGAGCAGCTTGGTGAAGGGCTCGTCGACCTTGACCAGGCCCAGGTCGCGCATGACCTTGGTCCAGAAGCGCGCGTACAGCAGGTGCAGGATGGCGTGTTCGATGCCGCCGATGTATTGATCCATCGGCATCCAGTACTTTGCGCCCTCGGCCACCATCTTGGCCTCGTTCTTCGGGTCGCAGTAGCGCATGAAGTACCAGGACGAGTCCACGAAGGTGTCCATGGTGTCGGTCTCGCGCCGTGCCGGCTTGCCGCAGCAGGGGCAGTCGACCTTGAGGAAGGCCTCGCATTTGTTCAGCGGGTTGCCGCTGCCGTCGGGCACCAGGTCCTGCGGCAGCACCACGGGCAGGTCCTTTTCCGGCACCGGCACGGAACCACAGCTGTCGCAGTGGATGATGGGGATCGGCGTGCCCCAGTAGCGCTGGCGGCTGACGCCCCAGTCGCGCAGGCGCCAGGTGGTCTTCTTCTCGCCCAGGCCACGCACCTGCAGGGCGTGGGCCACGGCGTTCACGGCTTCCTGGTAACCCAGACCGCTGAAGGTGTCGGAATTGATGGTCACGCCCTTGGCCTTGTCGGCGTACCAGTCGTGCCAGTGGTGGTAGTCGTAGTGCTGACCGTCGACGTGCACCACCTGGCGGATCGGCAGCTGGTACTTCAGCGCAAAGGCGAAGTCGCGCTCGTCGTGCGCCGGCACGCCCATGACGGCGCCGTCGCCGTAGCTCATGAGCACATAGTTGCCGACCCAGACCTCGACCTGCTCGTCGATCAGCGGGTGCTTGACGTAGAGGCCCGTGGGCTGACCTTCTTTTTCCTTCAACGCGAGCTCGGCCTCGGTAGTGCCACCGCGCTTGCACTCCTCGATGAAGGCCGCCAGCTTCGGGTTGGACTTCGCGGCATGCTGGGCCAGCGGGTGCTCCGGCGCCACGGCGCAGAAGGTCACGCCCATGATGGTGTCGGCGCGCGTGGTGAAGACGTACATCTTGCCGTCACCGATCAGTTGGCCGTCCGCACCCTTGATGTCGTGCGTGAAGGCGAAACGCACGCCCTCGCTGCGGCCGATCCAGTTCTCCTGCATCAAGCGCACGCGCTCGGGCCAGCCGTTGAGCGTGGCTTTCTCGTTGCCGATCTGCACGTGGTCCAGCAGCTCCTGCGCGTAGTCGGTGATCTTCAGGTAATAACCCGGGATCTCGCGCTTTTCCACCAGGGCACCGGTGCGCCAGCCGCGGCCGTCGATGACCTGCTCGTTGGCCAGCACGGTCTGGT
>JAHRYV010000072.1 GCA_020621965.1 Curvibacter sp. | reverse complement strand
GAGGATTCCGAGCACCGCCCAACGCGGCGATCGGGTCGCGCAGTAGATTTATTCGCAAGTTTCAGGCTTTGGGCAGGTCGTCCCACCACCTATCCCCCAGCCGCGCCTGCAGGAAGGCGATGAAGGCCAGCACCTTGCCCGGCACCAGCTTGGGTGAAGGGTACACGGCGTGGATCTCCTGCTCCGGCAGGGTATGCCCCTTGAGCACCTCCACCACCTGGCCGGACTTGAGCGCGTTGCTGGCGACGTAACGCGGCATGGCCGCGATGCCGAAATCGTTGCGCACCGCCGCCAGCACCGCTGACAGGTTGTTGGAGCGCAGGCGGCCGGCCACCGGCACCGTCACCGTCTCGCCCTTGGGCGTCGTCAGGCGCCAGACGTCGTCGCCCAGCACGCTGCTGTAGATCAGGGCCGGGTGCCGGCTGAGATCCGCAGCCTGTTTCGGCGTGCCGTGTTTGCGCAGGTACTTGGGCGAAGCCACCATCAGCCAGGGGTTGACACCCAGAAAGCGCGCCCCCAGCGTGGAGTCGGCCAGCTTGCCCATGCGGATGGCCAGGTCGATGCCGTTGGCCACCAGGTCGGTATAGCGGTCCTCAAAGCTCAGGTCCAGCAGAACCTGCGGGTGCTTGGCCATGAACTCCAGCGCCAGCGGCGTCACCACGCGCCGCCCGAAGGCCACCGAGGTGCCGATGCGCAGCAGGCCCTGGGCCTGGGTCTGGCGCAGGCGCACGATGTTGTCGGCCTCGTCGGACTCGCGCACGATGACCTTGCACTTCTCGTAATACAGCGCCCCAGACTCGGTGACGCTCACGCCGCGGGTATTGCGGTTGAGCAGGCGCACCTTGAGCCGCTCTTCGGTGGCCGCCACCATCTTGGTCACCGTGGGCTGGGTGATGGCGAACTCCTTGGCCGCCTTGGAAAAGCTGCCGGTTTCCACCACCCGCACAAACACATTCATGGCCTGCAATCGATCCATTACCTACGCCTTATTCATTCCAATCCGGAATAGATGTTATGGACTCCAGCCGCCTTCCGCAAGTCCCCTGGAATTCTTACAGTCCGCCATCGCTTTGAAATTCGAGGAGTACTCACCATGGCCAAAATGAAAGCCATCGAAGCCGCCGTCTGGGTGATGGAGAAGGAAGGCGTCACGCAAGCCTTCGGCGTCCCCGGCGCGGCCATCAACCCGCTGTACGCCGCGCTGCGCAAGCAGGGCACCATCAGCCACATCCTGGCGCGCCACGTGGAAGGCGCCTCGCACATGGCCGAGGGCTACACCCGCGCCCACGCCGGCAACATCGGCGTGTGCATCGGCACCTCCGGCCCGGCCGGTACCGACATGATCACCGGCCTGTACTCGGCCCAGGCCGACTCCATTCCGATTCTGTGCATCACCGGCCAGGCACCGCGTGCCCGCCTGTACAAGGAAGACTTCCAGGCCGTGGACATCGAGTCCATCTCCAAGCCGGTGACCAAGTGGTCGGTCACCGTGCGCGAGCCGGCCCAGGTGCCGCGCGCCTTCAGCAGGCCTTCCACCTGATGCGCTCGGGCCGTCCGGGCCCGGTGCTGATCGACCTGCCCTTCGACGTGCAGATGGCCGAGATCGAGTTCGATCCCGAGACCTATTCCTCCCTGCCCGCCTACAAGCCGGCCGCCACCCGCGCCCAGGCCGAGAAGGCCCTGACCATGCTCAACGAGTCGGCCCGCCCGCTGCTGGTGGCCGGTGGCGGCATCATCAACGCCGACGCTTCCGAGCTGCTGGTGGAGTTCGCCGAACTCACCGGCGTGCCGGTCGTGCCCACGCTGATGGGCTGGGGCACCATCCCCGACGACCACCCGCTGATGGCCGGCATGTGCGGTCTGCAGACCAGCCACCGCTATGGCAACGCCACGATGCTGGCCTCCGACTTCGTGCTGGGCATCGGCAACCGCTGGGCCAACCGCCACACCGGCTCGGTCGAGGTCTACACCAAGGCCCGCAAGTTCGTGCACGTGGACATCGAGCCCACCCAGATCGGCCGCGTGTTCTCGCCCGACTACGGCATCGTGTCGGACGCCAAAGCCGCGCTGGAGCTCTTCGTGCAGGTCGCCAAGGAGTGGAAGGCCGCCGGCAAGCTGGCCGACCGCAAGGCCTGGGCCGCCGAGTGCCTGGGCCGCAAGGAAACCATGCTGCGCAAGACCGACTTCGACAACGTGCCCATGAAGCCGCACCGCGTCTACCAGGGCATGGTGGAAGCCTTCGGCAAGGACGTCTGCTACGTCAGCACCATCGGTCTGTCGCAGATCGCCGGCGCCCAGATGCTGCACGTCTACAAGCCGCGCCACTGGATCAACTGCGGCCAGGCCGGCCCGCTGGGCTGGACCGTGCCCGCCGCCCTGGGCGTGCGCGCCGCCGACCCGAGCCGCAAGATCGTGGCCCTGTCCGGCGACTACGACTTCCAGTTCATGATCGAGGAGCTGGCCGTGGGCGCGCAGTTCGTTCAAGCTGCCCTACATCCACATCGTGGTGAACAACTCCTATCTCGGCCTGATCCGTCAGGCCCAGCGCGGCTTCGAGATGGACTACTGCGTGCAGCTGGCCTTCGAGAACATCAACACTGCGGGCGACCCGGTAGCCCAGGGCTACGGCGTGGACCACATCAAGGTGGTCGAGGGCCTGGGCTGCAAGGCTATCCGCGTGCACAGCCCGAGCGAACTGGCCCCGGCCATCGCCCGCGCCGAGCAGCTGATGACCGAGTTCAGCGTACCGGTGGTGATCGAAGTGATTCTGGAGCGCGTGACCAACATCGCCATGGGCACCGAGATTGACAATATCATCGAGTTCGAGGAAGTCCAGGACAAGCGCGTCGGCGCGCCGGCCTGATCCCCTGAACCTGAGTACCCCGGGGCCGGCGCATGCCGGCCCTCTTTGCTATGACGGAGTGAATGACATGCCTAAATTTGCAGCCAACCTGACCATGCTGTTCAACGAAATGCCCTTCCTGGAGCGTTTCGCCGCAGCCAAGGCGGCCGGCTTCGAGGCGGTGGAATACCTGTTCCCCTACGCCTTTGACAAGAAGGAATTGGCCGACCTGCTCAAGAAGCACGGCCTCAAGCAGGTCCTGCACAACCTGCCGGCCGGCAACTGGGACGCGGGTGAGCGCGGTATCGCCTGCCACCCGGACCGCGTGGAGGAGTTCCGCAAGGGTGTGGACCAGGCCATCGAATACGCCAAGGCCCTGGGTTGCCCGCAGGTGAACTGCCTGGCCGGCAAGGTGCCCGCCGGCGTCACGCGCGAGCAGGCGCACGCCACCTTCGTGGCCAACCTGAAATTCGCCGCCGACAACCTCAAGGCCGCCGGCCTCAAGCTGCTGATCGAACCGATCAACAGCTACGACATTCCCGGCTTCTTCCTGAACTACACGGCCCAGGCCGCCGCCATCCTGGACGAGGTGGGCAGCGACAACCTGTACATCCAGTACGACCTCTACCATGCCCAGCGCATGGAGGGCGAGCTGGCCGCCACCGTGCAGAAGCACCTGGCGCGCATCGCCCACGTGCAGCTGGCCGACAACCCGGGCCGCAACGAGCCCGGCACCGGCGAGATGAACTATCCTTTCCTGTTCCGCCACCTCGACGCCATCGGCTACACCGGCTGGATCGGCTGCGAGTACAAGCCCAAGACCACCACGGTGGAAGGCCTGGGCTGGCTCAAGACCCTGACCAAGTAATTCAACATTGAGAGACAGAGAACTGACATGACCAAATCCGGACTCAAACTCGGCTTCGTCGGCCTGGGCATCATGGGCACCCCCATGGTGATGAACCTCATCAAGGGCGGCCACGTGCTGTTCGTCAACACCCGCAGCAAGGTGCCGCAGGAGCTGGTGGACGCCGGCGCCACCGTGTGCACCACGCCCGCGGGCGTGGCCGAGCGCGCCGACATCATCTTCACCATGGTGCCCGATACCCCCGACGTGGAGAAGGTGCTCTTCGGCGAGAACGGCATCTCCCAGGGCCTCAAGGGCGCCAAGGGCAAGGTCGTGGTGGACATGAGCTCCATCGACCCGATCGCCACCAAGGAGTTCGCCAAGAAGATCAATGCCCTGGGCTGCGACTACGTGGACGCGCCGGTCTCCGGCGGTGAAGTCGGCGCCAAGGCCGCATCGCTGACCATCATGGTCGGCGCCGACGAGGCCGTGTTCGAGAAAGTGAAACCTCTGTTCGAGCTGATGGGCAAGAACATCACCCTGATCGGCGGCAACGGCGCCGGCCAGACCTGCAAGGTGGCCAACCAGATCATCGTGGCGCTCAACATCGCCGCCGTCAGCGAAGCGCTGGTGTTCGCCTCCAAGGCCGGCGCCGACCCGGCCAAGGTGCGTCAGGCACTGATGGGCGGCTTCGCCTCCTCGCGCATCCTGGAAGTGCACGGCGAGCGCATGGTCAAACGCACCTTCAACCCGGGCTTCCGCATCGCGCTGCACCAGAAGGACCTGAACCTGGCCCTGCAAGGCGCAAAGTCGCTGAAGATGGCGCTGCCGCAGACCGCCAACGCCGCGCAGCTGATGCAGGCCTGCGCCGCCCTGGGCCACGACCAAGCCGACCACTCGGCCCTGGTGAAGGCCATCGAGGCCCTGGCCAACCACAAGGTGGCACCCGACGCCTGAGGCTCACGCCCGTCCTGCACGGCTGATGCAACAGCCCCGGCCCGCGCCAGCGTGCCGGGGCTGTTTGTCTGGGGCCGGCCTTGTCCCGCCGGCTCACAGGTAGAATTGCGGCGTCCGGAGGTGTGGCAGAGTGGTCGATTGCACCGGTCTTGAAAACCGGCAACGGGCAACCGTTCGTGAGTTCGAATCTCACCGCCTCCGCCACCACAGAGCGCCTGCGCCTGCAGCATCCCAGCGCCGCTGAGCATCCAGCGGCCGCCTGGCCGGGTCCCGCAGCGGATCGTCTCCCGACTCAGTCGGGATCGGGCAGAAACAGCCCCTGCAAGTCACTCAAGAAATCGAAACCGCGTGGTGTCGGTTGCACGCGCTGCAGGTCGCGTGTAACCCAGCCACGGCGCTCGGCCTCCTCGAGCTGACGCGCAATCGCCGTGATGGCCAGGCCGGTGCGCTCGCTGAATTCGGCGAGCGCAAAACCCTGGCGCAGCCGCAGCGCGTTGAGCAGGTACTCAAAGGGCAGATCGGCCCGCTTGACATCCTCTTCCTGCGCGACGGCGTCGCCCGCCAGGGCACGCTCCATGTACAGCCGCGGCTCGCGCGTGCGCACCTGGCGCACGACGCGGTGGGCGAAGCTCAGCTTGCCGTGCGCGCCGGCACCGATGCCGAGGTAGTCGCCGAACTGCCA
>JAHRYV010000010.1:70540-79386 GCA_020621965.1 Curvibacter sp. | reverse complement strand
TTCGCGGTTGACGATGCTGACCAGCGTCTGCCCGGGCTTGAGCGAGCCCAGCACCTCCTGGCCCAGTGCCTTGTCTTTCACGCGGGCGATGAAGTCGCGCACCACAGGCAGGGCCACGTCGGCCTCGAGCAGCGCCATGCGCACTTCACGCAGCATGTCCTGCACGTTCGACTCGGTGATGCGGGCCTGGCCGCGCATCTCCTTGACGAGGCGGGTGAGTTTGTCGGTAAGGGCGGAGGCCATAGGAGGTATTCCGGTAGTGCCCGCGACTGCCGGCGGCGCGCGGACCCGCCAAGGCGTTGGCGGTGGGGCGAAAGGCTAAACTGTGACCCATGATTTTACCCAGTGCTTCCCCTGTCAGCTGGCTATTGGCACTTGCCGCATCCGCCGCGTACGCCGTGCCCGCGGTGGCTTCCGCCCGCTTGAACGCGATCGCGGCGCGCAACGCACTGCTGCTGGCCTGGGTGCTGCATGCCGCCACCCTGGTCTGGGGACTGTGGGGCGGCGCGCCGCGCTTTGGCTTCGCGCCAGCCCTGTCGATGACGGCGTGGCTCGTGCTCACGGTGTATGCCGTCGAGCGCCAACTCTTTCCCCAATTGCAGGCCCGCTGGATGCTCGCGGCTCTGGGCGCGCTGGCAGTGGTGCTGGCAGTGCTGTTTCCAGGCCAGCCCCTGCATGTGGCCGCATCGGCATGGCTACCGCTTCACTTGGCCCTGGGCATCGCCTGCTACGGGCTTTTCGCTGCTGCAGTGGTGCATGCCTGGCTCATGACGCGCGCCGAGCGCCACATCCGCCAGGCAGAAGATCCGCAGAACGGCATCCCGCTGCTCACCCTTGAACGGCTGACCTTCCGCTTCGTCACCGCCGGCTTCGTGCTGCTCACCGCCACCCTGCTGGCAGGCTGGCTGTTTGGCGAGGTGCTCTACGGCCATGCGGGCCGCTGGGACCACAAGGCGGTGTTCTCGCTGCTCTCGTGGCTCACTTTTGCTGCGCTGCTGATCGGCCGCTCACGCTTTGGATGGCGCGGCCGCATTGCCGTGCGCATGCTCTACGCGGGCGCCGGGCTTTTGCTGCTAGCGTACGTGGGCTCGCGCTTCGTACTGGAAGTGGTGCTGGGCCGTAGCGCATGAAATACCTTGTCCTGCTGGTGGTGCTCGCTGTGGTGATCGGCATCTGGCGCAGCGGCCGCGGCGCCGGACCGGGCGCCCGCCGTGAAGATACCAAGCCCCGCGCACCGGGCGCGCCCCAGGCCATGGCCACCTGCCACCATTGCGGCGTGCATTTCCCGCGCTCCGAGGCGCTGATGCTTGGAGACCAGGCGTACTGCTGCGCTGAACACAGGCGCCAACACAGCGTCTGACGCCATGCCGTTTCAGCCCGCCACCTCCTTTTCTGCGGCGGATGCCCCCTTTGTGCGCCTGTGGCGCGGGTTCCTCACGGGCCGCGTCATGGTGGCGCTGGCCTTGCTGGTTCTGCAGGGGCTGGGGCAGTTCGTCAACCTGATTCCCGAGCCCGCAGCCCTTGCGGTATGCGTGGCCTACCTGGCCGCCACCCTTGCGGTGCGCGCACTGGCAGGCGCTGCACCACCTTCGCCCACCGCAGGCCCGCAATGGCTCCCCTTCATCGGTGTTGACCTGCTGGCGGTCAGTGCACTTCAGCTCCTGCAGCCTGGAGCCATGAACTACACGCCGCTGTTTGGCGTTCCCATCCTGATGGCGGCGGTTCTGGGCACGCTGACCTTGGCGCTGGGCACCACGGCGGGTGTCACACTGCTGCTGCTGGCCTGGGCCTGGTGGCAAGGCCTTCACACTGCGGGAGACGAGGCCCAGCGTTATCTGCAAAGCGCGCTCGCCGGTACCGGTTATTTCATCATCACCTACCTGGTGCACCAGTTGTCCGTGCGTCTGGCGCGCGAACAGCAACTGGCCCGGCAAAGCCAGATGGTCGCAAGGGTGCAGTCGCAGGTGAACGCGCTGGTGATCGAACACCTCACCGACGGCGTGCTGGTGATCGATACCGAGGACATCGTGCGCATTGCCAATCCAGCCGCGCTGCTGCTGCTGGGCGGCCCCACCGGACTGGCGCCACCCTTTGCCCTGCGCGAGGCCCCCGCCTGGGAACCGCTGGTAACCCTGGCGCAACGCACGTTTCGCCAGGAGCACCCCCTCACGGCCGATGCCGACCTTCTGCACCCTGGACAAAGCCCCACGGGGCTGCATGTGCGCACATGGCTCACGGCCTCGCGCAAGGAATCCGTCAAGGACCCGGTCGAACGCCTGTGTGTGATGTTTCTGCATGACCTGCGCGAACTCGAGGCACGGTTGCGCACGGAGAAGCTCGCCGCCATGGGCCGCATGTCGGCCGCCGTGGCCCATGAAATACGCAACCCGCTCGCGGCGATCGTGCAGGCCAATGCCCTGCTGGAGGAAGACCTGCACGACCCGGGTCAGAAGCGGCTGGCGCACATGGTGCAGCAGAACGCCGACCGCTTGGCACGCATCGCCGAGGAGGTGCTCGACATCGCCCGCGTCCAGCACCAGATCAGCCACGCCCCCGCCGCCACGCTGATGCTCGATGAAACCGTGGCCCAGATCTGGGCCGACTGGCAGCGCCAGGACCCGGCACATCGGCGCGCCACCATTTCCTTGATGGCCCCGGGAACCCAGGTGGAGTTCGACACCGAGCATCTGCGCCGCGTGTTGTTCAACCTGCTGGACAACGCACTGCGCTACAAGGGCGATGAAGACGATTCGCTGTCGGTCACCACGCGGGTCGATCCTTCGGGCCTCATCAGCATGCAGGTGTGGAGCGACGGAGCCCCCATGGATAAATCGGTGGAACGGCACCTGTTCGAGCCCTTCTTCTCCTCGGAAAGCCGCTCCAGCGGATTGGGTCTGTATATCTGCCGCGAGCTCTGCCAGCGCCATGGCGCATCCATCGCCTACCAGCGGCTCACCCTGACCACGCGGCGCGGCGAAACCGGCGGCAACACTTTCACGGTGGGCTTTCGCCGCAATACGCGCCCGTCCGAGCCCGCCACGCTCTTTGACACAATCGTGGTCTGATCTGCTCACCAAGCCATGAACGCCCCTGCTGCCTCCATCCTCGTCGTGGACGACGAGCCCGACCTGCGCACCCTCTACGAACTCACCCTTCTGCGCGAGGGCTACCGGGTGGAAACCGCCTCCAGCGTGGAGGAGGCGCGGCATCAACTCCGGGACCACCGCTTTGATGCCGTGATCACCGACATGCGCCTGCCGGACGGCTATGGCATGGAGCTGCTGCAAGACCTGCGCGATCAGCAACGCCGCGAGCGCTGCGTGGTCATGACCGCTTACGGATCGGCAGAAAATGCCGTCGAAGCCCTGCGCTCGGGGGCGTTCGACTACCTGACCAAGCCAGTGGATCTCAAGCAATTCAGATCAGTGGTCGCATCCGCAGTTCAAGGGACAGGTGGTGTCCCTCCGCCGCGCGCCCCGCGCGCGCCATCGGCGCGGACGACCGCGGCACACGATGCAGCCGGCAGCGCACCAGCCTCGGCACTGAACAGGCTGGTCGGGGAGTCCGAGGCCATCGGCAACGTCAAGCAGCGCATCGCCAAGGTGGCCCGCAGCATGGCCCCCGTGCTCATCCACGGCGAGTCCGGAACCGGCAAGGAACTGGTCGCCCAGGCGTTGCACGCCAGCAGCCAGCGCGCCGACGGGCCGCTCGTCGCCGTCAACTGCGGAGCCATTCCCGAAAACCTGCTTGAGGCCGAATTTTTCGGTGCCCGCAAGGGGTCGTACACGGGCGCCAGCCAGGACCGCGATGGCTACTTCCAGGCAGCGCGCGGCGGCACCTTATTTCTCGATGAAATCGGCGACCTTCCCCTGGCGATGCAATCGAAGCTATTGCGCGCCATCCAGGAGCGCAGCGTGCGCCCCCTCGGCTCGACCCAGGAAGAGACCGTGGACGTGCGCATCGTCAGCGCCACCCACCGCGACTTGGCCGCCGACGTGCAGTCGGGCCGGTTCCGCCAGGACCTCTATTACCGCCTCAACGTCATCGAAATCGTCATTCCTCCGCTGCGAGAGCGCCGGGAAGACCTGCCAGCCCTTTGCACTGCGTTGCTGGCCCGTATTGCGCAAGAGTCGGGTTATCCGCCGCCCAGGCTCACCGAACGTGCGCTCGGCGCCATTGCCAGCCATCCGCTCACGGGCAACGTGCGCGAACTGGAGAACCTGCTGCACCGTGCCGTGGCACTCAGCGAAGGGGACGAACTGCAGGTGGAGTGCTCCGCGCCCGGGCTCGACACCGTCAGCCACCGGCCCCCGACCGTCGCACCCGGGGCGCTGGCAACTGCTACGACCGCAGCCTCAGCCATTCCCGCCGAATTACCCTCCGGCGCTGGTGGTGGGGGCACCGTGCCGTGTGCCACACTGCCCAACGATCTTCAGGCGTGGCTCGACCAGCAGGAGCGCGACATCCTCGTGCGCGCGCTGCGCGAGTCCGGCTTCAACCGCACGGCCACCGCAGCACGGCTGGGCATCAGCCTGCGGCAGATTCGCTACCGCATCGCGCGGCTGAATATCTCCGCGCCCAACGACAACGACACGCATGACGATCTGGGCTGACGCAGCCACCCCCTGGGAGGGCGGCTGGCACCGGCGCGCACGCCTGCAGCCCTCTCCCAACTTCGGCCCGCGTCCGACAGATGCCAGCATCGACCTGGTCGTTGTTCATTCCATCAGCCTTCCGCCCGGCCACTATGGCAACGGTGCCGTGCAGCAATTGTTTGCCAACACCCTGGACTGGGACGCACATCCTTACTTCCAGAGCATTCGCGGACTGAAGGTGTCATCGCACTTCTTCATCGAACGCAGTGGGGCCCTCTGGCAATTCGTCGACTGCGACCAGCGCGCCTGGCACGCGGGCCAGTCATGCTACCGGGGACGCTCCCAATGCAACGATGACTCCATTGGCATCGAACTCGAAGGGCTCGAAGGACTGACTTTCGAGGCCGCGCAGTACGAAGCGCTCGCCCAGCTGTGCATTGACATCGGGAAGCGCTATCCCGTGGCCCATGTGGCCGGGCACGAGCATATTGCTCCAGGACGCAAGCGCGATCCGGGCGAAGGGTTTGACTGGACCCACCTGCAGCGCCTGCTGGACTGGCCGCGCGCGCGATTCCCCGCCGAAACCAGCAAGAAGCCCGACGCCCCCTGACGGCAAGGGTTGTCGCAGGCAAACATCATTGCTTGCAATCACCTTGCAATTGCGCACGAAAACAAGGGTTCAGCGTTGACGCGGCCAACCCTCAAAAAAGCGCTCGCACACCGCATGATCGCTTGATCTCTGTCATGAAATGCCGGCCGCATGGGGCCTGCAGGACGGCTTGCCGGCATCCGTGGCCGGCGCCGTACAGGCTGTTTCAGATTAAGGTTTTCATTGAGGGGATACACTACCGGTAGTGTCTTGAATGCTTAAGACACACCATATATAGTGTGCAATGCCCACGTCGCCGTGACATGCCACCGCTCGCCGCGACAGCTTTTCAGCCCGTCAGCCCATCCCGGACAGCCCACAGAAGAGGACCCCCATGCAAGCTGCTTTGAACACCCCGCCGACCCACGCCGCGCCCCCTCAGGCACCGGCACCCAACGCCCCCGAAGCGTCCCATGCACTGACCCATTACCAGATCATCCGGCGCAACGGGGCCGTCGTACCTTTCGAGCCCCAGAAGATCGCGGTCGCCATGATGAAGGCCTTCCTCGCCGTGCATGGCACGCAGGGTGCTGCGTCTGCAAGCGTGCGCGAGGTCGTGGATACGCTCACCCACAACGTGACCCGCGCGCTCATGCGCTCGCGGCCGGGCGGCGGCACCTTCCATATAGAAGACGTCCAAGACCAGGTGGAACTCGGCCTGATGCGCAGCGGCCACCACGAAATTGCCCGCGCCTACGTTCTGTATCGCGAACGCCGTACCCAGGAACGCGCCCGCCACAGCGAAGAGCAGTTGCCGGCAGCCCCGCAGTTGCACGTGCTTGACGGCGGCGAACGCGTCGCGCTGGACCTTGCCCGCCTGCAGGCCCTCATCGAATCGGCCTGTACCGGCCTGGGCGCCGATGTGTCGGCACAGCCGATCTTGGCGGAGACCATGCGCAACCTGTACGACGGCGTTCCGATGGAAGAGGTGTACAAGGCCTCGATTCTCGCGGCCCGTACCCTGATCGAGAAAGACCCCGACTACACCTACGCCACCGCACGCCTGCTGCTGCACACCATCGTGCGGGAAGTCCTTGGCCGCGAAGTCGCACCTGCCGACATGGCGCAAAGCTACGTGGATTATTTCCCCCAGTTCATTAAGAAGGGGGTAGAGAACGACCTGCTCGACGAGCGCCTGCTCCAGTACGACCTGCAGCGGCTGGGGGCGGCACTCAAGGCTGAGCGCGACCTGCAATTCGACTATCTCGGCCTGCAGACGCTCTACGACCGCTATTTCCTGCACGTGAAGAAGAACCGCATCGAGTTGCCACAGGCATTCTTCATGCGCGTGGCCATGGGACTGTCGTTGAATGAAATTGACCGAGAGGCCCGCGCCATCGAGTTCTACGAAGTCCTCTCCAGCTTCGACTTCATGTCGAGCACGCCCACGCTGTTCAACAGCGGAACACTGCGTTCGCAGCTTTCTTCCTGCTATCTCACCACCGTGCCTGACGACCTGGATGGCATCTATGAGTCGATCAAGGAAAACGCCCTGCTGTCCAAGTTCGCTGGCGGCCTGGGCAATGACTGGACGCGCGTTCGCGCGCTGGGCAGCCACATCAAGGGTACCAACGGCGAATCTCAGGGCGTGGTGCCCTTCCTCAAGGTGGTCAACGACACGGCCGTGGCCGTCAACCAGGGCGGCAAGCGCAAGGGCGCTGTCTGCACCTACCTGGAAACTTGGCACCTCGATATCGAGGAATTCCTGGAACTGCGCAAAAACACCGGCGACGACCGCCGCCGCACGCACGACATGAACACGGCCAACTGGATCCCCGACCTGTTCATGCGCCGGGTGATGGAAAAGGGCGAGTGGACCCTGTTCTCGCCCTCCGACGTGCCTGACCTGCACGACCTGTTCGGCGCCGACTTCGAAAAGGCCTACGTGGTCTATGAAGCCAAGGCCAAACGCGGCGAGATCAAGCCCAGCAAGACGGTGCCGGCCACCGACCTGTGGCGCAAGATGCTCTCCATGCTGTTCGAGACCGGCCACCCCTGGATCACCTACAAGGACGCCTGCAACGTGCGCTCGCCGCAGCAGCATGCCGGCGTGGTCCATTCGTCCAACCTGTGCACCGAGATCACGCTCAACACCAGCGACACCGAAACCGCGGTCTGCAACCTGGGCTCGGTCAACCTGCGCCAGCACCTGAAGAACGGTGCCATCGATCAGGACAAGCTGAAGAAGACCATCTCCACGGCCATGCGCATGCTGGACAACGTGATCGACATCAACTACTACGCCGTCAAGAAGGCGCGCGACTCCAACCTGCGCCATCGCCCCGTGGGCCTGGGCATCATGGGCTTCCAGGACGCGCTGTACGAACTGCGCATCCCCTACGCCAGCGACGCTGCCGTGGCCTTCGCCGACCAGTCCATGGAGGCGGTCTGCTACCACGCCTACTGGGCCTCGACCGAGCTGGCCCGCGAGCGCGGCAAGTACTCCAGCTACCGCGGCTCGCTGTGGGACCAGGGCGTCCTGCCGCTGGACACGCTGGACCTGCTGGCCAAAGCCCGCGGCGGTTATGTCGAAGTGGACCGCTCCGCCACCCTGGACTGGGATGCGCTGCGCCGCAAGATCGCGGCCGACGGCATGCGCAACTCCAACTGCGTGGCCATCGCCCCGACCGCGACCATCTCCAACATCATTGGCGTGGACGCCTCGATCGAGCCGTGCTTCGGCAACCTCTCGGTCAAGTCCAACCTGTCGGGCGAGTTCACCGTGATCAACCACTACCTGGTGCGCGACCTCAGCGCCTGGGCCTGTGGGACGACGTCATGGTCATGGACCTCAAGCACTTCGACGGCTCGCTGCAGCCGATCGACCGCGTACCGCAGGAGATCAAGGCCCTGTACGCCACCGCCTTCGAGGTCGAGCCGCAATGGCTGGTGGAGGCCGCCTCGCGGCGCCAGAAGTGGATCGACCAGGCCCAGTCGCTCAACATCTACATGGCCGGCGCCTCCGGCAAGAAGCTGGACGACACCTACAAGCTGGCCTGGCTGCGCGGTCTGAAGACCACCTACTACCTGCGCACCACCTCGGCCACCCAGGCCGAGAAGTCCACCGTGGCAGCCGGCCGTCTCAACGCCGTCTCCTCCGGCAGCGCAGCGCAGGGCAGCACCGGCATGAGCGCGCTGGAAGCAGCCGCCGCAGCGGCGCAGGCACAGATGGCCACTGCGGCGACCGACATCAAGTTCTGCGCCATCGACGACCCGGGCTGCGAAGCCTGCCAGTGAGTACGCGAGGCTGTCGCAGCACCTACACCTGCATGCGATGTTATTGAGCAACAAAATCGGCGGCGATGTGAATGAATACTTTCCATTTCACGTCGTCGCTTCCATAATTCGCTGATTGGAACCTCCTATGTTGTCCTGGGACGAAGAAGTCAAGCCCACATCGTCAACGAACTTTGCAGGCGCTGCCATGAGCAGCCGCCCGAGCGAGCTTCCCTCTGAAAATCTGCAGCTGCGCACGGCGCAGCATATGCCGAGCGCCGCGCCGGCGCCGACCACCTCCGTCGCGGCTACCTCCACCCACCGTATCAAGGCCGCCGACAAGCGCATCATCAACGGCCAGACCGACGTCAACCAGCTGGTGCCCT